>OZ245365.1:5525000-6337479 GCA_965226495.1 Candidatus Marinacidobacterales bacterium | reverse complement strand
AGCGGCAACGGTAGTCGGCGCAGCCGCGACAGGAAAAGCAAGTCGAGCTGTTCGAGGAATCGCTCGCGTAGGCTGTAATGGGCAACAAAAACAGGTGATAGGTGCTGCATGAAGCGGGCGTCACCGAAAGGGGGTTTGCATCACAACTGTTTCACGCCCTTCCCGGCGAAACTCACGAGCTAGATCCTCGGCATCCGCCCGATAAACGAATTCTCCGACCCAATCACGATAGTAAAGCCGACCGCTCGCCCGGAATCCAGAGATCTCGACCGGACGATGTCCTTCCCGCTTGATCTCATCGGCGAGCTCTTTGGCGGCCGACTCGTCGCGGAACGAGCCGAGCTGGACTCTCCAACGGGTGGCCAGACGACTTTGATCTACTTGGATGACTTCAATCTGGACCGGCGCTACGCCCTTTTGGACCATGTCGATCGCCTTCGCCGCGCCGTAGGAAAGATCCAGGACCCGTCCGTCGATAAAAGGGCCCCGGTCGTTGACCACCACCACCACGCTGCGCCCGTTATCGGGGTCGGTGACCCGCAACACGGTGCCGAAGGGAAATGTTCGATGGGCTGCAGTGAACCGTTCAGGGTCCATCGGCTCTCCGCTCGCGGTGGCCCGACCTTCTTCTTCCAGCCCGTACCAGGAAGCAAGGCCCTCGAAAGTGGTTCCGCGAAGCGGAGCCGGGGCTGGCGTGCCGGAGGGTGTCGTCGCCGACGGTCCGCGGCTGGCACAGGCCGCGACAAAAGAGCAAAGCAGGATTGTGGGGAAAGTCCGCTTCACAAACTTTAATTATACCTGCTTTGCCGTCGTGTCCGAACAGGAGAACCCGACGTGGGGATATACGCGCCTGCGGGGCGCAGTCAAAGAACCGGTCAAGTCTTAATTTTCCTGTCAAATCTCCGTACGGTTCCCCGCGCTCGGTTAAGCTGCTGATTCCTCCGACGTGCCTTGCGAGAGAAGCTCGTTGCGAAGCACCTCGACTTTCCTAGCGGCGAAGACATCCATCCTCACGCCGCGCCATTTGTTTGCGACGGCCAAGAGCACAGCGAACGAGAGTTTCATCGCGGCCTCCTCGGTGAAGAAGTGAGGAATGACCTTTGTGCGACGTTTGTGCTCTCCGAACGTGCGCTCAAGTAGATTCGACGTGCGAAGCCTTTTGTGATGCGCCGCAGGAAGGCGTAGCGCCTGAAGACACGCTTCGAGGGTCTCTTCCATGCACTTCATCGCGTTCGGGAATCGTTGACGGTACCGAGCGATCACCTCCCGACCCTTCTTCAGCCCTTGCTCGTAGCTGTTCGCATGGAACGACTCAAGGATGGCCGCCTTGAGTTCGTCGCGCACTTCCTTCGGAGCCTTGCCCAGGATGTTCTCGAGGCGGTGCTTCTGGCAACGTTGCTTGAGGCTTCGAGGGAAGACCTCTGCGATCGCTTTGAGCACTCCAGGATTCCCGTCCGTCACGATGAGCAACGGCTCCCTCATTCCTCGGGCCACCATCTCCTGCAAGAACCCCTTCCAGTTCTCGTAGGATTCTCGGTTGCCGACACCGATATGAAGAAGAACTCGCGTCCCATCAGCGCGATAGCCGGTCGCAACGAGGATGGGCTCTTTCCTCTCCGCTCCTTGGTGGTAGCGCAGGTACGTGCCGTCGAGCTCGAGATACAACAGCTTCTTCGTTCGAGAGATCCCGTTTTCGAAACGCCTCCAAATCCTCCGACAGACACCGTGTGACCCGGCTCACCACCGACTTCGAGACACCCGTGCCGCTCAGCACGTCCGCGAACGTCGCCTCAATGTCACGCGTCGACATCCCGTGGACATACATCCGCGCGATCAGTTCATCGAGTTTCTCGGTCCGGCTCACGTAGGCGTCGAGAATCTTTGACTGAAACACCTTCTCTGTTTCTCGTACCTGCGGCACTTGCACCGTTACCGCTCCCTCGCCCGTGAGGACCCG
Source organism: Candidatus Marinacidobacterales bacterium (assembly GCA_965226495.1). Taxonomy (GTDB): domain Bacteria; phylum Acidobacteriota; class Vicinamibacteria; order Marinacidobacterales; family DATDRI01; genus CBDCNP01. The sequence goes on along the minus strand of OZ245365.1, from coordinate 6,335,522 downwards.
ATGCGACTCATACCCGTTGCGTCGTCCCTTCTCCTTCGTCGTTGCCGGAGCGTTCTCATAGTAGTTTCGACCCAACGCCTCCGTCACCTCGCGCTCCAACGCATATTGAAGCATCATCTGAGCTCCCGACCGGACGATCTCCGAGAGATTCATCTCCCCAAATACCAGTTGTTCCTCGAACTGCTTGAGCAATCGCTGACTCGGTAGTACCTTTCCCATGATGTATGGTTCTCCTTTTCTGTCCCCATGACGGAGACGGGTTTGAGCTTGGGGAACCATACATCGTTTTTCTTTGACAGGAATCTTAAGACATCACCGAACCTCGGACATGAACTCGGACGCAACACTATCAAGAGGGTTGTGCCTTCTATTTATTCATCCGCGCGCACCGAACTTGATTAGTCTCCGGTCTGCCGGCACCATGCCGGCATGATTTCGTCGTTGGTTCCCGCTCTCATCTCTGCCTTCAAGGCTCGTCGCAAGCTAGCTCTTGAGAATGTCGCGTCGCTCTTCGGCAGCAGCTCGCCGTCCTCCGTCGTTCGGTGAAACGGACGCGGCTCTCGAATGTCGACCGCGGGTTTTGGGTGCTGTTGCGCAGAATCTGGACTGACTGGGGCGTTGTTGCACGGCCCGGAGCAAATCACTGACCTCCCTGTGCCGGTTGCAGAGTCACCCGGCGCAGTACGTATCGGGCATCCCGAGCGCAGCCATCTTGTTGAGTATCTCGCACCCAATTCGGTGTTCAACTCGTTGCCTCGCCAACGTTCGAGCCCGCATCTCGGGCCCGATGATCGCCTTGTAACGATAGACCGCGTTCTCCACCATGCTTCGCTTGGTGTAGCCTGAGAGCTTGTACCATTCACGTCGGCCGTGTCTTTCGATTGCACGAATATGGCGATCGCGCTCCTGCATGGCGGTGTTCGAATTCTGACTGAGCGTCGCGTTTCGTTGCGGCGGAATCACCACGCGCGTCCTTCGTCCAGGACTGTGCGCTTCGATGGCTTCGTAGACCGCTTCCTTGTCGTATGCACTGTCCGCCGCCACCGACACTAGAGGTGCTTGAATCTGTGTTAGCAAAGCGGGGACTCGGGTTGCGTCGCGAGCTCGTGACGCCGTCAGTTCGGACGCAACAATGTTCCCTGTCTCGCGATCAACGGCGATGTGCAACTTGCGCCATGCGCGCTGCTTTGGCGGTTTGCGAGCGTTTCCAACATGAATCCTCAAGCCCGTGCTATCGATCATCAGGTGGATGGGTTGAGTGCTCGCGGCTTTCGGAATCCGCAGCTTCTTGCGGAGCAACCTCGAGCGCCGACACAACGTCGAGTAGTCCGGGATCTCGATACCGAGCCCGAGAAGCGAGGCGATCGAGTGCAAGAAGCCTTCGGTTTGTCGGTAGGCGAGCTTGTACACCATCCGGACAACCAGGCCCGTTTCAATCGCCATGTCTGAATAGACCCGTTGACCGCCAGGCTTACCGGTCTTGTCGGCCTTTCAGTTCGCGATTGCCTCCTCGTCAAACCAGACTGTCAAATCGCCCCGGCGGCGCAGCCCTTCGTTGTATTCCGCCCAGTTGCGAACGTGGTACTTCTTCTGCTTCGCGTGCTTGTACTGGCAGCGCTTGGGATACTTCATGCTCGAACATACCTCGGCCACCACCATAGGCGGATTTCGCTCTCAGCCAGAGCGGTGCAACAACGCCCCCATTACTCCAGGCGCGGGTCTGGTCGTACAGGAACCGCGATCCACTTCTTGGTTCCATCTGCTGCAACACCATCACCAGTGCAGCTAACAGTTGGATCGTCCCCTGTGAAACCGCATACCCAAGTATACGGGGCACTCTGAACACGAACACCAACTGCTCTGGTCCGCCAATATGCGCCATCAGTGGTAAGGCGGTCCAACTCCGGGGAATGCAGCTCGCCTTTATATTGCTCCCCCCAGTTCCAAACACGCTCGGGTTCAGGCTTCGGTTCAGGCTCGGGAGCTGGTTCTGGCTCTGGCTCCGATACACCGCCAGGGCCGTCGCTGTCAGGCTCGGGTTCGTGGACCTCCGGCTCAACCTCTGGCTCCGTGGGTTCCTCCGGCTCCGGCTCCGGCTCCGGCTCCGGCTCCGGCTCCGGCTCCGGCTCGGGCTCTGGCTCCGGCTCGGGCTCGGGCTCGGGCTCTGGCGTTGGTTCTGGAATCGGTTCTGGAATTGGTGGAAGGTAACCAGAGTGAAGCGTAACGCGTATGGAGATTCCGTCCTCCAGGGAGACCAGGTCGTCTGCGCCGGCGGGGTAAGCGCCTCCAGTCCACCGGAGACGCCAGTTCGCTCGGGTGTTGGTGGGTCCAGCCTTGAAGGCGTCGACAATGGTAAGGGGTGTATTCCCGATGGTGAGTGTGTCGGCTATGTCGGCCAAGGGCGTACCGTCTGCTGGTGTGCGTGTGCCGGCAAAATAGACTCGATTGGTGCCACCTTTCGTCAGATACAACGCGGTGACTGTGTAGACAATCTCGCCGATCGTGAAGGTATCGTTCTTCAAAGCGTCGCTGCACTCAGCGTAATAACTAACCGACGTGCAACCGACGTCATAGCCGTCAGTGTCAGGCGTGAACGTGGTCGACCAGACTTGGCCCTGCGCGTTTCCTTGGGATACTGTTCCCTTTGGCTCCGCACGCGACCGCCCATTGTGTCGACTGTTTTCGTACAGAGTGGGCGTGACAGTCGTCGGGTCGATCGGTGACCGACCGCACGCGAAACTCAGGATCACGATCAACGGTAGTAAGTTCTTTAGCATCTTCTTTGTTACCTCCTCCAGTTTGGTGTTCATTTATTTGACCTCAAGCTCGACCTCGACGCGCAGCAGCTCGCGGCAGTCGCCCACGCGCATATCGATCACTTCTCCTGGACAGGAACCTCGACCCATTCCCCGTACTGTGTACCGTCTTTCGTTCCATCGCCAGTACAGCCAACAATCGGTTCTAGGCTCTCTTCTTGGCCTGCCACAACCACAAAACCGCACACCCAAGTGTAAGGAGCCGCCAAGACACGAATACCATCAGCCCAAGAGCTGGCCAGGGGGTTCACCATCATCGCTGAGGCGATCCCCACTTCTTGGAATGTAGCTCGCCGTAATAGCGATCACCAAGCGGGACCTGTTATCCGACTACAAGGTTGTGGTCCTCGCCATGTCCGAGCAACACGTCGATGCCGCGTTGCAGGCACATCTGGCGTCGGGCGACAGCGAGATCAACATCACCGACGCGGCGAAGATCGTCGGTTGCTGGCGCGCGTTGCAGTAACCCGGAGAACAAGCGTCTCAGCGATGCACCTATCCAGCATCTAACCCGCGCGATCGCGTTCACGAACACGATCGTCTCCTCGAAGCGGCTGGAAGCGCATTGGGACAGTATCGTCGGGCACGCCATCGATTTGTTGCCCGAGGCGGAGCGGCCGGACGCGTTCCGCTGCAAAACGCGCCACGTCGATGGACAGCATCACGCGCTTGAGCGTAAGGCCCGTATCGAATGGCTCAAGGCCGATTCCGAGGGAACCTGCCGCATTCTCTCGAACGCCCGGTGCCTATCCGAGGGAATCGACGTGCCGGCGCTCGACGCGGTGCTCTTCATGAACCCGAAAACCTCGCAGGTCGACATCGTGCAGGCCGTCGGCCGCGTCATGCGTAAGGCCGAGGGCAAGCAGTACGGCTACATCGTGCTTCCGGTCGCCGTGCCGGCGGGCGTCGACCCGGCCGCGGCTCTCGACGACAACGAACGGTTCGCCGTAGTCTGGAGCGTCTTGCGGGCGCTGCGCTCGCACGATGACAGGTTCGATGCCGAGATCAACAAGATCGACCTCAATGACACGCCGACCGATCGGATCATCTTCAGCGGCGATGGGCTCGACGGACAGGGCACCCCCGAACTGCCCTTTCCGCCGCTCGACCTGCCACCCGGCGCGATATTCGCCAAGGTCGTCGAGAGATGCGGGGACCGGAAATACTGGGAGACCTGGGCCAGAGACGTTGCAGATATCTTCTCGCGGCTCGTCCACCGGATCGAGGCTCTTCTGGCCAGTCCCGATAACGAAACCCTGCGCGAATGGTTCGACGCTTTCCACGAGGAGCTCAAGGTCTCGATCAACGCCTCGATCAGCCGGGATAACGCCATCGAAATGATGGCGCAGCACACCTTGACGCGGCCGGTCTTCGAGGCGCTGTTCGAACACTACGATTTCTCCGCCGGCAACCCGGTGGCGCAGGCGCTGGACTCCTTGGGGCGGGATTTCGGAGAGTTCGGTCTCGAGAACGAAACCCGAGATCTGGAGCGCTTCTACGAAAGCGTCCGCATGCGCGCCCAGGGCCTCGACAACAGCGAAGCGCGGCAGCACGTGCTGATGGAACTCTACGAAAAGTTCTTCTCCACGGCCCTCAAGAAGGACGCAGACCGCCTCGGCATCGTCTACACACCGGTAGAAGTCGTGGATTTCATCGTGAACAGCGCCGACCACGTGGTGCGCCAGGAGTTCGGCCGCAGCTTGAGCGAAGAGGGCGTTCATGTCCTCGACCCGTTCACCGGCACCGGCATCTTCCTCATCCGGCTGCTTCAGTCCGCGCTGATCCGTGATACCGATCTCAAGCGGAAATACCACGGAGAGCTTCACGCCATGTACGGGTCGAAAAACTCGAAAAACTCGAAACCTCCTGAATCTCCACTGGCTTTTCTGTTTGAGGATTTCCGCCAAAAGCTGGACCACCTTTTGCCGAGACCGGATAGCTCCAAACTGCACCATCCGCCACCCAGTCCGGCCAATTGTTCGGCCCTTTTGAAATGACCACCAATCAGCAGTTTAGTGTCTGTGTTTACGACCGGGCCATGGCAGTATATTTTAACAAGCCGCCGAACAGGGAGCCTGGAGTCCGAGGCGCACCTGAACCAGAACGTGCTCGCCGACTACGCCACGGTAAGCCCTGGCCTCGACTGATCCAGGTCCTGGGCAAAGATGGACATTAAGGAGGCCAGGGCCACACCTGGACCAGAACGTGCTAGGCCCAGCTCGTACTGCGCCTGCCGACGCACCCAGAACGTCGGGACATGAACTCGGACGCAACACCATCAAGAGGAGCCTCGCCGACCACGATATCGCGCCGCTCCGTAACGGGGCAAGAGCATGTCGTGGAGCACCTTCATCAAGGCCGTTATGTCGTCGTGTCCAAAAACACAAACGAACTTGAGACTCTTGCGCAAAAAGTCGATCCGGCGTTGATTGCGCAGGTTAGACCTACCATAGTCGGCTGCTTCTGGCCGGTTTTCTTTTTTGCGGATCACAACAGCCAGCGGCCAACGTGGTCAATACCGGAAAATCAGGTGTTGCCTGGCCCTAGCTGAAGTCCACCCCGAAGAACAGCACCGCGATGATGATCGCCGCCACGGCCAGCGGCGACACGAACTGAATGAAGAACCGCCACGCTCCATAGTTGAACCACCTGGGTTCTGAGCCATCCACGAGCTCCCGCTCGGTGTACTTGCGCGTCAGGAACCAGCCCGCCGCGATCGTGATCGCAAATCCCCCGGTCGGGAGCATCCAGTTCGACACGAAGTGGTCGACCATGCCGAACCAGCTCGTCTTGCCGCCGAAGAGCATCTGGCCGAGCGCGCCGCCGAGTTGGAGCTCGGTGATCGCGCCGACACCACCGAACGACAACGCGGCGAGGACCGTGAAGGCAAACACCGCACCGCCACACAGCAGCGTCGCCGTGGCCCGCGGCATGTGGTGTTCGTCGATCACGTAGGCAGCGACCACTTCCAGTAGCGACATCGTCGAGGTGAGCGCCGCGAGGGCCACCAGCACGTAGAAGAGTGGCCCCAGGAATGCCCCGAACGGGACCTCGGTGAAGAACAGCTGCGGCAGCGAGATGAAGAGCATCCCCACAGTGCCCGTGCCGCTGACCTGCTCATCCATACCCGGCACGCTGAAGATCACCGAGAACATGATCACCGTGGCCACGAGTGCGATCAGCGTATCGAGCACGACGATGATCGCCGAGGCTTTCACGATCGACTGATGCGTTGCGATGTACGAGCCGTACGTCACCATCGCGCCCATGCCGAGCGAGAGCGTGAAGAACGCGTGGCCGAGCGCCTCGAGGACGCTCCCCCCATCCAACTCGCCGAAGCGCGGCAGGAAGATGAAGCGGAGCGCCTCACCGGCCCCGGCCATCTCCAAGGCGGAGACGAGCAGCAAGACGAGGATCCCGAAGAGAATCGGCAGAAAGACACGCGCGATGCGCTCGATCCCCTTTTGGACGCCGAAGTAGACGACCGAGACCGTGGCGATACTGAACCCGAGAGACAAGCCAAGCTGCAGGCCGCCATTGGCCGCCTGCGCACCGAACAGCTCGCCCATCGAGGCGCCCGCCGGGAATCCACCGACCGACCAGCCCGCAATCACCGTGTAGTAGCTGAGCAGCAGAAAGCCGCAGAGCACGCCCCAGAGGCCAACGATGCCCCACGCCGGCCCGATGGCCGGTGCTTCCGCAATCAAGTGTTGGTGGCTGCCGCGTAACCCGCTCGTGTGCTAGAGTTTGAGCCTGATTTCGAGAGACGCAGTTCTTTCGGCGATGCGGGCTGGGCTGACCACACGGTGCCTGACGTTCAGGGACACCTTCGTGTGCACACCGACGTCCTTATTAATGGCGTTCGCCGACACAGGCAGGCCAGCTGACATTAGCATTCAAACACGGCGTAGCAACACTTGATGGCGGAAGCACCGAAATTCGGACTCTCTGTAGTATTTCCTGCCTATAACGACGCGGGAACGATCCCTAGCATGATCCTGAGCGCGAGAGTGGCGGCTCGCCGCATCGCCGACGACTACGAGATCGTCGTCGTCAACGACGGAAGCTCAGACCACACCGCCGAGGTGCTCGCGGAGCTCCAGTCCGTCCTCCCCGAGCTCAAGGTCGTACACCATCCCGTGAACCGCGGGTACGGTGGTGCGCTGCGCACGGGGTTTCAGAACGCGACGAAGGAGCTCGTCTTTTATACAGACGGCGATGCGCAATACGACCCTCGCGAGATGGCCCTCCTGTTCGAATCGTGGGAATCGACGAGCGACTTCGTGAACGGCGTCAAGATCGGGCGCTCCGATCCTCTGCATCGTCTCATCATCGGCCGCATCTACTATTGGGCGGTCCGCATCGCCTTCGGCCTTTCGCTCTCGGATGTGGACTGCGACTTCCGTCTGTTTCGGCGGAGCATCTTCGACAAGGTCGTGCTAACCAAGGACAGCGGCGTCATTTGCGTCGAGCTCATGAAGAAGGTGCAGGACCACGGGTTTCGGATCCAGGAAGTACCCGTCCATCATTTTCACCGCGTCTACGGCAGAAGCCAGTTCTTCAACTTCCCGCGTGTCGCCCGAACGCTCCTGGACCTGAGCAGGCTCTGGTACGACCTCGTCGTTCGCAAGGCCCACTTGGCGGAGCCCACCGACTGCGGCAGGTCGTAGAGCTCAGGCAAAAGTGAAGGTGCTCCGACGAAGGCGATGGGCTGTGGGTGCAGGGTATCGGCGTTCCAGGCTTGATCGCGTACCGCGAGCGAAAAAAGCCCAGCGAGGATTGCCACGACGACGAAGCGGCCGAGAGGCGTCCTCCATAGTCGTGCCAGCGGAAGTGCCAAGACCATGCAGGCGAAGGGGGCGTAGAAGAGATCTTCCTTGGCATTCAGGAAAATACGCGGCAAGAACGCCGGGTCTTTCAGCAGCAGCATGATCGCGTAGGTGCCCAGCGCGGCCCAGACGATGCGACGGTTGTTGGGGCTCGCGCCGCTCTGTGGGAGATAGAAGAGCCCGACGAAAGAGGCGAGGACGAAGAGTGCGTGCCCATTCTGGAGAAGACGCACCGTGTCCCTCAGTTGATTTCTCATAAACAAGAACGTGGCCGGTGGGTCGTAGACGCCCCCACGGTCGAGAACCACGCTTTCCGGTCTCAGAGCTGCGAGCGCGTAGGGGCCGTAATAGATCGCAACGGCACCAGCGATTCCGAGAGCGAAGCCGAGCGCCGTGGGAGCGAGGGCTTTCGACTGCCGTCCCTCTTTGGACAGTATCCCGAGAGCTAGGAGACAAGCCATGAAGATCGAGACCTGAAAGAAAGCGGAGGTATAGAGGAGCGCGACCCCCATCGAAGCGAGCGCCAGGGCGAAGAACCATCTTCGTCGCACGAAGAACTCTCTCCGCGAGATGACGAACCAGATGAATGTAAGCACGGCGAGCCCGCCGAAGATCCCCGGGCCGTGACCGCGGTGCACGTGATGCCATACCGAGATCTCGAGCGCGAACAAGATCCCGGCGAGTCGTGCGACGACCTCGTCAGCAAAGACCGTCCTCGCGATGAGAAAGACAAGCACGAGCATGATGGAAGCCATGAGAACGGGAACGAACTCCACCAAAAAGCGCAGGTCGTCGTAGGCCCGAGAAGCACCGAAAATGAGCATGAAGAAGTAGGGAGGGTAGGGGGCTCTGTAGGTGCTCGGAGCCTGTCTCGTATCTTCACCCTCCATGAAATTGCCATCCGGCGTGACTTCCATGAAATTGCCATGAAATTGCACTGAGCAGTTGCGCGTCGGGCGGAAAATGGTTGGGAAAGAAAATCAGCGCCGAGTGGACGAGAGCCGCCACCGCGACGAGCTGCGCGACAAAGGCCGCGTAGCGGCGATCGAGCAGCCAGTACACGAGAGCCGCGAACGGCAGGACGACCCAGAGGCGCGCGAGGGCCATCGACGTCTCGATCGGAACGAGTGCGGTGAGACTGAGGCAAAGGACCAGACTGATCGCCGCGACGATGGCAGCGGAGAAGGCCGTCATCCCGGTCAGTAGCGCGAAGCCGAAAACGAGTCCCACAAGTACGTAAAGCGCCGCGTACTCGCGCCTCAGGGGCGCAAGCTCGACGCCTTCGGACATAGGAGCGATTTCGATCCAATCGATCCCCACTCCTAGGTCCACGGGCAAGTGACTTGGTGGCGTCGTCCCACCTTGGGTAAGAAGCTCGATTAGAAGCGGACCGCGTTCTGCGACCCCCTCCGGTATGACGGCTCGCATCCCACCCCAGGGGTAGGACGTCTCTCCGAAAACGAACTCTTCGACCGGCTCCCCGTTAACTGTGAGGAAGACGCTTCCCTGGAGTCCGAAGCGATGCGCTCGAAGGAAGATCTCAAGGGGCGACCGCCGCGCGTGGTATGGGAGAAGAAATTCCTCACGTCGTGGGGTGAGCCGTCCGTAGAAGTCTATGACCTCGACGGACCCGTCTTCGTACCGAATGGGCCCGCTCATGAGGGAGGACGGATGGAGTTCTCCCTGCCTCACGCTGAAGTCGCGATCCATGGAGCCAAGCTCGAAGCGTCGCTCGGGAGTGATCTGGTAGGCGAGGTAGTAGAGCGGTCCCGTCGCCAGCAACACCGGGACGATGGCGGCGAGACGGAGCTTCGTCAACGGGCCTCGCTCAATGTCCTCGCCACCAGGGCCGTGAGAAAACAAAGGCTCGGGAAGGGCAGGCCGCTACATCGTATGTCGGCTAGGTCAGGGTTGAGAGCTTGCGGTGTTGATGTTGGTTCGATTCTGTTCATGGCTTAAATAGTTAGGTCGTTCTGCCCTTCACGACGTGGCGGGAGCGGCGGGAGCGGCGGGCGGTCCTAAAATGGGCCACCCGCTTTTGAGTCTACAGCGCCAAAGACGAATACGAAACCCGTGGTGCTTCCGCCATCATAGCGCCGAAGTTAACCCGTCCGTCGTGCTCCCGGAAGGTCACGGCGTACCCGGCTTGGCTCCGAACTCCGCCGCTCCTGGGGGATCCGGCGATGCAACGATGCGCCCGCGACGCACTTGCAGGACAGACCCGTCCGGGAATCGGTAGTTTCCCGATTTCCGAATGCCTCCATACCGCTCAACTACGGCGCGCGCGTGATCGTCGTCTGGCCGTGAACCACGTACATCGTCGCCGTCGTTCATTTCCATCCACGCCCGGCGTTGCGCGGTCAAGCTTGGACGACCGCTCGACAGTCGTTGTTCTAGATCCTTGAGGACTTTAGACGACCTTCGTGCCCACGATTTTCTCCGCATCGATCGTATCCGAGTACCATCCTGTTCTGCGCCATCCGAAGTTTCGTCAGAGTGTTGACATCTGCGACTGCAGCACACCAGCGGCAACCGCCTCGTACGTGGACGTGAAACCGGCATGTCAGCGGTTCTGATGAGCGTTGTTGCACCGCTCTGGCTGAGAGCGAAATCCGCCTATGGTGGTGGCCGAGGTATGTTTCGAGCATGAAGTATCCCAAGCGCTGCCAGTACAAGCACGCGAAGCAGAAGAAGTACCACGTTCGCAACTGGGCGGAATACAACGAAGGGCTGCGCCGCCGGGGCGATTTGACAGTCTGGTTTGACGAGGAGGCAATCGCGAACTGGAAGGCCGACAAGACCGGTAAGCCTGGCGGTCAACGGGTCTATTCAGACATGGCGATTGAAACGGGCCTGGTTGTCCGGATGGTGTACAAGCTCGCCTACCGACAAACCGAAGGCTTCTTGCACTCGATCGCCTCGCTTCTCGGGCTCGGTATCGAGATCCCGGACTACTCGACGTTGTGTCGGCGCTCGAGGTTGCTCCGCAAGAAGCTGCGGATTCCGAAAGCCGCGAGCACTCAACCCATCCACCTGATGATCGATAGCACGGGCTTGAGGATTCATGTTGGAAACGCTCGCAAACCGCCAAAGCAGCGCGCATGGCGCAAGTTGCACATCGCCGTTGATCGCGAGACAGGGAACATTGTTGCGTCCGAACTGACGGCGTCACGAGCTCGCGACGCAACCCGAGTCCCCGCTTTGCTAACACAGATTCAAGCACCTCTAGTGTCGGTGGCGGCGGACAGTGCATACGACAAGGAAGCGGTCTACGAAGCCATCGAAGCGCACAGTCCTGGACGAAGGACGCGCGTGGTGATTCCGCCGCAACGAAACGCGACGCTCAGTCAGAATTCGAACACCGCCATGCAGGAGCGCGATCGCCATATTCGTGCAATCGAAAGACACGGCCGACGTGAATGGTACAAGCTCTCAGGCTACACCAAGCGAAGCATGGTGGAGAACGCGGTCTATCGTTACAAGGCGATCATCGGGCCGGAGATGCGGGCTCGAACGTTGGCGAGGCAACGAGTTGAACACCGAATTGGGTGCGAGATACTCAACAAGATGGCTGCGCTCGGGATGCCCGATACGTACTGCGCCGGGTGACTCTGCAACCGGCACAGGGAGGTCAGCGATTTGCTCCGGGCCGTGCAACAACGCCTGTCGGTGGCGGCGGACAGTGCATACGACAAGGAAGCGGTCTACGAAGCCATCGAAGCGCACAGTCCTGGACGAAGGACGCGCGTGGTGATTCCGCCGCAACGAAACGCGACGCTCAGTCAGAATTCGAACACCGCCATGCAGGAGCGCGATCGCCATATTCGTGCAATCGAAAGACACGGCCGACGTGAATGGTACAAGCTCTCAGGCTACACCAAGCGAAGCATGGTGGAGAACGCGGTCTATCGTTACAAGGCGATCATCGGGCCGGAGATGCGGGCTCGAACGTTGGCGAGGCAACGAGTTGAACACTGAATTGGGTGCGAGATACTCAACAAGATGGCTGCGCTCGGGATGCCCGATACGTACTGCGCCGGGTGACTCTGCGACCGGCACAGGGAGGTCAGCGATTTGCTCCGGGCCGTGCAACAACGCCGGAATCGAGCGCAGCTTTCGGTATCAGAAGCGAAACAGCTTCGTGAACTTGACCGCGAACGTCCTGTTCAACAGGATGGGAAATCCATCCTCGTTGGTGAGCCGGCCGTCGCTATAAACCACGAAGAGGTCGCTCCCTGGTTCGTATTCCCACCGGAATCGCACGTTGGAGCTCAGCGTGTTGCTCGTGGAGTTCCACTGAAAAAGCCCTCCCACGAACATGCGGGGTGACATCGAGTATGTGATCCGGCTGCTCACGAGGCGGGCCGCGAAATCCCCTTCCTCGAGGCTCACCCAGTTGAGCGAGAGTCGCGGCTCGAGCGAGAACTTCGGTGTCACTTCGATGCGACCGTTGAACGCGAGCTCGTTGCGGCCGCCGCTGAAGAAGCTTCCCGTACGGTAGCTGACGAAGCCCGGCACCGGTCGCTGCGCTCCGAACCGGTACGCAACGTGGACGTCCTGGAAGTCGTAGCCGCCGATGGGCAGGATGATGCCGTCCGAGATCTCGAACTCCTCGGCCAGGAACTCGAACTGCGGGTTGTACTCGACGGTTAGCTCGTCGCCGGCCTCGAACTCCGCTTTGAATTGGGCCTGAGCACGACGTGTCTGAAGCTTTCCGGTGGGCTCGCCGGTGATGTAGTCGAAGGTTCCTTGGAATACGAACCTCCGGACGAGGTCGATCGAAGCGGGCCGTGGGCTGAACCGTGCCTCCACGAAACTGCGGGTAAACGCCTGCCAACTCGTGAACCCGAGCTCCGGCCGAAAAGCCTCGCCCACTTTGAGGCGCTGGACCTGCAGGCCATAGCGATCTCCGTTGTAGTCGAATCGTCCGAGATAGCTGGTCTCGTCCCCAACGATCTGCGTACCGGTGGCGAGTGGTGTGTGGCTCAGCGCGTAGTAGGTGTTGATGGTCACGTTGGTACCGAAGAAGAAGTTGCCATCCAGGCCGAAGAGAGAGTTCGACGTTCCGGGCTCGGACAGCGACGTCGTGCGGTGGGTCGCGATGACGCCGATATCGCTTCGGCGAAGGATGTCCCGCCGGAACCGCAGCACAGCGAAATTGGTGGGCTCCACGAAACCCTCGACGCCTCGGGTCTGAATGTTCAGAGCGCCAACCCGGAACGGGCCGGCACGGCCGGTCACCCGCCCTCCCACCTGAATGGGGTCCACGCCGCTCGACGTGAGCCCGATACGGCGGCTGAAGAACATGATCGGCGTCAAGTTCCCGATCGACCTACCCGGACGAAAGCCGAAGTCCGGTCGGCTCTGCACGCCAGCAAAGGAGAAGATACTCGCCCCTTCGAGAAAGAACTCTCGTTTCTCCGGGAAGAACAGGCTGAAACGGGTCAGGTTGACCTGCTGTTGATCCTCCTCGACCTGCGCGAAGTCGGTGTTGTAGGTGAAGTCGGCAATGAGACCCCTGGTCAGCCCGTACTTGACATCGAATCCGGCGTCCGCGTTCCAGTCGTTCGACACGACGGGCTCCGCGTCATTGTTGGTTACGGACGCCGTGATGCCGTAGGCCTTGAGCTCCAGATTCCGCGACGATGCTGGAGCCTCCAGCCCGACCAGCGTCGCGGATTCCGACATCCGGTAGACCCCCCTTGGGCCGTGCGACCGCGCAACGAGGGACAGGTAAGAGTCCTCGTTCTTCCACTTGACCGCGCGGCGAATATTGATGCTCCAGACCTGATCCCTCCCAGCCTTGTACCGGAGAGACTTGAACGGAACGGCTATCTCCACAATCCAGCCCTGCTCGAACGTCGAAGCCTTCACGTCCCAGACCGTGTTCCAGTCCCGATTGATCGCCTGGCCCTCGTCACCGAACTGCTGGTCTCGGAGCGCCCCGAGCGGATTCGTCTGGAACATGAAGCCATTCCGGCGGTCGTAGAACGTGTCGAACACCACCGTGACGCTCTCGTTCTGGTAGATGCCGAAATTGTCCCGCCGCATTTCGTTGACGACCATCCTCTCCGGGTGGCTGTCCCAGCAGCGCATGCCGACGTAGATGTTCCTATCGTCGAAAAAAACCCAGGCCTCGGTTTTCTCCGTAGCGGGCTCGCCCTCGTCGGGCACCTGCTGGATGAAGTCGCTGACCGCAGTTACCCGGGTATAGATGGCGTCGTCCAGCTTGCCATCGAGGACGAAGGGCTCGCTGAGACGGTTCGCGCGAAGAGTCACTCGTCCCTGGTCGTCGCGAGCCACCACTTCGGGCGGCTCTGGCGCGGGTGGTCCGTGCAGGTCGACGTCTGCGGGAGTGTCTTCATCGTGCCCGTCATCACGGTCGTCTGCCCTTGCCTGCGCGGCCAGCGTCAGTGCGAGCAGAACTGACGCCGCGACACACCAACCCACGGGTGCTTCCGCCATTAAATGTTGGTGATTTGTACGCATCCCTTTGCAAAGAAGTCGCTTACGCTCAATTTAGCGCGCGGCGAAGGTCGTGAGCCCTATTTTGGCTGTAATTTAATGCACCGCAAAGTCTTAGCGTTATTTCACCAACACTTAACCCTAATCGCAAATAAACGTCACCGTGTCTGAGGTCTTTGGCCCCGTGAATAGCACCTTTTCCAGGTTCTGCATACACCGTGCAGAATCACTTATAGTGGCGGCGAGCGGGTGCCCCAGCACGAGCTTCTCGCCTGCGCCCAGTGCGGCTGTTTCGCGTTTTCGTGCTTCGAAGATTTTGCGATTAGGGTTAATAGCAGAAGCACCTCTTCGTTACGATCGAGGTCTGGTCTCGGCTCTGGCCATCGACGGTGACGGGAAGGCGAAGCTATCGGAACACTCACGCTCTGTTTCGCGACCTTTCGAAGCGGATGAATTTCGAGCGTCTTCCCTTGATCGTCACGGATGGATTCGAATTCTACCGGAAGGTCATCCGTCGCTTCTTCGGGCCAGCGTGTCTCTACGGCCAGGTCCTCAAGACGCGCAGGAACGATCGTATCATCAAGGTCGAACGCAGAGCGCTGTACGGAGCCGCGTGGCGATTTGATGACGCGCTCAATAACTCCGAGGACTCCTCGACATTGAACACGTCGTTCATCGAGCGGTTGAATCTGACGATCCGGCAAAGCTCAGCATACCTTTCGAGACGAACACTTTCCCACGCTCGCTCGACGGAGAGGCTCGATGAGCACCTGGAGTTGCTCCGTTGCTATTACAATTTCGTCCGACCGCACGGAGCTCTGAAGTTCGGACGTGAGATCCGAACTCCGGCCATGCAAGCCGGTCTGACCATTCGATGGCTCACCTTTCGAGACATCTTCTTGGCGACGACGATTCCTTTGTGGTTGCAGATCGAGGTTTTCCTGCTCAGTTGGGCGCGCAACCCGGTCTCTTCCGAACCTGTACCACTGCCCGCAGCCGCGTAGCAACATATCTGGACTCCTCAATCAACACCTTTCTCAAAAAAGTCTTCCTCAGAGCTGCTCGTCCAAATCGGTGACGAGTGGGTCAGACTGCAAACATATCTACGGCCTCAGTGAGGAGCGTCTTGGGTGCTCCGGGCCATGACGGGAAATCCGCGCGCGAGGAGCCAATCACTTTGAGCGACCTCTGAGGGCCAGTGTTGCTATCGGCTTGACCCCGTCCTGTGCCAAAACTCGGCCCTTTTGAAATAGACCATAAATCAGCAGCTTAGTGTCTATGGTGCGCTCCCGTGAACGGCTTGGCGGTAGTAGACCCGCCGTCCCTTCTGTGCCGCGGCGATCGCGAGGCTGATCGCGAGATGGGTCTTACCGACGCCGGGCGGTCCCAACAAAACGAGGCGTTGTTGCACCGCTCTGGCTGAGAGCAAATGCGCCTATGGTGGTGGCCGAGGTATGTTCGACCATGAAGTATCCCAAGCGCAGCCAGTACAAGCACGCGAAGCAGAAGAAGTACCACGTTCGCAACTGGGCGGAATACAACGAAGGGCTGCGCCGCCGAGGCGATTTGACGGTCTGGTTTGACGAGGAGGCAATCGCGAACTGGATGGCCGACAAGACTGGTAAGCCTGGCGGTCAACGGGTCTATTCAGACCTGGCGATTGAAACGAGCCTGGTTGTCCGGATGGTGTACAAGCTCGCCTACCGCCAAACCGAAGGCTTCTTGAACTCGATCGCCTCGCTTCTCGGGCTCGGTATCGAGATCCCGAACTACTCGACGCTGTGTCGGCGCTCGAGGCTGCTCCGCAAGAAGCTGCGGATTCCGAAAGCCGCAAGCACTCAACCCATCCACCTGATGATCGATAGCACGGGCTTGAGGATTCATGTTGGAACCGCCCGCAAACCGCCAAAGCAGCGCGCATGGCGCAAGTTGCACATCGCCGTTGACCGCAAGACCGGCAACATTGTTGCGTCCGAACTGACGGCGTCACGAGCTCGCGACGCAACCCGAGTCCCCGCTTTGCTAACGCAGATTCAAGCACCTCTAGTGTCGGTGGCGGCGGACAGTGCATACGACAAGGAAGCGGTCTACGAAACCATCGAAGCGCACAGCCCTGGACGAAGGACGCGCGTGGTGATTCCGCCGCAACGAAACGCGACGCTCAGTCAGAATTCGAACACGGCCATGCAGGAGCGAGATCGCCATATTCGTGCCATCGAAAGACACGGCCGACGTGAATGGTACAAGCTCTCAGGCTGCACCAAGCGAAGCATGGTGGAAAACGCGGTCTATCGTTACAAGGCGATCATCGGGCCTGAGATGCGGACTCGAACGTTGGCGAGGCAACGAGTTGAACACCGAATTGGGTGCGAGATACTCAACAAGATGACCGCGCTCGGGATGCCCGATACGTACTGCGCCGGGTGACTCTGCCACCGGCACAGGGAGGTCAGCAATTTGCTCCGAGCCGTGCAACAACGCCAGCTCGAGCTCCGACTCCAGTGGGTGAGCACGGTCGAAGAGTCGATCACCGTCGTCGGGATTCGAGCAGGAGAAGAAGTCCCGGTGACGAAGCGCAACATGGACCGTGAGGAGATCGAGAAATTCAGCTACGGACAGGATGTTCCGGAGCTCCTCGAGCATACTCCGTCGATGAACTGGTACTCGGACTCGGGCATCGGGTCCAACTACTCGTACTTCAGCATGCGCGGAATCCAACAGACGCGCATCAGCATGACCCTCGACGGGGCGCCCCTCAACGACCCCGCGGAGCACGCGCTGTTCTTCAACAATTTTCACGACTTCCTGAGCGCTGTCGACAGCATTCAAATCCAGCGCGGCGTGGGCACCTCGTCGGTCGGCTCGCCCGCCTACGGCGGTTCGGTGAACTTCGCAAGCGCGGCGCCGCCTCGAGACAACCAGGGTGATGCTCGGTTGGTACTGGGCTCGTACGACACCAAGCGCGCCTCGATCGGCTACGAGTCGGGCGTTTTCGACAACGGGCTCTACGTCTCCGGACGGTTCTCGTACGCCAAAACCGATGGATATCGCGAGCGCTCCGGCACCGAGCATCACACGTTCTTTGTGAACGCGGGTTGGCAGCAAGAGCGATCGTCCTTGTCGCTGGTCGCATTTTCAGGCGACGAGAAGTCGCAGCTTGCCTATCTCGCGGTCGACCCGGACGCCCTGAGCGAGAACCGACGGTTCAACCCGCTCACCGAGGAAGACCGCGACAACTTCGGACAGGATTTCGCCCAAATCAAGTATATGCGGGAGCTCGGCAGCGACTCGTTGCTGAGCGCGTCGTTCTATTACAACGGCGCCGACGGTTGGTTCCAATTATGGGATGATCCGGTAGCGCAAAACGACTTGCTGCGATTCGGCATCGACCAGGGATTTTTCGGCAGCATGGTCACGCTGAGTACAACCGTGGATAATCTTTCGGCGACGGTGGGTGTGCACTACAACGACTTCAGCGGCGACCATTTTCTCGATAGCGACACGGACACTCGTGTGTACAAGAACACCGGGTTCAAGGAGACAACGAACGCCTTCGGCAAGCTCGAGTACCGTCTGGGAGACACGCTCCTTTTCGGCGACGTCCAATGGCGCTGGGCCGGCTTCTCGTACGAAGGTGACGTCGAGTTGGACCCGATCGACTGGAGCTTTCTCGACCCAAAGATCGGCGTGAGACAAACGCTCTCTCCGGGTTTGAGTCTTTACACCTCTATCGGGAGAGCACAGCGCGAGCCGGCGCGCCTCGATCTTCTGCTGGGCGAGGACAACGCCACCGTGCCGCATGATCTCAAAGCGGTGAAACCCGAATCGGTGGTGAACTTCGAGGGTGGCGTCAATTGGAACACGCCCCGGCTCGGCTTACAGGCCAACGTCTATCTGATGGAGTTCCGGAACGAGATCGCCTTGACCGGCGAGCTGTCCGAAGTCGGTCTGCCGCTACGGCAGAACGTCGATCGCTCGTACCGGCGCGGTATCGAAGTCGATCTGAAGTGGATGCCGATACCGAACTGGTCCGTGTTGCACAGTCTGAACGTAAGCCGCAACCGCATCCGAGAATGGACACAGTTCTACGATGTCTTCGACGAGCAGGGGACGTGGATCGGAAGCGAGCCGATCACCTACCAGAACGTGCGGCCGCTACTCACGCCCGAGCTCTTGTTTAACCTCGGCGTCGAATGGTCGCATCGCGACACCAGCATCGGGCTCATGGGTCGCTATGTGGCTGAATCCCAGCTCGACAACACCGGACTCGCCGAATTCCGGACGCTGTCGTTCACCAACGTGGACGTGCGGGCGTCGCAGAGCCTGGGTCGCTGGTGGCAAGGTGTCGACGCGCGCGTCACGCTGTTCATCAACAACGTGCTCGACAACCGCGACCAGTTCCCTAACGGCTACAGTTATCAATTTCTCGTTCGGAACAGCGCCGGCACTGGCATAGTCAGCCTCGACGGCATTCCCTTTTACTACCCGTTGGCGACGCGCAACTTCGTCGTCTCGCTTCAGGTCGGCTTCTGAGTCGTCGTGTTGTCTCTCGAGTTAGTCGCTGTCGTCCTCACGCTGCTAGCGGTCTACCTGACGGTGCGCCAGATCATCTGGTGCTGGCCGCTCGCCATGGTCAGCGTCACACTGTACGCAGTCGTTTTCTACGACGCGCGGCTGTACGCCGATATGGGGCTCCAGGGTTTGTATCTCGGGCTCGCGGCCTACGGCTGGTGGGCCTGGTTGCACGGCGGTGATGATCACGGCGAGCTCGCGGTTTCGCTGACGTCGGGCACGACCCGCGTGGTGCTCCTGTTGGTCGCAACGCTCGGCGGGATTCTGCTCGGCCATACGCTGACCCGCTTCACCAACGCGTCGCTGCCATTCATGGACTCGACGCTCACCTCGTTCAGCATCGCCGCCCAGTGGATGCAGACCCAGAAGCTCCTCGAATCCTGGCTCGCGTGGCTCGCCGTCGATGTCTTCTACGTCGGCATGTTCTTGTACAAGGAGCTCTACCTCACGGCGGGACTTTACGCGGTCTTTCTTGTGCTCGCCGCCATGGGTTTCGCCGAGTGGCGACGGTCGCTCTTGGGTGGCGAATCGGCCGCGCCGGAGTTGACCTCGTGATCCGCGTCGCGGTGGTCGGCTCCGAATGTAGTGGCAAGACAACACTCGCGGCGGCGCTTGCGGCGCACTACCAGACCGCCTGGGTGCCGGAGTTTGCACGCCAATTCGTGATCGACAAGGGTGCCGCTCCCGACTACGAAGATGTCGAGGCCATCGCCCGCGGCCAAATCGTCCTCGAGGACGAGAAAGCCGACGAGGCGTCCCGTCTTCTTATTGAGGATACCGACCTATTCAGCACGGTCCTCTATAGTCGCCACTACTACGGCGATTGCCCCCGGTGGATCGAGGCGGCTTTGGAGAAACGAGCCGCAGACCTCTACCTCCTAGCCGACATCGACATCCCTTGGGTCCCCGATGGGGATCAGCGCGATCGCGGCGACCGGCGTGAAGAGTTGCACGAGCTCTTCCGTGGCGCTCTCGTCGAGCGCCGCCTGACGTTTACCAAGATCCGTGGCTCACACGGCGAGCGATTGGACGCGGCGGTGTCCGTGATCGACCGGCTGATTCTCGAACATGCCGTACCGCTGTCGTGAGCCGCGTCGAATAACTCGCTGGCAACGTCGTCAGCTTCGCCGCGTAGTTGGCGGCTCGCCCCACCCCGTCGTGTCCAAAAACACAAACGAACTCAAGACCCGCCTAGGCTGCAACAAGCAGGTGCACGAAGGTCGCGAGCGCTATTTTGGCTGTAATTTAACGCAGCGTAAAGTGTTAGCGTTATCTCACCAACACTTTAATGGCGGAAGCACCCGCAACAGTACCCAGAACTCGCGCTCGGCCCTTGGCACGGTCACAAACACAAACTCTAAGCTGTTGATTTATGGGCTATTTCAAGAGGGCCGAGTTTTGGCACAGGACGGGGTCGACTTTTTGCGGAGCACAGGTTACCCAGCTTCTTCAGAGTATCCTGCGCGGTGTTTCTCGCTTTGATTCGCTCTCCTTCCGCGCCGTCGCGTACGTCGCGTGTTGGGTTCCCGCGACAAGAGTCACCCGCACGGATCCCGTCACGACCACTCTTCGCGAGTGAAACGGAGTGCGCCGTCTCCGGATTCCAGTCGAGAACGCGGCTAGTTGGACTCGATCAGAGCGATCAGGACGTTGGTCCCCCACATCAGCTTGATCTCGCCGCTGTTGCCGGAGCCGGACAGCTCGATCGTGAGCTGTTCCGTCGCGTCTCCGTCCTTCTTCCACGTAAGCTGGGCTTCGCCCACGTCGCGGCTGGCGTCGTGGGACGTGCCCCACTGCCCGGTCTGGGAGTTGAACACTAGGTGCCACGTGTCTTCGCTCACTCGTTTCGTGAACAAGCTGTACGCGCCCTTCGCGATCGCAGTGCCGGAAACGGTGATGTCGGCCCCGGTCGTGAACGTGGTGGATTGATCCGCCCCTGTGCGCCAAACGGTACCCACGGGGGCTTGGCCGAGCATGTCGCGTCCCCGGAGACTCGGCCGGCCGTAGTCCACGGAAACCTCGCTTCCGCCTATGGTCGCTTTGGATGCGCCGCGGGGAGACTGAGCCCACGCCACAACGCTCACCGCAACGGCAGCGATCGCGACAAGAACAACAAAACGAGTCACTTGGCTGTGCATCGAAGAGAACCTCCTTTATGCCATGCGTAGACGCACGGCTGGCAACCCAGGCATGTTAGACCGGGGTGCGGTTCGGACCAAGCGCGGGGTGAAGTCTGGAGCGCGTCGTGTCCAAAAACACAAAGTCGTTGCCAAGCCCTTGATGGTTGCGCTCTCCACGATAATGATAGATGAACTCGGCGCCGGACCGGCGCGCGGGTCTTAGAGTTCGTTTGTATTTTTGGACACGACGGGAAGGGACAGGCGACATCGTTGAGCGTTGACATCGTCCTCGATGCATTGGAGCAAGCGCTGCATGAGCGTCGACTCGACCTCGAGGATCCGTTGGTGCATCACAGTGATCGGGGCGTGCAGTACTTCTCGATCCGTTACACCGAGCGGCTCGCCGAGTTCGGCATCAAGCCCTCTGTCGGAAGCCGAGGCGACTCCTACGATAACGCTTTGGCTGAATCCATCATCGGCCTCTACAAGACCGAGGTGACCCGTCGACGCGGGCCCTGGCGTGGTCTCGAGGACGTCGAGTTCGCCACCCTAGAGTGAGTGCATTGGCACAACACGCAACGACTCTTGGAGCCGATTGGAAATGTCTCCCCGGTCGAGGACGAGATGAACTACTATCGGTCGCAGGAAGGCTCGCTAGAGACGGCGAGACTCAACTAAAACAGTCTCCGGAAAACCTGGAGCGGTTCAAACAGTTAGCGCAGCGAACTTCGGTTAACGGTCACTCAAAGGAGTACTGATCGATGCTGGTTTATGCGAACCATCTGCGTGTCCAGGGGGTCGATGCCGAGTGGGCCGTATTCAAGGCCATCGGCGGTTGGCTCAAGCAGCAACTCGGGTTCGGCCTTCGTCCGGATCAATTGAAGCAGGGTGGAGAGCACTACGGCCATCGTGGTGAGAACCAGGCGCGGCTGCGGATCCACAGTTGCTATGACGGTGAGCCGGCCCTGTGCGCATGGGTGCTGAAGCACGGCGACGACAACATCCGCGGACGGCAATGGATTGTGGAGGTTGGGGTCAAGAAGTTCGCAGGGACGTTGGAAGTCTCTTGCGTCGTGAAGACGGATGAACGTAGCACACTCGTATCAAGCCCTGTCAGTGCGTCGCAGCCTCGTGTTATCCAATTCATCACCAAGAACGTTCTTTCCGCTAAGGGTGCGGACTTCGCAGACGCCTGGCCCGGCGAGATCTTAAGGACAGTCGGCCAGGACCTGGATTCGTACCGGGCCTTTGTCGCCGAGGTCGAGCGGCGTGACCGGGACAATGCCATCGTGCTAGTCAGCGCCATGCGTGACGAGGAGTACCTCGTCAACCCAACCAAACTTCAGAAGACGCTCGTGGGCCTGGCGCACGTTGTACGGGTCCTACCGGGATCAAACAGTTATGAGATGGCAGAGGTCCTAGGCCAGTCATGGTCCGCATGGGACGGAGCCGTCAACGTGCTGGCCATCCCGTCGATGTCGGGCGTGCGGTCGCGGTACTTCCTCCGCGACGAAGTCCGAGCTTGGGGCGAAGAGCAGCAGCGCATTTCGCGGGTACTGGCTTGGGTCACCGCGAGCACCAACATTCCGAGGCTGCGGCTGCATGTGCGGCCAGAAGGCGTTATACAGCTTTCGATGCGGCGGCGCATGGAGAAGGTGCACGCGACCAGCGCCAAGATGAACGCGGAGCAGCTACGTCAGGCGCTGGATGAAGCGTCGAACCGCGCGGACGAGCAGGAGCGCTACTTCAACGAGATCGTCGATGAAAACGCAAACCTCGAAACTGAGCTCTCACGCTACAAGGAGGATCTCGAGGAGACGCAGAAGGAGCTGCGGACGAAGAAGTTCGAGCTCAAATCTCTGAAAGATGGGTTTTCCCCCGCCGACGTCGGCGCCTTCAATCCAGAGCCGCTTCTGGAATGGATTGTGCGCAAGGAGGAACCGAGCCCATTGGATTGCATCGAGATCATCGAACAATTCTATGGCGATAGGTGTACGGTCTTAGATAGTGCCCGGGCCAGCGCGATCAAGATGACGCGATTCATCTATGGGCGCGACTTGCTCGACTTACTCATGCGGCTGGTAACGACCTACCGCGACCAGCTGATGGATGGAGGTGACAGCAAGGCACGTCGGGTGTTTGGGAAGAGCGAGTACGCAGCTAAGGAATCAGAAACGGTCATGACGAACAAAGCTATGCGCCGTCAGAGAACCTTCGACTATGACGGGACGCAGGTGGAGATGTTCCGGCATCTCAAGATCGGTGTAGACGATGACTCGACGCGGACGATACGCGTTCATTTCCACTGGGATGGAGACCGCCAAAAGATCGTGATCGGGTATTGCGGCGAGCATCTTCCGGTTTCCAGCCATTGAGGCTCGTTAGGGAGTTCGACGAAGTAGCGAGCCTTCGAGTCGAGGGCGTGAGCATTTTTGCCACGGCCCGTCTCACTGGTCGTTCCCGCAACACGGTTGCACGCTGGCCGAACGGGGGAGGACGGCGAGCTGCTGGGTGCTTCCGCAATCAAGTGTTGGTGGCTACCGCGTAACCCGCTCGCGTGCTAGAGTTTGAGCCTGATTTCCAGAGACGCAGTTCTTTCGGCGATGCCGGCTGAGCTTACCACGCGGTGCTTGACGTTCAGAGACATCTTCGTATGCGCGCCGACATCCTTATTTATGGCGTTCGCCGACACAGGCAGGCCAACTGACACTAGCATTCAAACGCGGCGTAGCAACACTTGATGGCGGAAGCACCCAAGAACGCGGCGCATGAAAACGCGAGAGAGCGAGCGTGGGGGAGCAGCCCCGAAGGCCTGCTCCCAGACCCGCCGTAAGCTGGCGAAGTCCAAATCGTCCAAAACGACGTTCCGGTCAACCCCGTCGTGTCCAAAAACACAAACGAACTCAAGACCGGCGGCGCCAGCGGGATAACGTCTATTTGCCGTCGCGTCCCTTACGGTACTTGTCGCGCAGCTTCTGGGTAAACCGCTTGAGTCTGGCCTTGGCGTGCTCGATGTCTGGCTGTGCGTCCCGCCAGGCGTCCTTGGAGCGAGGTTTGACCTCCTCGTTAAACACACGTGTGGCGTTGGTTAATGTCTCTTTGGCTTTAGCTCGTACCTCCGGACGACGTGCTAGTTCTCGTGCAGCGCGGATGGCGAGACGTCGCAGGAGGGTCATGGCTCACTCTAGTATAGACGGAGCCTTCCTTCCCAAATGATGATCGCAACGACTAAGAGCACGTGGGTCACGGAGAGAAAGCGCTTGAATTCACGAGAATTGCCACTATGCCCCAGGCTGGTCAAAATACTTGAGCGCCCAGCGGGTCAGCAGTTTGCAGCTTTCCAACGGCTGCTTGAATCCGCCATCGCGGTCGGATACGTATTCCAGTTCAGCGGAAGGAGTCGCGATGGACTGGAAGACCATGCTGAGCTCGTCTGGTCAAAATATTCGAACGCCCAGCGGGTCAGCAGTTTGCAGCTTTCCAACGGCTGCTTGAATCCGGCATCGCGGTCGGATACGTATTCCAGTTCAGCGGAAGGAGTCGCGATGAACTGGAAGACCATGCTGAGCTCGTCGTGTCCAAAAACACAAGCGAACTCAAGATCTGCGTGCCGAGACGTTTCGGATGATGATTGCCTGCAAGTACGCCCGCCAACAGACCCTTTCCACTATCGCCGTGGACAAGCCCACCGTCCATTGAAGGGAAGTGTCACGAGCAGCCGGAAGTAGTTCTCACCGGGGCGATGTCCCGGAAGTGGCGTCGCTCAGATGCCGATTGATGCGGCTTGTGGCCGCGAGCTCCGTGCGGATTCCGTGACCACACGGTTATGTTGGCAAGCATGGCCGTCGTGGGCGTCAGCGTGATGTGGAATCGGACCGCCTGATTCACCTGATCATGGTAGGCTCCATCCGTTAAGAATCAGGGACGGCACCCGGCGAAAACTTGATGCCCTCGGAGACATTTCCCGGACACGAATCCAGAGCGCTAGATGAAGGCCTTTCTTTTTGATCGTCACATTGTAGAGAGCTACGCTCGATTTTCTCAGTCTTTCAGCACAATTAGGGCGCCCGACCTACGTGAGACGATTGAACGCGAGTATAAGGAAGGCCGTTTCTGGCCGGACGCTCTTCTTTCCCTGAATCCGCGATACGAAGCGGGGCCAACCGCCGACGATCTCGTCAACTCCGGCGACGTTTGCTCGGAAACGGCCCAGGTTTTCCCGTTCGGGTCGAAGCGGCTTCCATTTTACAGGCACCAGGGACAGGCCTTCGCCAAAGCGCGGGCGGGACAGAGTTTCGTTGTGACCACGGGGACCGGCTCGGGCAAATCCCTCTGTTTTTTCGTTCCGATCGTGGATGCCATCATCTGTGCGCGGAAGGCTGGCGATGCGCCGAGGACACGGGCGATCATCGTGTATCCGATGAACGCACTCGCTAACAGCCAGGTCAAGGAAATCAACAAATTCATCGACCAGTCAGGCCTTTCGGAGAATCTCAGGCCGGTGGTCCGGCGTTACACCGGACAGGAGAACCAGGAGGAACGCCAGCGGGTCGCGGACAATCCGCCGGATATTCTCTTGACCAACTTCATGATGGCGGAGCTTTTGCTGACTCGGCAAGACCCCGTCGATTCCCAAGTCATGGCGAACGCGAGGGGGCTTGAGTTCATCGTCCTGGACGAGTTGCATACCTACCGCGGCCGCCAGGGCGCTGACGTTGCCATTCTTGTTCGTCGGCTACGCGATCGCTGCACGCCTAACAAGGCTCCACTCTGTATTGGGACTTCTGCGACGATGTCCAGCGAAGGCAGTGGTGCCAGCCGGGCCTTGGAAGTCTCGAAGGTGGTTTCACGTCTGTTTGGAACCGCGATCGGCCCGGACGGAGTGATCGACGAGTCGCTGCGCCGGGCCACGGACGATCGTCTGGCGCGCGCAGACGTTGTCCCGAAGCTTGCGAATGCACTCGAGAGAGACCTTCCCGAACGGCTGACCGATGCAGAGCTCGTCACTCATCCGCTGGCAGTCTGGGTGGAACTGGTGCTCGGTCTGGAGGATGACCAGATTCTCAAGCGGCGACGGCCAATAACCTTTGTCGAAGCCACCAAGTTGCTTGCCCAGGATAGCGGAATCGACCCCAAGCGCTGCGGTGAGGTGCTGGAGAACTTCCTGACTCGCGTCAGCCTCCCTGATAAGGACCGGGGTGGTAGTGGCGAACACGCGTTTATTGCCTTCAAGCTGCATCGTTTCATCGCGGGAGCGGGTGACATCTTCGCAACATTGCGTTTGAAGGAGCGAACCGTTCTGCTCGAGGGACAACTCGAGGATCCCGATGCTCCTGGAACCCGGCTCTATCCCATTCGCTTCTGCCGCCAATGCGGTCAGGAGTACTACGTGGTGACGAGAACGGAACAGGAAGATGGTGTCCTCTTCCTGCCGCGCAATATCGAAGACACTCCAATTGAGAGAGACGACGATACGGAAGTTGCCGGGTATCTGACGCCGGCCGGTCTCGGGGATCCGGACTACCGGTTCGACGGCACGCTCGAGAACTTTCCGGAAGGCTGGACGGAAGAGCGCAAGGAGCTACTCAAACTGCGGCCGTACCGGAAAACCCGCGTGCCGAGGAAGGTGAGAGTCGCGGGTAGCGGTCATCCCGACGACGACGGTGAGCCCTTCTGGTTCATCCCCGGCAAATTCGGCTTTTGTGCCTGCTGTCTCGATGAGCCGCAAAGCCGCATGCGCGAGCGCAGCAAGCTTGCGGGCCTTACTGCTGAAGGGCGAAGCTCGGCGACCACGCTTCTCGTCTCGAGCGCTCTCGAGTGGTTGAACCAACCCAACAATGCGGTTCCCGAGGACAAGCGGAAGCTGCTTGGGTTCACCGACAACCGCCAGGACGCGGCGCTTCAAGTGGGGCATTTCAACGATTTTCTGTTCGTGACTCTTCTGCGTGGAGCCATCCTGCGAGCTGTTCTCGATGCCGGTGAGGATGGTCTGCGGGATGACGAATTTGGCTTCCGTGTTCAGCGGGCCTTGGGTTTTACGGGTGCGAACACGGCGCTGCGGGTGCACTGGATGTTGAGTCCCGAGGCTGGGGCCGTGGTCCGCAGCGACGCTGAGCGGGCGTTGGCCAAAGTGCTCGCGCACCGCGTTTGGATTGATTTGCGTCGGGGCTGGCGTTTCACTAATCCGAACCTCTCCGTGCTGAAGTTGATCGAGGTGGATTTCGTTGGGCTCGACGACGTGGCCGCGGACGTGGGGAGACTCGCGGCTATTCTGCCTGAGCTCGACTCTCTGGATCATGACGCTCGCAAGAAGGTCATCAGGATTTTGCTAACGGCCATGCTCGAAGGCTTAGCTGTCGATACCGAGGCTCTCGATCTTGCCGTTCTGGACACCGTTGCCCAGAGATCGCGGTCGGTCCTGCGAGCTCCCTGGAGCATCGATGACAAGGAAACAACGCGGGAGCGTACCACCCTCTTCCTGAAAGCCCCTGGCAAGAAAGTTACCAGTCTGCGTGAAGAACGGATGATCCTTCGCGCGGGTCCGCGTTCGCGCATAGCGCGCCTCATTAACCATGAGAGCATCATCGGTACCAAGCTTGGTGGGGACGACTACATCACCTTCCTTACCAATCTCCTTGCCATTCTGGCCGGAGAAGGGCTTGTGACTTTGAGCGGCCAGTGAAGGCGAACTTCAAGGGTGGCGTCTATCACCCTCAGCCATTCGACTGATTGCAGGTAAAGCCACTCCGAGCGCAGCGGCTGTCGGCAATCCTTACTTCCGCGGCCTCTATACCAGAGTTGCCGACGATCTCGAGGCAAACACCAGCTCGTTGTTCGGCATGGAGAGCCGGGAGCATACGGCCCAGGTGAACCATAAGCAACGGGAATGGCGGGAATGGCGTTTCCGCTTCGAAGCCGACGACCGAGCACGGATCGCGGAGTGCGAGGCTGAAATCAAGGCCAGCGGGGAATCGAAACAGTTTCTCCCCGCGTTGTTCTGTACGCCGACCATGGAACTGGGGGTCGATATCTCGGCGTTGAATACGGTCTACCTGCGCAATGTGCCGCCTACGCCCGCCAATTATGTGCAGCGTGCGGGCCGTGCGGGACGGTCAGGACAGACGGCCTTGATCTTCACTTACTGTGCGGCCCAGTCGCCGCATGATCAGTATTTTTTCGAGCGGCGCATCGACATGGTGGCCGGTGCGGTTCGCCCGCCAGCACTCGACATCACCAACAAGAACCTAATCACTTCTCATCTACAGGCGGTCTGGCTTGCCACAGCGGGGCTGGCCCTGTCGCCGGACATTCCCGAAATCCTCGACCTCCAGAAACCAGGCTATCCCCTCAGGGACGAGATTTGGGGGGTCATCCGGGATCCCGCCCTGGTGGACAAGGCCAGCGCCCGGCTGCGCCGTGTCCTTGAGCAAATCCTCACATCAGTCGGCGAGCGGAAGCCTATCTGGATAGATGACCCGGATGACTATGTAAAGGAGGTTGCTACCCAGGCACCTGCGGAGTTCAACAGCGCCTTCGACCGATGGCGTGACCTCTATCACTCCGCGCGCACGCAACTGATCGAGGCCAACAAGCAGTCTCAAGTGCCAGGACTATCTGGAGCCGAGCGGCGCAAGATCAAGGCTGCACAGATGCAGGCCACGGATCAAGTCACCCTTCTTGAACGAGGCAAGTCAACCCACGGCTCGGACTTCTACTCGTACCGTTACCTTGCGACCGAAGGGTTTCTTCCTGGCTACAATTTTCCCCGGTTGCCGCTCTACGCCTTCGTCCCGGGCGAGGGCAGGTCAGGTTCCTACCTGCAGCGCTCCCGCTTTCTTGCTATCTCCGAGTTCGGCCCTCGCAGTCTCATCTATCATGAAGGCCGCGCATTTCGGGTCGTCAAGGCGAAACTGCCTCCCGAAGTCCGGACCGCTGATGGTCAGCAGCTTTCGACGCAGGACATCGTGATCTGTCCGAACTGTGGTGGGGCTCACGATGGCGAGGTCGAACGCTGTCACGCCTGCCAGTTCCCGATGGCCGGAGCAATGCCGGTCAAACGCACGCTCAGGATCGACAATGTCGAAGCGGCTCCGACCGAGCGTATCACCGCCAATGACGAGGAACGGATTCGCCAGGGCTTCGAGATTCAGACCGTTTTCGCATGGCCGAGAAAGCACGGGCGTGTCGAGGTCACTGAGGCTGAATTTCAAGTCGGGGATACGCCTCTGATGAAATTGCAATACGCCAACAGCGCAGAAATCAGTCGGATCAACAAAGGCTTGAAGCGGCGCCGCAACAAGACTGTGCTCGGATTCGTGATCGATCCCCGCACGGGATACTGGGCCAAGACTGAGGATGAGGATCCAGAGGACGTGGAGGTTCGGCCCGATGTGGTCAGGCTGGTGCGGATCGTTCCGATTGTTCGGGACCGGAAAAATGCCCTCTTGTTTCGGTTCGAAGATAGCCATGACCAGAGCACCATCGCCACACTCCAGCATGCCCTGATGCGGGGTATCGCGGTGGTCTTCCAGCTTGAGGAAGGCGAAATTCTTGGAGAGCCATTACCCAGCCGGGATAACCGGCGCGCTGTCCTCGCCTATGAGGCAAGCGAGGGCGGTGCGGGCGTGCTGAGCCGCCTGATTGAAGATCCGGATGCACTGAACCAGGTTGCGAGGCAAGCCCTCGAACTCATGCATTTCGACGAGGTCGATGCCGCCATCGCCGCAGACGACCCGAACCTTCTCAAGGAACGCGAAGAAGCCTGCGTGCGGGGCTGTTATCGTTGTCTTCTGTCCTATTTCAACCAGCCCGATCACGAGTTGATCGACCGTGCCAGCGTCGCGGTACAGCAGCTGCTGATTGATCTCGCGCGAGGAAAGGTCGTGCTCGCGACTGCGCCGGAAGGCACTGTGACTGAGGGCGGCTGGTCGGAGGTCTTCGACCAACATGGCATCCCCGCGCCGGACGCAAGGCATCTAACCCTTGCCGATGTTTCGTTCCCTTTCACCTGGCATAGCCATTACGTTGCCGCGAGAGCGGGCGTTATTCCGGAGGCGGTGAAGGCCGCAGCGGACGACCGGGGATGGAGCCTCTTCGAACTGCCGGCCGACTCATCCGAAGGCCTGCCGGCCGAATTGATTGCGGCATTGAGAGACTGACCGAAATGCCTCTTTCCTTTGCTCCAGGCGACCTTGTCCGTGCCCGGGGTCGGGAATGGGTTGCCTTACCAGCACCCCGAGACCACCTACTCGCGTTGCGCCCCCTTTCCGGCAACGAGAAGGACACCGTTCTTCTCGACCCCCGGCTCGAGAGCGAGCCCGTCGGACCTGCCCGCTTCTACCTGCCCGAAAACGCCGTTCCAACGGTCCAGTCGAAGGCGGCGCTTCTTGCCGATGCGCTTCGCCTCACTCTCCGGCGCGGGGCCGGTCCTTTCCGCTCAGCAGCGCAGCTCGCTTTCGAGCCACGGACCTATCAGCTTGTGCCGCTGCTGATGGCGCTTCGCCTCCAAGTGCCTCGCCTCTTGATAGCGGATGACGTGGGCATCGGCAAGACGATTGAAGCTGGTCTCATCCTTCGGGAATTCTTGGATCGCGGCGAGGTCGATGCCTTCTCGGTCCTATGCCCGCCTCACCTCGTCGAACAATGGGTGCTCGAACTGAAATCCCGCTTCGGTATTGACCCCGTAGCGGTCACATCGGGCTCGGCCGCGCGCCTGGAGCGTGGCCTGCCCGTTGCGCAGACGCTTTTCGATGCCTATCCCTACACGGTGGTCAGCCTGGACTACATCAAGGCTGAGAAGCGGCGAGAGGGATTCGCCCGGGCTTGTCCCGACTTCGTGATCGTGGATGAGGCCCATGCCTGCGTGGGCACTCATAAAGGTAAGCAGCAGCGGTTTGCACTTCTCCAAGGTCTCGCCCGCGATCCGCAACGGCGCATGATCCTGCTGACAGCCACGCCGCATTCGGGTGATGAGGAGGCGTTCTCACGCCTTCTGTCCCTGGTCGACCTGGAATTTGCCTCCATGAGCTTCGACGACGCCCGTTACCGGGAGCGCCTGGCCCGTCACTTCGTGCAGCGGCGAAGAATCGATTTGGTATCTGGCGAGTGGGGTGAGGAGCGTGCCTTCCCGAAGCACGAAACTACGGAGACACCCTATCCACTGTCAAAAGCCTATCTCGATTTCCAGGAAGCCGTCCTCGACTATTGCCTGGGCGTGGTCTCCCGTGCGGGAACCAGCCAGCGAGAGCGCCGACTGGCGTTCTGGGGAACGCTGGCATTGATGCGTTGCGTCGGCTCGTCACCGACCGCAGCTCTGAGCGCACTGCGTAACCGCATGACGCATGAAGCCGAGCGTCTAGAGTCTCAGATCTACGACGAGGATGGGGATGACGAGGACGCCGTCGACATCGAGCCGAGCGTGGCGTTCGATGCGGATCCTGCCCTCCTGAGCCTTGTCCGGCACGCTGAACGCCTGACGAAGGAGCCCGATCCGAAGCTCGAGGCGCTGGTCGGTGTCCTCACTCCCCTCCTGAAGAAGGGCGCGAACCCGGTCGTCTTCTGCCGGTATCTTGCCACGGCAGAGCACGTTCGCAACGGCCTGCGGAAATCCTTCCCGAAGTTGCGCGTCGAGGCCGTCACTGGAGTGCTCACACCGGACGAGCGACGGGACCGGGTCGCCGATATGGCGCCTGCGGAAGACGAGAAAGAGGTCCAGCGTATTCTGGTCGCTACCGACTGCTTGTCGGAGGGGATCAATCTCCAGCAGCTCTTCGACACGGTGGTTCATTACGATCTTTCGTGGAATCCGACCCGCCATCAGCAGCGGGAGGGTCGCGTCGACCGTTTCGGCCAGCCCGCCGAACTCGTCCATTCGATCATGATGTTCTCGCCGGCGAGCGCGATCGACGGTGCCGTCCTGGACGTCATCCTGCGCAAGGCCGAGGAGATCCGTAAGGTGACTGGCGTGACCGTGCCCCTCCCGGACGAACGGGGTCCCGTCACCGATGCCCTCATGGCTTCGATGATGCTTCGCCAGGGCGGTAGGGAGCAGATGACACTCGATCTGCGTCTCAAGGACGGTGCTCGCCTCGTCGAAACCCGTTGGCGCGACGTCTCGGAGAAGGAGAAACGCTCCCGGACTCGCTTCGCCCAGAACGCGATGAAGCCGCAAGAAGTGGCTCCCGAATGGAAAAAGGCTGCAAGCTTCCTCGGTTCGCCGGAGGCAGCTCGCACCTTCATCGAACGCACCATGTCGCGTTTTGGCGTCCCCCTGGAGCCACGGAGGTCGGTCCTCGTGGCCCACGTTCATGCGCTCGAAGCCGGACTGCGCGAGCGCCTGGCGCAACAAGGTATGTCCCGGTCTGTGCGGCTTGCCCCGTCCGAGCCAGCCCCCTCAGGGACAGCGCTTCTCACACGGACCCACCCCCTCACCGCAACCCTTGCGGAGGCGCTTGTCGAGGCATCGCTCGACCCCGAAACGCTCGCCAACCTTGGAATCGGTCGTGTGGGGGCATGGCCGACCCCAGCCGTGGAACGCGTGACGTGGATCGCGCTTCTGAGGCTTCGCTTCAAGCTCACAATCCATGCCCGAAAGGAACGCCTGCTGCTCGCGGAAGAAGCCGCGCTGGTCGCCTTGCACGACGGCACCATTGTCGCATCGGGCGATACCGCAAAGACGCTCCTCGACACACCCGCCGCTGCCGATCTGGCTCCAACGGCAAGGGATCGGTTCATCCAACGCGCGCAGGAAGATCTGCCCGACCTCGTGGCCGGTCCCATCGGCGAGTTCGTACGCGTGCGTGCTGACAAGCTTGCGGAAGACCATGCCAGACTGCGGGCGGCTGCAGGGTCGGCATCGCGCGTGAGCGTGGAAGGCGTCCAGCCCCCTGACGTCATCGGCCTCTTCGTTCTGTTGCCGAGCGAGGCGTGAGCCATGGCGCGCAAGCAAGTCACCGATATGTCCGCTTGGCCGGCGCTTTCGCTCGAGGGGAATCTGATTGCTCCGGCAATGGTCGCGAAAATCGACCGCCGTGAGGCCGCGGAGCAGACCGAAGACGATTACGAGGTTCGCAAGGGACTCACCATCAGGGAGGAAATTCCCCTCGCTTTCCGCGTCGGACAGGCACACTTCGATGCGTTCACGAAAGTAAACACGCCGTCGGCAGAAGCGACCAGCCGCTTCGCGTATGACTTCCTGAAGGAAACCTTCGGATTCGCCGATCTCACGGACACATCGGGAATCGTCACCTGCATCGCCGGAGACCGCCGCGTGCCGGTCATCGTCGTGCCCCCGTCGGAGTCCCTCGAAAGGCGCAGCCCAACCCTCTCGACCGACAGGTCGCGTTCCCCCATGTTTGCGCTTCAGGACTATCTGAATGAGCATGATGAGGCGCTCTGGGGCCTTGCCACCAACGGCGTTCATCTTCGCCTGCTGCGCGACAATGCCTCGCTCACTCGGCCCGCCCATATCGAGGCCGACCTCAGCCAGATCTTCACCAACGAGGACGCGGCCTCCTTCGCGGCGCTCTGGCTTCTCATTCACCGTTCCCGCTTCGGGGAGGCGGGAACCCCCGCCACCGACTGCGCCCTTGAACGTTGGCGGGAAGCCGGTGCGCGCGAAGGAGAGGCTGCAAGGGACCGGCTGGCGGGCCAGGTCGAGGTCGCCCTCCGCGTTCTTGGCTCGAGCTTCCTCGACGTAAACCCAAGCCTCGCCGCACGGCTTCAGTCAGGCGCGCTATCGTTGACGGTCTGGTTCAACGAGCTCCTGCGCCTCGTCTACCGACTCATCTTCTTGATGGTGGCCGAGGACCGGAATCTTCTCCATCCCACCAACGCCAAGAGGGATGCTCGAACGCTCTATATCGACGGCTATGGTCTTGCGATGCTCAGGGCGCACTGCGTGCGCGGTGCGACGTGGGACCGCCACTATGACCGCTACGAGGGCATGAAGGTGGTCTTCCGTGCACTCGCGACTGGCGAAGACGCGCTCGCGCTTCCTGCCCTCGGCGGCCTCTTCGGAGCCGACCAGTTGCCGCATCTAGCCTCTGCCCGCCTGCAGAACAGCGCCTTCATGGAGGCCGTCTATCGACTCTCCTGGCTTTCCGACCACACCGGTATGGTGCCGGTCAACTGGCGGGCGATGGAAACCGAAGAGCTGGGCTCGGTTTACGAATCTCTCCTCGAACTCCAGCCGCAGCTCACGGATGACGGCCGTGCGCTGGTCTTTGCTTCCGATGTCTCGGAGCAGAAGGGCAATCAGCGCAAAACTACCGGCTCCTACTACACCCCAGACAGCCTCGTTCAAGCACTCCTCGACACTGCGCTCGACCCCGTGCTCGACCGGACCGAAGCCGAGGCGAAGGATCCGGCGAAAGCGTTGCTCAGGCTTTCTGTGATCGACCCAGCCTGTGGCTCGGGCCACTTCCTTCTGGCGGCGGCAAGGCGCATCGCCACACGACTCGCTCGCATCCGGGCCGAAGGCACGCCTTCGCTCGCCGACTTCCGCCATGCGCTCCGCGATGTCGCGCGATGCTGCATCCACGGGGTGGACCGCAATCCCATGGCCGTAGAGCTCACCAAGGTAGCGCTCTGGATCGAGACGGTGGACCCGGGTCTGCCCCTCGGCTTCTTCGACGCGCAGATCCGTTGCGGTGATGCGCTGCTGGGTATCTTTGATCTAAAAGTTCTCGAGGACGGCATTCCCGATGCCGCCTACAAGCCGTTGACCGGAGATGACAAGGTCACCGCGAAGTACTACCTCAGAGCGAACCGCGACGCGACGGCAGGCCAAGGCGAGTTCGACTTCAGCACGGGCCAAGCGGTACTGCCTGCGATAAAGCCGCTGGCGGGGGATTTTTCGGGCTTCCGCAATCTCCCCGAAGACACGGTCGAGCAAATCGGTGTGAAGGCCACCCGTTTTCAAGAACTGCGTGAGAAGGAGGCATTTGCTCGCGCGCGGGCTGCGGGAGACCTCTATGTCGGGGCCTTCCTTCTGCCAAAGACCGGGGGCACACCCTTGAGCACCAAGGCAGGCACCGTGCCCACGACCGACGAAGTCTGGCTGGCCTTGAGCCAAGGCACGATTCGGCAATCCATGACGGGAGCACCCGAGGCCGCCCGTCACGCACGGGCCTTCCACTGGCCGCTGGAATTTCTTGACATCATGGGGCGTGGCGGCTTCGATGTCGTGCTGGGCAACCCACCGTGGGAGGTAATGCAACTTTCGGAGAAGGAATATTTTGCTGCTTCACATCCCGAGATTGCCGCACTTGCCGGTGCAGCCCGCAAGGAAGCCATCGACCAGCTTGAACACATCGCTCCGGCGGCGTTCCGCGATTTCGTTGCCGCCAAGCGCTTGTTCGACGCTGGAAATCAGTTTGCTCGAGGATCGGGCCGTTTTGAGCTGACTGCAAGGGGGAAGGTGAACACCTATTCCCTGTTTGCGGAACTGTTCGCTGATCTCACGCGCGATCGCGCCGGGGTGATCGTGCCGACGGGAATCGCCACCGATGCCACCACCGCGGCATTCTTCGCCGCGTTGGTCGAAGAGCGGCGGCTCTCACAACTGGTGGATTTCGAGAATAGCGCACCTTTGTTTGGTAGCGTAGATCGCAGGATCAAGTTCTGCCTTCTGACTCTTGGACGGAACGAAGGCGCCGCCCGATTTGCTTTCTTCCTGACCGACCCCGCGCAACTGGCCGAAACGGAGCGAAACTTTACCCTGAGCTCCCAGCAGATCGCGGCGATCAACCCCAACACCCGTACAGCACCTGTCTTCCGCTCTCGTGCCGATGCGGAACTGACCGCAAAGATCTACGCCAACGCCCCGATACTGATCGAGGAGGGCAAGGGGCGGGAAGGCAACCCGTGGGGGATCGAGTTTCGACAGGGCCTGTTCAACATGACCTCCGACTCAGCCCTGTTCCGCACGGCGCGAGAGCTGACGGAAGCCGGGTCCGTGCGCGAAGGCGCCGATTGGATCTGCTCCGACCAGCGCCCTTCACAAGGCGGGCTGGCGGTTAGAGGGGCCGATGGCGGCAACCTGCCGCTTTTGGACGGTGGGCCTCGCGCCATGCGCTATGTACCGCTCTACGAGGCGAAGATGATCCATCAATTCGACCATCGCTGGGCGGGCTATGCCGAGGACGGCGAAAGCTCGGCCAACCTTGGCCAGACGGAAAAGCAGCGTCCGACCTGCGAGCCCGCCCCCCGTTATTGGGTGCCGGATACTGAAGTGAACGAGCGCCTCATTGCCAAAGGCTGGTCCCGAGGCTGGTTGATGGGGTGGCGTGATATCGCGCGGGCGACCGACGAGCGGACAGTGATTGCGGTGTTTCCGAGAGTGGGGGTCAACGACAAGTTTCCCATTGATGCTCTTTGGACCACTGTACCTCAAGATCATTGGCGGGCTGACTGCGAACCTAAACTCGCTTGTGGACTTTCATTGCACGGCATAAAGTTGGGGGCGACTTTAAAGTTCTTCACTACCGCAATTACGCTTCTCCCTCCCAACCTTCTACACCGAGCGCCGTCTTTTCTTGTTCCAAAGGTTCTGGAACTCACCTACACCTCACACGCACTGACTTCCTTCGCCCGCGACCTCGGCTATGACGGCGCCCCCTTCGCCTGGGATGAGGAACGCCGTCCTTACTTGCGCGCCGATCTCGACGCCTTCTACGCTCGCGCCTACGGCCTGACCCGCGACGAGCTGCGCTACATCCTCGACCCCACCGACGTGAAGGGCCCCGACTATCCCTCGGAAACCTTCCGTGTACTCAAGGAAAAGGAAGTCCGCCAATACGGCGAATACCGCACCCACCGCCTCGTCCTCGCCGCGTGGGACCGGATGGAGGCGAGTGGCCAATTCACGGAACTCGATTTGTGATCGAAATACCTCAAGGCTTCGTCGTCGCTGAGGAATGCCGGAAGGCCGCTTGGCAGAACGGCTATCGCCGCCCTATGAAAGAGAAGACCGGCTGGGCACGATACGGCTCCACGACTGCGAAGGGGACCATCTACCTCTCCGCGACGGGGCCTTCCGGTCCCTGGTTCCTCGCTCTCGACCACACGGGCGTCGTCGAGGAACTGGAGCATCCACGCGCCGACATGCCCGGTCCCGGTCTTGCCCGCTATACCTTCGCCACGCTAACCGAACTCTATGCGGTGTTGCCCAAGGTCTATGCCCTTGGCGTAGCGTTGCCCGAAGCCCCGCTCGAAGACTTCCGCGCCGCAACCCGCAACCTGCCGAAGACCACCGAGGCCGAGCGCCTCGTCGTTCAGCGCATTGGCCAAGACATCTTTCGCGACCGTCTGCTGACCTACTGGCAAGGCTGCTGCCCCTTGACCGGAATCACGGACCGAGACTTGCTGCGCGCCTCGCACATCATTCCGTGGAAGGACTGCCCCGACGATGCCGAACGGTTGAACGTCCACAACGGCCTGCTTCTCTCAGCGCTTTGGGACGCGGCCTTTGACAGGGGATTGGTAACCTTCGATGACGATGGGAGACCAGAGTTCTCGCCTGCCCTGAGCGAGCCGGCACGAACCGAGCTGCGCTGGCATCATCCCATTCCCTTGACAGAAGAGCACCGGAAACGGCTCGCATGGCATCGAGCGAATCATTTCAAAAAAGACCAGGGATGACATCTCGTTTCATCGAGGCGATGCCCGTGGTGTGCCCGCCAAAAACTGCCCCAAACACAGCTGAAGGAAGTCGCATAGACTGAAGCTCCAGTGGGAGGGTCCAAGTGAAGAACCGTTTCTCCGAAGAGAAGTTCGTACCCAATCGGGTCGCACCGAGCATGAACGTCGTCAAGACCATCAAGCTGCGTCATGAGCGCCGAGCTTGGGGATTGGCTGATTGCCAGCGAACCCGGTAGGGTCGAGGGCTGGCGCGGTGCTCCGTAGGCGCGGCCTATCTGTTTCTCCCCGTTTCCTTTGGGAGTGCCCGTCCTGTCCAAAAACACAAACGAACTCAAGACTGGCGCGCCGGGCCGTTTCGATCGTCATCGACCCATGGCGAGCCCCAGATCTGGGGCGTGTCGGAGGCGATGTCGGCGATTCGGGTTCCCCGTACGCGCAGCGAAAACACCGTCCAGCAACGGGATGCCACGCTCCCGGGCGGAGACCTGGACCAGAACGTGCTAGCCGGCTACGCCGCGGTAGCCCTGGCCTTGATTCTGGACCCCTCGGGCGGCCTCTTTTCCGACGCTGCACGGCCCTGTCAGCGACCCGCTCCCCCCCTTTGGCGCAAACGTGGCACTCGAAAATCGAGATTAGAGACCAAAACCGAAAATGAGGCCTCTTCAGCCCTTCTAGCGCGTCTCTGGTGACACCCACCCTGCAAAACCCCGCCAACCGCGCGGAAAATCTCACCCGTCTCTGCAGTGCCACAATTTGCAAGACTGGGTGGCGGATGGTGCAGTTTGGAGCTATCCGGTCTCGGCAAAAGGTGGTCCAGCTTTTGGCGGAAATCCTCAAACAGAAAAGCCAGTGGAGATTCAGGAGGTTTCGAGTTTCGCGCATTTATTGACTTTTTTGACGCGTACACAGGTTTTGCGAAAAGGCTGTTTTACGCCCTCTCGGGTTTCAACCATGATGCCAATTTCGTTCCATCCTCTTCCCCTACAGTGATTTAACGGCCTCTGTCACGTGCTGGTCCCCGCACGCATTATCGACGGGTGGTCGTTCGAGCCGGAATCGAATTGCTTCAATCAAATTTTCTATACGGCAATCTCAACCTCCTGGACGCTTGAAAGAGGGCCGTGTCGTAAACCCTCCGGAGGCGGCTCCGACCGTTACTCATTGTCGCAAAAGGCTTTACGTCTCATCAGCGAATGTTCGTCGACGGGAACATCTTTCCGGCTATCGCAGTCGGGAGGCTCGAGTGGAGCTTCCGATTCTTGGCTGGAAACGATCAGAAACAGAGCAAAACAGGCCTTAGCGTGCAATTTGGGGCGATTTTGGGGCTTATCGTGTCGTTTTTCCACTTAATCGCGCAGACAATGAGAAGACGCTCTACGCCTAGATCGCGCCTGAGGAGAAGGCGAATAGCGGAATTCGAATTGGCCAAACCTCGAATTCATCCAGCGGAGTTTTACGGAGGAAACGAAGATGACTCCGCAGACGGTCCAGTACAAGGAGCTATCCGAGTCTGGAAACCATGACAGGGAATTTGGGCCAGTTTGAGGCTGATTGGTGGAGGCCAGTGTCGGAGAGCAGCTTGCTGCTAACCGAGCCCATTCACGAAGTGGGCGCTGGCAGGCTCACAGCGTTTTGACGAGCACTCGCTGTTTCTCCCAATCGTCGGGAAGCGGATGATGCAAGAGGTAGCTCGAGGTCAGCCCAACGGGCTGGCGGCCTTCGACAAT
Source organism: Candidatus Marinacidobacterales bacterium (assembly GCA_965226495.1). Lineage (GTDB taxonomy): Bacteria > Acidobacteriota > Vicinamibacteria > Marinacidobacterales > DATDRI01 > CBDCNP01. The sequence goes on along the minus strand of OZ245365.1, from coordinate 6,296,352 downwards.
GGCGCGGACGATGTCGGGAGCCAGGAAGGCATAACGGATTGCCTTGCGCACGCGGTCCGTTGGGATGGCGTCTTCGGTGGCAATCTGCTCATAGGTTTTGCCTGCTTTGATTCGGTCGAGCCAGGAGAGGGCGTTGGCGATATTGCGCAGGAGTGTGCGGTCGACGGATTTCGTGGGGTTGCCCAGAACGAGCTTGGTCTCGACGCCGCGTCGACGCAAGCGGAACGGTGCGAGGATGCGGAGTGCATCCTCGCGAATGCGGTCGGGTCCCATAGAGAGGCAAGCAGCGAACGCATTGCGGTCGAGCAGGATGGACACAGAGCCGGGGCTGATATCGACCCGCCGGATAAGACGGAGCAGGGGGGCTGCCGAGGCACTATCATCATTACTACCGGAACACAGCCCGTCTAAAAAGCGACGCACCGAGGCGAGCTCTTGCATCGTCGGAGTGTGGATCAACGAGGCCGAGAAGGTCGTGGCATCCACATGCTGTCGGATGAGATGCACGACGGTCTGTTCCAGCATCGGGGCGGGCAGTCGCCAGCCGGAGAGGTCCTTTTGGCCACTGTGCTGGATGAGGCGCCGGGAGACGTAGTAGCGGAGCCGTTGCCCGTTTTTCTTTTTGGTGTGGCTCGGCGTCAGCCGGTCCCCGGTCTCGTCGAAGAGCTTGCCTGCCAGTGGGGAACGGGCTGCACGGCCCTTCGTCGTGCGTCTCCTTGGTTTGGCAGCCCCTGCCTGCAGCTGCGCCTGGACCGCGTCCCAGAGCTCCGGAGCAATGATCGATGGATGCTGGCCCTCGTAGACACGCCTCTGGTGCCGGATGCGGCCGGCGTAGAGAGGATTGGTCAGCAGGCAGTGGAGGTGTCCGCGACGGAACGGCAGCCCGCCTGTCCGGGTTCCATCCGCGGCGAAGCGTTGCTTGGTGCGCAGTCTCAGACGGTCCGCCTCGGCCTTCACCTGCCGGAGCGTTCCGTGCTTCCGGTACAGCGCATAGAGCGTCCGGACCGTTTCGGCCTCAGCCTCGTTGATGCGCAGCGTGCGCTCGTCCTTCTCATAGCCGAGCGGTACGCGGCCGCCCATCCATAGTCCCTTGCGCTTGGAGGCAGCGACCTTATCGCGGATCCGCTCGGCCGTGACCTCCCGTTCGAATTGTGCGAAGGACAGCAGCATATGCAGCGTCAGTCGTCCCATGCTGGTCGCGGTGTTGAAGGACTGGGTCACCGAGACAAACCCGGTGCTGGCCGCGTCGAGCCGGTCGACGAGCTTCGCAAAGTCGGAGAGGGAACGGGTCAGCCGGTCGACCTTGTAGACCACAATCCGGTCGACGAGACCGGCATCGATGTCGTCGAGCAAGCGCTGCAGGCCCGGGCGCTCCAGGGTTCCTCCCGAGAGCCCCGCGTCCTCGTAGACGGTTGGCAGCAGCACCCAGCCCTCCGCTTTCTGGCTCGCGACATACGCGGCGCAGGCTTCTCGCTGCGCATCGAGGGAGTTGAACTCCTGTTCGAGACCCTCTTCCGCGCTCTTTCGCGTATAGATGGCACAGCGGATCTTCTTCATGTTAGGCCTTGCGCTTGGGCGTCAGACCGAAAAAGCGTGGTCCTGACCAGTGGGTGCCGGTGATTCGCTTTGCGATGGTAGTGAGGGACGGATAGGTTTTGCCATCGAACCGATAGCCGTTGTCGATTACCTCGACCTGGTAGGTCCGGCCATTCCACTCGCGGACGAGATGGGTGCCGGCAGAAACGGACCCTGCGGGAGCGGCGGCGCCGTTGCCTGGCGTCCCGTTCGCCATGGCGGCCAGAGCGCGCCGGGTTGCGGCCGAAAGCCCGCCATGAGTCCGGCACTGGCGTTCGTACGCCAGAACACGGCACAGGAAAACGCGAGAGAGCGAGCGTGGGGGAGCAGCCCCGAAGGCCTGCTCCCAGACCCGCCGTAAGCTGGCGAAGTCCAAACCGTCCAAAACGACGTTCCGGCCAACCCCTGTATTCTGCGGCATCACCGAACGTTCGCTCTTGTGCTCGATAAAGTCCAGTCTAATGAGGGGCTTCCGGGTGCGCAGTCCGCTGCCCGCAGCTCGCCCCGCAGCCCAAGGGTCGGCGGATTCCAAGGGCGTCTAAGCTGCTGATTTGTGGTCTATTTCAAGAGGGCCGAGTTTTGGCACAGGACGCGGTTCTCCTCTTGCTGGTAGTCGATCACATCCTGCTGCTGGCGGTTGACCCAGCCAGCTAGAACGAGCAGTAGGAATTGCGCGTGGTACGTCATCATGGATCTGAAGATAACACCCTCGGGCCAGACGATTGTAAAGCCTACGGCCCTTGGCCCGGTCGCAAACACAGACACTAAGCTGCTGATTTATGGTCTATTCAAAAGGGCCGAGTTTTGGCACAGGACGGGATCGAGACCAGACCTACGGAGCGTACTTCGATACTCGCGTCGACGGTCTCGGGATCGAGCAGGTCCTTACCGCACCGCGCTCCCCGTGGCAGAATCCATTTGTCGAAAGGATAATCGGCTCCATTCGACGTGAGTGTCTCGACCACGTGATCGTCCTCGACGAGCGGCACCTGAAGCGAATCCTACGCAAATACGTCGACTACTATCATTCGTGCCGGACTCATTTGTCGCTTGAGAAGGACGCGCCTGAGCCTCGCCGGGTAGAGTCACCGGCGATGGGCAAAGTGAGAGCCATTCCAAAGGTCGGTGGTCTCCATCATTATTACACTCGACACGCCGCTGCTTGAGCCGGTCCGCTCGGAACGGCTGCCGGACTTCGCACCAGCTTACACCTCTACCCCTGAGTAGAGCCGACGCCGGCTCTTAAAACGTCCTACATGAAGACGACCAAAGCATCCTGGTTGCAGGAGGTGCGCCAATCTCATACAGCTCGAGTTTATGGAAGGGACAACTGCTCACGCCAGAAGTTTCAATCCACTCCCCCCGCCAAAAGGAGTCGACTTTCGGCGCCACGGTCCGCCATCTGCCTTATCGCGTATTCACGTTTTGCAATGGCACTTGCCGTGGCCAACCAACGAAGCGAGGGGACGACGGGTTAGCCCATGGCACTCAGCTCAGGATCCGCTTTTCCAAGAGATTCGAGTCGCCCTCGGGTGTCACGCCGAAGCGAGGACATACGGGATGGTGCAGACGATGGTCCAGGTTGAGCAAGAGAAGTTTCGATCCGGACTCCTCTCGCCCGCCGAAGATGCGAAGGTGAGACCCATGCTGTACGCCGGGCTCCGGGATAATACAGGCCCGAAACGTCGGTTCTTTGAACTCAATCCACTCCCGCGAACGCCGCCGAAGCGAGGGGAGACGTGGCTCGCAACGAAGTTGCACAGCGACGTGGCGCATTCATCCACTCCCCCCGCTCGAAGCGAGGATCCGCCGAGACGAGGGAGTGATCTCGCAATCGTCGGAGGTTGCGGATTCCATGGTCGTTCAATCCACTCCCCCCGCCGAAGCGAGGGGAGACCTGGCTCGACCCCGAACACCGTTCCGCAGCTCGAAGTGCGTGTTTCAATCCACTCCCCCCGCCGAAGCGAGGGGAGACGCTGATCGCGTCCTAGGCAATATTTTCAAGCCGCCCGCCTGAAGACGTTTCAATCCACTCCCCCCGCCGAAGGCGAGGGGAGACGACCGAAGGCGGGCGTGAGCTGATCTCGTTCCGTCCGAGGCAGTCCTTTTCAATCACTCCCCCCGCCGAAGCGAGGGGAGACATCTCGTCGGCCGTGAAGGCCTCGGCGTTGAGCAGTTGCTACGTTTCAATCCACTCCCCCCGCCGAAGCGAGGGGAGACGGTGCTCGGGCACAGGACCTCGTCAACGCGCTGGCCAGAATGTTTCAATCCACTCCCCCCCGCCGAAGCGAGGGGAGACCGGGAACGTGTCTGCAGTGCTTCTTCATTCGCCAGAGCTCGGGAACGTGTTTCAATCCACTCCCCCCGCCGAAGCGAGGGGACACAAGACGCAACGGAGGCTGCGCGCAAGGCGGCCAAGAGAGACGAGTGTTTCAATCCACTCCCCCCGCATCGAAGCGAGGCGGAGACTTCCAGAGCTCGCGGTCGATGCCCCTGGAACGAGACGCTTTCAATCCACTCCCCCCGCCTCGAAGCGAGGGGAGACGAGCCATGTAAACGTCTCTCAAACCCACCTTCTGAGAGTTTCAATCCACTCCCCCCGCCGAAGCGAGGGGAGACGGTAGCCAAGTTCTACAGCGAGCGTCCAACGAGGTTTCAATCCACTCCCCCCGCCGAAGCGAGGGGAGACAGCGGCGTCCCTGTGATGGCAAAGCCCTGAGCGGTGAAGTTTCAATCCACTCCCCCCGCCGAAGCGAGGGGAGACGCCTTCCTACCAGGTCATCCTCATGCCAACGCGTAGTTTCAATCCACTCCCCCCGCCGAAGCGATTTGGGGGATGTCCCGGCCGCTGTTGAATTTGGTCGGGTAGCGGCGGCACCTGTGAATACTCTTAGGCAGCAACCTCATCGCTGTCAAGAGATTTCTGTTTGCTTCTAAGCGCGTGAACGAGAGCGCCCATATGGCGATAGCCTTTGATACGGTGAAACTTTTTCTCCGCCGTGACGACGCCGAGAGCGGTCCATCGGCGAATCATGGAAGGACTCTTCCACCGCTTGACGTTTCTCGAGACTCTGCGGATGGTGCCGTTGAGATTCTCGATGGCGTTTGTCGTGGCCAGAGATTTGCGAAGTAACTCGGGTAGAGCGAGCTTCACAACCGTGAGGGTCTCTTCCATCCCTTCGCGAAGGCTTCCGGCAGCTTCGTCGTAGCCGTTTCGCTCGAGCCACGACACCAATGCCTGAAGTCGCTTGCGCGCCTTGTCGGCACTCTTGCATTTGTACGCTTCCTTCATTGTCTGGAGCACGTAGGCGTGACGGGACTTGGGAAGGTACGAGCGTAGATTTCGGAGTTTGTGGAGCTGGCATCTTTGGATAACCGCGAGATCCCCCAAAACGTCGACGAGTGCTTTGCGGATCCCTTTGCCTCCGTCCACTACGCAGAGAATCGATTCGTCGATCCGCAATCCCCGCTCGAGAAGGTTCTGCAACATCGCGGTGCACACCCGAGAGTTCTCCGTCGAGCCCAGCCATATACCCAAGGGCACCTTCGTTCCATCTATTGTGATACCGAGAGTTACGACGACGGTCTGTCCGGCCACCTCAAGGCCATCCATCATTAGTGCCGCAAGCTCGAACTCCTCTAGCCTCCGAGATAGGTATTCCTCGAGCTTCTTAGTCGTCTGGCTCACGAGGTGACGGCTGGCGGCACTCTTGCTCGTGCCACGAGACTTCAACTTCGCCGAGGGTTTGTCCAGACTCGATTCGTAATTTCGGGTCGATACCCCCACCAAGATCTGGTTCAGCACTCGCTCCGGAAGCGGGTCTTCTTCGCGGAAGGCTTCGAAGTGTGGAAGCGACGCCTCCTCGCCCGACTTCGAACGAACTCGAGGTCGCGACACTTGGATTCGACGACCGCCGAAGCTCAGCTCCCCATCCGTGCTCCCCCAGTGGTTATGAGTTCGCTCCTTCTCGTGCTTGCCCTTCGGCCCCGCGATCTTCTCCGCGTCCTCTCTCAGGAGTAGGTGCAATGCGGTCAGTCCTTGCTCGTACACCCATTCCGTCAGGTCCGCCTTCGTGGCCGCGATCCCAGCTATCATCGGTAGCAGTATCTGACCGACTTGGCCAACTACCTTGCCCGTAGGCGAGTGCGTTTGCTTTCTTACTGGCTTCTTTGATTTCCTTGGCATGGTGGCTCCTTGTCCCCCTCTGGAGACGGTTGGTTTGGCAGACCTATTCTTAGGCCGGCCAAGGAGCCGCCGCTACCCCAAATTCAACATCCGGCGGGACATTTCCGAAGCGAGGGGATGCATCGTTCGCCCCGCGTTGTTGCACCGCTCTGGCTGAGAGCAAAATGCGCCTCTTGTGGTGGCCGAGGTATGTTCGACCATGAAGTATCCCAAGCGCAGCCAGTACAAGCACGCGAAGCAGAAGAAGTACCACGTTCGCAACTGGGCGGAATACAACGAAGGGCTGCGCCGCCGAGGCGATTTGACGGTCTGGTTTGACGAGGAGGCAATCGCGAACTGGATGGCCGACAAGACCGGTAAGCCTGGCGGTCAACGGGTCTATTCAGACATGGCTATTGAAACGGGCCTGGTTGTCCGGATGGTGTACAAGCTCGCCTACCGACAAACCGAAGGCTTCTTGCACTCGATCGCCTCGCTGCTCGGGCTCGGTATCGAGATCCCGGACTACTCGACGTTGTCTCGGCGGTCGAGGCTGCTCCGCAAGAAGCTGCGGATTCCGAAAGCCGCAAGCAATCAACCAATCCACCTGATGATCGATAGCACGGGCTTGAGGATTCATGTTGGAACCGCCCGCAAACCGCCAAAGCAGCGCGCATGGCGCAAGTTGCACATCGCCGTTGATCGCGAGACCGGCAACATTGTTGCGTCCGAACTGACGGCGTCACGAGCTCGCGACGCAACCCGAGTCCCCGCTTTGCTAACACAGATTCAAGCACCTCTAGCGTCGGTGGCGGCGGACAGTGCATACGACAAGGAAGCGGTCTACGAAGCGATCGAAGCGCACAGCCCTGGACGAAGGACGCGCGTGGTGATTCCGCCGCAACGAAACGCGACGCTCAATCAGAATTCGAACACCGCCATGCAGGAGCGCGACCGCCATATTCGTGCCATCGAAAGACACGGCCGACGTGAATGGTACAAGCTCTCAGGCTGCACCAAGCGAAGCATGGTGGAGAACGCGGTCTATCGTTACAAAGCGATCATCGGGCCCGAGATGCGGACACGAACGTTGGCGAGGCAACGAGTTGAACACCGAATTGGGTGCGAGATACTCAACAAGATGACCGCGCTCGGGATGCCCGATACGTACTGCGCCGGGTGACTCTACGACCGGCACAGGGAGGTCAGCGATTTGCTCCGGGCCGTGCAACAACGCCTGTCCCAGGTGAAACGACCCGAAATGCGAAGAATCGTCGCTGGGTTGGAGCTACCGCCGCTCGTGGGCGCAACGGTACGCTTCGGCCTGAACCTCGAACCTGTCGCCGCCGATCGAAACGAAGACATTGCCGCCAAGCTCGGCGACCTTGTTTGCGGATTTCCCGCATGACGTTGGATCCGTGCGCACCCCAGCGATCAAGGGACCGACCACGGGAACCGGCTGTACCCCTGGCAATTACCGCAGCCGTCTTGTCGTCAGCCTGACGATCCCCCAGAAACTCGCACCGCGCACTAACGGCTGGGCCGTGCCCCTCCCGGACCATCGCCCCAGCAGGAGTCAGCTTCACAGCGCATCCGATGGCGATGACGACCAGCAGACCGACGGCGAGCACAGCAAGCGGCGTCCTTTTCCTCATGCGCTCCAGAGCCTAGCGTCGATTGCGACCGTGGGTCAATTAAGTACTCGTGGGGTCAGTTCAGCTATGCTCAGCAAAAAATGGATCCGGCGTTGATTGCGCGTTCTAGACAATGCTACGTTCGACTGCTTCTGGCTAATCTTCTTTTTTGCGGATCACAACGGGGTTGTCTGCGAGCGGTGAACGGTGCGGCCCGGCCTAGATGCCTAACGCCGAATCTAAGCCATTGGGAATCGTGACGGCAACTTTGAGCCGGTCCGCGTGGACACCCAAGGTGAGGTGGGGATAGTTCGTGAATGACCTTTCTTTAGGCGGTCCACCAGCGACAGAAAGCCCCAGACAGACTTCCCACCGCGGCCTGTGATCGCGCCCCGTCCCGGAGCAACGGTGCGCGCGGATGAATAAATAGAAGGCACAGGTTCGGATGTGCTTGTGATGTCCCGTGGGAAAGCGAAGATAGATGACGGTCTCCTCGAGGTCCTTCTCCAGACACTGGATGGCGGAGGGGTAACGATCTCGGAAACGCGCGACCAGAGAGCGGCCGAGTTTCAGTGAATTTGCTCTGGAAGAACAGGAGAATAGAGATCAGCGAACAGGGAAATATTACGTACAGCACATAACGAGTTCCATTGGACCATTGCGGGCACAGCTAGCTTTTCGTCAAACTTGGCAGTACCCGTCAGGGAGTTGGAACAGGATCGCGTTCAACAGCAGCATGATAGACCTTAATGCCGAGTTCACGGGCGTCGCGCGAGCCCACGATCAGATTCGCTGGCACGAACGTCCGGTCCACAGTGATCTGAATCTCGGCCCTATCCCCATTTCCCAGCACTGCGGCGGGGAGGAGAATACGGCGGCAGCGGCGGCGGCCAGAAGCATCGGTGACGAATGACTGCAGCAGTTGGCCGCCGACGCTGACCGTGACCGTCTGCTTCGCGCGTGCGGCGTAGTCGAGGGAGAACGTCGCGTTCGCCTGCGGGTTCAAAAACGACAGTGTGGCGGCCTGATGGGTCCATCGCCCCGGCGTTTCGCCTCCTGTTTCCTTCCGGTACCAGCCGCTGGTGTAGGTCAGTACAATAATTAAGGGGAGGCGTCTTTTGTCCTCGGTCGTGACCAGCCAACCATCGTACTCGGCGTAGGCACAACACCTCGCGATGACCGGATGTTCTTCGCCGGGCGTTTGCGGCCAACGCCTAAACCCCCAGAGTCCCCAGACGAGCGAAGCGGAAGCGGCACCACCGCCGAACCCCATCACGAATGTCCGTCGTGAGATGCGGCGTGTCATGTCAGGCATCTTCACCGTGACGTCGCGAGAGTGTCAGCCAGTCGCAGAGACAACGCGACAATCGTCAGCATCGGGTTCGCGTACCCGCCGGTGGGAAACACGGACGAGCCAGCGACGAACAGGTTGCGGTACCCGTGCACCCGGCAGTCTCGATCGACCACCGAAGTCGATCGACTCGTGCCCATTCTGGTCGTTCCCATGATGTGCCCGCCACCGTCCGCCCGCCGGTATAGGACATTATTGTGAATGCGTACCCGGCCCTTCTTCGACTCTATCAGCAATTCTCCGAGGAGGCCGCAGCGTCGTCTCCGCGTTGAGGAAGTCCCCGGCGTTGAAGACACATCGGACGCTGGGCCGGTAGAACCCCGCGGCGTCGCGTTCCCCGGTCAGCAACACACGGTTACTGGCAGAGGGCAACATTTCAGATCGTACTGAGCTGGTGTAGTGATAGAAGGGCTTCCCGTACTCCCTGGAGAGATACTCGACCATTGGATGATCGGTGGTTTGGTCCTGACAGTCCACACTGCACCCGAATAACCCGTGCTGCATCGTCAGAGCATTGTCCGGCACCATCGCATGGGTGATTCCCCCAAAGGCAGCGGGCCTGGGTTGCCGGTTCAGGTCTTCGTCAAGCACGAGTTCGGCCACTCCAATGAAATGCGGATGCTCCATCAGGAACTTCCCCGCCAAGCCGCCCTCGTTGCCGACCGGGACCGCACCATCCGAACGAGGCTGAAGTAGCAGTTGTGCGTTGCTGATGCCGCCGCCCGCGAGGACGACCGGCTGTGCGGGATCGATGGCAAGCTGGTGCGTGGTGCTTGAAGAATGATGAAAATACGTCAGCGTCCGTACCGCGGAGCGAGACGTATCGGCGTCGAGGCCAACCACCGAGGAGGCGAGCGCAACGTGAATCGTCGAGGATTTCTCCAGTACATCGAAATACTTGAGGCCGAGACGGGTCGGAACACCTCTTGAGAACGGTCGGTAGACGAACCCCGGCACCAGGGGCGTCTCGACATCGACGATAGAGGTATCTCGGTCCAGGACTTCAGCCGCGCGCCGATAGTACGGCACCAACTCGGTGCGAGTAATCGGCCAGCGAACGCCGACGGCCGGGTTATCGAAATCCCGCTCCGTTAACGTGGTACACCAGCCTGTCCAGACCTTTGAGGTGCCACCGAGTGTACGTGTAGAGTGTCTATCCCACCAGCCGTCTGGAAGGTGTCCTTGGTTGATGGCGTTTGGCATGTCGGCCCGAGCATCCGTTGCAGTGCCGGACTCAAAGACCAGCACCTTCTTATTTTTCTTGGCCAGCTCCAGGGCGAGCGTGATGCCCGCCGGGCCAGAGCCGATTACATAGCAGTCGTACCCCGGGCGGATCGTGCCGGAAGTAATCCACATTGCGCCAGGTAGAATACACTGTATCCCATGGAAAAGCATCGACTATTTGCTGTGCCGTCCACTCGGCGGAAGGATGTTCGGTGACATTGAAATGAACGATACGGCGACGGTCGTGGCGAAGGACAATGAAGACGAACAGAACTCTGAAGGTTGCAGTCGGCAAAGTGAAAAAGTCGAGCGACACCAAGTCGTTTGCATGATTATCAAGAAAGCTCCGCCAAGTAGGGGACGGTGGCATGCGATGGCGAACCATATACTTGGAGACGGCGGCCTGGGAAATGTGCCTAGCTTTGCCAGCTCGGCCATGCACGCGGCGTTGTTGCACCGCTCTGGCTGAGAGCGAAATCCGCCTATGGTGGTGGCCGAGGTATGTTCGAGCATGAAGTATCCCAAGCGCTGCCAGTACAAGCACGCGAAGCAGAAGAAGTACCACGTTCGCAACTGGGCGGAATACAACGAAGGGCTGCGCCGCCGGGGCGATTTGACAGTCTGGTTTGACGAGGAGGCAATCGCGAACTGGAAGGCCGACAAGACCGGTAAGCCTGGCGGTCAACGGGTCTATTCAGACATGGCGATTGAAACGGGCCTGGTTGTCCGGATGGTGTACAAGCTCGCCTACCGACAAACCGAAGGCTTCTTGCACTCGATCGCCTCGCTTCTCGGGCTCGGTATCGAGATCCCGGACTACTCGACGTTGTGTCGGCGCTCGAGGTTGCTCCGCAAGAAGCTGCGGATTCCGAAAGCCGCGAGCACTCAACCCATCCACCTGATGATCGATAGCACGGGCTTGAGGATTCATGTTGGAAACGCTCGCAAACCGCCAAAGCAGCGCGCATGGCGCAAGTTGCACATCGCCGTTGATCGCGAGACAGGGAACATTGTTGCGTCCGAACTGACGGCGTCACGAGCTCGCGACGCAACCCGAGTCCCCGCTTTGCTAACACAGATTCAAGCACCTCTAGTGTCGGTGGCGGCGGACAGTGCATACGACAAGGAAGCGGTCTACGAAGCCATCGAAGCGCACAGTCCTGGACGAAGGACGCGCGTGGTGATTCCGCCGCAACGAAACGCGACGCTCAGTCAGAATTCGAACACCGCCATGCAGGAGCGCGATCGCCATATTCGTGCAATCGAAAGACACGGCCGACGTGAATGGTACAAGCTCTCAGGCTACACCAAGCGAAGCATGGTGGAGAACGCGGTCTATCGTTACAAGGCGATCATCGGGCCGGAGATGCGGGCTCGAACGTTGGCGAGGCAACGAGTTGAACACCGAATTGGGTGCGAGATACTCAACAAGATGGCTGCGCTCGGGATGCCCGATACGTACTGCGCCGGGTGACTCTGCAACCGGCACAGGGAGGTCAGCGATTTGCTCCGGGCCGTGCAACAACGCCGAGCGCTGGGTGAAGTCAGTCAAAGAGGAATGTCTCTCGAAGCTCATTCTGTTCGGCGAGAAGTCGCTCCGTCATGCGCTTAGGGAGTACGTTGTCTACCATCACCACGAGAGGAATCATCAAGGCAAGGAGAATCTGCTGCTGTTCCCAGCCAGCGACCCGTTACCTCAGTCCGAGCGCAAGGTGCGCTCCCGTGAACGGCTTGGCGGGTTGCTACGTTTCTACCATCGGGAAGCCGCATGAGTATTTTGACCTCACGCCTCAAGACGCGCAGGAACGATCGCATCATCAAGGTCGAACGGAGAGCGTTGCACGGAGCCGCATGGCGATTCGAAGACGCGCTCAATAACTCCGAGGACTCCAAGTCAACACCAGCGGAAGGATAGAGAGGACGATTATGGGAAAGCCTCTGGAGGGTGTTCGCATCCTTAGGATATGACTCGCGTGCAATCGGGACCGACAGGCACGTAGATGCTGGCGTGGCTCGGCGCCGATGTCATCAAGGTGGAACGGCCCGGTAAAGACGATGCGACCCCGCGGCCGTCCGACGAGAGCAAAGGAAATCAGCTCGACGCGATAGGTTCGCTCGCTCAACGTCAACTTGACAATACCCTTCACAACACTAAAACTGCTTGATTTGGTGCGCGAAGCTCACATTCCTCGAGGAGCCTCGTGAAGTTCTTCTTGCCCGCTTCGGTCTTCGGGTTCAGGGCGACGCTCCGTTTGTTGTGATTCAGCATCGTGAAATAAAGGCTATCGATGTCGGGGATGTCGCGTAGCTGGCCGTCCTGCCAGACGATGAAAGCGCGGTCTCGTAGCTCCCGATGATGATGCGCTTGCAACAAATGCCGTCCGACGCGAAAGAGGTTTTGCACGAGTCCGTGCACGGACAAGAATCGTTGCGCCTGCCCAGGAGTTTTAAACTTCCGCATCTGTCGTTCCCGTTGTCGCGTCGGTTCGTGCGAGACTTCGGCTAGGTTGTTTCTGTACTGGTCAGTGTCGTGGACGACGGACGGCATGACCTCGCGGTGAGCGGCACTGTAGCTTCTCAGTTTGTCGGTGACCAGCTGCCAGGGCGGGCGGCCTTGCCCCTTCAACAGCTTGCGGAAGAATCGTTTGGCGGCTTTCTGATCACGGCGAGGCTGGACGAGGATATCAATCACATCACCATCTTGGTCTACCGCACGCCAGAGGTATTGGCGTTCACCTTGTATCTTTTGTGAAGATCTCGTCTAGGTGCCACGTGTCACCGAGACGACCCTGCCGACGCTTCAGTCGCCGAGCGTATGCCGGCCCGAACTTGATGCACCAAAGTCGGATCGCTTCGTAGGAAACCGTGATGCCTCGCTGAGCAAGCAGCTCTTCGACGTCTCGAAAGCTCACGCAGAATCGGTGGTAGAGCCAGACGGCGTGGCTGATGATTTCCGCTGGAAATCGATAGCCGTGGTAGCTTGGCGCATCGGTTTTCATTGGACCATTCTGTCAGTCACCAGCTCAATTTGACAGCAATGGCACCGCCCGCGTGGGCGGAGGTCATCGGGAAGTGACCGAAATCGTTCGTTCACTCGAAAGTACCCTTGCAACCACTCGATCGACGAGTTTTTCGCGAATCACGCGGTCCACGTTGGGCCGGTGGTCCAAAAGGTGACCTGCAAGAGGCGCGTCGGCAACAAGGATAGGTAACCTCATGACGATCAGGCAAGCGGGGGGCCGCGGCGCGCATTTTGATCATGTTCTGGAGAGCGGCTAAAATGCCCACGTCTCTTCTATGAAAGCTTCCGACCGAGCCGGCCTCGTCTTCGCCGCCGTCGCCATTCTGCTCGTGCTCGCACCCTTTTTTCTGCGGCTTCCTCTAATCGAGACGCGCGGCTACAACCCGGACGAGCTCGAGCATCTTCATTGGTCCTGGTGCGTTTGGCGAGACCTCGTTCCTTACGTGGACTACTTCGACCATCACACGCCCTGGCTTCATTTTTTTCTCGCGCAATTGTTCGATTTCTACGACGTCGAGCGGCTTCCGGCGGATGCGCTCGGGTTCACGTTTATGGCTCGGCACCTCATGTGGCTCGCCGCGGCGGCGAGCCTGGGTCTCACGTTCCTTCTCGGACGATCCTGGCACGACGCGCGAACCGGTCTCGTCGCGGCCTTGCTTCTCAGTAACACGGCGTTTTTTCTCTCGAAGAGCTTCGAGATCCGGCCCGGTGTCCCCGCCACGGCGCTCCTTCTTTTGTCGGTGTGGTTGGCGCTGCTCGGCTCGCGACGCGCCGTAGCCAGTGAGCCGGGAGGACGCCCCCGGTTGTTCGTGTCGGGCCTCGCGCTCGGCGCTGCCGTAATGCTCACGCAGAAAGTCGTTTTCGTCGGGCCGGGCTATGCGGCGATCGTGTTTTGGCTTCTTCTCGATCGGCGCCTCGAGCTTCCGTTCACGGCGCGCCTCGGCCACGTCACGGCGCTTTCCGCCGGCTTTGCGCTTCCCGTCGCCGGGACGCTCGGCTATTTCGCGCTTCACGGCGCGGCTTGGGCGTTCATCGATGCCAACTATATCGTGAACATGCGATGGCCGGGTCTTCCAGCGGGACCGTTCCTAGTCGAGCTCGTACGGCAGGACCCGTTCTTCGTCCTGTTCGTGGTGGCGGGATTTCTGCTCGAGGCGAAACGCGCGTTCACGCGGCAAGCCATCCTTCGCGGGGAGCCTGTAGTCACGTTCGCGACGCTCTCAGTCACGGTCTCCTTGGCCGCGCATCCGGCGATGTCCTATCAACATTTTCTTCTGATTCTTCCTCTTGCCTCGCTCTATGGCGCCCTTGGCCTTCTTCGAATCGTCGAGGCCGTCACGAACCGTGTCCGTGGCAAAGCGCTCCCGGCCGCCGCGACGCTTGCTTTTGGGGCGCTCGGCGTCTACGGGCTCTCGCGGCTCGCGCCACCCGAGCTCGTTTTGCCTTCTTTCGCGCCGTTCGTCCTCGGCGCGTTGACCTTGGCACTCGGTGTTTGCCTCTGGCGCGGCTCGCGAGAATCCGCTCTCACCATCATCGTCGTTCTTCTGAGCGCCTATCCGCTCACGCGCCTTCGAAACATGTTCGATCGTGGCAACTGGGGAACGATTCAGGCCGTCGAATACGTGCTGCGAAACAGCGCTCCTTGGGAGACGACGTTCGACGGTTTCACCGGGCTCGGCATGTTCCGGCCTCAAGCTTTCTTCCATCACTTCCAGCATCCGCACGCGTTCATGCTTCAGTCGAAAGAAGAGCACACGGAGATGTACGAGGCTCTTCGCAGCGGTCGTGCGGCGCCCAAGTTCATTTTCTGGAGCCACTATTTGCGCGATGCCATCACACCCGAGATCACGGCGTTTCTCGAAGAGCACTACGTCCCTACCGGGCTCGAGCCTATCCGGGTACGCCCGTTCGATAACGGCGCGGGCTGGTGGTCGGACGAGAAGAGGCGCTATATCGGCTGGGTGCCGGACGAAGATGAGGCGCCGCACGTTCTCTTCGATGACGCGTGGCGCCCTCCGAGCGAAGAGTTCGGCTTGCCGATCCGCCGGACGCGAACACGGAATTCGACGCTGACTGTGCCCATTCGCTATCCGCGCGACTTCACCGTGACGCTCCGCGCTCACGCGGATCCTGAGTCCGTGCCTTTCGGGGTGGAGCTCGTGGTGAATGGACGCTCAGCCGGCCTCGTCGACGCCGTAGCCCGGTGGCAGGACTACGCGTTTCCAGTCACGGTGCATCAACTGCGTCCCGGTTTCAACGAGCTCGAGCTGCGTTTCAGTGCCGAGAACGACGACCCGTCCAAGCGGTTGGAGCTCGCGGTCCACTCGCTGAAGCTCACCGCGGCCGCGCACGAGGAGACTCCATGAGCGTCGAGCGCTCGCCCGACGCTGAGACTGCGGCGGCCTTTGCCGGTTCGTGGAATCGGCAGCGCGAGGGCTCCGTCTACACGCGCGAGCAGTTTCTGGACTGGTTCACCCCGCTCGAGCCGGAGGCCTTCTCGGGGAAAGCGGTTCTCGAGCTAGGGTTCGGCAACGGCTCGCTTCTCTACCACATGGCGGCGTGCCGACCGGCGCGGCTATCCGGTGTTGAGTTGGGACACACGTTCGAGCGAACGAAAGCCAATCTCGGCGAGGCGCTCGCGGGCGAGCTCGATCTACACCAGGCCGATCTCACAAAGGTCGACCTCGGTCCATTCGATTTTGTTTACTGCATCGGCGTGCTCCATCATCTGAAAGAGCCGGTCGACGGATTTCGAGCGGTGCTCCGGCATACGCGCGCCCGAGGCCGGTTCCATTGCTGGGTTTATGCGCGCGAGGGAAACGCCGTCATCCGTTACGTTGTCGATCCGTTGCGCCGGGTGACGTCGCGGCTCCCGTGGTGGCTGACTAAATACGGCGTCGCGCTCCCGCTTGCCGCAAAGTACTTCCTTTACGCGAGGCTTCTCCGTCTTCTCGCCATGCTCCTCGGGGAGCCGCTCATACGACGTTTCCCCCTCGGAGCTTACAGCCTCTGGATCGCGAAGCGGAGCTTCTCGTTCTTCCACCACGTCGCATTCGATCAGCTCGTGACGCCGACGACGCACTATATCGACCGGGCGACGGTCGAGCGCTGGCTCGAGGATCCGGCTGTGGAGCCGGACTCGCGCTACATCGTCTTTCGCAACGGGAACTCGTGGAAGTTCGGCGGCCGGAGGAGCTGAGCGAGCTCTTCAACGGCGTTAGACGAAATCGTTTTCCCCGACGGGGTTGTTGCCCGTTCCCGATCATCTTAGAATCCACCTGCGATGTCCCTGCCCGCTGGAACGTGACTAGGTGATTACGAGATCGTCTCTCCGATCGGCGCGGGCGGGATGTGGGAGCTCTATCGTGCGAGAGACACCCGACTCGGTCGCGATGCCGCCATCAGGATCCTTCGCTCGGACGTCGCCTCCGACGCTTTGAGGCGGAAGCGTTTCGAGGAGGAAGCCAAAGCCGCCTCGGCTGGGCTACCGCCTTCTCGACGACCAGATCGTTGTGATTCGCGAATAGCACAGTCGCGAGAAACGCTTTTGATAGGCGAGTGAGTTGGCACTGAGTAGGCGCCAAACATCAGATCATGTAGCGTTCGTACCAGAGCTCGAAGACGAGGAGCGTCCAGAGCTGCTTGCGGTTGTCGTGCGTGCCCTCGGCGTGCTGCGCGAGAAGTTTTTGCACGTAGTCCGGATTCAAGAAACCTTCGCGCTTCAGCTTGGCCGGCGCGAACTGATCCTGGACCAGCTCTTTCAAGTCGGCGTTGAGCCAATAGGCAACCGGCACGTTGAAGCCCTTCTTCTTGCGCGTGAGCACTTCGTTCGGAAGGATGCCTTCCATGGCTTTCTTGAGGATGAACTTCGACGACTTCGATGTCAGGCCGTGCAATTTAAGCTCTCGAGGTACCTCGGCCACCCATTCAGTGAGGTGGTGGTTCAGAAGCGGCACACGCACCTCGAGCGAGTTGGCCATGCTGGCGCGGTCGACTTTTGCAAGGATGTCGCCTTCGAGATAGAGCTTCGTATCCATGTACAGGATCTGGTTGAAGGTTTGGGCGGCGTCGCATCGGCGCTGGTGCTCGTAGGCGACTTCGTAGGTATCGACTTCCTCTTGCACGAGCTCGGGGATAAAGAGCTCTGCCTTCTGCTCGGGTGTGAACGAGCCGAGCCATCGATGGTGCCGGCTCGCGACCGGGACGCCTCGGCCGGAAATGAAACGGCGCGCCTTGAAGTCCAAGCTGATGTTGTCTTTCGAAACGGGAAGCACGTCGATCAAGCGCGGCACGACGCTCGCGCGCATGAAAAACGGAACCCACCGCTCGTAATATTCGATGAGGCGGTGGGCTTGGAGCGTTGGGTACCCGGCGAACATCTCGTCGCCCCCGTCACCGCCGAGCGCTACCTTGACCTTCTCTCGCGTGAATTGCGACAGAAAATAGGTCGGCACGATCGAGGAATCGCCGAAGGGCTCGTCGAGAAAATCCATGAGCTTTGGCACGAGGTCGAGCATCATGCGCGAAGTAACCGTGAGCTCGTGGTGCTCCGAGCCGACCTTGTCGGCCACCATCCGGGCGTAGCGCGACTCGTCGAAAGACTTCTCTTCGAATGCGATGGAGAAACTCTTGACGGCGCCCGGGGCTATCTGCGACATCATCGCGGCCACGGCGCTCGAGTCTATGCCGCCACTCAAGAGGACGCCAATCGGCACATCGCTCAGCATCTCTTTTTCGACGGCTTCTTTTAGCTTTACGCGCAGTTGGTCCTTGAAATCGCGCCAGCTCACCGGGGGCCGGCGCTCGCTCTTCGCTAGGCTCATATCCCAGTAGCGCTTAACGTTGACGCCCGAGTCGTTGGCTACGAGCACGTGCCCAGGTTCTAGCCGGTGAATGCCTTTGAAGATCGTCCTCGGAGAGGGCACGTATTCAAAGGAGAGATATTCGTTGAACGCGACGAAATCGATCCGGCGCTCCACCGCGGGGTGTTTCAGAATGGATTTGAGCTCCGAGCCAAAAACGAGCTTCTTGTCGACGAGCGTGTAATAAAGCGGCTTGATGCCGAAACGGTCTCGCGCGACGAACAGCCTCCGACGAGGATGGTCCCAGATGGCGAAGGCGAACATTCCGTTGAGGTATTTGACGCATTCGTCGCCGAACTCTTCATAGGCATGGACGACGGTCTCGGTGTCCGTACGCGTGTAGAAGCGATGACCCAGCTTCTCCAGAAGTGCTTGCAGCTGACGGCAGTTGTAGATTTCGCCGTTGAATACGATCCAGATGCTGGAATCCTCGTTATGGATGGGCTGGTGGCCCCCTTCCACATCGATGATTGAGAGACGTCGTGCGCCTAGTCCAACGCCGCGATCGAAGAACGTGCCGTCATCATCGGGGCCCCGATGAGTGATCGCTCGATTCATCTCCTCGATGATAGAAGGGTCGGGCTTCGTTTCCGCTTCTCTGTCAAAAACGCCACAAATTCCACACATTTTCTGTTCGATGCTCGCGAAGTGTTAGTGTTACGCTTGGTATGAGCGGCCAAGCATACCTCACGAGGTTGAACGCGGGGAAATGGGGCGACGTCGTCGTCGCACTCGTCGTGCTGACTTTGACCGTGTTTCTCACCGGAAGGGGACGCTCTGGCGAGAACGCGATTCTTTTTCAGCTCGGCCCGAACGACGCGTCCTACATCTCGGGCTTTGCACCGCACTATGAGATCAGCGATGGGGTCTCCGCGTCCCGTTGGACGAGCTACGATGCTTCGATCGAGCTTCCTGTCACCGTCGAAGGTGGGCCGCTCGAGCTTTCCTATCGTTTTTGGCGCGTGTTTCCAGAAACCGCTATCTCCGAGGTCTATCTCGACGAACAGCTCATCGACATGTTCGAAAGCCGGGGCGGCCAGACGCGCCTCAGGCATGTGACGCTCGCTGCCGTCTCGGAGACGCCGGTCTCGATCCACTTCAAAGTGGACTCCCACGAGCGCCAGAATCTCGGCCTGAGGCTCGACTGGGTCGCTCTCGAGACCGGAGAGCGCGCGCGGGTCCGAGCGCGTGGTTGGGCCCTTTGGCTTCCGGGGTTCTCGACGACGTTTCTCTTCGTTCTCTTTCGCGTCGCTGGCTTCGATCGGCTGCTCGCGTTCGTTCTCGTACTTCCCTGGATCGTAACGACGGCTATCTGGGCAGGTCTCGACCCTTTCAGCTTCGCCTTTGCAATCCAGAAAATCGCTCCTGCCGCCATCGTGTTGTCGTTGTTCGCGGCTTGGTGGTTACGGAGGCGAGATTCTGGCCGGTGGGCTCTCGCGATTTTCGTGCTCGGCTTCTTGGTGAAGGGCGCGGGCCTGTTCCATCCAGTCACGTTCTATCCCGACGTGGCCAACATGCGCCGCTACGTGGGCATCTATCCAGAAATGACAGGAACCATGGCGGAGCGAGGGGTCGCTACACAGGAGCGGACGGGTGTTGGCTATCCCCGCACCGTCGGCGGGAAGGACTACGCGTTTCCTTATTCTCCGCTCTATTTTCTTCCGTTCACTTTCCTACCGACGCCGGGCGCTGTGGAAGACGGCGTGCGCCTGTTCGGTCTTGCCGCCGCATCGCTCCAGGTTCTTGCCGTTTTTTGGCTCGCGACAACGCTTTTCGATGCGCGCGTCGCGATCGCCGCGGCGTTTTTCTCGGCCTTCTTGCCGCCTTTGTTCAGCCGTCTCGTCCTCGCGCTGCACGCGACCGTGGTCGGGCACTTTCTCGACCTTCTTGTGATGTCGGCGGTGCTCCTGCTTTCATTGAAGCCGGAGAGCTCGAAACGTTTCGCCGCCGTCGGTGGCGCGACGCTTGCGAGCTTTCTCGAATATACGTCGAGCTATTTCAGCCTTGCGGCTTTCATGGGCATCTTTGCGCTCTTCGATAGGCGGCTCACCTTTCGCCTACTCGGCGTGCTTCTCGTGACGGGCACCCTCACCATCCTCGGCCTCTATCGGCCTTTCGTTTGGGCTTTTGCGACGGAGATGCTCCCGGCGTTGATGGCCGGCAGTGCAGGAGTCAGCGCATCGGGATCGGGAACGCCGCCTCTCGCGGCGCTGTCACGTATCCCATTGTTTTACGGCTATCTGTACCCGGCGCTCGCTCTCGTCGGTCTCGCCCTTGCGCGGCGGCGCACGACGACGGCGGGATATCGCTTCCTCGTCGTTTACGGACTCGCTTTCGTCTTGCTGCTCAGCTTGAGGGCGTTTGGCGGGGGAACGTTCAAGGACCTAAAGGAGATCACCTTCGTCGGACCCTGGATCGCGATGCTTTCGGGGCTCACGCTGGCCGAGCTCTCCCGTCGCGGCCGCGCCGGTTTCATCGCGGCGGTGGTGTTGAGTGCAAGCCTCGCCGTCTTTGGTGTGAACAAGCACAGAAGCTACTTGGAGACTTACGCTTCACCTTTGATGGTGGCCGATCGCTCCGGCCAACCGTGATTAAGCTTGTACCGCCCTTTCCTATCGTCCCGATCCAGCCGGAGCTTTAGGGAGAGGCCGTAATCTCGAAAGTACCTACCTGGGCGTTCGATTCGAAGGTGGAGAGAGGGTAACGGAGTCGTCGAAGGTTGCTGCTGCCTAAACTTTTTGGGTCTACGCGGATTCGTGTGGGTAAGTTCTGACGGAAAAACAGTGTAACTCATTGTGTGGAAAAGGTATCGAGTACTTCATCAGGTGCTGAAAGGTGGTCCATTTTGAGGATAGGCTAACCGAGTGAAAAATTCCCAGTCGATCCGCTCGCTGTTTGCGCTGCCAGGTTTCGTGGTGTGCCGGATTGAAGGGTCTATTCGGTGACCGATACGCCCGCGTCATCCAGCTCAAGAGGCGAAAAAAACAGCTGTGTGCTCTTACTGTGGGCAACGGTGCCGGGGGCGCTATGACAAGCAAGTGTGCCGGGTCCGCGACCTGTCGTTGGCAGGCTGGCGGATCTATCTGGAATACGAGCGTTGGCGCGTCAACTGTTCTGGGTGCGGCGGTTTGCATGTAGAACACCTAGACTGGCTGGCGAACAACTCGCGCTACACCCAGCGTTTTGCGACGCATGTGGGCAAGCTGTGCCGGACAAGGCGGTGGCCGAGATGGAACGTCTGCGCCTCCTAGTTGAAGGGGTCAACAACAAAATCCGTGTGCTGCAACGACGCGCCTACGGCTATCGCGACGAGGAATATCTCAAGCTGAAGATCGTGGCGGCATTCCTTCCGCCATTACCCAGAAATGCCGTCTTCAACCCACACGAATCCGCGTAGACCCAACTTTTTTACACACCTGTTGACAAGAGCTCAACTCGGAGCTGTGAGAACCTCTGGACCTTGGCCGGTCGAAGCATCCTTGTGTCCGATGGTGTGCTGCGCTAACATCGCCGGCCGGAATAAGGTCTAACGTGAAAGTCATCATTACGATGCCCGCCTACCGGGCGGCACGAACCCTGGAGAAAACGTGCCGGGAGATCCCCCCCGACTGCTTCGACGACACGCTCGTCGTGGACGACGCGAGCCCCGACGATACGGTGGCGGTCGCCCGTTCCCTTGGCCTGAAGACGAGACGGCATCCCGCCAACCGCGGCTACGGTGGCAATCAGAAGACCTGCTACGACTGGGCTCTCGAAGAGGGGGCCGACATCGTCGTTCTATTGCACCCCGATTACCAATACGCCCCTCACCGGGTTCCGGCGCTCATCGAGCCCATCGTCGAGGGCCGAGCCGATTTCACTTTCGGCTCCCGTTTCGCAGACGGCGGGCGGCCGATGGACGGCGGAATGCCCTTTTATCGCTACGTTGGCAACCGTTTCACGCCCGCCGTGGAGAACTACTTTCTAGGTACCGATTTCTCAGAGCTGCACAGCGGCATGAAAGCCTACTCCCGGCGCTTCCTCGAACTCATCGACTACCAGCAGTTTTCCGATCGGTTCGTTTTCGACTCGGAGATGGTCATCCAGGCCGTGCTGCTTCGATTCCGCATCGAGGAAATGGCCATCCCTACCCGCTACGCCGAGGACTCCTCGTCGGTGGACGTCCTCAGTTCCATTCGCTACATCCTCTCGACCTTCGGAGCGCTTTACCGGAACCTGCAGGACCGCGAGCGCCTCCAGCGAGAGCTCACGGAACGCTCGGATGCCCTCAGTCTCTGAAGGACCCCTTTGCCTGCTCTGTGGTGGTGGGACCCACCTTCTCTACCCGTCGAACGTGCCCAACGGTGACGCGATCGCCTGCAGCGAAGTCGCCTGTACGAGCCCGCACCTCGCCCTCCACGACGACATCTACACCTGCCGGCCCTGCGGGCTTGCGCGTTCGATTCCTCCGGTCTCTTCATCGGAGCTCGCCGACTTGTACCGGGACGTCGAGGACCCCGACTACTTCACCTCCGAGCAGGAGCGGCGCGCCACCTTCAGAGAGTCTCTGAAGGCGATCGAGCGCTATCCTTTCACCGGGCCACCTGGCCGACTGCTCGAGATAGGCGCCTCGGTGGGGCTCTTCCTCGAAGAGGCACGCGAGTGTGGCTGGAAGGCGGTGGGCATCGAGCCCTCGCGCTGGGCGGCCGAGCAGGCGCAGGCGAACGGACTCGACGTGTTCAACGGAACGCTCGAAGAGTACCGCTCGAACGGGCACTTCGACGTTGTCGTCTCGTGGGATGTCTGGGAGCACCTGACGGACCCGGTGGGCGCGGTCGCCCGGGTCGCCGAGTTGCTGGCACCCGGCGGGCTTTTCTGCTTCACGACCGTCAACATGGGGGGTCTCGGAGCGCGCCTCTTTCGCGCCCGTTGGCCTTGGTTCATGCGGATGCATCTCCACTACTTCACGCGAAACAGTGCGACAGAGATAGTGGCCTGCTCCGGCTTCGACGTGCTGCGTCTGTCCACGCAGCCGAAGACGCTCAAGCTGGGCTACCTGCTGGACCGCTCCCGTCCTGTGCCAAAACTCGGCCCTTTTGAAATAGACGATAAATCAGCAACTTAGTGTCTGTGTTTGCGACCGGGCCAAGGGCCGTGGGCTTTACAATCGTCTTGGGCGGGCGGGTCGTCACCATGCAGATGACCTCCTAGTCGAGAGCGAATATCGAAGCGTGTGCCTGAAGCTGTTTTCACGCTACGCCGAGCGGGCCTACCAAGGGGCTACCGTCGCCGGCGACAATCTACGCGGCACGGCAGTAGTAGTTGAGAATGCCCCCAAGTCGCTCTCGCGACACGATGGGGCCAGCGTCATTCGCGCTTGCCGGCAGAGGTGTGAGGAGCTCGTTGCCGAGACCTTGGTGGTTCCGTTCTGTGTGATAGTGCACTACGTATTCGGTTATCGCTGTCCGCAGGTGTCGCTCACTGAGAGGTACGAAGCGGTCGAGACACTCTCGACGTATGGAGAGAACGAATCTTTCCGCGTATGCGTTCAGATTCGGACTATTGGCGGGAAGGCGGAGGGGCTTCACGCCTGAATCTCTCAAGAGCCCACGTACCGCCTCGGTGAATAGTGGGTCTCGGTCGTGGATGAGGTATCGCTTGCCAAGGAGGAAACCATCCCACATATCAGTGAGGTTTCTTGCCACCTGCTTCATCCACTCCCCGTTTGGGTCCGACGTTATCCCACCGATGCACACGCAGCGAGTGGCGATATCGATGACAAACAGGACATGGTAGCGGACGAGCCCGAACGGGTTCACAACCTCGACGGTGAACAGGTCTGTCGCAGCGATGGCGCCCCAATGAGCCTTGATGAAGGTGCTCCACGACATGCTCTTGCCCCGCTCCGGGGCCGGCGCGATACCGTGGTCGGCGAGGATCCTCTTGATAGTGTTGCGTCCGAGTTCATGTCCTAGGTTCTTGAGTGCGCCTCGCAGGCGCGTATATCCCCACGTCGGGTTCTCCCGCGCCACGCGCACAATGAGCTCACGGATGTCCTTCGCCGTCGGAGGTCGGCCTGGACTCCGGTTCTTGCTGCCATCGTACTTGGCTGCGATGAGGCAGCGGTACCAACGCAGAAGCGTAGCGGGTGTGGCAACGGACGCAATCTGAGCCACGCCTCGCGGCCTAAAGCCTGGGCCTTGACGGCGAGCCTACGCCGGTCGTCGTCAGAGAGCTTGAGACGCTTGCCCCGAAGCCCGGCTCGGAGCACACGGTTCTCCTCTTGCAGGTAGTCGATCATATCCTGCTGCTGGCGGTTGACCCAGCCAGCCACAACGAGCAGTAGGAATTGCACGTGGTACGTCATCATGGAGCTGAAGATAACACCCTCGGGCCAGACGATTGTAAAGCCTACGGCCCTTGGCCCGGTCGCAAACACAGACTCTAAGCTGCTGATTTATGGCCTATTTCAAAAGGGCCGAGTTTTGGCACAGGACGGGGTCAAGGGCGCGTAGCGAGCGAACCCTTGACGCCGTCGAGCACTCCCGTACCCTCATGGAGTGGTGGACGTTCTTGATATTTCATCGCGGTGGATTACGGATTAAAGTGATAAACGACACCACTAAAGCCGACCTCGCCGATATCGAATCGCTGTACGGTTAATCTCGTTCCCAAGTCCTGTATTCGTTCAGAGCACTCCACTCGTCGCCCCGCCGTGAACGTCCCTTGAGATTGGGAGAGAAAGGAATTGTCGAAATAGCTTCGCTGAAACTGTGTGCTGTGGGGTTTCGTGGGTCGCTTCCATCAAGGGTGTAGTAGACCCTTTCCGCTCCCGCCGGGCGTCGGATAGTGACGCTGTCAGAAGCTCGTTCGAACACCGGCGGGTCGAGGGTGGGATAGTAATCATGGTCCCGAAGCTCTCGAATGAACCTTTCCACGTTTCCGTCCATCAAGTCTAGAACATAGTCCCGCGCCCGCTTCCAATGCACATCCCGCGTGCGGGGACGATTCTCCCTTCCGGGGCCCGCATCGCCCCAGCGGGCCGACTCACAAAACATCGCCGCTTCCACGTAGTCCGCTAGCTTTCGAAAATTGGTTTGGTTTATATGGTCCGCGAGGGGACCGCCATTGTAGCAGGCACGATAGACGCGATCCGCGAACTCCAGCCGGAACTCTGGGCTGTCCGCCAAAGCCATCCATAGTTGGTGTAGCACGGACGTTCCGCCCGATACGAACTTGGGTGGAACCCAAGCCCCCGCATGCCCAACTTTGTCAGCAAGGCCCGTAGGTATTCTCCGAATCCCAGCAGAAATACAATCCGGCACCGGGAGGGTGAATCCGAATCCCTCCATACCAATTTCGTTCTCCCCAATCTCCCGTACCGGAAAACCAATTCAGCAGGATGTAGTCGCTAAACTGGGCCGTATTCAATAGGGTTTTCATCTCCCGGTACTTTGCAGGCTCCGAGAGGTCATGCTTACGCGCATAACGGTACATGGTGACATACCAGCGCGGGTAGTTCGGCTTGCCGACTACGCCGGAATGGTTGATAGCAAACCAGTCAGCCGAGTCACCACCATAGTACGAAGCGAGAAAACGCCGATCCGGACGCTCCACCGCGTTATATACGCCCCAGTAAATCCCGTTCAGATAGAGATGCACGAAAATGCCGTGCGCAGCCGTACCGCTCAAAGAAAGCTGCGAGTCTCGAGCGTGTTGGTCGCGGACATAGACCGCCAATTCGCTCACTCCCGGCCGGACGAGGATCCTGCCTCTCGACCAGTTTTCTTCCCCCCCTGCCCGAAGAACGATGGTATTGAACTCTTTCACTGCAGATTCGGCATGATGCACGGCACTCTCGAAAAAAGGGTATCTCAACATTCCTGGACCGAAATCTTTGCTGAAGACCAGGCGGAACGAGTTCTTTTCCTTGGGATGCGACCAACTATGCCTTCTAACTCCGCAATCGACCTGAAAGCCCTCGAAGTGGGAAAACTTGCTGGGATAGAGGAGCTCAACCGAGGTGGGACGGGTCAGTGGACCCTTTCCAAAGTAGAGCCCTTGGCTCTCATTAAAGAGATGGTCCACGTCCATGACAATGGAGAGGGTGGGAATCGACGTCAGTCCTTCCACGAACTCCCGCTGGTTGCTCGTATTCACGACATCGAGATCGATCCCGACGTCGAGATCTGCGTACGGAGTCATATTGAAGGAGCGAAACGGGGCCGGATAATCGAATGGCGGAGTCGCCTGCTCCTTCACCGTGGTCGGAAATATATAGGTATGGGTGTCGACGTTCGTGCTCGTCGCACCAGGTTTGTACGCCATGACTCGAAGGACGGTCGTTTTGTCCACAAGAACCTTGTTGCCAACGATTCCATGACTCACGCTCGGCTTACTGCCGTCGGTGGTATAGACGATCGTTGCGTCGGGAGTGGCGGTGGTGAGGATCACTTCGAAAGGGGTCTCATAGAAGCCGCGGTCGTGGCTGAACTTCGTATCGCCTACTGAGTGCGTCCGGCCGGGTCGGCGATGCCAATCATTGAAGAGCTCGACCGATTGCCCCAACCTGGCGTTCGCAGGCACGCTCGCAAGAACCGGATCGCCCCAAACCGGAACCAGTGACTGCCGATGCACCACGCCCGAGGCGTCCAGCACAGGCCGCGCCGTGAAGATCAGCGAGACCGCTCTCCCCTCCCACGGAGTGAGATCAATCATGCGGTCGTTCCAACGATTCCCCCCCTGTGCAGCAAGGGTCTCGCGGAACGCGCGCCTCCGCTTGCTATCGACTTCGATCTCGATCAGGAACTCTGTCGCAAGTAGACCGGCACTGGGTGTGCCTAACACGGCCATCGAGAACTGGAGCACGGCGTTCTGCGGTACCTTTAGCGGGGACACCCACCTCGATCCGTCAAACGCTGTTCGGGACTTTCCTTCCAACTCCACTTCCCTGGAAGGCTGAGAAGGAGCGAGAAGGGAAACAGCGCTCTCTCTCGATGAGTCGCTGCAAGCTGCGCCAAATGCTAGCAGCATCAGGACAAGCGTGCCGATTCGTCTCTCCATCATCACGTTACGAGGGCCAGCTGGTGCCGTCGGCACGATTGACCCGCCGACAAGAATTGTAGCATTTTGAAGTTGGGGTGTTAGCGGCGGCTGTAAATTGCACATTTGTGGCGGACGAAAATTGGACACTCGGCACCCCGTCGTGTTCGAAAATGCGAACGGAGCCGAAAGCTCGAATCCTGGAGGCGTTCTCGAGATTCGCGGAGACCAGCCGACGCGGCACTGGCTCTGCGATAGGCGCTCCCGAGCAGACCTCTCCTCCAGACCATCCGTTCCGTCCAACTGGCGCGCCCGAACTCCTATGCGGCGTCGCGGCGGTGCTTCCGCCATCAAGTGTTGGTGGCCGCCGCGTAACCCGCTCGCGTGCTAGAGTTTGAGCCTGATTTCCGAAGACACAGTTCTCTCATCGTCAGGGCCGAGCCGAAGTGAAGAATAGCAGATGTTTCAATCTCGCATGTCCGTTGCGGGGCAAAGTCAGTTCCGGAAACATCGTTCGCCACGGATTCTACCGAACCAGGTCTGGGAAACGCCGTCGATACCGGTGCGGCGAGTGCGGAAAGACGTCCTCCTCGACGAAAGGCACGCCCTACTACCGTCTCCAACATCGAAGAGCTACTTTCGACGGGGTCATCGCTCTCAGAGTCGAGGGTGTCAGCATTTCCTCGATTTCCCGGATCGAAGGGATTGCCTGGAACACCGTCGCCCGCTGGCTTGAGAAGGCAGCCCAAGTGTGTCGTCGATTCAACCACACAAGGATCGCTGGCTTCGCTGCCGAAGAGCTTCAAGCCGACGAGATTCGCACGTTCGCGGGCAACAAGAAGACGCCGAGTTGGGTCTTCGTTACGATCGAGGTCTGGTCTCGGCTCTGGCCATCGACGGTGACGGGAAGGCGAAGCTACCGGAACACTCACGCTCTGTTTCGCGACCTTTCGAAGCGGATGAATTTCGGGCGTCTTCCCCTGATCGTTACGGATGGATTCGAATTCTACCAGAGGGTCATCCGTCGCTTCTTCGGGCCAGCGTGTCTTTACGGCCAAGTCCTCAAAACGCGCAGGAACGATCGCATCATCAAGGTCGAACGCAGAGCGCTGCACGGAGCCGCGTGGCGATTCGAAGACGCGCTCAATAACTCCGAGGACTCCTCGACATTGAACACGTCGTTCATCGAGCGGTTGAATCTGACCATCCGGCAAAGCTCGGCATACCTTTCGAGACGAACGCTTTCCCACGCTCGCTCGACGGAGAGGCTCGATGAGCACCTGGAGTTGCTCCGTTGCTATTACAACTTCGTCCGACCGCACGGAGCTCTGAAGTTCGGACGTGAGATCCGAACTCCGGCTATGCAGGCCGGTCTGACCATTCGACGGCTCACCTTTCGAGACATCTTCTTGGCGACGACGATTCCTTTGTGGTCGCGGATCGAGGTTTTCCTGCTCACTGGGGCGCGCAACCCGGTCTCTTCCGCACCTGAACCACTGCCCGCAGCCGCGTAGCAACACTTGATGGCGGAAGCACCGGCTCGTGACCTACTATGTGCTCGTTGTCATCGAACTCTCGTCCTGTGCCAAAACTCAGCCCTTTTGAAATAGACCATAAATCAGCAGCTTAGCGACTGGGCCAAGGGCCCTTAGGGTCGGGGCAAGAATAACTACCAAGTCTTTGTCGTAATTCATCTGCTGCAGGGATAACGATCCGAGCCGGCGGGAAGCGGATCGCCTGGCGGGACCGCGTCAAATGGAGCTATTTGCAGCTCTTTGAGAGCTTGCCCCTGGAGACGTAGGTCATTGTGTGTTAGAGTTACGAATTATGATTCGTAACTCTGACATTGACCGCCTGCGGGGGTTGTTTGCCAAACGTCTCATCGCCACCATGGACATGCTCAAGAAGACAGTGGGGACTGTCGCTGACCTGACGGTGTTCCGGAAACTGAGAGAGCTCGACTACTGCACCAGCTATTCGCACCGTGGACGTTTCTACACGCTCCGAGAGCTCGCGGAGTTTGATGAGAACGGCTTGTGGTGGATTCGGTCCGTCGGCTTTTCAAGTCGAGGGACACTCGTCGCCACGGCCGAAGGACTGGTGAACGCCTCCGAGGCTGGCTACGCGGTGGAGGAGCTTGATGCCATTGTTAGGGTTGGGACCAAAGATGTGCTGCCGAAATTGGCCTGGGAGAAAAGACTTCGCCGCACTCGGATTAGAAATCGCAATGTCTACTTCTCTCCGAAGAGGAGCATTCGTGAACAGCAAATAGCCAGCCGACGTGTTTGGGAAGCGCAACCCTCTGTGTCCAAGAGTATTGCTGCTCAAGACGTCCTACCCGATGAGCTCAAAGCAGCCATCATCCTTTTCTTTAGCCTGCTCGATGAGAGAGAAAGGCGTGTGTATGCGGGGCTTGAATCTCTCAAGTTAGGTTATGGCGGTGACCGCCAGATGGCGGAGATCCTCGGGCTCGACGTTAGCACTGTGGCTCGGGGCCGTCGCGAGCTACTTGAGCATGATGTGAATGTGGAGCGGGTCCGAAAAGCGGGTGCCGGCCGCAAAGCTGTCGAAAAAAAACGCCAGAAGTCATCGCGGCGATCGAAGAACTTATGAAGTACGAGGTCGCTGGCGATCCCGTCAGCGGTCTGAGATGGACTCGCAAGACCACGAAAAAAATAGCTGCCGAACTCTCGGCCTTGGGCATTCGCGTCAGTCGCAAAACCGTCGCGAAGCTGCTTAAACAGATGAACTTCTCACTCCGGACCAACAAAAAGAAGATCTCGAATGGCTCTCCTCCAACTCGCGACGCCCAGTTCGCCAACATCACACAGCTACGGGAGCGCTTTAGCCGACGTGGCAATCCCATATTGAGTGTCGACACCAAGAAGAAAGAGTTGGTCGGACGCTTCAAGAACCCAGGACGCGTCTGGGCTCAAAAGAGCGATGCCGTCAACGACCACGACTTTCGCTCCATGGCAGATGGGGTCGCAATCCCATACGGCATCTATGATCTCCAGAGTAATCGAGGCACCGTGTATGTCGGAACGTCTTACGACACGTCGCAATTCGCAGTCGAATGCATCGAGAAGTGGTGGCGCTCTGAAGGTCAGAAGCGTTTTCCCGGCCGCAAACATTTACTTGTCGTAGCTGACACTGGCGGAAGCAACGGCGCAACCCGCCGTGCATGGAAACACGGCATCCAGCACAAGCTGTGCAACGAGCACGGTTTGGACGTCACGGTCGCACACTATCCACCAGGTGCGTCCAAGTGGAACCCAATCGAGCACCGCCTGTTCAGCGAGATTAGCAAGAATTGGGCGGGCCGGCCGCTCGATAGCTACGAAACCATCCTGAACTTCATACGGACCACCAAGACCAAAACTGGGCTCAAGGTTAACGCCCGTCTCGTCAAGAAGCAGTATCCTAAGGGCATCAAAATCTCGGACCCTGCGATGGCGCTACTCAACATCAAAAAATCCTCTTCCCTGCCGAAGTGGAACTACACGTTGCGTCCATCCAAGAATGGGAAATAATTTCTGCCACGGTCCTTAGCGACTGGGCCAAGGGCCCTTAGGCTCTACAGTTACCCAAAACCCGCGGTCGACGTTCGAGAGCCGCGGCCGTTTCACCGAACGGGGGAGGCCGGCGAGCTGCTGCCGAAGAGCGACATTGTCGAGAGCCAGCTCGCGACGAGCCTTGAAGGCGGAGATGAGAGCGCGACCAAACGACGAAATCAAGCAGGCATGGTGCCGGCAGACCGGAGACTAATCAAGTTTGGGGCGCCCGGATGAATAAATAGAAGGCACACGGCAGCGCGCAGGCGGGCGAGGACTACAGGGCGGCGAGCGGCACGCTGACGTTCCAGGCGGGCGAGTCGAGCAAGACCATCGAGGTCACGGTGCTCGACGACGCGCACGACGAGGGCGAGGAGACGTTCGTGCTCGCACTGTCGAACGCGGCGGGGGCGTGGCTGGAGGACGCCGAGGCGACCGGGACGATCGAGAACGCGGACCTGATGCCGGCGGCGCTGCTGGCGCGGTTCGGGCGGGCGACGGCCGAGCAGGTGGTCGAGCACGTCGAGCAGCGGATGGCGGCGCCGTGGCCGGACGGGCGTGCTCCCATCGGGGACGCACCCATCGAGGCAGCGCTCATTGATGCGGCGCCCACCGGGTTCGCGCCCATCGCGGTTGCGCCCATCGGCTGCCCGAACTGCGACAGGAAGCCGAGCGCGAAGTCCCGTTCCATGCCCGGCCGGAATTCCCGGCCGGCGAACCGCGCCCGGAAGCCTCGCTCCCGCGGCGCCGGCGGCGCGGCCGCCATGACGGACTACGGGCCATCGGGCAGCGTGCACGGCGGCGGATTCGGCTCGTTCCTGCCGGGCGGCGACCTGTTCTCCAACTCGGAGTTCGAGCTGAACCGCGAGCAGCACGGCGGGGTCGTGTCGGTATGGAGCCGCAGCTCCCGGTCGTACTTCGGGGGCATGGAGGGGGCGCTGTCGCTCAACGGCGACATGCGCACGACGATGCTCGGGGCCGACTACAGGCGGGGTCCGCTCACGGTCGGCCTGTCGGTGGGGCGCAGCCTCGGCCTGGGCGGCTACGGCGGCCCGAGCGCCGGGCTTCGGGGCAAGCGTCTCAAGCTCTCTGACGACGACCGGCGTAGGCTCGCCGTCAAGTCCCAGGCTTTAGGCCGCGAGGCGCTGGCCCAGATTGCGTCCGTTGCCACACCCGCTACGCTTCTGCGCTGGTACCGCTACCTCATCGCAGCCAAGTACGATGGCAGCAAGAACCGGAGCCCAGGCCGACCTCCGACGGCGAAGGATATCCGTGAGCTCATTGTACGCGTGGCGAGAGAGAACCCGACGTGGGGATATACGCGCCTGCGGGGCGCACTCAAGAACCTAGGACATGAACTTGGACGCAACACCATCAAGAGGCTCCTCGCCGAGCACGGTATCGCGTCGGCTCCGGAGCGGGGCAAGAGCATGTCGTGGAGCACCTTCCTCAAGGCCGTCGTGTCCAAAAATACGGTTCTCCTGTCGTTTCGGGGGATCTGATTTGTGTTGGAGGGCATGGCCTATGGACGCTGCCGCGATTGTGGAAAACGCCGGAAACTCCGGGCGAGAGAGGCGTTTAGGGAAAGGTTGTGAGCACGTACAAACGTGGAGCGGCGTTTTCCACAATCGCTTGGAAAACGCTTCGCGTTTCCCACGAGCGCCCACAGGCCCCTCCTGATATATATACAAGAAAGATTAATTCATATGGAATAAGGAAGGGGGGGCTCGATTAGTGGAGGCTATGGAAAACGCCCTTCCAGGCTTCGAAGAGAACTCAGTCGTGAGCAAGGTCTGAACGACCAGAACCGTGGGGGCGTTTCCCACAGCCTCGTCTCCCGCTGAGGGGCAGTGGCATTTGGTGAGGCCCGTGGGTTGAGAGGGTAAGCCATGTGTAGATGCGCATCGGCGAGAACGCTAGAATCTTTTTTTCCGAAAGAGAAAAGAGCGTTCCCGCGATGCGCGTTACTACGTTAGTCAACAAGCTCATCGGATTGCAAGGCCTGTGGGTCCGAGGTTTCCACTTCCAGGCGGACAAAGCCAGAGTGGTGGTGGATGTAGTACCACGGAGGAGGAAGCCTCTGTGCGGGATTTGCGGACGAAAGGTCCGCAAGAACAAAGATCGCTACAATCGCTACTGGCGGCACTTGGACCTGTTCGGAGTCCGGACCTATCTTCGCTACTCGATCCGACGAGTGGTATGTCGGCGGTGTGGAGTGGTCAGAGAAAAGGTGCCTTGGGCCGACAAGGGAAGCCGCTTTACCAAAAGCTTCGAGCAAGAGGTAGCGTGGCTGGCACAGAGGACGGACGTCAGCGCCGTAGCGAACTATTTCCGAGTGACGTGGCGTTCGGTGCGACGGATCATCCAGCGAGTGGTTGCCGAGCAGCGGGATGAGCGGCGCGAGCTCGATGGATTGCGGGTGATTGGGATGGACGAGATCAGCTACCGCAAACGCCACAAGTACTTAACAGTGGTAATAGACCATCTCAGCGGCCGGGTCGTCTGGGCGGGAAAGGAGCGCAAGGCCAAGACGCTGCTGCGGTTTTTCCGCAAGCTCGGACCACAAAGAGCCGCGGAGCTCGAAGCGGTCAGCATGGACATGTGGGAGCCGTACATAACTGTCGTCGGCAAAAAGGCTCCTCAGGCACGGGTGATCTTTGACCGCTTCCACATCGTCAAGCATCTGAACGAGGCCGTGGATAAGACCCGGCGCGAGCTGGTGCGCGAGCTCAAAGGGACTGCCCGACGCAACCTCAAGAACACCAAGTTTCCCCTTCTCAAGGCCAAACACAACCGCAGCGCGAAAGACAAACGGGTGCTCCGCGAGCAGGTGCGAGCTAATCGTCGCCTCTACCGCGCCATGCTTCTGCGCGACGACTTCATGGACCTCTACACCTACAAAACCGAGACATGGGCCAAGAAGTTTCTCCGAGGATGGCTGCGGCGCGCTATGAGCTCGAGGATAGAGCCCGTCAAACGCGCGGCGAAGATGATCCGCAGCCACTTCGATGGCGTCATCGCGTGGGTCACGTGGAGACTCAGCAACGGCCGACTCCAAGGAATGAACAACAAAATCCGGCTGCTGAGCCACCGCAGCTTTGGACTCCACTCTGCCGAAGCTCTCATCAGTCTCGTCTACCTAAACTGTGGCGGTCTCACCCTCGAGAGGATCCACTGAAATGGCAGGAGAGGCTCTTTTAAAAAGGGCCGAGTTTTGGCACAGGACGGGGTCGCGCCAGACGGGCAGAAACGTCTGTTGTCATTGCGTGTGGCGGTGAGCGAAGCCTCGACGCATTGGGGCTCCGTGCTGGAGGGACTCCAGGCTCGAGGACTCCGGGCTCCCAAGCTAGTGATCAGCGACGGCCACAAGGGGCTGACGAAAGCGCTGGAGAAGTGGCCGGGGTGCCGGTTGCAGCGATGTACCGAGCACAAGCGCGCCAACTTGCTCGAACATTGCCCGGCGCACGCACGCCGTGAGCTCCGGCGTGACTACAACCGGATCGTCTACGCCAAGAACGGGATCGATGCTCGCAAAGCCTATGACGAGCTCGTCGCCAAATGGACGCCTCTCGCGCCGGCCGTCGTCCGAAGCCTAGAGGAGGCCGGTAATCAGCTGCTGACCTTCTACGAATTTCCTAGTGCCATGTGGAAATCGATTCGAACGACCAATGCTCTGGAGAATCTCAACCGCGAGTTTCGACGTCGGACGAAAACCCAAGCGTCGTTCTCCAGCGAGGAGTCCGCGGTCGCTTTGCTGTTTGGGCTTATCGGCCTCTGGCCAGATTCAACTACGGCGCATCGACGGCTGCCAACGTCTGAGCAAGGTTCTCGAACACGCGGAGGTTTGCCGCCTGATCTGATACCCTGATGACGGAGTGGAGGGTGCCGTTCTTTTTCCACGAACCTCGGGACACATCCAACGACCCACTTCGCTGCCGAAGTGGAACTACACATTGCGTCCATCCAAGAATGGGAAATAATTTTTGCCAGTGTGCTAAGTTGCTGATTTATGGCCTATTTCAAAAGGGCCGAGTTTTGGCACAGGACGGGAAGCGCTGGACCCCGAAACGGGAGAAGGTGCCCCGCTGAGAGTGGCGATCCCCCGGCGCCGCAATTGAGCTCAGAAACGCTTCCGCACGATCTCGCCGTTACTGATGATCATGCGCGGTCCTGGATGGTGCGGATATGCTCGAAGAGATTGCACTCGACGACCAGAATGTCCGCTTCGAGACCGACACCGAGAGAGCCTGTCTGGTCCTCGATCTGCAACATCTTCTGTCAGCTCGTGCGCGTGACGAGAAATCGCGCCTCAATGGAACCATGAACTGGAACATAGAGACCGTGTCGAGCACCGCGCCCCAGGGTGACAAAAGAGGATCCGCGCTCGCGGCCGTCGGATTCTTCGTGGCCGTTTCCGTGTGGCTCACGTGGCCACTCGCTCCACGGTTCGGCTCAGGGCTGAGCTCGAGCCCCGATTCGCTCCTCAACGCGTGGGCACTCGCCTGGAATTTTCACATCCTGCCGCGCGATCCATTTTCTCTGTTCGACGCGAATATCTTCGCGCCTCGCCCCGACACGCTCGCCTATTCCGAGCATATGATGGGCATCACCGTGCTCGTAGGGCCGGTCTTTTGGGCAACGAACAACCTCGTCCTCACCTACAACGTCGCCTTTTTCGGCTCCTTCGTCCTATCGGGCCTCGGGATGTTCCTGCTCACTCGTGAGCTGACCAAGAACGGCTGGGCGGCGTTGGTGGCGGGAACGATCTTCCTCGCGGCGCCCTATCGCTTTCAGCACTTAGTTCAGCTCCAATTGCTCACCTACCAATGGTTTCCGTTCGTCTTTTGGTGTCTTTATCGATTTCTGCGGGGAGGCGGACTGGGCTGGCTCGGAGGAGTCGTCATTTTCTCGCTGCTCCAGATCCTGTCGTGCAACTACTACGCAATGTACCTGGTGATCGCGGTGCTTCTATTCGGCGTTCTGCTTTGCCTCGAAACCGCCAGGGCCTCTTCCACTCCGCAGTCAACTCGCTCGCTGCCGGATGCGCGTCTCACGAAAAGCACGGCTATGCAACTCGTTCTCGGAGCCATCTGCGTCGGCGTCGTGGCTTTGCCATTCTTTATTCCGTACGAGCGAAACCGCGATCGTGGCTTCTATCGGCGCTACGAGGATACGGTGCATTACTCGGCGACGCCCTCCGAGTACCTGACACCGAGCGCATTCAACGACGCGCCCCACATTCGGTGGCTTCCTCGCGGTCGGAAAGCTCTGTTTCCTGGCTTCGTCGCCGTTTTGCTCGCCGCCGCGGGTGCGGTCGCGGGCGCCCGTGAGCGCCGTCTTTTCTGGCAGTTTGGCGTTGCTCTCCTGTTGGTCGGATTCGTACTCTCGCTCGGTCCGGAAACAAGAGCTCTAGGGGTACGTATTCCACTGCCGTATCGTTTATTCCAACTCCACTTCCCCGGCTTCAACGGCATGCGCGTTCCCGCACGGATCACGACCCTGGCGCTCGTGGGGGGCAGTATGCTTGCCGCCTTCGCCGCAAGGGCTCTACTCGACCACGCTGGTCGCTTTCGCAACGCCGCGGGCGTCGGACTCGTCGCGCTTCTGTTGTTCGAATACCAAACGAGCTCGCTGGATCGCGTCGTACCGGAGGCGCTCCCGATACCTGCGGCTCACCGATGGCTCGCCACGGCAAAATCTCCCGGCGCGGTGCTCGTGCTTCCAATTCATGAAGGAGAGGAGATCGTTCGCGAATCGAGCTACATGTACTATTCGACGTCCCACTTCAAGCCACTGGTAAACGGCTATAGCGGCTGGTGGCCGAACGATTATTGGGAGCTCGTCGGACGGCTGCGTTACTTCCCAACCTCCCGAATCTTGCGCTTTCTCCTCGAGCGTGCGCCGGTGCGCTACGTCGTGATCCACTACTCGGAGATCCCCGAGCCGCGTCGGCGGCAGCTCGAATCGGCGATGGAGCGGTATCGCGAGCGGATCCCGGAGCGTTTTCGTGATGGCGAGGTCGTTGTGTACGAGATCGTCTCATGAGGAGCCTCCAGCTCGTTGGGAGTTTTCTGGTGACCCGAGCCGAACTATTGACGCTCGTGCTCGCCGTACTCGCGCTGCCGGTGCGCGTCGCAGTCTCGGCCGGAATGTCCGCAGACGTGCTGCGCTTCTACTGTCTCTTTGTCGCGTTGGTCGCGGCCGTGGTGACGATCCTTCCCGTGAAGAAGGCGTGGCTGGACGGCCCGCGCCTTTGTCTCCTGCTCGTAGCGCTTTGGTCGGTGCCGTCCATCCACGACCGTGTCGGTGGGGACGGCATCGAGTACTACGTCCAGGCCAGGTCGCTCTTATTCGACTTCGATCTCGATTTCGAGAACGACTATGCGGGGCTCGGAGCGCCGCCGATCATGAGTGGAGGCGAGGTCACGAGCCGAATGCCCGTGGGCGTGGCCCTCTTCTGGATCCCAGCGATGGGCGTGGCCCACATCAGTGCGGTGATCGCATCCGTTCTTGGTGTGGAGATGTCGACCGACGGTTTCTCGCCCTACTACCAAGGTGCGGCCACCTCGTCGACGTTCTTCTATGGGGTCCTTGCGATCGTGCTGATCGAGCTCGGCACGCGCAGGCTCTACGGACGTGCGATTGCGTTCGTAACGGCAGCAGGCATCTGGTTCGCGACGCCCTTCTACTTCTACTTGACGGCAAACCCCTTTATGTCGCATGGCGTGTCCGTTTTCACGGTCACGGCCTTTGCGCTCAGTTGGTGGCGAGCCCGCGAGACCGAGGAGATCCGTCCCTGGGTCATTACCGGAATCTGGGCGGGATTGATGGCCCTCGTTCGTGTGCAGGACGGGATGCTCATCCTGATCCCCGTTCTCGACCTGATCCTGAGCCGCGAGCGGGGCATCGCCCGGCGCTTGGGGGCTCTCCTTTCCGGGCCGGCCGTCGCGGGTGTGATACAGGCGTCGATCTGGTTCGCACGCTACGGCATCGGTTTTGTCGGGACCGTTCAGTCGCACGGGAGGCTCGCGGAGAGTGGGCCTCAGTGGGTGGATTTTCTGTTATCGCCCCGGCATGGACTCTTGACCTGGACGCCGCTTTTCGCGGCCTCGCTCCTGGGCTGGCTGTTGCTGCTGCGAAGCCAAAGACGCGCCGTTCTCGCGATATGGGCCGCCTTTGCGGTCCAG
The DNA here is from genome assembly GCA_965226495.1 of Candidatus Marinacidobacterales bacterium. Classification (GTDB taxonomy): domain Bacteria; phylum Acidobacteriota; class Vicinamibacteria; order Marinacidobacterales; family DATDRI01; genus CBDCNP01. The sequence goes on along the minus strand of OZ245365.1, from coordinate 6,258,757 downwards.
GTCTTATTCAACAGCTCCAACCAGGATTGGTGGGGCGCGGACTCATTCGGACAACGACGGATGCTGGGAATGCTGCCGCTCTTCGCCTGGGGGCTGGCCGAGATAATTGCGGCCCTGCGGCGAAGACCGATGTGGCTCATCGGGGGGGCCATGCTCGGTCTGGCGATGTGGAACGCGCAGCTCGCCTACATCTATAACAGCATGATGGTTGCGACGCGCAACGACGCATTGACCTTCGACAAAGTCGCCGAAGCCCAGGTAGAACTGGTGTACAGGCGATTGCTTCGTGCGCACCGATGGATGCCTTCGCCCGTCTGGGTGGTTCTCTACGATAACTTGAAAGGCGTGTGGCTCCATGATGGATCGCGGTCCTTCGGCGGGCTCGTGGATCTAGGTGAGGAGCCCGAGGGCTTCTATCCTCTCGTCGGGGACGGGTGGTTCGTGCCGGAGTTCGAGGATCGAATCAGTTTCAGGCAGTCGCGGGGTCGCCGCTCGTGGCTTACGCTTCTGATTCGTAACCCCAAAGACTACGTGCTCACCTTTCGCGCCCGACGTGAGGTCGAGGACTTTCCCGTCTCGGCGCGCGTCGATATCAACGGCAACGCTTTGGGCGAGCTCGACCTCGTCGCCGGCTGGTCCACCTATCGTCTCGAGGTCCCGGAAAGCGTGCTCCTTCCTGGAGTGAATCAGCTCTTCTTCTTCTATCCCGAGACGCCGCGAAGAAGGCTCCCGGGCTTCCGGGGCAGGAACACCGTGATGTCCGTCGACTGGATCTCGCTCGAGCCGGTCGAGTTTTCCTCCTTACGCTAGAACATTTATACTTCCGGATGTTATTCGAGTCCTTTTCGGAGACGCAGACAATAGGCGTCGCGCGTTTCCGATCGTTGCAGCGAGCCGCGTAACCGGACCGCCGGAGCTCATCCGAATCGGGCTAAGATACTTTCTACATGCGGCACTTCGCTTCCTGGATTTTCTGGTTGGCTATTGCGGGAATGGGATGCCGGGCTTCCGGACAGCGCCATGAACGACACGATTTCGTTATTCGATCTTGTCGAACTCGCGACGGCGGATGTCGACGAGGTGTCGCACCATCAACCCGCCCTTCAGTCCGTAACCGTTTCGGGCGAGGCCAGCGAAGCGATAACCTTTCCGGTCGGCTCCAAACTGGCTCTACCCGTTGAGATTCCGTCGGGCACGATACTCGAATTTTCCTTGGCACTCCTGACGAGACTCGAGCGGGGCGAAGATGTCGAGTTCCGTGTTTACGTCGAAGCCGGTGGAAAGCGCGCGCGAGCGTTCAGCGAGGTCCTTACACCGGATGCGGTCGCGCGCTGGAGCCGGCGGCGGGCGGACCTGACGGACTGGGGCGCCCGTCGTGTCCAAAAACACAAACGCGTTGCCAAGCCCTTGATGGTTGCGCTCTCCATCATAATGATAGATGAAACTCGGCGACGGCCCGGCGCGCCGGTCTTGAGTTCGTTTGTATTTTTGGACACGACGCGATCAAAACGGCCCGGCGCGCCAGTCTTGAGTTCGTTTGTGTTTTTGGACAGGACGGCATAGAGCGTCCGGACCGTTTCGGCCTCAGCCTCGTTGATGCGCAGCGTGCGTTCGTCCTTCTCATAGCCTAGCGGTACGCGGCCGCCCATCCATAGTCCCTTGCGCTTGGAGGCAGCGACCTTATCGCGGATCCGCTCGGCCGTGACCTCGCGTTCGAATTGTGCGAAGGACAAGCCACCGCTACCCCAAATTCAACATCCGGCGGGACATCCCCCTATTTCAAAAGGGCCGAGTTTTGGCACAGGACGAGGTCGAGAATGGATCGCCTTCGTTATCGCGTGGCTCCCCTACTCCCGGGGATGTCCCGGCCGCTGTTGAATTTGGTCGGGTAGCGGCGGCACCTGTGAATACTCTTAGGCAGCAAACTCATCGCTGTCAAGAGATTTCTGTTTGCTTCTAAGCGCGTGAACGAGAGCGCCCATATGGCGATAGCCTTTGATACGCCGGAACTCTTTCTGCGCGGTGACGACGCCAAGAGCGGTCCATCGGCGAACCATGGAAGGACTCTTCCAACGCTTGACGTTTCTCGATACTCTGCGAATGGTTCCGTTGAGATTCTCAATGGCGTTCGTCGTGGCAAGAGACTGGCGAAGTAAGGCGGGCAGCGCGAGCTTCACGACCGTGAGTGTCTCTTCCATCCCTTCACGAAGGCTTCCGGCAGCTTCGTCGTAGCCGTTTCGCTCGAGCTACGACACCAATGCCTGAAGTCGCTTGCGCGCCTTGTCGGCACTCTTGCACTTGTAGGCTTCCTTCATCGTCTGGAGCACGTAGGCGTGACGAGACTTGGGAAGGTACGAGCGAAGATTCCGGAGTTTATGGATCTGGCACCTTTGGATGACCGCGAGGTCCCCCAAAACGTCGACGAGTGCCTTGCGTGTGTTATTCCAGGCCCCGGCGTCTTTCAAACGGATATCATGGTGCCGGAAACGAACCCATGACGTCGAAGAACCCTCTCGTCGATCTCGGAGCCCGGCACGGGCGATCCGGGACGAAGTCCTGGCGCGGTGCTTCGATACCGGAAGCTATATCCTGGGTGAGGAGGTCGAGCGGATCGAACGAAGCGGCGCGGGCCTTTGCGGCGTGAGGGCTGGCGTGGGTGCTTCGTCCGGGACCGACGCGCTTCTCATGAGTCTCATGGCTCTCGGCATCGGCCCGGGCGACGAAGTCGTCACCACCACCTATTCCTTCTTCGGAACCGCCGGCGTCATCGCTCGGCTCGGCGCAAAGCTCCAGATCTTGACGATGGGCCCACCCCGTACCACGGCGTCGTATCCGGCGATTGGAATGTAGAACGCGTCGGCGCGGTAGAAGACGGGCTCGGTCTTGCTGCCTTCCCGGTACGGATCGAAGCTTGCGAGGAGCCGTGCATTCGCGTCGAGCCAGCCGGACAACGCCGGGGAGATTTTCGAGAAGCTCGCGAGCTGCTCGTGCTCGTGGGTGACGAGGTAGTCGTCCGTGGCAGCGGGGACGTTGCAGTCGATCTCGCGGACCACGAAAGCGGGGGGCTTTCTTCGATCCTCGTTGACGTGCGGGGCTCCGTATCCACGGCAAACGAGAATCTGGCTCTGGGGTGTGACGTTCGCCGCGATCCAGTCCGCGGCGAGAACACGCGTGTCTTTTTTCGAAGCGATGCGATCGTAACGGACGGAGCTCACGAGCGTCGGAACCGCGAGCACGAGCGCGGCCGCGGCGAGGACGGCGGAGCGATAGCGGGACGAGGTCCCATGGACGAAATCGACGGCGAGCCCGGCGAGGACGACGAGCGCGGGAACGATCGGGACGATGTAGCGCGGAAAGGTGACGCGTACGCCGGAAACGAGAACGAAGTAGGGGACGACGAACGCGAGCATGACGACGTCGGCGGGACGTCGAAGCCACAGCGCGCGGGCGAGCCCGGCGAGCGACGCCAAGAACAGGGGCCAACCGAGTCCTGCCGGAAGCGTCGTCTTCAAGTGGTCCCAGAGCGCGAGCCCCGCGTGACGCTCGTAGAGAAATGCGCTCAGTCCGCTCATGTTAGCGAGGAAGCCCTCGTGGCGGAGCAAGACGTAGGGTGACGTGACGGCGAAGGCGGAGGCGGAAACGAGCGCCGCGACGGCGAGGCGGGTGGCGACGTTCCGTTTGTCGAGCATCGACGCCCGATAGACGGAGTAGCTCGCGGACAACAAAGAAAGGATGACCAAGCCGGCGTTGTACTTCGTCGAGGCGGCGAGGCCGGCGAAAAGCCCGGCAAGGACGTAGTTGAAGGTCGTCGGTCGCGAGCTCGCATGGACGGCGAAGAGGAGCGAGACGGTGACGAAGAGTGTCATCACGACATCGACGGTGGCGAAGTGGGATTCGCGGACGTGCAGGTGGCACACCGCGAGAAGGAGAGCGGCGACGAGGCCCACGGCCCGGCTTCGAGAGACCGCCGTCCCGAGAAAGAAAACGACGAGCACGGTCAGGGTACCGGCGATGGCGCCAACCCACCTGCCGATGAGGTAGTGCAAGCCCGGGCGTGTGACGGCGATATCGTACAGGAAGTCGAAAGGCCGCGCGTAGCGTCCCCGTGCTTTCTGCACACCGTAGTAGGCCCCGAGTGCCGCGGTATCCAGATAAAAGAGAAGACTCGGATAGAAAAAGCTTCCGGGGTGCCAGTCTCCGGTCGCAAAGATCGTCTGAGCGCGGCCGACGATGCGCTCTTCGTCTGGGCGGGAGAGTGGGTGCGGTAGGCCGTAGTCGAGCCCCCAGAGCCGAAGCGTCGCGGCGAGGAGCAAGACGATCGCAAGGCCGAACGAGACGCGCTTCACGGAAGTGACGCCGATGGTATAGATAACCCCGGCCGATGACAAGGTGAGGTAGGATGTCGTCATGAGCGTCGCGGCCGTCCTGCCGGCCCTCTCGTTGGAGGCGTGTCCCAGAATCGCGCCCGTGCCTCAATCCAAACTGACGACCGAGCGGCACGGTGGAGAGGATCAGCAAATGGTGGTCGTCTACCGTCAAGACAACGACGGCTGTGGAGACACCTGGTGCCAGGTCTGGGCTACGGACGGGAACTACTCGCTCGAAATTGTGGACGAGGCTCCGCCGACGAGCATGTCTTTCGACGACGTCCTACGACCGAGCGCGACGGTCGTCTTCGGGCGGGGCGAGGCTTCCATCGACGACGATGCGGAGCGCGTGCTCGATTCCATCGCCAACTGGCTCGAAGCCCATCCGGACGTTCCCGCCGAGATCCGAGGCCACCGTGGCCCGCTCGAAGTCCCGGCACCGCCAGGGGAGCGCGCCAAAGCCGTCCTCGACGGTCTCGCGACGCGTGGCATTTCGGCCGAACGTTTCCAGGTTTCCGAAAGCGATCTTTCGGACGCGGGGTTCGAGGTCACGGTCGAAGCCGTCGCGTCTTGAGCTCACGCTCGAGCTCCTACGGTCGGTGGTCCGTGGTCTTGTTCGGGATCGCACTGGCCGTCGTGTCGCTCACGTTCACCGACTACGGTGTGACGTGGGATGAAGCGTCCCACGTGCGGTACGGGGACGGCGTCTACGAGTACTTCGCGTCCGGCTTTCGTGATCGGGAGGCGTTCCGCTACCTCGATCTCTACTACTACGGCGCGGCTTTCGATCTGCTGTGTGCGGTAGGGAAACGGCTCCTGCCCCTCGACGTCTACGACTCCCGCCATCTTCTCAACGCGCTCGTAGCTCTCGCCGGCGCGCTCGGTTGCTGGTTTCTCGCCCGTGAGATCGGCACGGCGCGCACGGCGTTTCTCGCCACGCTCCTGCTCTTGCTCACCCCACGTTTTTGGGGGCACGGTTTCAACAATCCCAAGGACATCCCTTTCGCCGCGGGGTACGTGTGGTCGATCTACTTTCTCGTGCGGGTGATGTCGACCGTTCCTCGCGTCCCCGTCCTGTGCCAAAACTCGGCCCTTTTGAAATAGGCCATAAATCAGCAGCTTAGTGTCTGTGTTTGCGCCGGGGCCAAGGGCCGTAGGCTTTACAATCGTCTGGCCCGAGGGTGTTATCTTCAGATCCATGATGACGTACCACGTGCAATTCCTACTGCTCGTTCTAGCTGGCTGGGTCAACCGCCAGCAGCAGGATGTGATCGACTACCAGCAAGAGGAAAGGATACAGTTGCTTGAGGCAGCCGTCGTGTGAAGCCGCTCGTCGTCTTGACCGCCTTCCAGCACGGATGGATCGGACGAGAGCGACCTGTGCTCCGCAAAAAGTCTATCCAATGTTGATTGCGTGGTTTAGGCCTGCCATGGTCGGCTGCTTCTAGCCGGTTTTCTTTTTTGCGGATCACAGGTCCTCGCCCAAGCCGGAAACTCACCGAGACCACTGGCTGAGAGCCGCCCACACTATACCGGGTCATTCCAGAGCCCGTCGTGTCTGAAAAAGCGAAGGGAGCCGGAAGCGGCTACCAGCAGATGCCGGACTAAACCCTGAATCTCCAGACGGCGAAGAGCGACACTCTCGAGAGCTAGCTCGGGACGAGCCTTGAAGGCAGAGATGAGAGCGCGAACAAACGATGAAATCATGCAGGCATGATGCCGGCAGACTGGAGAAACTAATCAAGTTCGGTGCGCGCGGATGAATAAATAGAAGGCACAGGGAAGAGTCTTGACCTGGGTCACGAGCGCTAGAAACTTCCGCCAATTCAGAAACTGTCTGAACCGCTCCCGGACTCGATAAGTGCCGCTGCCGAGATCTTCGATGAAGCCCCGAAACTGCTTCGACCAATAAGTATTGAGCGTGTCAAGCGTCCAGCCCGTGGCGTTGAGCACGTCCTCCTTTGTGAACGGCTCCAGCGTGTGCAATCGTTCCGCGAAGAATTTATGCGCAGCGCGTTGTGTCGTGTCATCTGCCATCAGATCGTCTCCTTGCTCTTGCGATGAACGAATCGAGGGTTAGAACTTCCACGTTCTCCGAGTTTCTCAAATATTGCTGCAGCCTACCGCTCGTGTAGAAGCTTCGCGGCTTCCACCGGCGTTGTTGCACGGCCCGGAGCAAATCGCTGACCTCCCTGTGCCGGTTGCAGAGTCACCCGGCGCAGTACGTATCGGGCATCCCGAGCGCAGCCATCTTGTTGAGTATCTCGCACCCAATTCGGTGTTCAACTCGTTGCCTCGCCAACGTTCGAGCCCGCATCTCCGGCCCGATGATCGCCTTGTAACGATAGACCGCGTTCTCCACCATGCTTCGCTTGGTGTAGCCTGAGAGCTTGTACCATTCACGTCGGCCGTGTCTTTCGATTGCACGAATATGGCGATCGCGCTCCTGCATGGCGGTGTTCGAATTCTGACTGAGCGTCGCGTTTCGTTGCGGCGGAATCACCACGCGCGTCCTTCGTCCAGGACTGTGCGCTTCGATGGCTTCGTAGACCGCTTCCTTGTCGTATGCACTGTCCGCCGCCACCGACGCTAGAGGTGCTTGAATCTGTGTTAGCAAAGCGGGGACTCGGGTTGCGTCGCGAGCTCGTGACGCCGTCAGTTCGGACGCAACAATGTTCCCTGTCTCGCGATCAACGGCGATGTGCAACTTGCGCCATGCGCGCTGCTTTGGCGGTTTGCGAGCGTTTCCAACATGAATCCTCAAGCCCGTGCTATCGATCATCAGGTGGATGGGTTGAGTGCTCGCGGCTTTCGGAATCCGCAGCTTCTTGCGGAGCAACCTCGAGCGCCGACACAACGTCGAGTAGTCCGGGATCTCGATACCGAGCCCGAGAAGCGAGGCGATCGAGTGCAAGAAGCCTTCGGTTTGTCGGTAGGCGAGCTTGTACACCATCCGGACAACCAGGCCCGTTTCAATCGCCATGTCTGAATAGACCCGTTGACCGCCAGGCTTACCGGTCTTGTCGGCTTTCCAGTTCGCGATTGCCTCCTCGTCAAACCAGACTGTCAAATCGCCCCGGCGGCGCAGCCCTTCGTTGTATTCCGCCCAGTTGCGAACGTGGTACTTCTTCTGCTTCGCGTGCTTGTACTGGCAGCGCTTGGGATACTTCATGCTCGAACATACCTCGGCCACCACCATAGGCGGATTTCGCTCTCAGCCAGAGCGGTGCAACAACGCCGCTCCGGCCGGAAACTCACGGTTCGATTCCGACACGCTCATCGCACTGGCCGGCTCGGGCCTGGATCCCGAAGACGGCGATCTGAGCTCCGCTCTCGAGTGGTCGTCCGATCTCGATGGTCCGCTCGGAGTCGGCGGAAACATTTCCACGATGCTGAGCGAAGGGGTACACACGATTCAGGCCTTGGTCGTCGACGCCCAGGGAGAGACCGCGTCCGATGCCATTCTGCTCACGGTCACGAGCCCCGCACTGCCGGATGATGTTCGTGTGGCCTCGATTATTTACACGCCGGAGGACCTTGGTCGACGCCGAAATCCGTTGCACATCACCGTGAGCGTGGTGGACGCGGCGGGCCTTCCCGTGAGCGGCGCCAAAGTCATCGTGGTGATTCGAAGGAAAAGCCGCACGTGGCGGCGCAAAGGGTTTACCGGAGAGGACGGTCGAGTCACGGTGCGGATTGGGAGGGCGCCTCGAGGTTGCTACACGACACGAGTCAGGAGAGTGCGTGCCGCGGGACTGACGTGGGACCGTGTCACCCCCGCGAACCAGTTCTGCAAGTAACGCTGATTTCTGCGCCCAGGTGTCACGTTGCCCGTGACCGCGTGCGTGCCCGTGCCCGGTTCTTCACCGTGGAAACGATGCGAGCCAGGAGCCGCGTAGTGGAACGGGATTGTTTCGCCCCAAAAGCCGCCGGTCTCCCGTGGAGAGCAACACCACGGCGAGTTGAGCGTCGTCCACTGATGTCGACACCAACGAGAACAGCACCGCTTCGCCGTTTGGATAAAACGTAGGCGCACTGTGAAACCCCTGCCCCTCCGTGAGCGTCGTGATGGGCTCGGCGATACCGCCGTTCGACGAGACCCGCATCAGTACCCTGCTAGCCCTGCTCGATGTCTTTTTCGGTAAGCAGACACGTCGCGGTAGCAGTAGCCGGGCTCGCCATCACCGTTCCTCCTTCAAAATGAATGTTTTCTAAGACGATTTATATTAGATGAATAACAAGTGAATGTAAAATCTAGTACACCAACAAAGACAATAAATACCAATACTTAGATAGATTTATTTGTTTCTTTTTCTCCCTACTGACTACGATATTTGTATGTGTTAACATATATGCGTGATTAGGACGACCGTTTATGTTGACGAGGACGTCGCCGTCGCGCTCCGTCACCGAGCCGCCGTCGAGGGAAGGAGTCAAGCCGCGCTGATCCGGGAGGCTCTCCGCAGATACGTCGAGGAAGCCGAGCACCCGGAGCGCCCGCCGATCACAGGAATTGGGCGCCACAGAAGTGGCAGGACCGACGTATCCGATCGCGCTGAGGAGTTGCTGCGTCAGGCCGCGAGAAAGGCACGAGAGAGGCCACGGGAAAGGGAAGCTAGATGAGTCTGGTAGCGGACACGGGCGGTCTTTATGCGCTGTATGACGCGGACGACGCTCACCATATGGCCGTCCGTGACATTGTCGACAAGGAACGAGGACCGATCATTGTTCCCTCCGCGGTCTTGGGTGAGCTCGACTACCTGCTGCGCGAGTTCCTGGGGATTGACGCGGAGATCGACTTCCTCGATGGCTTGAGCTCCGGCGCTCTAAGCCTCGAGCCGATGACCTCGACGGACATCGAGCGCTGTCGCGAGCTGATCGCAACTTATCGCGATCTCGCTCTAGGCCTCGTAGATAGCGCCGTCATCGCGACGGCAGAGAGACTGGACATTCGACGCGTGCTCACCGTGGATGAACGCGACTTCCGAGCGGTCCGCCCAAAGGGCAACGCTCTGACATTGCTTCCATCGGACGTCGAGAAGACGTGAAGCAGAGACGGATCGCGCAGGACCCACCACGGCGATGTTGATGACCGATGGCGAGCTCGGCTCGTCAGCGCTCAACAAAATGCACCGCCCCAAACGTGACCACGGAGCTATCGTCAATGTTCCACTGTTCGTACGAGCGGACTTCGCCCCTCAGCTTCACGGCCGCGCCGACCGATCTTAGAAACGCGTAGATCGGCGCGTAGCCGCACCAGTTGAGCTCGTCGCCGCCCGGATGCACGAGGTCGAAGAATCCCTCCGCGTCGCCCTCACAGATGCGCTCGAGTCGGCGTTGGTCTTTTTCGGAAACCTCCTCCATCACGCCCTCTCCCGCGCGCGCGGCCTCGCCGTGGCCGTAGCGGGTCCCGATGTGGGCCATGTCGACGCCGAGAACCCAGACGAGGTTATTTCGCTTCGCGTGGAGCTCGGCCAGCGCATCGAACACGCGACGGTTTGAGTCAATGCTCTCCGGCGGCTTGCCCGTCTTCAAGCTGTCGAGAAAAGGGCCGCAAAGGATCGGGAGGATACGAATCGGGTGTGCGAGCTGGTATTGAAGAAAGAGAACTTGCAGCTCGATCGAATGCTCGGCGCGATGGCAATAGTCTTCTTCGACAACCGCGCCTCCCGCGAACGCCACGAAGTCGGCAAGAGCCTTCCGGTCGACCTCCGCGGTCCCGAGAGGAGTGCGAAACGGCTTCGTGCTCGTGCCGAAGCGCTCGGGCGCTCCGTAGTGTGACGTCCCCAAGACGACGAACGTGGTCTCCTCCGCGACCGGTGGGAGCTGGTACGCCGCCTGGTAGGATGCGAACCCGCCTTGCGGCGAGACGTGGGGCGCAGCCAGCGCGAGCGGCCAGGTTGCATCCGAATCCTGAGCTTTCGAAAGTCGTTTCGAGAACAGGGTATCGATGTCATCGCGCTCCGCGGGATAGGCCGAGCCAGCGTGAGTCGCTTCTCGCATGGGAGCGAGCCGGAACTCTTCGTGGCGGCGCTCTTTCAGCTCGTCCAGCTCATCGCCCTCGATGTAGCCGGCCTCGTTCAAAACCGAGACGAACTGCTCCACTTCCTCGCGGGCGACGATTTGGCCCCCGGCAAGACGGGTGAGGATCACTTGGGCATCGAGGGTCGAGTGTGCTCCGTCGAGGCATTGAAGCACGACGACCCACGTCGGAGGGATCACGAGGATGTGCTCGGTGTAGAGGAACGGGTCTCGCAACAAGAGCCCTGGTTGCTCGGGAAGCGGGGACGGCATGACATCGATGTCACCCCGCAATCTCGGCAGCAAATCAATCACCCTTTTTTCACCGCCGAGTTGTTCTAGGTGTCTCGGTGGTTTGTTTTTTGAGTTGGGCATTGTAGTATGAACTGCCTGCCGAGGCTCGGGCGTCCCTCAAGCGGAGAGGTGCTGGAGTGGCTGAACAGGGCTGCCTGCTAAGCAGTTGCACGGGTGATGAGCCTGTGCCGAGGGTTCGAATCCCTCCCTCTCCGCCATTTAAATACTGTAAACTACTGATAACAAAAAGGTTGGATATATTAATGTTGTTCCATTCCCACATTTTTAACCCCATCTCTACCGGAGTTAGCAAACCCTCCCTCGTCAGCCAGCTCGGGAGCCCGAGCCGCCGCACCGCTACGGTCAAGTGCGCCACCATCATCCTCCAGGACGAGTTCGAGAGCCTCTGCGAGCGGGGCCTCCCGTTGTTCTTCCTGGAGCACGGCGCTTGCGCGGGTGACCGCATCGACGATTTCGTCGGCGACCAGCTCTGCAGGCTTGCCCGGTCCGGAGGCGGCGGCGATGTGCGCATAGATCCCCTACTCGGCTTCCTTCAGTTCGAGTTGGCGCTGGATATGCCCGGTCTCGTGAGCCGTGCCACCGCCCGAGCCTCCCGGAGCGTTCTTCTTGATTTGTTCATAGACCTTGATGAAGCTAGCCGGCGATTCAGCGAGGCGTTGTTGCACGGCCCGGAGCAAATCGCTGACCTCCCTGTGCCGGTTGCAGAGTCACCCGGCGCAGTACGTATCGGGCATCCCGAGCGCAGCCATCTTGTTGAGTATCTCGCACCCAATTCGGTGTTCAACTCGTTGCCTCGCCAACGTTCGAGCCCGCATCTCCGGCCCGATGATCGCCTTGTAACGATAGACCGCGTTCTCCACCATGCTTCGCTTGGTGTAGCCTGAGAGCTTGTACCATTCACGTCGGCCGTGTCTTTCGATTGCACGAATATGGCGATCGCGCTCCTGCATGGCGGTGTTCGAATTCTGACTGAGCGTCGCGTTTCGTTGCGGCGGAATCACCACGCGCGTCCTTCGTCCAGGACTGTGCGCTTCGATGGCTTCGTAGACCGCTTCCTTGTCGTATGCACTGTCCGCTGCCACCGACACTAGAGGTGCTTGAATCTGTGTTAGCAAAGCGGGGACTCGGGTTGCGTCGCGAGCTCGTGACGCCGTCAGTTCGGACGCAACAATGTTCCCTGTCTCGCGATCAACGGCGATGTGCAACTTGCGCCATGCGCGCTGCTTTGGCGGTTTGCGAGCGTTTCCAACATGAATCCTCAAGCCCGTGCTATCGATCATCAGGTGGATGGGTTGAGTGCTCGCGGCTTTCGGAATCCGCAGCTTCTTGCGGAGCAACCTCGAGCGCCGACACAACGTCGAGTAGTCCGGGATCTCGATACCGAGCCCGAGAAGCGAGGCGATCGAGTGCAAGAAGCCTTCGGTTTGTCGGTAGGCGAGCTTGTACACCATCCGGACAACCAGGCCCGTTTCAATCGCCATGTCTGAATAGACCCGTTGACCGCCAGGCTTACCGGTCTTGTCGGCCTTCCAGTTCGCGATTGCCTCCTCGTCAAACCAGACTGTCAAATCGCCCCGGCGGCGCAGCCCTTCGTTGTATTCCGCCCAGTTGCGAACGTGGTACTTCTTCTGCTTCGCGTGCTTGTACTGGCAGCGCTTGGGATACTTCATGCTCGAACATACCTCGGCCACCACCATAGGCGGATTTCGCTCTCAGCCAGAGCGGTGCAACAACGCCGTCGCGGATCGAGGTTTTCCTGCTCACTGGGGCGCGCAACCCGGTCTCTTCCGCACCTGAACCACTGCCCGCAGCCGCGTAGCAACACTTGATGGCGGAAGCACCGCACAGAACGGGGACGCACGGTGCGCCTGCGCGTCGCGTGCTGCTAGAACTGCACGTCGCCGCGCACCATGACCGCGTAGACCACCGACGCGGCGGGGCGCTCCCGGCGTTCGGCCTCCAGGCTCACGGTGGCCGAGTGGCCCACCGCCAGCCGTCCGCCCAGCCGGTAGCTCCGTCCTTCCTCGCGGACCAGGCTCACGGCTCCGAAGGGAGCCAGCACGCCCCGCTCCCGAAACGCCGCGAACCCGTAGCCGAACTGCGCATCCAGGCGCGTGCCCAAGGCGCTGGGCACGGTCGGGTCGGTGGCACCGCGCTCCCAGAGGCGCTGCACGCCGCTCGTGGTCTTGCCCCATGCCGGCATCAGGCTCACCGACGGGCCGTGGCCGGACGCTCCAGGAGCGAAGCGGAGCAGCGCGCCGAAGCCCCATTCCCGTATCGTGCCTTCATGCACCGCCAGCCAGCGGCCGTAGCCCTCGGTGGTCCACCCCGCCTCCGGATTCTGGTAGCGCAGGCCGCCGCCGACTTCCAGGCCGGCGCCGGTCTCTCCGTCGCCGCCGTCATGGCGCACACCCAGCTCTCCCCACGGGGTGAGCGACCCGCCGGAGGAGAACACGTGCTCATGGCTGGCCTCGGTGCTCAGCCGCAGCCGCCGCATGTCGACCGTCACCGCCCCGAACGTCTCCCCGTCGCCCGCGACGTCGAGCCGCGCCAGCGCCCCCTCTCCCTTCAGCTTCACACTCGTCGTCCCGCGCGCCAGGAGCCGACCGCTGACGCCTACCGCTCCAGAGTCCAGCATCGCCTCGCTCGTCCGGGGATCCCCGGCGAGGTCGTCCACGATCCGGATTTCTCCCCAGGAGTGACCGACCGTTCCCCACACGTCCAGGTCGGACGACACCGACCAGCCCAGGTAGGGATGGACGCCCGTCAGCTGCAGCTCGTACGCGCCGCCCCCGGCGTCTCTGCCGCCCGCGTAGTAGTCGAACGAACCCCTCGACCGGGATACGGACAGCCCCGCCAGCACGTCGGAACCAAGCCGCACATCGGCCCCGAGGTGCACGCTGAACACCTCGCCGTTCCAAGCGACCACGCCGTCCTCGCCGCCGCCCGCCAGGTTGCGGTAGTCGCCGCAGCCCCACGCCGCGAAACGTCCCGCCCCGCCCTCTTCCTCCTTCGACGGCATCAGGAACGACGAATCGCCGAGCGCCTGCTCCAGGGTCAGCGGCTCGGTGCCCGCCGCGGCCCACCCGTCGGAGGTCGGCGCGAGAGATAGCGACAGACGGCCAACCGGCTCCTCCGCCCTGCCCTGGGCGGCGTCCGAGAACGCCTGATCGCTGCGACACCTGACAGCGCTGAAAGCCAGCGTCCGCCCTATCTCCGGAAGGACGGTCTGGTTAACCAGCCCGATGCGGCGCTCCACGTCGTCGGTGATCGTTCCCACCCCTGTGTCGTCCGCCAACGTCGTCCCCACCGGGTCGCTCAATTCCACCGTAAACTGCTCGGCGCCCTCCATCAGCTGGTCAATCAGCGTCGCCACGGCAACCGCCCGGGTCGTTTCCCCCGGCTCGAAGCGCAGCGTTCCCGATGTCGTCGTGTAGTCCGAGCCCGCAACCGCCGTCCCGTCGACCGTGCGGTAAGCCACCGTCACCGGCTCGCCGCTCTCTCTGCGCAACGTCACCCTGAACTTGGCCGTGCGCCCTTCGGGCACCGGCGCGGCGTCGCCGATGGACAGGGTCGGGAGGCTGCGGCTCCCGCCGTCGTCGTCGCTGATCGTCCCCGTCCCGGTTCCGTCGGCCACCGTCGCCCCCGACGGGGCGCTCAATTCCACGGTGAAGGCTTCGGTCTCCTCCGGCGTGTCGTCGTCCACGGTCGGTACCCGGATCGTCTTCGTCGTGTCGCCCGGCTCGAAACGCAGCGTCCCCGCCATCGCCGTGTAGTCCGAGCCTGCAACCGCCGTTCCGTCCTTCGTCTTGTACGATACGGTCACCACGTTCTCGCTCGCCGCGCTCAACGTCACCCGGAACGTGGCCGTGTCTCCCTCGACCACTGCGGCGTCGCCGACGGACAGGGTCGGGAGGCTACCGCCCCCGCCGTCGTCGTTATCCCTGATCGTTCCCTCCCCGGTGTGGTCGTCCAGCGTGGCCCCGTCCGGGTTGCGCAGGGTCACCATGAAGCGTTCGTCCGACTCCTGGGCGTCGTCATCCACCGTCGACACCGAGATCGTCTTCGTTGGTTGCCCCGCTGCCCCGCTGTGAAGCCCGTCAGCGTCCCCGATGTCTCTGTGTAGTCCGAGCCCGCCTTGGTCGAAGTTCACCGTCACCGTCTGCTCGCTGGCCGGTCTCAACGTCACCTCGAACTGGGCCGTGCCCCCCTCTTGCACCGCCGCGTCCCCGATCGACAGCTCCGGAGTTCTGCCGCCACCGTCGTCGTCGTCGTTGTCCCTGATCGTCCCCTCCCCGGTGTGGTCGTCCAGCGTGGCCCCGTCCGGGTTGCGCAGGGTCACCGTGAAGCGTTCGTCCGACTCCTGGGCATCGTCGTCCACCGTCGACACCGAGATCGTCTTCGTCGGTTGCCCCGCCGTGAAGGTCAGCGTTGCCGACGTCTGCGTGTAGTCCGAGCCTGCCTTGGCCGTCCCGTCCGCCGTCTCGAAGTTCACCGTCACCGTCTCGGTGCTGGCCGGTGTCAACGTCACGACGAACTCGGCCGTGCCCCCTTCGGCCACCGCCGCGTCCGCGATGGACAGGGTGGGCAGGCTGCTGCCCCGGTCATCGTCGTCGTCGATGACCCGCACCGTCACCGGGCTCTCACCCTTCACCGGGCAATCGGCATTCTCATCCCAAACGTCGTGGGTGAAGGTCACCGACCCATCCAATCCATCTTCGTCCTGAAGCGCCGTTACCCTGACCTCCCGCCAAGTGTCCCAGTTGTCCCGATTGAACTCCCAGCCGACCGACGGCACCCAACTGATTCCTCTATAGTGGCCGTCGTAGCGTATCGAGCCGTTGACGCGCAGCACGACCCACCATCCGTCGGCGAGGGGTGGCTCAGTCAGTCTCAGGCGGTAGGTGAGAGATTCGCCCTCGTCGATGCTCAGCGTGGTCGGCGACACCTCCACTCCCCAGGTGGTCTGGGCGTGTACCCGCGGCGCCGCGATGCCGGACAGCAGCGCCGACAGCGTGACGGCGAAGGCGACTAGACGCTGACCGCGGGATCCGAGGGACAGGCACCGTTTCTGGATATGCGGTGCTTGCGCTGTTTGCTGTTGATAATGTGTGCGCATCCCTTTGCAAAAAAGGCGCTTACGCTCCATTTAGCGCGCAGCGAAGGTCACGAGCGCTATTTTGGCTGTAATTTAATGCGCCGTAAAGTCTTAGCGTCATCTCACCAACACTTAATGGCGGAAGCACCGTGGATTGCGCGGGCGCGTCGACTGGAAGTCGACTTCATGCGCCCGCTTCATTCTCAACCCCCCGACTTCAGTCGGGGGAGTCTCGTCCCCTTCGGGGACTTCGACAATCTTTTCTTCGCCTAAAGGCGAGGGGTTTCCACCATCCCCGAAGGAGTCACTAATTTTACCCCGTTGTCCCTTAGACCAACGCGAGGCCCAGAACCTGAAGGAGGACCAGCAGAATCAACGGCGAGAAGTCGATCCTCCCCTTCGGTGGCACCAGCCTGCGAATCGGCGCCAGAGCCGGCTCGGTCAACATCCTGGCGATGCGAACCACCTGGACGCTCGGCGGGAGATGAAGCCAGCTGAGGATCGCCGCGACGAACACGATGACTGAGTAGGCATCGATCAGACTGGCAATCAGTAGCATCAACGGACCGGAGTTTACCACAGCACGAACGTGATTCATGCGCCAACGCCTGTGCGCTGCAAAAACTCGATCCGTCGTTGATTCCGCCTTGATCGGTGCTTGCGCTGTTTACTGTTGGTGATGTGTACACATCCCTTTGCAAAAAAGGCGCTTACGCTCTATTTAGCGCGCAGCGAAGGTCACGAGCGCTATTTTGGCTGTAACTTAATGCACCGTAAAGTCTTAGCGTCATCTCACCAACACTCGATGGCGGAAGCACCAGCCTACGGCCTTTGGTCCGGTCGCAAACACAGGCACTGAGCTGCTGATTTGTGGTCTACTTCAAAAGGGCCGAGTTTTGGCACAGGACGGGGTAGCAGGCACCTTAGTTTTTCACCATGCCAGGATCGTTGAAGTACAGGGGTGTATCGCTCCAAACCAAAAAGCTCCAAGCGACGGCCGACTCCCACCCGAGCGCGTAATCCCGATCGAGATCCTTCACGTTAGTAAATCGCCCGGAGCAAATCGGACTTGGCCGACTGAAGAAAACGCCGGCCGCAATGTGAGCCGTATCCTCGGACGTGGGCGCTAGCCATATCTGAAAATTGAACACGGAGCCACCTTTCTCTTGGACGGTGTGCGCTCGAAGCCAAACGTCAGGACCAATCTCGACCAGCTTCGCGGAATCAATCGCCAGCCGCGTTCGTGGTCGCAGGCGCTCAATCAACGCGGAGTTGGAATCGCGATAGCTTTCAACCTGGGCATAGCCGGCGCTCGCATTGATATGGACCATGGCCACGTCCTCCCGGACTTCAAGAGGTTGAACTTTCGACGATTCGATCGCCTTCCGCAACCAATTGGTCATTTTAGCCATGAGATTTTCCACCCGTAAGCCTTTGTTATATTTGATTTTGCTAAGCGGTCCGTGAGCCGCCAGAGGGGTATGGCAAGGGCGGACCTTTACAGAGCTTTTAGACGGCGAATGTGCAAGCCTGTTTTCGTGGGAGACGATGATCTCCTTAGATCGCGCCTTGCCACCGGAACACCTGCACCTATCACCGTGGAGGTATCGACGAACCCGGACTCGTCTCCCTCGTCTTTACCCTTAGTCGGTCGATGGCGGTCAAGGCATCGCCCACACCACGCCAGCTTGTCAGCATGGCAAGGGCACGGACAACCGTTTCGGATGGTCGGATATTTCAATTTCAATTCAGCACCCCCCTCAACTCACCTAGCGAGACAGACGAGCCACCGCCGTTTCTTTCACCGGAGCACACCGCGCACACGATAATCCCGTCCTGTGCCAAAACTCGGCCCTTTAGAAATAGACCACAAATCAGCAGCTTAGACGCCCTTGGAATCCGCGCAGAATCCAGGGTATTTCGCGCCGCAGGGCTGACTTCCGACCCATGGGCTGGCGGATGAATAAATAGAAGGCACACCTGCGAAACTCCGTAGGTTCTTCCCAGAGGTTTTGAAAAGCGGGGTCGGGAGGATAGGATTTGAACTTGTGGCCGTCAAGTTATGAGTCATTCCGTTCGCAACCACCTTCGCCTCGAGATCGATTCCTACGACGAGACCATTCGCCAGTTTATCCCGGGCTACGAGGAAGGATTGACCTGGGCTGCCCGCGAAATCGCCGGCATCCGGCCCACCCTAGTGCTAGACCTCGGTGCGGGAACGGGGGCTCTGGCAGAGGCGATGCTGGAACATGAAGGCGTGGGTGTCGTCGAGGCCATCGACGTGGATGCGGAGATGCTGGACCGGGCACGTATCCGACTCAAGCGATTCGGAGCCCGCGCGCGTTTCCAGAAGTGTTCCTTCGAATCTCCGCTCCCGGAATGTGACGCCGTGTCCGCTTGCCTGGCCCTGCACCACGTTCCCACGATGGAACGCAAGCGTGCACTGTACAAGGGCATTTTCCGGACGCTTCGCCCTGGCGGGGTGTTCGTGAATGCCGACGTGACCATGAGCGCACACCCGGTGAGGCAGGAGCAGTGCTACCGCATATGGGCTGGCCACTTGGTTTCGTGCGGCATAGACGAACGGCGCGCTTATGAGCACTTCGACGAGTGGGCGTCCGAAGACACCTACTTCCCGCTCGACGACGAGCTTACCGCCATGCGCGAAGCCGGATTTAACGCTGAATGTGCCTGGCGGGAACCCCCGAATACTCTTCTAGTCGGACGCAAGAAATAAGGTGCCAGGTCGTGTGGTGCTTCCGCCATCAAGTGTTGGTGAGATGACGCTAAGCGGCCTGTTGGTCACGCTGGATCCAACCAGCGATGGCGACCACCAACAATGTCAAGGGCTGCATCGGCATCCTCATGATCGAGGATTCTAGCTTCTATTGGCGAAACAAGCATAGACGTGTGGATTGAACTGTCCGCGTAGCTGGAATTCCACGATCGTCCCGACAGCGTCACCGACCGCCAGCCCGAGCAGGGCCCCTCGAAAACGTCGCGGGCTGCGCATGGACGACCTCATGCCGCACTCCTACCGTCGGAGGTCGCCTGGGCTCCGGTTCTTGGTGCCATCGTACTTGGCTGCGATGAGGTAGCGCGGTACCAGCGTAGAAGCGTAGCGGGTGTGGCAACGGACGCAATCTGGGCCAGCGCCTCGCGGCCCAGAGTACCGCGTGGAGCTGGGTCCACGAGCCCTGTGATTCCAAAAAAGGAAGATCGCGTACCACTGGATCGACTTTTTGCGGAGCACAGCCGGTTCGATACCGTGATCCTTCAAGATCCGCTTTACCGTGTTCGGCGCGATCTTGTGGCCGAAGTTGGCCATAGCTCCTTGGATTCGGTCGTAGCCCCAAGACGGGCTCGACTTGGCCATGCGCACGACCAACTCCTCGATTTCCAACGAGATGGGCGGACGCCCCGTTTGACAACGAGGGTACGTCCTTTCCTCGCGATGAGCTCACGGTGCCATCGGAGGATCGTATCCGGGGTGACCAGAGTTGCCACTTCCGCGAGGAGTTTCCGTCCAAGCTCTTTCCCCTTCGCCGAGAGCCGTCGACGCTGCTCGTCGCTCAAGCCTAACCGCTGACCGAGCTGCACCTTCAAAACACGGTTCTCCTCCTGCAGATACTCGAGGATCTTCTGCTGCTCCTGGTTCAGCCAACCGGCCAGGAGCAAGACCAGGAAGATTTGTGGCGAGACAAATGTGCTCATCGCAAGCATCGTAGCGGAAGTCACTTACCGCTGCGGAAGATGACCGGCTGAGTTTTTGCACCATAAGCTACCTGGTCGCCCGGCTCGTCGTTCGCCTGGCCTCCTATGGCGGGCAAATGGCGCTCTATGAATCCCTTGGCGGCGAGTCGTCGTCACTCACCAGCCCGACAGCTTGACGCTGGAAGCGTCGATTCTCGGCGGCGTCCGCAGTTGCCGGCGCTCCCTATTTGTCTGCAGTTCCCCGCAGGGCATCGATGCTCCATATCCCCGAGCCTCGGGCAGCCATGAAAAGGAACAGGAAGGCATAAAGCATTGATAGTTCACCCCGGTTTTGTATCGGAAAAAGGGTGTTGCCCGCGTGGGCCATGAAATAAGCAGCAGCCATCTGACCACTGCAGACAAAA
Source organism: Candidatus Marinacidobacterales bacterium (assembly GCA_965226495.1). GTDB lineage: Bacteria > Acidobacteriota > Vicinamibacteria > Marinacidobacterales > DATDRI01 > CBDCNP01. Next base: position 6,238,838 of record OZ245365.1, on the reverse strand, counting down.
GCCACCCAGCCGGTGAAGAAGCCGAGCATGATGAAAACACCGCCACCGAACTCGATCACACCAGCCAAGCCCATCATGGAGAACAATGCCGCGGTGTTGCCTGGCTCTCCACCAAAACCGCCCAGCACGCCGAATAATTTCTGCGCTCCATGGCATGCAAAGAGAAAGCCAGCGACGATTCGAAAGAGCGCGTAGATCTGCGGTGAGAATTTACCCAACATACGTTCCATGACTGCCTCCACAAATGAGTTGAAACAAGAAGGTCACTGTCGAAGCCAACCAGCCCCGAGCAATGCCCACCTTATACGGGAAGTTTCGCTCGCATGTCCAGGACCACCTCTAATCCGAAACGTCCCGGCGCGCCGGTCTTGAGTTCGTTTATGTTTTTGGACACGACGGGAAAGCTCGAATCCTAGAGGCGTTCTCGAAATTTGCGGGAACCAGCCGACGCGGCACTGGGTCTGCGATAGGCGATCGCGAGCAGACCTCTACTCCAGACCATCCGTTCCGTCCAGCTTGCGCGCCCGAACTCCTATGCGGCGGCGCGGTGATAATAACTGAGCAAGCCGCCCAATCGCTTACAACATCGCACGTTCCCGTGGGGACTGCCGACGCATTCTTCCGCTTCGATCAACGCGTCCCCGAGCCCTTGACGGTTGCGTTCTCCATGATAATGATGGATGAACTCAGCGACGGCCCGGCGCAGCGATTGCTCACCGAAGAAGATCGTCCGCTCCAGGCACTCGCTCTTGATCGACAACACAAACCTTTCGACGTAAGCGTTCAGATTCGGAGAACGGTACGGCAGCCGAACGACATCCGTTCCGGCATGCTCGGGTGCTTCCGCCATTAAGTGTTGGTGAGATCACGCTAAGACGTTACGGTGCATTAAGTTACAGCCAAAATAGCAGCTCATGACCTTCGCTGCGCGCTAAATAGAGCGTAAGCGACTCTTTTGCAACGGGATACGTACACATCACCAACAGTAAACAGCGCAAGCACCGTTCCAGACATAACCGCCCTGGAATTCCGGGAGCGCCATGTGCCCACTGTCGATGTGATCCAATATCGTCGAAATCTTCACGGCATTTTTGTACGATTAGTACCCGCTCACAGCTTTCTAAGAAATTACCTATTGGGGCTCGTTTCGACGTTCCACAAGGGTTGAATCTCATCGTCGAATCCCGTCATCGCCCAGCGAACGAGAGCGACCGGAATCGCACCCGAAGCGAGAAACGCATCGTGGAACTGCCGTAAGTCGAACTCCGCTCCCAGTTGGCGAGAGCGGTCGGCCACCAGCCGGTCGATCTGCACCTTGCCCACATACCAGTTGATGGCGTAAGTGGGCCGCCGCAACATGTCATAGAACTCGGCATCGATACGGTAGCTGTCTTTCGCGTTGAACGGCACGTTCTCAGAAAGGAAATCGACGGCCTCTTCGATCGAGAACTCGTTGAGCTGAAGCTTCACGTTCACAATCGCCCGCGCCGACCGTGCTATGAGGAAGTTGACCATGAGCTCACGCGTGCGGGGCAGATGATCCAGAAAACCCGTGCGTAACAGCATCTCCTGAGCATAAAGGGTCCAGCCTTCCCTTCCCGCCCGGTCGCGGAAGTTCTCGCGAATCGGGGTGGGCCCCTTTCGAACCCGATCGTCGAATGCATGGCCCGGTATAACCGTATGAAGCAGATCGGGTCGCGGGTCCCGGTATTGGATCTCCTCCCAGAGGTTTCGCTTTCCGCTGGGGCGAGCGAACCAAGGGCGGCTTTGCTCCCGCGCCTCGGTGAAATCCCCGACGTCCTCGGGAACGGTAAGAATGTCGTCCTCGACGAGAAAGGTTCGAATATGCCGCTCTGCGTCTTCTTTTCGACGGGCATATTCTTCTGTCGATCCCACCGGCTCGAGCTCGGGTAGTTTCCGGTTCCGATGCCGCTCCCAAGCTAGCATCGCCTGCATCCGCTTCAGCTCGTGGGTTGCAAACGCAAGTATCTCTTCGGCGGTAAACGGAATCAGTCGGGCATGTTTCAAGTACCAGTCGAACTCGACGCGCCCAACTCCGGGATGCTCGTCCGCCCGGCCCGGATCCTTCCTCAGCCAATCCCGGTAGCCTTCGAGTGCAGCCCGCGCCGCCTCGGCGTCCGGCACGAGCTCCGGATGATGTTTCCCTAGTCGTTCCTCGAGATCTCGGAACCAACCAATCGTCCCCGGAGGCGGCACGTCTCGCCGCGGCTCACCATGAGGGACTCCGATGTCGAGCTCCAGATTCCCAATCGTGATCCACGATAGGGCCGGCGACCTCTCATGGAGATTCTTCTTTCCCTGCTCCAAGACCCGGGGAATCGCGCGCAGCTTCATGCGAATTCCGGCGAGCTTTTTCTCGTCGAGAGGAAGCTCGGTATAAGCAATACCCTGAATCCCGACGAGGTAGTGACCGGGATTGCGAGACGGATTTCGCACGACGCGATATTCGAAATCCCATCCGTTCAGAAGAGACCGGACGAGGAGGTAGTCGATCTTGCGAGCCGCCGGCCAACCGGTCGGATCGATGGCGGCCAATCGCTTTCGAAGCTCTTCGTACTGACGCCGGTCCGTGGAGAGCGTTTCCGGACTCGGATCCGGCAATCCATCGACCCATTTGGGAGACCGCGCGGTACCGATGTCGCCATAGATCACGACAAGCTCGGAGTACTCAGAGGCCGCGACCCCATCGGCCGCATTCAAGGCCAGGGCCGTCGCGAGAGTCACCCACGTGGTTCGCATGAACTAGCTCAACGTCTCTGCCATCTTCGGAGCCGAACGTAGGCTTAAAGCAACCAACGTCAGTATTCCGTTGGTGTATCCGCCGGCGGGCATCGTCGGGGGACCGACGACAAAGAGGTTCTCGTGATCATGAGTCCGTCCGTAGCTGTCGCAGACGCTCTCCTCCGGATCCGTTCCCATCCGGCAACCGCCGCCGGGATGCCCCAACCGTGCTTTGTGGTGGACAATCAACAACAAACCCGCGCTGGATTGTAACACCGAGGGACGAAGATTTTTCCTCACAATCGGACACGCAAGCGACGCCGCCTTCAAGAACATCGCCCTGGGTGAAAACTACTTCCGGCTACTCGCGCTAGAGTATGGGATGCTGCTCCTGGCTCGAATTGAATCGTCACGTGATTGCTCATGACAAGTCCCTGGATCGGTCATCTCAAGTCCCTATTCTTTCTAGAGCGATTCCCGGATCGCCCATCTCAAATTCCCTGTTCTTCCGGAACAGGGAATTGCCTGCTAACCGTTTTGAACCGCCCCGGGTTTTCCGGAGACTGTTTTAGTTGAGTCTCGCCATCTCTAGCGAGCCTTCCTGCGACCGATAGTAGTTCATCTCGTACTCGATGGGGGAGACATTTCCGATCGGCTCCAAGAGTCGTTGCGTGTTGTACCAATGCACCCACTCGAGGGTGGCGAACTCGACGTCCTCAGGACCACGCCAGGGCCCGCGTCGACGGATCACCTCGGTCTTGTAGAGGCCGATGATGGATTCAGCCAAAGCGTTATCGTAAGAGTCGCCTCGGCTGCTGACGGACGGCTCAATACCCGCCTCGGCGAGCCGCTCGGTGTAACGGATCGAGACGTACTGCACGCGCGATCGCTGTGATGCACCAATGTATCTTCTGGGTTTAGTCGGCGCTCGTGCAGCGCCTGCTCCAACGCATCGAGAGCGATGCCGGCAGTCAACGATGTCGTCGCTCGCCAACCGACGATGAGTTGCCTTGGTGCATAACTCCGATAGAGGCCGAGAGCTCGCTTGGCCCCGACTCCCATCATCCGATCATCTCGCTATCAGGCATCCCGAGCGCCGTCATGGTGTTGAGAATCTTGCACCCGATCCTTGCCTCAACTCTCTGTGCCGCCAACCCTCTCGCTCGCATCGCTGAGCCCACGATAGCCTTGTAGCGATGGAACGTTGTCTCGACTTTGCTCCGTTTGCTGTAGCCCGATTCTGTGTGCCACTTTCGTTTGCCGAGCCGAGCTTGTGCTGCAATGTTGCGATTGCGCTGTCGGCTGCTCGCCGGCCCCGATGCGAGCAGGGCGCCCTTGCGCGGCGGTATCAGCACCCTCGGCGAGCGATGAGCGCTGTGATTCTCGATTGCCTCATAGACGCCGCTGGCGTCGTATGCGGTGTCAGCTCTGGCCGATGAGATGGGACTGTCGATCTGTCCGACAAGCGATGCAACCCGCGATGAATCGCGGGCTCTTTTGCTCGTCAGCTCGCCGGCGACGACTTCGCCACTCTGCTCGTCGACACACAGATGGAGCTTGCGATAGTCCCTGCTCTTTGGTGCTCTGCGCAGCTGGCTGGCGTGGACAGCGAGACCGCTGCTGTCGATCAAGATGTGCAACGGCGTCTTCTGCTTGTCTTGGTAGAAGGGGACCTTACCCAGCTTCGCCTTGCGCCTCGAGATCGTGGTGTGATCGGGCACATCATTGTCTAGCTTCATCAGAGCGAACAACGACCGCAGCAATCCCTCGCTCTGCCTAGATGACAGATGAAACACCATGCCCAGGGTGACAGCCGTCTCGATGGCGTGGTTCGAGTACTTGCGTTGACGGCCCGGTTTCCTCCTCCTTGGCCGGGGCGCGTCCCAGTTCACAAGCTTGCCGGCGGTGAGCGAGATCCAGACGGTCAGGCTCCCGCGGTTGCGTAGACCCGCCTCATATTCACGCCAATTCCTCACGCGATAGGCCTTCTTCACATACTTCCGCTGAGTGCGTTTGAAAATGCTCATGGGGACCTCGTATCCGCGAGTACAGGACAATTGTGGACCGAGATCGCGAGTTGTGCACCAAGGCACTTAATCGCGCAGACAATGAGAAGACGCTCTACGCCTAGATCGCGCCTGAGGAGAAGGCGAATAGCGGAATTCGAATTGGCCAAACCTCGAATTCATCCAGCGGAGTTTTACGGAGGAAACGAAGATGACTCCGCAGACGGTCCAAGTACAAGGAGCTATCCGAGTCTGGAAACCATGACAGGGAATTTGGGCCAGTTTGAGGCTGATTGGTGGAGGCCAGTGTCGGAGAGCAGCTTGCTGCTAACCGAGCCGATTCACGGAGTGGGCGCTGGCAGGCTCACAGCGTTTTGACGAGCACTCGCTGTTTCTCCCAATCGTCGGGAAGCGGATGATGCAAGAGGTAGCTCGAGGTCAGCCCAACGGGCTGGCGGCCTTCGACAATGGCGCGGACGATGTCGGGAGCCAGGAAGGCATAGCGGATTGCCTTGCGCACGCGGTCCGTTGGGATGGCGTCTTCGGTGGCAATCTGCTCATAGGTTTTGCCTGCTTTGATTCGGTCGAGCCAGGAGAGGGCGTTGGCGATATTGCGCAGGAGTGTGCGGTCGACGGATTTCGTGGGGTTGCCCAGAACGAGCTTGGTCTCGACGCCGCGTCGACGCAAGCGGAACGGTGCGTGGATGCGGAGTGCATCCTCGCGAATGCGCTCGGGCTCCATAGAGAGGCAAGCAGCGAACGTATTGCGGTCGAGCAGGATGGACACAGAGCCGGGGCTGATGTCGACCCGCCGGATAAGACGGAGCAGGGGGGCTGCCGAGGCACTATCATTCTTGCTACCGGAACACAGCCCGTCTAAAAAGCGACGCACCGAGGCGAGCTCTTGCATCGTCGGAGCATGGATCAACGAGGCCGGGGAGGTCGTAGCATCCACATGCTGTCGGATGAGATGCACGACGGTCTGTTCCAGCATCGGGGCGGGCAGGCGCCAGCCGGAGAGGTCCTTTTGGCCACTGTGCTGGATGAGGCGCCGGGAGACGTAGTAGCGGAGCCGTTGCCCGTTTTTCTTTTTGGTGTGGCTCGGCGTCAGCCGGTCCCCGGTCTCGTCGAAGAGCTTGCCGGCCAGCGGGGAACGGACTGCACGGCCCTTCGTCGTGCGTCTCCTTGGTTTGGCAGCCCCTGCCTGCAGCTGCGCCTGGACCGCGTCCCAGAGCTCGGGAGCAATGATCGATGGATGCTGGCCCTCGTAGACACGCCTCTGGTGCCGGATGCGGCCGGCGTAGAGAGGATTGGTCAGCAGGCAGTGGAGGTGTCCGCGACGGAACGGCAGCCCGCCTGTCCGGGTTCCATCCGCGGCGAAGCGTTGCTTGGTGCGCAGTCTCAGACGGTCCGCCTCGGCCTTCACCTGCCGGAGCGTTCCGTGCTTCCGGTACAGCGCATAGAGCGTCCGGACTGTTTTGGCCTCAGCCTCGTTGATGCACAGCGTGCGCTCGTCCTTCTCATAGCCGAGCGGCACGCGGCCGCCCATCCATAGTCCCCTGCGCTTGGAGGCAGCGATCTTATCGCGGATCCGCTCGGCCGTGACCTCGCGTTCGAATTGTGCGAAGGACAGCAGCATATGCAGCGTCAGTCGTCCCATGCTGGTCGCGGTGTTGAAGGACTGAGTCACCGAGACGAAAACCGCGCCGGCCGCCTCGAGCCGCTCGACGAGCTTCGCAAAGTCGGAAGGCAACGGGTCAGCCGGTCGACCTTGTAGACCACAATCTGCTCGACGAGACCGGCATCGATGTCGGCGAGCAAGCGCTGCAGGCCCGGGCGCTCTAGGGTTCCTCCCGAGAGCCCCGCGTCTTCGTAGACGGTTGGCAGCAGCACCCAGGCCTCCGCTTTCTGGCTCGCGACATACGCGGCGCAGGCTTCTCGCTGCGCATCGAGGGAGTTGAAATCCTGCTCGAGACCTTCTTCCGCGCTCTTTCGCGTATAGATGGCACAGCGGATTTTCTTCATGTTAGGCCTTGCGCTTGGGCGTCAGACCGAAAAAGCGTGGTCCAGACCAGTGGGTGCCGGTGATTCGCTTTGCGATGGTAGTGAGGGACGGATAGGTTTTGCCATCGAACCGATAGCCGTTGTCGAGTATCTCGACCTGGTAGGTCCGGCCATTCCACTCGCGGACGAGATGGGTGCCGGCAGAAACGGACCCTGCGGGAGCGGCGGCGCCGTTGCCTGGCGTCCCGTTCGCCATGGCAGCCAGAGCGCGCCGGGTTGTGGCCGAATGCCAGCCAAGGGTCCGGCACTGGCGTTCGTACGCAAGAACGCGGCGCATGAAAACGCGAGAGAGCGAGCGTGGGGGAGCAGCCCCAAACGTTTGCTCCCAGACCCGCCGTAAGCTGGCGAAGTCCAAACCGTCCAGAACGACGTTCCGGCCAACCCCTGTATCCTGCGGCATCACCGAACGTTCGCTCTTGTGCTCGATAAAGTCCAGTCTAATGAGGGACTTCCGGGTGCGAAGTCCGCTGCCCGTAGCTCGCCACGCAGCCCAAGGGTCGGCGGATTCCAAGGGCGTCTAAGCTGCTGATTTGTGGTCTATTTCAAGAGGGCCGAGTTTTGGCACAGGACGGGGTTGGCCCTGCTTATGTTCCGTATCAGCTCACGTATTTCGGGAGCGACGCCTGGTCGTCCGGGCCTACGCCGTCGGCTCTTCCAAGTCCAATATCGTCTGAACCCACAACGGTGCCAGCGGATGACCGTCTCAGGTTTCACGATGACTAGGACGCTCTCCCAGTCAGTCCAGATTCTGCGCAACAGCACCCAAAACTCGCGGTCGACATTCGAGAGCCGCGTCCGTTTCACTGAACGGCGGAGGACGGCGAGCTGCTGCCGAAGAGCGACATTCTCGAGAGCCAGCTCGCGACGAGCCTTGAAGGCAGAGATGAGAGCGGGAACCAACGACGAAATCATGCAGGCATAGTGCCGGCAGACCGGAGACTAATCAAGTTCGGTGCGCGCGGATCAATAAATAGAAGGCACAGGTCTCCGCGAGTTTTGAGAACGCCTCTAGGATTCGACATAGATGGCGAGACTCAACTAACCCTAATCGAACAATAATTCATGACGCTAGCGCGAGTTCGATTCTTTCAAAGAGTGTCTGAGTGGAGGAGTTTGTGGCCATTCGGAGCGCGTTTCGACCACTAACGCGAACGAGGCGGCCGGCTTTGTTGATGATGCGGAAGGGGATGGTGCGGATGGTGTGCAGCAGATGGGTGCATGTACGCTTTCGAGAGATGCCTTTCGTTTCAGCGATGGTGTCGAGCTGAAAGCTGCGACACAGGTTGTGTGCGAGCACGTTCAACTGTTGCCAGGCGCTATTGGCGGCATAGCTTTTAGTGGGCACGACGTCGAGAGCGAACTGGCTGCGCAATTCGGCGAAGGTTTTCTCTTGGCCGCCTCGCCCAGCAGCGAAGTACCAAAGGCGTTGGACGGTGAGCGATTTGTTGGTGGCGACGGCTGAGTACTCGAAGTAGCCGTCGTCTGGAGAAAACAGGTCGAGCTGGAAGTTCTTCGCCGTTCGATGTCGAACTCGCTTCCGATAGATCGCGATCCGGACGGTGATATTCCAGGGCTCGATGAAGTGTTTGATGGAGAAGCCGTCGATTTCGTCACTCACGCGGTGCCATCGCTTGCGCCCAGCGACGACCTCCTTTAGGCCGAGCCACGGCCAGAACGGAGCCTTGATCGCGAACTCGCTTCGGGAGCGCTCTAGCCTCTTGAGAATCTTTTCGTTGAAAAACGCGGCGTCCGTGCGGAATTCCAGCTTTCGGGACCGACCGAACTGGCCCCGTAGCTCGCCTATCAGTTCCCGTAGAAACGCATCGGCACCCTTGGAGTCGTGAACGTTGCCAGGACGATTTCTGGATTTGAGAATCTGGCCCGTCTGAGCCAGGTGAGCGAACAAAGGGTAGTAACTTTTATTCTTCTTGCGATGAGGATTGAATCCTCGAAACGCCCATCCAACCTGATTGCCTGCCTGAACCACGGTGCCGTCCATATCTACCGTCAGACGGTTCAGACCCAATCGCTCGATCTGCTCGTGGACCAATACACCGTTCAACTCCGATAGGCCCTTGAGCCGCTCTCCCGTGAATTGCTTCAGCCAATTCACGATCGTCGGACGGCTCGGTAGTCTTCTCAACCCACAGAAGCGAAGCAGCATCGGGTCATCACAGACATACTGCAGGTGCTCTAGACGACGAGCTCCCACGAGCAGTATCCCAACCAACACCAGAACCAGTCGGACGCTCCCGTAGTCCGACCGAATGCCTTTTCCTCTGCACGCCTTTCCTACCCGGCGGCTTAGCTCAACGCGGCGCAAATATCGTGAAAACAGTTCCAGTCCACCAAACGAGCTCAGGTTCTGCTCTGTGAACTCGATCGGAAGATCCTTGTTGAAGTTCCGGCGAAATCGAGATAGTTTCAAGCGCACTATAGGGGCCTCTGGTCGTTTGGTGTTATGTTTGGAAGCAACGCTCCAAACATAAACCCAGAGGCTCCTTTGTCAATACTTTCGCGCTACTTTGCTCTCTTTTTTTTGCGATTAGGGCTAAAACAGTCTCCTGGAAAACCCGGGGCGGTTCACGCCATGGGAATCACTGTAACGCGAGTTACCTGCCTACCTCTTTCTGGTTCCCCGTGCGCCAGATACAATACTTAGGCGGTAGAACGTTAGAACGACCCGAAGTCTCAGCAAATCATGAACCGACAGAAGATCGAATACGGCCAACCCATTGAAGTCGCCATTACACCACGGCAAAGGAGTCTCATACTGGAGCATGCGATGGGTGGGCCCGAGGTCACTGGACCTCTACGGATGGCGGTGGTCAAAGGTAAGAAACTCATCGTTAAGCTGACTCTGGATGATCTGGATGAGATAATTGGCTACATCGCGGCGGAAGCAAATCACACGGATGACAAGAAGCTCCAAAAGGAACTCGACCATCTCTATGAGCGGCTAAAAACCACGATGGAGTCATATGACGACGGCATGTGGCAGGGGGCATTCTAACGCGCCATTGAAGCTGACGGCCGGGCGCACTGCATTAGCTGTAGTCTGTCTCTTTTGCCCGGCCCCCGGCCGCAACTCCCCGGTTCGTTATTTGGATGCTGTTCATGCCAGTCGGAGCGCAAGAGGACGAATGAGGGGTCCGAGTCGGGAGCTCCGAGCGGCGACTGCGCGGTACATGGAATGAGATGGATTAAGAAAGGTTTGAGATTCGAGTGCCAACCAGACTGCGGTCACTGCTGCTCACAGTCAATGTTCGGCAAGGGTGACGTCGAGGGCGTCTTTTTGAGCAAGCGCGATGTGGGTCGGTTGCAGAAGGCTGGGGTTGCGTGGGCGATTGAGGAACGTGGCGACCATCGCGTTCTATCGGAGGCTTCGGGCACCTGCGTATTCCTGGATCCGAGAACGAAGGGCTGTGGGATCTACGACGTGCGGCCGACGCAGTGCCGGAACTTCCCCTTCACGCCGGGCAAAGACTCGCCAATCGCTACTCGTTCACAGTGGAACACGGCGCGAGAGCACTGTCCTGGTATCGGTATCGGACGATACTACGACAAGCGACACATTCGAAAGTTAGTTCGGGGTCGCGCCCAGCATGGTAGCTTCCAAGTCTGAGGACCGCGGTAGGGCGTCGTGTCCAAAAACACAAACGAACTCAAGACCGGCTCGCCCGGACGTTTCGTAATAGACGTATCTACGTTTGATTGGCCAATGGGAGCTAGAATCCTCGGTCATGAGCACGCCGGTCCAGCCCTTGACCTTGTTGGTCGTCGCCATCGCTGGTTGGCTCCAGCGTGACCACCAGGCCGCTATCGTCTACTTGCTCGAGGAGAACAAAATCCTCAAAGCTCGGCTTTGCGGGAGGAAGCTTCGTCTCACAGACGACGAGCGACGTCGGCTCGCGGTAAAGGGTAAGGCGCTTGGCCGGAAACTCTTGGCAGAAGTCGCCGGTATCGTCACACCGGAAACCCTTCTGGCTTGGCACCGAAGGCTCATCGCCGTCGTGTCCAAAAACACAAACGAACTCAAGACCGGCTAGCAACGCGCCCTCGTCGCAACGCTTTAAGGTAGGCCACGCCTGTAAAGCCAACCCGCGGCTACTGCCACGCTCGCTTTTGGCCTCCATCATTCGGCGAACGGCATTGCCCCTTATTAATGTGGTAGCGGGATGGCTGGCTGTTCATCGGCTCATTGTGTCAGTCGCCGTCTCAACTTGATAGCACCTGACAATACCCTAGCACGCTACGGAACCGTCTCACGCTAGAATGGCTTCGTTATGTCGAAGCTGTACTTTCGGACTCTATGGGCCGGCGTCGCGTCGCCCTTTGCGGCAGCGGGTCTTGGCCTGTTCGTCTATCGGAGCCTGACGCGCGCGAGCGCCGACAGGGACGCCGACTTCGTCTTCCGTCTCTCCATAGTCGCGATCGCGATGGCCTTGCCGGGCATCATCACTCTCGTCCTCGCGCTCGCCGACCACCGCAAAGGAGCCTTCTCAACCGTGAGCAAGGTGGGCCTGATGCTCGGCATTTTGTCGCTCGGTCTCGTGTTCCTTCCGATTCGAGGCGTCGTCGAGCGCGCTACGCAGGCGCGGAATCTGGCGCTCAGTGACGTCGAGGCGCCGCCTTTCTCGACGGCGGACATCCACGGCAACACTCATCGTCTCGACGAGCATGGAGGAAAGGTCGTGCTCGTAAACGTTTGGGCGACCTGGTGTCCGCCGTGCCGCAAGGAAATGCCGGGTCTCGACAAGCTCTATCAGGAACGCAAGAAACAGGGATTCATGGTCTTCGGCCTCTCCACAGAGGACCTCGAAACGCAGCTCGACTTCGAAGAAAACGTCCTGTCGGTGAGCTACCCCCTTCTGACGATCGAGGGGGACGTCCCCGAGATTTATCAGACGACGGCGCGATACCCCGCCAACTACCTAATCGATCGCGAAGGACGGCTGCAACCCGCGCCGAGTACGGAGCAGCCTTTCGAGAATCTCGTCGTCGCCGTCGACGCGCTCCTGAAGCAGCAGATCATTCGTCGGTAGCGACGGCCACCCTAGGTGGGCGGCGCGGGCCCGAGCTCTCGCGCAAGCCTTTCCTTCTCAGCTTCGAAGTCGGCCCGGAATGCGTCCGCAACGGGCGGACCTGGCGGGTAGGTCTGCGCGTCGTGTCCAAGAATACAAACGCACTCTAAGACCCGCGCGACGGGCCATCGTCGAGTTCATCTATATTATGGAGAGCGCCACCATCATCCAAGGGCGTCTAAGCTGCTGATTTGTGGTCTATTTCAAAAGGGCCGAGTTTTGGCACAGGACGGGGTCAACTCCCTCGGTCAGGGAGTAGCGACCAAGGCTAGCGACGACGCAAGATCCAGTGCCAGATTCGTGTGAGACAGCGTCGCATCGACGTCAAAATGAGGAGCCGTTTCGGCTCAAAGTGACCCGTTTCGGGCTTGGTATTGGCGCTGAAATACTGTTCCAGTTCCAAGTCCCGCGCTCTTCTGGTTTGCAGAATTTTGTGTCTTGGATACTTTGGTTCCCATTGGATTTTGTTGTTAATGATCCAGGTGGGATTGGCACTTCTCACTCCAATTGCCGATGGACGGTGACAAGCTGACTGAAACGCCGTCGCACGTAAGCGTCCAGCCGGTGGGATGTAACGGGGTGTTGATCTCAGCACCGCAGCCACACGCACACAGGTGCTTGACCGCACGGTATCGACAACAGACATAAAGCTTGCCTGGGTCTAACTCTCGCGGGATCTCGTCCACGAATTCCGGCGTGACTTGGCGCAGCTTCACGAGGGTTCGTCTAGGCAGTAGGAGTTGATGAGCTTGTCGCCGTCAATGACGTATTCGCTGTTGAGTTCCCGTGTTAGGTCGTTGTAGAAGCCCCTTGCTTTCTTCCACTTGATGACAGCGAGCGCGGCGTTCAGCGCATTCAGCTCGGCAAGCTGGGCATTCCGCTCGTACTCGCCTGGCGCATCGTCGCCGGCCAGGTCTATGCAGGCCTCGGCGTGGTGGTGGTGTTCCGGGCAGAAGGTGGTTGTCCGGATGACGCCTGCGATCGAGTCGTTTACGCGGTACAGGCCCATACCGACGTCGATGAGTAAGGTGTCGTGGGCCATGCAGGTCTCTAGGATCTGAGCCTTGATCGGATGCCCGTCCATACAGAGAAAAACCGTGTCGAATACGCCTAATTGCTGGACGTTGGTCTCGTCAATGCATGTGGTGGATGCGATGAGTGCCTTGCGCATGCGCGAGTATCTCTCGGCATGAAATATCGACTTGAACGGTCCTCCTTCGAGTTCGTCTCGGGAGAAGGGGCCGGGCGACCGGAATGCGTTGTGTTGGAGAAATCGGTCGTCGTCGAAGAGATGGATTTCGCGCACCCATGTCTTCGCAATCAAGTCGAGGATATAGGAGCCAGTACCACCTACACCGACGATGGCTACTTGCTCGTGCTGGAGCTTTCGGGCGAGGTCGGCAGTGTTCTGCCGGGCGGATGCGGTGTCCGCAAAGAGAAAGACGCTGTCGGCGTCGTCGCGGTCGGCAACGACCTTCCACTGTTGGGCCGTCGAATCGGAGGAGATGCAACGAGCCTCACGGCTGAGTATGTCTACATAGGTAGTTACCTTGTGGTGGTAGTTTTTATAGCCCCTGTCAGGCTTGGCCGAAAGCTGGTACACGGGCGGAATGGATTCGGAGAGCAAACCTTTTGTTGCATCTTCGCGAATCAACGCAAGGAGCTTGTCGCCGCTGGCTTCGTAAGGAAACTCGCCGGTCCAGCGGGCGACATGGGTGGTTGGTTGGACCGTGCGATCTCCACTCAAAGTTAGTTCCATGACCAAGGTGCCTTCCTGGACATCGCCTTGAGCCGTGACATACGGGACGTTCTCGATCAAGAGATACGCGTCGTCAACGATGCGAAGCGTGTAACCCTCTTCCTCGAGTCTTCGCAGATCCGCATTACGAGCGATCAGTGCGCGTGACATTGAACACGGTCCCGTCTTTGATTTTGGCTTCCTGGCCTGCGGTCAGCTTGCCTTCCGGTGGCCGACCGGCGCCGTTGTAAAAATCCACCGTATACTTGATCAGTGGACCTCGACCTCCGTTGGGATACGCGAGATCGACGACTTGATCGAATGAGACCTCGTCGTTGGGGACGGGATAGTTTGTGCCGTTGACGATGATGTCGAAGCCTTTGTCGGTGTCAGGTTTGGTCATTGGAAACCCTCCTTTGAATCGTCTTTTCAAGTTCCTCGATCCAGTGTTCGGATTGATATTCCTTGAAATCCTGTGCCTTCTATTTATTCATCCGCGCGCACCGAACTTGATTAGTCTCCGGTCTGCCGGCACCATGCCGGCATGAATTCGTTGTTTGTTCGCGCTCTCGTCTCTGCCTTCAAGGCTAGCGTTGCGTTCTACTTCCCTCTGCCCGCAAACAAGGAGGTGCCGGACATCGGCCAATACGATTTCAAGGCACGACCACGTGTGAACAAACGGGACCGAGATAGACGCCAAGAGTGAGTGCTTCGTGACGGTTGAAGAACGTCTCCATGTGAAAGCGATGGCGTTCATCGTCACGACTGACGAAGACAACTTCTCCCTCGCCCAATGAGCCGCCATGTGCCCATGACGTGTAGCCTTGGATCGCCTCGAAGGCTGCTACTTCAGTGACGATACCGAAGCTCTCACGGAACGCCGGTGATTCGACGAAGTAGCGACACGGTGTCCTCGGATCGAAGTCGTCGCAGAGGTACTTCGGGTGCGGAGAGATGACCCCGAAGAGGGGCTCGTCATCGTGCGCTTCTTCGACAAGACGCCACAGTGTCATCGTTATGGTGTTACCGAAGGTCTTGGCCAGTGCGCGAACGGTTGCCAGCGTTCGGGGAAGGTCATGGGCCTCGGCAACGAAGCGGCCCCGGATGAAAAGGAGCTGTCCGGAGCCGAAGTTCGCCTCCGCCTCGAGCTTCTCGTGGCACGAGGTACGCAACGTCTCGCGGTCATCGCCAAACAAGAACAGGCGGTGGTGCGGCGTGATGCTGTGTGTGATTTCATGGCCTTCTGTGTGCCGCATCTTGAGGTCAGGCATACCTTCGTCGATGAGGATGCGCTTTCTGTCAGGAAGCCAAAGGGCCTTCAAGCCTGCCTGGCGGACCAAGTCGAGGATGAGGGTGGGCTTCATCGCGAGCTGCTTCGCCCCCAGCTTAACCTTGCTCACGAACTCGCGCAGCGGTCCGGTGTTCGTGCTGCTGTAGAACTGAAGGTCGAGTTTGAGCAACTCGCGCACGTCGCGCAGGTCCAAAGGTGGCTCTGGGTTGCCCAGACCACGCAGAACCTTGTCAACCTGGTCCTCAATATCTTGCGCCGCGAACGGGTCTATCGGCCGGTTCTTCATCAGTCGGTGTTCTCTCGAAGGAACTTCACGAATCGGTTAAGGTGCTTGCGCTGCTCCTTCGTAAGTCCAGAGATGTCCCCGGAACTCGCGGCAAAGCGGACGACCTCCTCGCGCACATTGTCGTCGACGTGAACGGCGCCGGACAGCACCACTAGGCTTCTTGAGGGAAGCTTGAAGTACTGCTCGAGCTGGAAGATAGTGCGTGGGTTCGGGTCGAACGTTGGGTCGAGCTCGATGCGGCGCAACTCAGAAACGTTGACGCGGGCCTCCTGAGCAAGCTTGTCCGCGGAAAGCTGCTCGCGTCGGCGAAGCATCTGAAGGATCGCACCGAGGCCGCGGTGCAGGTCTTGAACATCTGCGGCGTCGGGCAGTTTAGCGAGGGCTCGCTGCGCAGCAGCACGGCCACGAGCCGCTAGCGAATCGAAGTCCTGTCCTGTATCGGCGAGTGTTTCACGAAGCTCGCCTTCCGACGCCTCAAGGAGACAATCTCGTAGTGCTCGGTTAATCTTGGTCCGGTTCTGTTTCTTTGGCTCCATGGTCACTGGCCTCCCTCGGATAGGTATTTGGCAAGGCGACGGCGAATCCGCTTGGTGACGGTGTCGTACTGCGTCTTTCCCATGCCGAGTTCGCGCTGAATCCCGGACGCAGAAAGGCCATCGCCCTTCAGGCGGAGGAGTTCGAGAGCAGTCTGGTCTTCCGTGAAGAGGGCAAGGAGTTCATCAAGCTCTTCAAGGGCTGTTAGGCGGATTTCTGGGTCAGAGAGCCGAGCCGCGGGATCGGCCTGTTCCTCTAGCAGCCGACTAGTACCATGAGCAGCTCGTTTTTCAGCCATGTGGCCGGAGTCGCTTTCCATGACCCCGTCCTGTGCCAAAACTCGGCCCTTTCGAAATAGACCATAAATCAGCAGCTTAGCGACTGGGCCAAGGGCCTGTCCATCATCATTATTAATCCGGGACTGGACTCTAGGCCCGGACTGCCCTCGAGCACATGCTGGAGAGCGTGGTCAGCGCGCGAGGGAAGGTGCTGAGGACGAACTTCTCGGCGACCAGCCGAGTAACGCGAGCGACCAAGCTGACTCAGGCTGCCTCTCGCCACTCGTATCGATGGTGCAATCCACCGACTCGCGGCAGTGCGACTACTTTCGCCGTAGGAGACGGTCGGTGCGTGACCGCTCTCAAGCTCGGTGTGTCCTTGTTCAGCCCCAAGTGGCAACGGTCCTCGTGATAGTAGCTGATGTAAGCTTGCACGAGCCGGATGAGATGACATGCGCCGAGAACCACGACGTGCTCAAGGAGCTCGCGACGGCAGCTGCCGACCCACCGCTCCGCAGTTCCGTTTTGCCATGGGCTGCGAAACGAAGTGCGAACGGGTTTTGTGCCCGTTGCTTTGATGAACTCGATGACCGCAGCGCTAAAGATGAAGTCGCGATCGAAGATGAGATATTTCGGAGCAGTGTCGTAGGGAAACGCCTCACGCAGTTGCTGAATAACCCAAGCAGACGTCGGGTGGAAGGTGGCGTTGAAGTGAACGATGTGCCGACGGCCGTGCTCGATGACGAAGAAGCCGTACAGCAGCCGGAGCGACGCGGTGGGCACGGTGAACAGATCCATGGCGGCGATATCGTCTTTATGGTTGCGCAAGAAAGCCATCCATCGCTTCAGCTGGTCGGGCTCCGCGGGATGCCGCGGTAGGTATCGCGACACCGTAATCTCGGAGATGATGAAACCGAGCTTGGTGAGCTCAGCATGGATGCGTGGCGCCCCCCAGCCGTCTTGCGCCATCGTGCGGACGAGGCGGCGAATCTCGGCATCAATCCGAGGCCGACCGGGATGGCGGCGCTGCGAGATATTTGCCCAGTACCGTCGGAATCGGTCGCGATGCCAACGGGCTACGGTGTCCGCGTGGACGATGAGCAGGCGGCTCGCCCACACGGGCCACGAACCTCGAAGGGCAACCCAGAAAGCCCGTTCCGTGTCGTCGAGCGGTGGGCGTGGGCGCTCTTTCTTCAGCGCCGTCACTTGCTGCCGCAAAGCGACGTTCTCCAACACCAGGTCGGCGCGGCGCCGACACATCGCCCGAATGGCACGGACGCCAAGTGAGACGAGGAAGACAACAACGTTGAGCATAGCGGCGGAGTTTCGCCGTCTTCGGCCCGGAATTCAAGCGGAGCGTAAGTCCTTGATTTCGTGGGCGGAGCAGTTTTGACGATGCACAACGCGCTCACCGAAGTATTACTGCTCGGGGTTAAGGGACGCTGGGTTAACTTTCATTCTTTTCGAAACGACGACAGTATTGTCTGGGATCCACTGCGCAGCCACCCGCCCAATCTTCGCAGGGATGGCAGCGAGCCTGTGTCGGGCGGCCTTGAGGTCGGCGACATCCAAATGTTCGGCGTCGGCCTGAACTTAAAGTACCTTTTCTAGAGGAGTCTGATTGAGGTTAAGATTGAGCGGAAAACTACTGGTCGGCGTCCCGTTCGTGTCCGTGTAATCCGCCTGTGATCCGCAAAAAAGATCGCGTATCGACGGGCAGACAGCCATGAGAGCGCCGCCCTGCGAACTCGTCTTCGACGCGGTGGAAATTCTGCACACTGTCGCCGCCGGGCCACCGACGCAATAACGTGCTTGAGAGGTGCTTGCGCTGTTTGCTGTTGGTGATGTGTACGTATCCCTTTGCAAAAAAAGAGCTTACGCTCCATTTAGCGCGCGGCGAAGGTCGCGAGCGCTATTTTGGCTGTAATTTAATGCAGCGTAAAGTCTTAGCGTCATCTCACCAACACTTAATGGCGGAAGCACCGCTGCCTGAACTTTTTTACACACCTATTGACAAGAACTTGTGAGAAGCTCGAAAACCTTCAAAGCTGTAATCACCTCCGTGCTCGCGGGGGGATGTCCCGCCGGATGTTGAATTTGGGGTAGCGGCGGCACTGAACCGCCCCAGGGGCGGTTCAGGAGTGACCGAAATCGTTCGTTCACTCGAAAGTACCCAGGTGCGTGGCGGCCGCCACGGTCGGATGACTTTCCGTAGCGTGCTGACGCGCGATACTGCCGTGCCGCTCGCTGGTCCGACAGAAATCCTTTAGAGTATTTACGTAACGTCTACTGGGCGAGACTTCACGGGCCGGGATCTGTTGGGGCCGCATCGCCTCCCGTAGACCACGCCATCGATCGGAGAACGACACATGTCAGAGCCGCGCGGTCATTGGAGTTCGAACACCGGCTTAATTCTCGCCGCGACCGGGAGCGCGATCGGCCTCGGCAACCTGTGGAAGTTCCCGTTCGTCACGTGGGAGAACAACGGCGGGGCCTTCGTCCTCGTGTACCTCGTGTGCATCGCCGCCGTGGGCCTGCCCATCATGATGGCCGAACTGCTGATCGGGCGAGCGACGCAGAAGAGCGTGGTCGGGGCGCTCAAGCAGGCCATCGGGCCGGCGTGGGGCATCGTTGGCCTCTGGGGCGTGCTCTGCGGCTTTCTGCTGCTCAGCTACTACACGGTGATTGCGGGCTGGTCGCTCTTCTACTTCGCCAAGTCCGCGGGCTGGTCGGTCGGTGGATTCCCGGCGGGCGCCTCGATGGGCGAGCTGTTCGGTGCGCAGGCGGCCAATGGCGGCCTACAGCTTGGCTTGTCTCTCGGGTTCAGTATCGCCACGGTCTCGGTCGTCTACTTCGGCGTCCAAAAGGGCATCGAGCGCATCGCGCGTGTCTTTCTGCCGATTCTCTTCGGGATCCTCGTCTTGCTGCTCGTCTCCGCCTTGGAGATGGCCGGGGCCGGTGAGGCGCTCCGCTTCATCTTCCTGCCGCGCTTCGGCGAGTTGGATGGGGGGAGCGTCCTCGAGGCGCTCGGCCACGCGTTCTTCACGCTCTCGCTCGGCATGGGCGCGATGGTGACGTACGGCTCGTACATCGCAAAGCATCAGTCGATCGTGAAAGCCTCGGCGATCATCGTCGTGCTCGATACGCTGATCGCACTCGTGGCCACGGTGATCATGTTCTCGGTGATCTTCAGCGTGCCGGGTATGGATGAGCAGGTCAGCGGCACGGGCACTGTGGGGATGCTCTTCATCTCGCTGCCGCAGCTGTTCTTCACCGAGGTCCCGTTCGGGGCATTCCTGGGGCCACTCTTCTACGTGCTGGTGGCCCTCGCGGCGCTCACCTCGACGATGTCGCTACTGGAAGTGGTCGCTGCCTACGTGATCGACGAACACCACATGCCGCGGGCCACGGCGACGCTGCTGTGTGGCGGTGCGGTGTTTGCCTTCACGGTCCTCGCCGCGTTGTCGTTCGGTGGTGTCGGCGCGATCACCGAGCTCCAACTCGGCGGCGCGCTCGGCCAGATGCTCTTCGGCGGCAAGACGAGCTGGTTCGGCATGGTCGACCACTTCGTGTCGAACTGGATGCTCCCGACCGGGGGATTTGCGATCACGATCGCGGCGGGCTGGTTCCTGACGCGCAATTACACCGAGCGGGAGCTCGTGGATGGCTCAGAACCCAGGTGGTTCAACTATGGAGCGTGGCGGTTCTTCATTCAGTTCGTGTCGCCGCTGGCCGTGGCGGCGATCATCATCGCGGTGCTGTTCTTCGGGGTGGACTTCAGCTAGGGCTAGGCAACACCTGATTTTCCGGTATTGACCACGTTGGCCGCTGGCTGTTGTGATCCGCAAAAAAGAAAACCGGCCAGAAGCAGCCGACTATGGTAGGTCTAACCCGCGCAATCAACGCCGGATCGACTTTTTGCGGAGCACAGCCCTCACTTGCCTCGGATTTTGTATCAACCAGGATCCGGCAAGGCTTGAGAGCATCCCGTCCTGTGCCAAAACTCAGCCCTTTTGAAATGGGACTTATAACGATTGATTGACAATGTTAGTAACCCCTTGCGTTTGAGCAGCTTATCAAAGACACCCCAATCATCCCACCTCTACATATAACAACATGTAGTAAAGTGCGAGAGCACAAGATGTGGTGGTTTGAGAAATGCCTGTCAATCAATCGTTATAAGTCCCTTTGAAATAGCCCATAAATCAGCAACTTAGAGTCTGTGTTTGCGGCCGTGCCCAGGGCCGAGCGCGAACAAACGACGAAATCATGCAGGCATAGTCCCGGCAGATCGGAGACCGATCAGGTTCGGGTCGGCGCGGATGAATAAATAGAAGGCACACCTGTAAATTCCCTGTTTTTTATGGAATCCAGCCGAGACCGGATAGCTCCAAACTACACCATCCGCCAACCTTCGCCCAGTGATCAAAACCGCTGGGCTTCGGTTGACAAGCCAGCCTTTGGATTGGGGCGAAGGTTGTCCGCCGAAGTTTGCGGGAGCAATACGGCGAACGAAGGCGGACAGCTGCAAGCCAAGACTCACAGGTGACGACCATGAGAGCTCTCTTACCGCTCGTGCTTCTCTTGACCCCTCTTGGCGCCCGGGCTCAAGAGATCAACTGGGAGCAAACCGCTGACGAGGCGGTCCGAACCCTCACAGACTACATTCGCATCGATACCTCCAACCCCCCCGGAAAGGTCACGACCGCCGCCGAGCTTCTTTCCGGAGTCCTAAGGGCGGAAGGTGTCGAAGTCACACAGTACGAGTCGGCCCCGGGCAAAGTGAACCTGACCGCGCGTCTCGCAGGCTCAGGGCATGGGAAACCGATTCTCTTGCTCCACCACATGGACGTGGTGCCTGCCGATCGCACGCGCTGGGACGTGGATCCTTTCGGCGGCGTCTCGAAAGACGGCTACGTCTGGGGCCGAGGCGCCATGGACATGAAGGCCCTTGGCATGATCCATCTTTACTCCTTTCTCTCCCTCAAACGCGCCGGAGCTCCACTCTCCCGTGACATCATTTTCATGGCGGTGGCTGACGAGGAGATCGGGGGCGAGCTAGGCGCGAGATGGATGATCGAAAATCACTACCAAGAGCTCGATCCCGAGTACGTCTTGGACGAAGGCGGGTTTGGTAGCCGTGACCTTTTCGTCGACGGAAAGCTCGTGTTCGGCATCTCGGTCGCGGAAAAAAAGCTCGTGTGGTTGAAGGTGCGGGCGGAAGGCGTCGCCGGCCACGGTTCGCAGCCCCACGCGCAAAACCCCAACGATCGTCTAGTGCGAGCGCTGACTCGACTCCTATCGCATCCACTGCCGAGCTCGCCCGTCCCGCTGCTGGAGCAGCTGCGAACCGAGTTGGGACCCCTCGGAGAAAACAAGTTCACTCGTGCCATTCAGCACTCGACCATTTCCCTCACCACTTTGCGTTCGGGAGTGGGCGAGCCGGTGAAGGTAAACGTCATTCCGTCGGTGGCGGAGGCCACGCTCGACTGTCGGCTCCTCCCTGGAACCTCGACCGACGAGTGGTTGGCGGAGATCCGGCGACGGTTAGATGATCCAGAGATCGAGCTGGAAGTCCTTTACGAATCAGATGACAGCGTCGTGACACCCTACGAAGGCGGTCTCTATGGTGCCCTCGCGAAAGCGATTGTCCGGCACGATCCGGACGCCACGGTGGTTCCCATCCTCATCCCTTATGGCACGGACTCGAATGCCTTCCGCCACAAAGGTGCTAAGAGCTATGGGCTTACCCCGCTGATCCTGACGGCCGACGTCGTGAGCTCGATGCACGGGGACGCGGAGCGCGTGCCGATTACGGATATGGGGAAAGGGATCCGGATCTTCTACGAAGCACTGGCCGAGATCGCGGGCAGCAATTAGTCACTTCCGATTCACGACTTCTCTACGAACTCGAGTCCCGCAAAGCTCACCACCGACTCGGGGTCGATATTCCACTGTTCGTAGTGGAGTACCCGGCCTCGGATTTCGGTGAGGCGGCGAAGCGAGGCCAAGAATGTATAGATCGGTGAAAACCCACACCACTTGAGCTCGTCGGCTCCCGGCTTTACCAACTCGAAGAACGCATCGGCCTCGCCGGCGCATATCTGCTCGAGCCGTTCACCGTCCTGCTCCGCGACCTCGGCCATGCGGCCCTCGCCGGCTCGCACCGCAACGGAGTCTCCGTATCGAACTCCGATGTGGGCAAGATCCACTCCCAGCAGCCAGAAAAGCCTGTCTCGATAGCGGTCGCCGAGCTCGGCCAGCGCATCGAAGAACCGACCGACCGCCGCGTTAGACTCGGGCGGTTTTCCGGTGGCAAGACTCTCCACAAAGGGCCCGCAGAGTATCGGAAGAATACGTATTGGAGATCTCATCATGTACTGCAAGAAGACCACTTGGAATTCGATCGAATGCTCGACGGCGTGACAATAATCCTCCTCCACCACCGATCCGGGAGCGCCTTCGGCCAAGGCCGACACCAACTCCACGTCGGTCTCGGCAATACCAAGGGGTGTCGAGAAGGCCTTCTTCGTGAGCCCGAATTTCTCGGGCTCACCGTAGTGCGATGTGCCGAGAATGACGAAGGTCCGATCACTGAGTGAGGTATCGAGCTGCCGATAGGCGGCGGTATACGATGCCCAACCGCCCTCCGGGCTGACGTGAGGAGCCGCCAAGCCCATGAGCGGCGATACCTCTGGCTTGGTGTCGTCCTGAAACTGTTCATCGAACGTTTGTCGCAGCTCTTCTTCAAGCTCCGGGTAGGCTATTCCGGCATGAGCGGGAACACGCTCGCGGGCCGTTTCGAACGCCGAATGCCTGGCGTCGCGAAGTTGGAAAAAAGCGTCGGTTTCCAGGAACCCTCTTTCGTCGAGAAGCGATACGAATCCCCGCACATGATCCGGAGCAACGAGCTGCCCTCCCCGTTGCCGGGTGAGAAGCGTTCGCACGTCGAGCTCGGTGTGTGCCCCATCGAGGCGGGCCAGGATGGTGAGCATAGACTCCGGTATCAGGACTAGCTCCTCGCTGTAACCGAACGGGTCCCGCAATACGATACCCGGCTGATCGGGAAAGGGCGACGGCATGATGTCCAGTGTCGTTCGGAGTCGGGGTAGGTATTCGCTCATCGGAAGCTGGGCCGCGGGCCTGCGGAAACAGAGTCTAACACGACGACCAACACCCCATTGACTCTTCGCCACCCGTTGTGATTATCTGAGGGCCATGATGTTCATAACGACTCAACTCATTCTCGCATCGTTTATTTCTAGTTCCGTACCGGATCTGGACTCCGGGAAGAAGCTCCGGCAAGAAGGAAAGTTGGAAGAGGCCATCGTTGCCTTCCAGGAAATTCTCGCCAGCCAGCCCGACTTGCCCGAAGCCCAGCTGGAGCTGGGACATAGTCTCGCGCTCGCCGGCCAATACCGGGAAGCGATCGAGGCCTACGAGAGGCTCGCCGCCTCGAAGGATCTTCGCTGGCAAATGGAATCAGCCAAGTGGGGAGGGTGGGCTCATATCTATCAAGGCGACATCGATGCCTCGCTCGCGAAGGCAGAGAAGGAGGCCCAGCTCGCCAAGCAATTGGGTGAACGGTCGGCCGAAGTGCACGCGATCTGGTATCCCGGCCACGTACTTACCCAGCTCGATCAGTTCGGTCGGGCGAATGCGGCCTTCGTCGCAGCCTTGGAACTGGGTCCGAACGACCTGAACACGCTCCACCAAGCCGGCGTCCTTGCCACCAAGCAGGGCGACTGGGGAAGCCTGCGCTACCAGATACAGGATCTCGAGCAGGCCGTCGCACGCTCGGGGCAGCCCGATCAGATGCGTCGCGTCTACCATCTGCAAGGTGAATTGGCGATCGCCCAAGGCAATCCGAAGAAAGCACACGAGCTGCTGGAGAAAGCCAACGGCCTATTCCCACATCCCCTTTATCAGGACGCCATTGCCCGCGCTTACCTCGCCGAGGAGAATCTGGTCGACGCCGCGGCAACTTATCGAGCGATCGTCGAGTCTACAGATCAGAGGCTCGACGTACCCGTTTACTACGTGAAGACCCTACTCGAGCTGGCGAGAGTGCTTGACGCGCTGGAGCGAAGCGAAGAAGCCGCCTCGTACTATCAGAAATTCCTCGCGCTTTGGGGGGATGCCGAGGGCTCTCTTCCCGGAGTCACCGACGCCAAGAAGCGACTCAGAGAGCTCCAAGCTGCGTCTTGAGAGAGCCTTTGCCCCGCGTGGAAGGCAAGAAGGTAGTCCTAAGAGAGTTCCTCCCACAGGACGTTCCCGTCATCCACGCTTGGGTGAACGACCCGCTCATCGTCCGTTTCCTTTCCTGGGCCATCTTCCCGCAGACACAGCGTGAGACCGAGCGCTTCGTAGAGACACAAATGGGTGGGGAGGACCCGATGAATCGAGCCTTCGTGATCTCCCTTCGGGACAACGACCTCTGCATCGGCACGACCGGGCTCATCAATATCGATTGGCGTAATCGCTCCGGTGAGCTAGGGATTGTGATCGGAAACCACGACTACCTAGGCAAGGGATACGGAAAAGAAGCCGTCGACCTCCTCCTCGGTTTCGGTTTCAACGAACTGAACCTACATCGGGTGGGCCTTCAGGTCTTCGATTTCAACGAGCGCGCCATCCGCTCTTATCAAAAATCGGGATTAGTCGAAGAGGGAAGGTTACGGGAGGCCTTCTTTCGCGAGGGGGACTACCACGACATCGTGCTGATGGGGATCACCGAAGATCAATTCAAGGCGATAGAAACTTCGTGACACCGCCGCGTTTCTTTGACCGGCCCTTCCCTTTGGTTGTACGATAGCTCTGCCGCTCGGCTCGAATCAACCCCCCCTGGATGGAGAGGTGCTGGAGTGGCTGAACAGGGCTGCCTGCTAAGCAGTTACACGGGTGATGAGCCTGTGTCGAGGGTTCGAATCCCTCCCTCTCCGCCATCCGATCTACGTAAACCGCTTTGGTAAAGCGGCTTGGGCAAGTGTTGAACCACCCTCACCCCGGCCCTCTCCCTGAGGGAGAGGGGGGAAAGGATGAAGAGACCAACAGCCACCCTCACCCCGGCCCTCTCCCTGAGGGAGAGGGGGGAAAGAATGAAGAGACCAACATGCCACCCTCACCCCGGCCCTCCCCTGAGGGAGAGGGAGTAAATGAAGGTGGGCTTCAATTCGTTGACAAATTTGCCTGGCCGCCGCTATGCTGGACACGACTCGGTTGTTTGGGAAGTCGTCCAATGGTAGGACACGTGGCTCTGGACCACGGAATCGGGGTTCGAATCCCTGCTTCCCAGCCATTTCGGCTGACTTCAAACTTCCGCCGTTGACTCACGCGCCCCCGCTTTCCAGAAATTGCACGGCCGCCTCGGCACTACCGCGCCCATCCGCAATGCAGTCGGGAATACCGACTCCACGGATTCCATTCCCTGCGAGCTCCAGGCCAGGCATTTCCTTTAGCCGGGCTTCGATAGCCGCCAGGCGATCCGCATGACCCACTTCTACTTGAGGTGTGCCGTGTTGCCAGCGGCGCACTCTCGAGAAAGATGGCTCTCCGAGCGAGCCAAGAATTCCACCGAGCTCGCGCACCGCCAGGTCGACGAGCGCGGTGTCTGAGAGTCCGAGCACGTCCGGATCTCTCGCTCCACCCAAAAAAGCTCGCAGAAGCACATGAGAGCTTGGGGCACGGTTCGCGAACTTCGAAGACACGAACGTCGCGGCCAGAATCCGACGTCCCTCGGTGCGTGGTACGACGAAACCATACCCATTGAGAGGATGGCGAACCTGTTCACGGGGAAAACCCAAGAAGACGACCGCGGTAGAAACCGTCGGGATACCTATGAGCAAGTCGGCGATGTCGGAGGAGACGTTTTCGACCAGCCGTTCCGCCACCCGCAGCGGAGCCGCCATCACGCAGGCGGAGGCAGAGATTTCCTCACCCGAATCAAGCCGCAAGCAGTAACCCTCCCCGTCCTTCCGAAGCGCTCGGACCCCTTCTCCTTTGAGGAGCGAGTCCTCGGGAAGTCTCTCGGCAATCGCATCCACCAACTCACCGAGGCCGCCCGCGAGCGACAGGAAGACCGAGGCCGCCAGTCCACCTTTCTTGTCGGGAGTTCTTCGAGGGGCAGCTTTGCGCATTCCCCGAATGAGACTTCCGTGCTTCTTCTCGAGCTCGACGAAACGCGGAAAAAGGAAACTCATCGAGAGCCGCTCCGGGTCGCCGGAATGGATTCCTGCGAGAAGAGGCTCGGCCAGTCGTTCCAGGGCCTCTTGCCCTAGCCTGCGCCTCACAAAAGAAGCGATGGACTCATCCGGTCCCGTCCGCGCCGGTATCAGAAGATCGAGTGCCATCCTCACTTTCCCTGCAAGGGAAAATAAACTCGAAGACACCAGAGGGAGAATCCGGGTGGGCACCGTTAACACCATTCCTTCGGGAAGCGGATGCAAACGACCGCCGTGTAGCACGTAGACCGCTCGTTCGGCCGGATTGGTTGGAATCAAGCGTTTTTCGAGACCGAGCTCCCGGCAGAGAGCTACGCCGTCCGGCTTTTGAGCGAGGAATGCGTCGGGCCCGGTATCCAACAAGAACCCCGCCTCGCGCTCGGTACGAATCGTGCCGCCGAGCCTTGGCTCTTTTTCGAGGAGTAGGAAATCGATCGACTTACGAGCAAGGGTATAAGCGGCAGCGAGACCAGTGATTCCGCCACCGATGACAACGACCGAAGTGCGTTTCACGAATCGACACGAGAGCGAATGATGTCCGCCACCGCCTCGATGAACCGCGGGGAGGTATTGAGTGACTCGGTGCGCGCGAGCTCTATTCCCAGTCCCTCGGCCAACGCCTTGGCTTGTTGATCGATATCGAAAAGGATCTCGGTGTGATCGCACACGAAGCCGACTGGCACGACCAGCACGCGCTTTGTTCCCTGCCGGGCCAACTCCTCCAGAACTTGCGATAGCTCCGGGCCTAGCCAAGGCTCGGGAGTCCGACCCGCACTCTGGTAAGCGATGTGAAAGCGCTTCAATCCAACCCTTTGCGCAACACCTTCGGCGGTTTTCTGAAATTGGACAGGGTACGCCGGACTCTCCGGTCCCGGGACATCTTTTACTCGCTCGGGCAGACTATGCGCGGTGAGGATCACTTCTTCCGGCACGCCCCAGATTTCTTGCGCCAAACTCAGTTTCTCGGCGAACGCGTCCAGCAGACCCGGATGATCGTACCAAGATTGAACCAGCTCGAGGGGAACCTCGGCGGGGACGACCCGTTGCGCCTCGTCCAAATACTTCTTGACGCTCAACTCCGAGTACTGTGGGGCCATGGGCATACCAATGCACTTCTCCGCCCCTTGGTCAACGATCTCCTTCGCCGCATCCTCTATATAAGGGTGCCAGTTGCGCATTCCCACGAAGACTCGAAACGGCTCGCCGAGCTTCGCCTCGACGGCTCGTGCCTGCGCGTGGGTCAGCTCCGTTAGCGGAGACCGGCCACCGATCGCGGTGTAGTTACCGATCATTTCCTTCAGGAGTTCGGCGGACGGTCGACGACCACCTCGAACACGCGTTAGATACGCTTCCATCTGGTCGACCGAGTCAGGCGTTCCATGCGCCATCATCAGGACCGCGATCATCGTGCGGTTTTCCGATGGACATGCTCGATCAGGGCGGCCGCCGTTTCGACGGGTGTGGTGGGAAGAATTCCGTGGCCGAGATTGAAGATGTGGCCGGAGCGTGAGCCAGCGCGAGCCAAGATGTCGTCGGCTCGCCGAAAGGCAAGCTCGGGCGGACCCAGGAGAAATGCTGGATCGAGGTTGCCCTGAACCGCAACGTCGTTACCTACGATGTCCCAACCCACGTCGAGATCGACGCGCCAGTCGAGGCCGATGACGTCTCCTCCAGCCTTGCGAATAAGGTGGAGCAAGCCGGTACTCCCGGTTGCAAAGTGAATTACCGGGACCGATGAGCCTGTTGTATCCTTCAGGCCTTCTATGACGGCCTGACTGTGTGGTAACACGAACTCACGATAGTCCTCGGGTGACAAGATGCCGGCCCAGGAATCGAATATCTGCACCGCTTGGGCGCCGGCCTCGACCTGCGCGAGAAGATAGTCCCGAACCATCGAGGCCAACTTAGAAGCCAACCTATGCCAACTCTCGGGATCGGCGTACATCAGAGACTTGGTCTTCTCGAAACTGCGGGAAGAGCTTCCCTCTATCAAGTAGGACGCCAATGTAAAAGGCGCCCCGGCGAATCCGATTAGTGGAACTTTACCCTCGAGCTCTTTACGGAGCAGGCGAATCGCGTCCATCGTGAACCCTAGCTCCTCTCGTGGCTCGAACTCTCGAAGCCGGTCCACATCTTCCCTACCCCGTATCGGATTGTCGATCTGAGGTCCTTCACCCTTCACGAAATCGAAATCGATGCCCATCGGTTTGAGAGGAATAAGAAGATCTGAAAACAAGATCGCGGCATCCACGTTCAAGCGGGCCAAAGGCTGTAGCGTAACGGTAACCGCGAGCTCGGGGGTGCGACAGATTTCGAGAAGCGCGTGCTTGGTGCGAAGCTCCCGATACTCCGGCATGTAACGCCCCGCTTGTCTCATGTACCACACCGGCGTCGCATCTACCGGCTTGCGCTGACAGGCGTCTAGAAATCGGTTATTCACTTTACCTCCCGAAACTGATCATATCTCAAGCCAACTATGGAAGCGGTGATACGGTGGTATTCCGAGGCACCGCCTTGGGAAGCGGTATCACGAGGATGGATCCGAAAAATGGACCGAACGCCAAAACCGTAAGAGCCTTTTCGATGCCGTACGCGTCTGCGGCAGCCCCGACCACCGGCATGAGAAGACCGGAAACACCCATCGCCACACCAATCATGAACGCGGCCGCCGTGCCGGCTCGATTAGGGGCGAGGGACTGAGCGAGACTGACGTTCACCGGATGGGAAGCGACCAGCAAAACCCCGCCCACCAGCAGGGCCGTTCCTTGCACGACACCACTTGTCCAAATCGCACATAGGAGAATCGGCGTTACCAGCGCGAGGGTCGTACCCATCATGCGTTTGCTTCCGAACCTCTCGGCGGCAAAGCCTCCCAGGACGCCCCCGATCGCTCCGGCAAGGAGAAATAGAGTAACTAACTGACCGCCCATAGTTAGGCTGAGCCCCCGACTCGCAAAGAGGATTGGCAAGAATGTCAGGAAGCTCACCGTGACCAGGCCGCGCAAGATGGAAATTGCCCAAAGGTTCACCAGCGCTTTCATCGTGGGAGAAGAAGGCGCTGCGGAGATCGCATTTCTGGCGGTGGATCTCTCTGCGACGTTCGCGGGGGCCGGAACCAGCTTGAGCAAGATAAGAGCGCCGACAACTCCGGGTATCATGCCCCAGATGGTTCCGCCGAGACCGAAGGCGGCAACCAAACTGGTTACGACCACCGGGCCAAAAGCAAAGCCCAGGTTCCCTCCACTAATGAAGAGCGACATTCCGAGCGCCGGACGGGAGCCGCTCGACTGACGAGCCAAAGAAGCGGCTTCGGGATGAAAGGCGGCCATCCCGCTACCACCGACGGCCAGCGCGAGGACAAGGAAACCCAAGCTCGGAGCCAAGCCAATGGTACTGATGCAGATCGCCATCAAAAGGGGTCCCGCAACCGCGAAACGGCGGCCCGGCCAGCGGTCTGCCAGAAAGCCCCAGGCCGGTTGCATCAGATGACTCGCGGTCGACAACACCGCGGCCAGAAGTCCGGCCTCCTTCAGATCCAGTCCGTGTCGAATGATCAGTGCCGGGAGAAGAGGGGCCAGGAAACTGGCATAGGAGTCTCCGAGGAAGTGAGCGGTGGCGAGAGCGAATAGAGCGCGGAAGTTCATACGCGAGAGAATCGACTCGTTAGGGCCATCAGGCTCTCGCGTGCCTCATTGGGCGATAGTCGAATGCGTTCTCCGTGCCCGGCGAGCACCCACTCGAAGCGGTAGTCTGCTAGCCGGATCAACGATTCCACTTGTTTGTCCCACGAATACCAACAGTAGCTCTTCGAGGCGGCTAGCCCGCCCCGCCGTCTGCTCCAGTAGAGTGAGTCGCCAGTAAAGAGAAACTTCTGTTCCAAGAGAAACATCGTGCTTCCCCGGGTGTGTCCCGGAACCGGGATGGCAAGTAGACCTGGACTGATCTCCTTCGGCGCTTCACTCTCGAGTAGATGGGTAGCGTAAGGCGCGGATCGGCGCTCCGCCTCGTGAATCCACACCCGGGCTTCGAAATGCTCGTGATAGCGACCGGCGTCTGCTACGTCATCTTGATGGGTTAGCAAGATGTCTGAGATGCCGCCTCGCTCTTCGAGCTCACGAACCAA
The DNA here is from genome assembly GCA_965226495.1 of Candidatus Marinacidobacterales bacterium. Taxonomy (GTDB): domain Bacteria; phylum Acidobacteriota; class Vicinamibacteria; order Marinacidobacterales; family DATDRI01; genus CBDCNP01. The sequence goes on along the minus strand of OZ245365.1, from coordinate 6,208,472 downwards.
GAGCTTCGCCCATCGTGGCGAGTCGACGAGAATGTTCCCCTCCGGACGCTCAACGAAGAAACTATTGGCTCCGTATGAGTCCTCCGAGTTGTAGCCACAATAGAAGACTCCGTCCTCGAGGAGCATCGGGAACAACCCGGGAGGCACCGCGGTCGATTCTTCGCTTCCGATGGCCCCTACCGGACAGGCAACCATCGCGCGGAGGGCACCGAGCCGGTCATCAGAGTCCGGGGAGTCGGGGCCGACGGGCTGTCGTGCGACTAAGGCATATCCAGGTCCGTCGGAGAACACATCAGGTGCCAACTGCCGGCAAGCGTCGCAGTCGATGCACGAAGAATCAACGAACCAAGGGCCGACGACGTTTCCCGCGAGTCGTTTCTTTGGATCGGCCATTAATCAGTCGCCTGGGGCCCCACCCCCAGGCGTCGCGCTCCGTCGGCATCCGTCTGTCGGGTCCTCACTCTTCGTTCGGCGCCGGGCCTCCGCTCGGCAAACTTCGCTGCGGCCGGCGGCGACTGCGCGCGGGCTGAAGGCTCGGCAATCAGTCGCCTGGGGCCCCACCCCCAGGCGTCGCGCTCCGTCGGCATCCGTCTGTCGGGTCCTCACTCTTCGTTCGGCGCCGGGCCTCCGCTCGGCAAACTTCGCTGCGGCCGGCGGCGACTGCGCGCGGGCTGAAGGCTCGGCAATCAGTCGCCTGGGGCCCCACCCCCAGGCGTCGCGCTCCGTCGGCATCCGTCTGTCGGGTCCTCACTCTTCGTTCGGCGCCGGGCCTCCGCTCGGCAAACTTCGCTGCGGCCGGCGGCGACTGCGCGGGCTGAAGGCTCGGCAATCAGTCGCCTGGGGCCCCACCCCAGGCGTCGCGCTGAAGGCTCCGCTCGATCGCCTTGAGTCGTGAGGCGCAAGAGATCCTGACTAAGATGGCCTTGCCGCACCACCGACTCAGGCTTCTTCGGGCTTACGGAGGCGAATTAGCTTGGTAGAGACGAGGCCGTAAAGTAGGCGGCCGGTGTGGAAGATCGAGAGATCCGCCGCGTCCGCTATCGCCTTCAAGCTGCGCTTTCCGTCGATCTTGGAAAGGAGAATCCACTCGCTGGTGTTCAGGTTGATCTGTCCTCCTGTTTCGTTCTCGTCCGGTACGACGAACTCGGGAATCCAGTACACGGACGGAATCTGCTTGGAGATCACCGCCCATTCGTCTCGCCGGCGGGCGGCTTCGATCAACAGGTTGGTGTTGCCCTTGTTGACAGTGTTCTTGTCGGTCGTGACGCCCGGCTCGAACAGGAACTCGCCACTGCTCCAGAGAACCACGGCATAGACTGCTTCCTCACCCGCATGGTCTCCAAGTAGAGCGTGAACGATGCGCCCCTTGTCGAGGTAAATCTCACCGATCTCTTCGCCCTCCACCAGCCTAAGGACCCCGGTCTTGCGGGCACCACTGAGGAACTGGACGATGTCCGGCAGCTGGAACTCGGTCAAGGAACCCTGAAAATCCATTCGCGGATATTGCTCTCGGGTTTGTTGCGGCCTTGGTTAGGCTGGGGCCGATTTCTCGCCGGAGGACCGTATCACGGCAAGTGCTGACCTGTCAAGATCTTCGGGCCCGTCGCCCCTCCCTCCCACTACCGGATATGGCCTTAAGGGACCGGGTGGTCTATAATCGGGCCGGACCAGGAAATATCGAGGGATGACAAGATGAAGAAACGTATTCTCCTCCTAGCGTGTCTTGGCTTGGCGTTCGTCGGGACCAGCGAAGCCCTGCAAATGGGTACCGGCCGGGTCACTGGCATCGTCGCGGACCTAGATGGCAATCCGATACCCGACGCTCACATCGTGGCCACCACCGAAGGCAGTGGACATGAAATCGAAGCCACCACCGATGAAGACGGTGAGTTCGCCATGATGGGTTTCCGAGGCGGAGGCTGGACGTTCACCGTGACCGCCGAAGGGTATGTGCCACAAGCCGACACGCTTTCGATCAAAGGCATATCCAAGAACCCACCCATCGAGATCAAGTTGGAGAAGATGCGGAAGGGTGCCGCTCGTAGCGACGGCGCTCGCGATCTCCTGACCGAGGCCAACGAGCTCTATCGTCAGGAAAACTACGACCAGGCATTAGTGAAGTATCTCGAGATCATCGAAGAAGACCCTGGCCTCTATCAAATCCACGCCAACGTCGGCAACGTGTACAAGCGTCAAGGTAAGCTAGAAGAAGCCTTGGCCGAGTATCAACTGGTGCTGGACGAAGACCCAACGCACGGCATCGCTACGGTGAACATCGGCGACGTTCTAGTCAAACAAGAGAAGTTCGATGAAGCTGTCCCTTATTTCGAGCTGGCGATAGAATCAAGTCCGGACGATGAAACGCTCCCTTTCAACGTGGGAGAGCTTTGCTTCAACAACGGGCAAATAGAAAAGGCGATCGACTTTTACCAGAAGGCCGCCGCAATCAAACCTGATTGGATGGAACCCTATCTGAAGACCGGGTACGCCTACCTGAACCTCGGGAAGTTAGACGATGCGGCCGTGCAGTTGAGGAAGGTCATCGAGGTCGCGCCGGATAGTGAGGCGGCGCAGCAGGCCCAAGCGGTACTCGACCAGCTAGGAAAATAGAACGGCCTCACTCGTAGAGAACCACCGCCTCTCCCTGCTCCGCGAGCAAACGATCGGCGTGCTCCAAAACTAGGTCGCACCTCTTCAGGAGGGCGGATATCTCGCTGTCGTGGAGCCAGCTCCCGAGATGACCTTCAGCCTTCTCTCGATCCAGCTCCCGAAGCCTACCGATGACCGAGCGTGAGAACCGGCGGAGCTCCTTGGCTGCGGGAAGCTCCTTATAGAGAGGGAAGCTCCGGGAGTTGTCGATGGCGTAGACGCGAAAATCTGGATCGAAGAGGATGTTGAGTGCGTTTTTCGTATCCGTGTTGTAGGTGAGCTGGTTCAGAAGGTTCACCTTGTACATCTCGGCTCCCCACCGCCCACCGTCTTTGGGAAGCAGCTTCTGCTTTCTCCGCTCGTACTCGGTGAAGGCCCCTTCCACCCAGAGCTGAAGAGAACCGGTCTTGTTGTCGATGGTCCGTTCCACAGTGGGCGGTACGAGAGCAAGACCGAGAAGCTTGTCCAGCTCGTACGCGGCGATCTCGTATTTGTAGGAGTCGCGAAATCCGAGTTGAAAGCTCCCCTTCTCGGACCGCGAGACCTCCTGGCGGAGCTCGTCCACGGTCTTCCAGATGGCCTTGATCGTCCGGTTTCCGTCCGTCAGGTACACCTTATAGGGATTGGTGATCCCAACCCCCACCGGCTTCATACGGACAACTCGGGCGTTCGCGAGAAATCGTTCCGCCTCTTCTCCTTCGAGAGGGAGCCCAAAGGGTTGCTGGTCGGGGGACGTCGCTAAGAGCGCGGCCACCAGGGGGAAGCTAAAGATAAGCGCATTGGGCATCGTTCCACTCCACGGGAAAAGTTTCGCATTCCTCCGGACTGCTCCCCCAAGAGCCCGGGTCGAGCAACGGGTGGCGGCCAGGAGTCAGGAGAGACCACAAGGTAACTGTTCTATTTAAACGTGTTGACTTGGACCCCCTCAACCTGCGCCTATCCGTCACACTCCTGTATACGAGGAGGGGGGCCGAATAGTTTCGCGCCAGCGGCTTTCAGATCGAACGGGGGCGCCAGACGGCCCTAGCCAGACGCGGGTGCCGCCACGTGCCTGGCGTCAGAATAGGGATGTTGCTAGATATCACCTTTGCCAGACGCGTCTGCTAAATCGTGATTGGCGCCAAAATATCGGGTTGCCGGCATCAGTTTGGCCAGGCGCCGGGCGTCAAAATGGGTGGGTGCTTAACTCAACCTAGCCAGACGCCTCTTTCGAAGAGAGCAGGCGTTCGAAGATAGAGCGGTACTCGTCGCTCAGCGGAACCGGCTCCAGGCTGTCCATGCCCACCAACACCGTAGTGATGCTGGCGCGAAAGCAAAGGACTCCGTCGCTCTTGCGACGAATCACATAGCCGAAAGTGACCGAGGTCTTACCGATTCGCTCGACGTTGAGCTCGACGACCGCCACGTCACCGTAGACGAGGGGCGCCGAGAAAGTGCTTTCAATCGCCACGGTGGGGAACCCCAGACGCCGTTCGCGCACCAGCTCGGGGTAGGAAACGGGAGCTGCGGTGTCGAAAAAGTCTTCGAAGGCGGCGTGGCAGATGTGAAAAAACTGTGGGTAGTAAACGATGCCGGCACCGTCGACGTCATCGAATCGGATCTTTTGAACGCTAGTGAAGGCCATCGCTTCTAGCCGGGGATGGAGTCCAGGGTGACTCGGGATCAGCCGTCGTTGCCTTGAAGGGAAGTCAGGACTTCTTTGACCTTGGCCTGCTCGGGGTTCAAATTCAGAGAACGCTCAAAGGCCTTTGTCGCTTTTTCCTTATCTCCCATTCGCATGTAGCATTCGCCAGCAACATTCAGCACGGCGGTATCCGGCGAGCGGAGCGTCATGGCACGTTCGAGGTATTGAACTCCCTTCGAGCAATCCCCCTGAAGGCCATAGCCGAGTCCCAACCCCGCGACCACCTCGTATTGGTTAGGGAACTCTTGCTCCAGCGGCGTTAGAAGCTCCAACCCACGAGCGGAGTCGCCGGTCTGAATCGATATCCATGCCAGCCGCATTTGCCCCTCCGTCTGTTTGGGCCCGCCGGCGGCGATCACCTTTTCGAACTCGATTTTCGCTTCTTCGAAGCGTCTCGTGGCGACGAATTGTTGTCCCCGTGCCAGAGGAAGCAGTCCTGGGCTAGCCGTGTTGAAGCTCACTCGTCTAACCCAAGGGCGGACGATGTTCTCTCGAGGAGATACTTGGCAGCGGGCCTCGCGCTCCGCCAAGACGGAGCCCGAAGCATCCAGAAGACGAACCCGTACCGTGTAACGCCCCCCAACCATTCCCCGAAGCGGAAACCGCTCGATGACCGGACCACCCAGGTAGGTGCTCAAGGCCATCGTCTTCTCCTGTGCGACTTCGTCTCCGTTCATCAGCGCGAAGTGAAACTGCGAACCCTGGCTGGCCCCCTCGACCTGAAGGAACACATGGATGGTTTCACCGAGCGAAAAGATGCTGTCCGCGGCAGGTTGTACTCGAGAATTTCCGAGTTGGAAGGCGCGAACCTCGCCGGGCGCGGCACCAGTCCTCTGAAAATCCTCGATCATGTAACCCAGAACAACATCGCTGAGCACGAGCTTCTCGGAGGAAGGCGCAGGCACCGCCAGCTTGATCTCAGCAACGGTGTATCGCTTTTCGACGCGATTCCTCAGAATGATACTGACGTCGTACTCGCCCGGGAGCAAAGGGAAATTGGATTGATAGGACAATGGAGATGACCGGGCGTTCTGAAACTGTCCGGCGCTCAACTCGAGATAGTCCGCTTTGTCGCTGGCGAGAACGACGACCCCCTCCTTGTTCCGAGCCTCTACACTGACGTCGAGTGTCGTGTAGAACTTGCTCTGGTCCTCATCGGTCTCCATGCTGAAGTTCTCCGGATCGAGCTCGATGGCATAGCTCACGAAGGGTGTCTCATCCGGCCCGTTGAGGACGGCGAAATAGCTCCGGTTAGATACGTAGTTGAAGGAGTACTCGGCGGAGACCCGATCGCGATACTCGAGCCAGGCATCGGCATAATCGGCACGGACGGCCCGCTTGGGAGACTCGTAGATCCTCGCCATCACGATTTCGCTGCCCAGCGAAGGACGCGCATTCCGAATGTCCACCGCATCGCCTGCGTCGTACGTGAGGGAAGCCCGCGCTAACTCTGGTGACGCCTTTTGGAGGAGGGACAACGCCTGTCCCGGGTCGTTGCCGCCGCCAACCGATCCTTGAACGAGTCGAGACGGCCCGTCGCCGAGCGGACTGTAAAGCCTGAGCTCGCCAACGCCTTGATTTTTGAAAAACAGGAGATAGAAAAAAGGAGGCAGTCCCTTGGTCGGGTCGCCACTATAAAACCAAAGGTGCTGGCTCACAAGGTTTTGATAGCCATCGAAAGTTTGGATGTCCTGCGGCTTTCCCAAAATGATGTACATTTCTCCGCGATCCGTTTGCCATCCCTTCCGGAACGTTTCCCGCCCTAAGAACTTGTTGGCGTACTCTATGCGCCGGTAGTGCTCTTCCTTGAACTCGTTCCCTGGCGTCGCTCGATTAGGGTCGCGCTTTCGCCAGAATGCCTCGATGAATCGATTACGATCATCCACGGTCTCGAGACTGAGAAAGACCTCACGCTCACGGTCGAGGATAATGTAGACGACTTCCTCCTCCAGCCATTTGCGGTGCTCGGGGCCTAGTTTTTCGATGCGATCGTCTTCCCCCCGACTCGGTAACGGAATCGCGGCAAGGAAAAGCACTACCAGAAAAGCGTGACAAAGGACTCTCTTCATTTTACGGCCGTCCGTCGTTGTCAGTACTAACCAGTCGACGTTTCCTTCCTCTCTAACTGAATATTGTAGCGTTTGATCATCTCGTTCAGGGTCGTAGGTTTGAGTCCGAGAAGTTGCGCGGCTTTTTTTTGTACTCCCCCCGATGTTTCGAGTGACGACTCGATTAACTTTTTCTCGAAAGCGGTTATGACGTCGCGAAAAGAGATCCCCTCCTCGGGGACGACCACCTGCGGCACGTGGAAGGAAGGACCGGCACGGACGTGTTCAGGGATGAGTTGGCGATCGATGGACGTACTTTCCGTCAGCACCACCGCTCGCTCGATGACGTTCTCGAGCTCCCGCACGTTGCCTGGCCAATCGTACTCGACGAGTGATTGCAACGCTTCCTTCTCGAGCTCGAGATCCGGACGACCGTTCTCCTCACCGTACTTGGCTAGAAAATGGTTTACTAACAAGGGGATGTCTTCTTTACGCTGCCGCAGCGCCGGCAGCGCGACATTGATGACGTTCAGTCGATAGTAGAGATCTTCTCGAAAGCCCCCTTGCTCCACGAGTCGTTTGAGATCGGTGTTAGTCGCCGCGATGATGCGAACGTCCACCCTGATGTTGTCGACACCTCCTAGACGCATGAACTCCTTTTCCTGAATGACGCGAAGGAGCTTGGCTTGTGTTTCGAGGTGAACCGTCCCGATCTCGTCAAAAAAGATGCTTCCGCCGCTAGCGACCTCGAAGAGGCCCTTCTTGGGGCTGACCGCTCCAGTGAAGGCTCCTTTGAGGTGCCCGAAGAGATTGCTCTCGAGCAGATCGGGCGGTAGGCTCCCCGAGTTCACAGTGACGAAAGCCTTTTCGCGACGCGTACTATTGTTGTGAATGGCCTTTGCCGCTAGCTCCTTCCCGGTGCCGCTCTCGCCGGAGATCAGGACCGTGCTTCGCGAAGGGGCCACCTGCTGGATCAAGGCGTAAACTTCTTGCATTTTAGGCGCCTTGCCCACCAAGACGTCGTAGCGTTGTTGGCTAGAGAGTGCCTGTTTGAGCGTCCGGTTCTCGGTGACAAGGTGGCGCTGGTGGGCCCCGTTGGCCACCACCGCTAGGACCTCATCGTTTTTGAAAGGCTTGGTGATGTAATCGAAGGCACCGATCTTCATCGCGGTGATGGCCGTTTCTACCGAAGCGAAGGCGGTGATCATCATCACCACCATTTCAGGGTCCGCCTTCTTGAGCGCTTCGAGAACCTCGATGCCCGACATGTCGGGGAGCATGACGTCAACAATGGCCACGTCGACCGGCTCGCGACGCATCAGCTCCAGCCCCCCCTCGCCGGTCGCCGCCAACTTTACGCGGTAGCCTTCCTTGATCAGCAGCGAGTCCAAGATCTCGCGCATAACCTCCTCGTCGTCAACGACGAGGACGGTTCCTTTGTCACTCATGTGCGATCTCTATTTTGGCTCGACAAACGGGGATGACCAAATCCGCGGGCTCGAACGCGCTCCTCTTGTTTCTCTCGTTCCTCTGGCCCGGGTGACGGGAAGCGTGCAACAAAACAAGGGCCGCTCGACACCTCAAAAGGCAGCTTGCGATTTTCGAAGCAGCGAACGGCGATCCTAGCTCCCTTTCGCCTTCCCGAGCATAGGTCGGGCTGCGGAGGAGGCCGCCACTGTCTCAAGAGAGGGCAATCTGATTTGAAAGCGCGTTCCCTTACCGACCGTGCTCTCCACCGAAATGTGTCCGGAGTGTTCCTGAACAATTCCGTAGCTGATGGAAAGACCCAAGCCGGTGCCGCTCCGACCCGCGCGCTTGGTCGTGAAGAACGGGTCGTAAATTCTCTTGACGTCATCCTTGCTGATGCCCTGGCCGGTATCGTTAACTTCCACCGTTACCTCGGAGGTCCGCGCAAGGGTCTTGATGGTGAGCCATCCGCCGGATGGCATCGCATCTTGGGCGTTCAGGATCAGGTTCAAGAAGATCTGTTGGAGCTTGTTCTCGTCGCCCAGAACTCTTGGTAAATCCTCGCTCAACTCGAGCCGCACCTGAACCCGGGCGCGGGTCAATTGGTGCTCCAGCAGGGAGAGCACATCCTGAATCTGCTCGTTGAGGTCAACCGGGACGAAGCTCGACCGTCCTTGGCGTGCAAAGTTGAGAAGATTGTTGACGATCTTGGAGGCGCGCTCCGTCTGACGTTCCACCTTCTCCAACAGCTTGGCGCGGGGATCGTCTCTCTTCGTTTGGCTTATCAGCATTTGCGTAAAGCTGCTAATGCCGGTCAGTGGAGTATTGACCTCGTGCGCTACCCCCGCGGCGAGGAGACCTAGCGATGCCATTTTTTCTCGGAGCCGAAGCTGGTTCTCGAGTCCGACCTTTTCGGTGACGTCCTCGAAGATGACGATCGTCCCTTGAGTTTCTCCAGTGCCGGAAACGAAAGGAGCCACCCGAAGCGTTACCACCTTTGTTTCGTCATTCCGGTTGCGGAGATTCAAGCGAGACACGCCACTCGCCTCGGCCCTCGTCCACCAGGCCTCCCCCATACTAGCCACCAAGACCTCTTGGATGGAGACTGGAAACAGCTCTTCGATGGTGCGGCCCAGAGCTTCGTCTCGCGAGACCCCGTACAGTCGCTCGAGGGAACGATTCCAGCGGACGACCTCGCCATCCAGATTGAGTACCAAGATACCGGCCTCGAGAGACTCGATAGTGTTATCACTGTGTTCTTTGAGCCTCTCGAATTGTTCCGCCTTGAGCTCCAAAGACCGATACAAACGAGCGTTCTCCAAAGCCGTCGCCGCCTGGCCCGATAGCGTATGGAGCAACTCCACGTCTTCGCTGGAAAGCGCGCTCTGGTCCCAACGACGGCCGAGCAGGATGACACCGACGACTTTGCCCTGAGCCAGACATGGGATCGCATAGGGCAGTCCATGCGTCATGAACTCGTCGAGCTCGGGTAACGCCGCGTCCTCGCGAGTCTCTGTTCCGTCGTAATAGACAGGTGCGCCCTGAGCCAAACGGCTCAACAGCATCGATTCCGGAGCAATGCGAACCGTACGCCATTCCGTTTCCGATAGTCCCAAACCCGCCAGCACCGAAAAGTATCCGTCCTCGTTCGGTGCCAGCAGCGAAACTTTTTCTACTTCGAAGGTATCGCGGATGCGTTCGACCAGTCTCTGCGATAGATGGTCAAGATCTAGATAGCCGTTTAAATCCCTCGAGAACGCCAACAGAGCTCTGCGGTAGTCGTACCGTTCCCGATAAAACAGCCGGTCGATCCCGACTTGAATGCGGCTTTTCAGCGGGGTGAACACCAACACGACCACCATCGTGGCGAGGAGTGCGATGACTGTGCTGTGAGGGTCGGCGACCAAGTAATGCGTTCCGAGAAGAAAGATCGCGAGATAGAGTCCGACCACGGTGACCGAGGCCAAGGTGTAGACCACGCCGCGCTTGAAGAGAACCTCGACATCCATCAGTCGGTACTTGACGATTGCGTAGGCAAACGACAGCGGTATCAGCGCCAGCGGGACGGCCGAGAGCTCGAGGGCCAAACTAGGTTGGATGCCAACCGAATATGGAAGTGCGTAGAAAAGCGCGAAAGGTGCGATTCCAAAGCCGGTTCCCCAAACAATCCACTTCATCTGTTTCTTGACCGTAATGGTTCGCGCTTTGTGGTAGGAATCGACGAAGCCGGCAAAAGCGGCAAGGGACATGACCGCCACAAAAAACGGTAGCAATCGATCGATTACGTGATTCGATTGAACGAAGAACTCATCTCCCCACGGAACTTTGGCAAAAAAGAAAAGCTTTCCCAGGAGGATCACATAGATCAGCAAAAGAGAGGGCACATAAAGAATCGGGAAAGCCCAGCGGTGTTTTTCTGCGAAAGGCTTTCTCTCCGGAAAACCGAGTGCGAAATGTAAGAACACCGGCGGAAAGAAGAGCACGCCGACCACGTCCATCCAGTAAAAGGCAGAGTCCCAAACGTTCAGCTTGCCGGTGAAAGTGATACCCCACGCCAGAAACCAGAACACGCAGAGAAGGTAGAAGTGCGCGGTTCCCGCAACCCCTCGCCGGCGGATGTAGACCACGGTGCCGACCACAAGCGAGAAGATACCGACCGCTGCCAGGAAGTAGTAGAGGCCAACGTTGCCTCGAGGCAGGGGCGCAACGGGAATGGAAAACGCGCGGCGCTCATCGACTCGAATCACCTGGTAGGTGAGCGTCTGCCCTTCTGTGGAGCGATCGAGAATCTCTCGAACGTCAATCGGCGCATCGACCGCTTGATCACCGATGGCCACCAGGACGTCGCCCTTTCGAAGCCCCGCTTCCGCAGCCGGACCACCCGGGTCCATCCTCTTGGCAACGACCTGTGCGTCCTGGGCCTCCCAGAAAACACCGTCATCCGGGAGGTGGAAGCTAGCCTTGAGCGCGATGTTGTTGAACCCGAGAGCCAGAAGCGTCCCGGTAGTCGCTAGGACCAACAGGATCTTCAAGGAGCGCGCTCTGGAGGTCAGTTGCACGTGTGCCTCATGAGATTCTATCTAAGACCATAGGTAATTAGGAGCAATTTCCATACCATTGGCGGCTACCGCCCCACGCCCTTAAACCCTTCACAAAAAGGGAGTTATTTATCGAGCCGCACGACTAGTCTGGTCCTCGATCCGCATTTTCGGATCTAGGATCCATTTTTCAGGATCCACCTAATTGGCTGTGACGAAAAGAGATAAGAAACTCTACCGGCAGGACAAAAAAAAACCACCCGAATCTCGGGTGGCGTGTGTTCCTTTTCTGCCTTTCCGGCGAACTGTCTCAAAAGTGGACCGAAACCCCTCCTACCACTCGAGCCGGCGAATCGATCACCGACATCTCCTCGAAGAACGTCCCGGACTCGAAGTCCTCGTAAAAAAGATTCCTCACCGCGACCATAAGCTCCCACTGTGTGCTGTCCCATCCCACGAACGGCAACAATTGGTGAACCTGAAGGTTGAAGCGAGAATCCAGACTGCTCTGGCTCCCGCGAACCAGGCTCGGTGCCAACGTGGGGTGCGAGCTCAACCGGTACACCGCGACAACGCGAGTACGAGTCTGGTCGATCCGGGTCTGGACACTTGTGGTCCAGTCGTGCATTTGTTCGTCGGCGCCCGCCTGGAACGCACCGACGTTTTCGGCGAGAGCACGCCCCAGCCCGAACGTATAGCCGAACGAACCCACGATGCCCCCAAACTGGCGTGAGACCGCGAGGCCAACCCCTCTCGCTTGCAAGTCCCCCTGATTCAACACCAGGTAGTGCCCAGGCCCCCCGGCTCCAGAGGGATGCTTGAGGTAGGCCTTGAGCAGCGGACCTTTGACGTTTTCTTGAAAGACTCGAACCTCGACCGCCCCCTCCTCACCCAGCCGACGCTCGACGCTCACCTGATAACGAGTCGCCGTTTCCGCGGTCAAGTTGGGCAGGCCGCGACGTCTTCCCTCCGCTGTGCCCAAAAAGTCGGCGCTGACCATCCGCTCCAGCAGACCCATGTCTTCGCCGCCGGGGGCCGAGACGCGGTAGTCCAGAAGACCGCGGATCAGGGTGTCCGCGTCCGAATCGACGGCGAACGACACATCGACCCGCGGCGCCGCGTAGCTCGAACGATCCAGATAGGAATAGTAATGATAGGCGAGGCCGGCACCCACGTCGGCTGCACCAATTTGGAAACGGTGCGATCCATAGACGGTCCCGAACCACTCGCTCGCGCGGCTGCCCGCGGGGCTTGACGGGTCATAGGACATCCCAACGAGCCCTGCCGATGCGCTCCCGATGTCGCGGTACTGATGATTACCGTAGGTGACGCCCGCGGCCAGCTGCCGGTCGGAGTCAACCTCGGTAATGAACTCCGCTTGTGCCATCCACGAGGACAGCGCTGATTCCAAAAGTTCGGCGCTCACCATCCACTGACTCGTAGGTCCGGTCGGAATGTTCAACCGTGCATAGGCGAGTTGGGCATCGACTTCGCCAGGGGTGGTTGGGAGATCGTCGAATCCTCGTTCGAATGCGAAGAGCCCGAGCTCACCGGCCATCGATTTCATTGCCTCTATGGGCATCTGCGAGGCCGCCATCGCTTGAGCGGCAGTCTCACTTGCAGGTTCCTCGCTTAGGCGTTCCTCGTCCAAAAGCTCAGGAAGCCCTTCGGCCTCCTGGTGGAGGACGTTTCTCCTTCCGTGGCGAAGGAGCCATTGGAACTCCGCCATTTTCTCATCGTATTCCAGGGTTGGCTCGCTCGGGATGCTCTCGTCTTCGTTGCTGGTAGGGCTGGTAGGGCCCTCGGCACGGTTCGCATCGCTCTCGCGCGAAGCCAATTGCATGGAGACGGGCTTCGAGCTCACATCCTCGCCGGCGTCCAACTGTATTCGCGAGTAGCTCGACGGCAGAAAGCCGGAAAGATATGCCCGGATCGAGTAGAGACCCGGTTCGAGGTCCGGCACCAGGAAATGCCCCTCCTCGTCGGTGAACGCGATCAAGCCGCGCCCTCCGAGATTGGCGCCGAAGATGGAAATAAGCGCACCGACGAGCGGCTCGCCGCCATCGGTACTGACATCGCCCTCCAGAACTTGCAAGGCTCCAGAGTCTTCGCCAACATCCGGCGGTGGGGGTGCCTCGCTTCTACCCAAGGAGGCAAAGGCAACGCTGGGGCCAGCCAAGGACACAACGAAACCTAGCGTGCCTAGAGCCAAACGGAGGACAAGCGTGGAGAGCCGATTCTTCGAGAAAACAGGCCTCTTGGCTGATAAACCTATGACAACAAACAAATTATGGCCACCGTGGTTTGTGTATGTCATGATGTGATACTAAGTGCCTAGTTGTGATTACCATAGCCACCCGACAGTGTCAAATTATCCGCGTTCTGTGCCGGAAGATTCGTTTCAAACAGAATGCCTAAAGAAACGACGGGGGCCATCATCTAGCCACGCGTCCAGGCGCGGATTGGACCACGGCCGGGCTCGGGTTAGACTCGCCTGCCAGGTTTGCGGATCCGTTTCAAGAGGCAGAGCAGCCTAAGGAGGCAAAGGGTGACCATCATCGATTCCGTTTTCGCTAGAGAGATCTTGGACTCCCGAGGCAATCCAACCGTCGAGGCCGAAGTGGTTCTAGAGGGTGGGGCGCTCGGGCGTGCTGCGGTACCTTCCGGGGCGTCGACCGGTGAGCACGAAGCCATCGAGCTTCGCGACGAGGACCCCTCGCGTTGGGGCGGAAAAGGCGTGAGCCAAGCGGTAACCCACGTTCTCGATGAAATTGCCCCGGAGCTCACCGGCGAGGATGCCTGCGAGCAAGCTCTTATCGACCACCTCCTCATCGAGCTCGACGGCACGCCGAACAAAAGCCGCCTTGGTGCCAACGCCATTCTGGCTGTCTCGTTGGCGGTCGCACACGCCGCCGCAGAACAAGTCGGGCTACCCCTATTCCGCTACCTGGGCGGTACGGTGGCGAGAGTACTTCCGGTGCCGATGATGAACATCGTCAACGGCGGCGCCCACGCTGACAACAACCTAGACGTCCAGGAGTTCATGGTAGTCCCAGCCGGCCTTTCTTCATTTCAGGACGCCCTCAGAGCAGGCGCCGAGACCTTTCACTCCCTCAAAGCACTGCTCAAGAAGAAAGGTTTAGTTACTGCCGTCGGGGACGAGGGTGGCTTCGCTCCGAGCCTGCGTACGAACGAGGAAGCCATGGAGCTCGCCCTGGAAGCGATCACCGCCGCGGGTTACCGTCCGGGATCGGACGTGTACCTAGCTCTCGATGTCGCTGCCAGTGAGCTCTATCGCGATGGGACCTACGAGTTTCACAAGTCGGATGGCTCACGGCGGGACAGTGATGCAATGGTGAAACTCTACTCCGATTGGGTGGCCAAGTACCCCATCCTTTCGATAGAAGATGGGCTGGACGAGAACGACTGGGATGGGTGGAAAGAGCTGACGCGATCACTTGGAGATAAAGTGCAGCTTGTCGGGGACGATCTTTTCGTCACCCATACTGAGCGGCTGAGACGAGGAATCGAAAACGGAGTGGGCAACGCCATTCTGATCAAGCTCAATCAAATCGGCACGCTCACCGAAACGCTAGAGGTCGTGGCCCAAGCTCAACGCAGCGGCTACGCCGCCGTCGTCTCCCACCGCTCGGGCGAGACCGAAGACACGACGATTGCCGATCTGGCCGTTGCCACCGGCTGCGGACAAATAAAGACCGGCTCCGCCAGCCGAAGCGACCGGGTGGCCAAGTACAATCAACTGCTCCGCATCGAAGAGGAGCTCAATGATCAAGCCAAGTTTGCAGGCTTGGAGTACATGGCGTTAAAACGAGGGCAGGGCTAGTTGAAAAGGCAGGAGGGCGGTCGCCGCCCGAAAACGCTAGGAACGGGTTTTGTCGTCTTCCTTGGCATCGACGGCGATTTTGAGAGATCGCAAGAACTTCTTGTCCAGCGGGCTAATCCGAAAAGAAGCCCCCTTCTCTCCGGAAATTCCGGCGAGGGTCTCAGCCGCCGTTTCGTCGAGCTGGCCGATGGGCGCGAACGCCAGGGTGGCTTGGAGTACGAGCGAAATCTCGTACCCGGCATCGCGTACGCGAGTTAAACACTCTTCCACTTGTGGCGAGCTCGAGATCGCGCGCTCGATACTCTTCTCAAGGTCACGAACCATCGGTCTTAGTTTGTCTTCACTTTCCACCGGTCAGCCTCTAACTGTATATGTTGTTCATGATACCAGATGCATCGTCGACCGACAAGGAGCCCTCAGCCCGCGCGAAGTCGCTTGCCGACGTAGCGCGGGGTCTGGGGGTGGGGGGCCCCAGACCACTAATAGACGCCCGCAGCGCTGGCGAAACTAACGGGCCGAAGGCCCGCCGCCGAGGAGGAATTGAAATTGAGATACGGCGCAAGGGAACCTGGCCGTGGTTTTAGGCGCGAGCGAAGAGCGAGCGGATGTCGGCCGTCAAATTACGCGGTTGCTTCGACCGGAGCTAGCCAGGCGGCGGGTGGGGCACCAACAAGCTAGTTAATACTAAAAATATGCCGCTTGGATATCATCACGAACCAACCACACGTACATGTAGTTGGGCCAGAAGTTGATGTGTATCTCGTAGGTGGCAGTGACGAACGTCTTCCGCATTTTTTGGTTGCGGCTGACATATAGGTCATCAGCAAAAAGCGTGATGCCGAATCCCGCCGCCGTCTCCATAAGATTGCTATGGATCGTACCCTCGGTCATCTCTATGTGCGAGTTCGCCGCCACCGCCATTTCATCGACAAACTTGAGACGCAACACCACCGCCGGCCCCACTTGGATGGCGGCGTAGGCAATCAAGAAGACAAGAGCTAGCTCGAAAAGGGAACGCAGACGGATCTCTCCACGCTCTGAACGAAGATTGGACGCGACCCTCATTTTCCCCTTTTGAGATTTGATCTATTGTACGCCCGAACCGGGGAAGCGTCCATACGGTCGGAACTCCCGGACCCGGAAACTCGTTAACCATTGAAGATTCGATGGGACAACCCTTAATCCAGACTCAGAATCTCACCGTGCGGTACGGACACCGGACCGCTTTGGATTCACTGAGCGTCGCCATCCCCCCCGGTGTGGTTGGATTGCTCGGGCCGAACGGTGCCGGCAAGAGCACATTTCTGAAGACCCTGCTCGGTTTTATCGAGCCAGCGGAGGGATATGCAGACGTGCTCGGGGAGCGCGTGAACCCCCACCGAACGGAGTCACGAACCAGAATCGGCTATCTTCCAGAGCAAAAAGCCTTTATTCCCGAGCTCTCGGCTGTCGAATCGGTGGCGCTCGCCGGCGAAGCTGGAGGTTTGCCAAGATGGAGCGCCCTCGAGCGCGCACACGATGTCCTTACCTTTGCCGGCCTCGGCGAGGCGCGTTACCGGATGATCGACTCCTTTTCTACCGGCATGCTCCAACGAACCAAGCTGGCCACGGCGTTGGTTCACGATCCAGATCTCCTCCTTCTAGACGAACCCACCAGCGGTACCGACCCAGCCGGCCGGCGCCACCTGTTCGAGCTCATCCGACAATTGAGCCGCGACCATGGAATCTCGGTGCTCCTTTCCACCCATTTCCTCCATGACGTCGAAGCGGTTTGCGATCGCGTCGTAGCCCTGAAGAAGGGGAGGCTCGTTCTATCGGGCGATCTCCGCTCGCTCAAGAAAGCACCTGGTTGGGTCTATGAGGCGCGGGTACGTGAGGAAGAACCCGGGCGTTTCGCGGCGGCGCTCGCCGCGCGAGGCTTGGAGCCCGTCGCCGGAAAGGACGGTTTGTTCCGTATCTCCCTTCCGGAGGCGGACGGTCGAATTTTATTCGAGACCGCTCTTGCCACCGGTGCAGAGCTCCGATACCTTCGACGCTTCGAATCGAGCTTGGAAGAACTCTTCCTCGCAGCTGTGGACCAGCGAACCTGAGTATGCCTGTCTACGAGCCTTCATATCGACGCTTCGATGGAACGCGGACGAAAGGATGGATGAGAAGTTGGGCCCTGGTGCGAAACGGAGTCGGGCGGCTGCTCAAACAGCGCCGCTTTTTGTTCCTCCTGGCCCTCGCCTGGGTCCCGGCCGTCATCCGAGGAGGACAAATCTACGCCGCGCGACAGTTTCCTCAGGCGGGAGAATGGTTACAGGTTAGCCCCGAGCTCTGGGCAAGCTTTCTCACCCAACAGATCTCTCTTCTTCCCGTCGTCCTCATCGCACTCTACGCCGGCTCCGGCGCCATTGCTTCCGATCTCCGGTCGGGAGCACTCGTCATCTATTTGTCGAAGCCTCTTTCCCGAACCGGCTACCTTCTCGGAAAGATCTTGCCAGTGTTTTTCTCCTTGCTGAGCATTACCCTTGTTCCCGCTCTGGCACTCCTCTGCCTTCACATCGCGCTGGCGGATGATCTGAGTCTTCTTCGTGACTCCCCCTGGCTTCCCCTATCGGTATTCGCGTACAGCGGATGCGTGGCGACCTACTTCAGTCTCGTCGTGGTGGCGATATCCAGCCTGACGCGCAGCGGGAGGTTGGCAGCTGCCGGGTTCGTTCTCGTAGCCATGGGAAGCCATTTCGCCTACCAGGCGGCGTCCCGCCTAACTTTCGGCGACGTGCCTCCGTTTTTGTCCATCGTCGGCGCCGCCGTCGACGCGGCGCGCGTATTTTTTGGGGGCGGTTCCACGTCCTATCTATCGCTTCTCACTATGGCGGCACTCATGGCGGCGGCGGTCCTCTTGATGAGTCGCCGGCTTCGCTCCCTGGGAATACGCTCATGATCCAACTGCGCACCGTTTCGCGGTGGTTCGGATCGGTTCTGGGCGTGAGCCGGATCGATCTCTCCTTGGGGCCAGGAGTCACCGCGCTTCTGGGCCCAAATGGAGCGGGCAAGTCCACCCTAATGCGACTCATCACCGGGCAGATTCGACCGAGCTCCGGGGAGCTGACGGTGCTGGGAGAGGACCCTTTCGCGAATCCTCGTGTCGCCGCTCGATGGGGTCTCGTTCCGGAAGAAGACGGTTTTCCTTCGGGAGTTCGAGGAAGGGACTGGCTAGGGTTCTTATTGCGGCTCCAGGGACTCGGCTCCGTAGAAGCGGCCCGCAAAAGCGAGGAAACTTTGGAGACAGTGGGGCTTCAGGAAATGGCCGATCGACCGATCGCCACGTACAGCAAAGGAATGCGCCAGAGACTCAAGTTTGCACAGGCGATCGCTCACGAGCCCGAGTTGCTCGTGTTGGATGAACCTCTCTCCGGGTTCGACCCCGGAGGCCGCCGGCAAATGATCGATTGGATCCGGCGTTGGGGCGAGCAGGGGCGGACGGTCTTAGTCTCCAGCCATGTCCTTCACGACGTCGAGATGATGACCCAAGAGATCGTCCTCGTTAGTCGGGGACGAGTGCTGGCGAGCGGAAACGTACACGAGATCCGGAGGCTGATGGATGGACACCCCCACCGCATTCTCATCTCCACACCGCAGCCCAAGCAGCTTGCGGCCCGGCTCATCGCGCTCGAGGGAATTCACACCATTTCTTTTTCGGAAGAGGATCGAGAAGTGAGACTGCAGACGCTCGAGCCGGACCACTTTTACCGCTCTCTGACCGAACTGGTCTCGAAAGAGGGGATCCCGGTAGAGGAACTATCTTCTCCTGACGACAACCTGGAAGCCGTTTTCCAATACCTGGTCGAGCGATGAAGCACGCGGGTTGGGCAAGCGGTGGCACCATCCTGATGGCGAAATGGAGCCTCGATCGGCTCCTATGGTCCCCAAGGACCCTTGCCATGGGTGCCATGGCGTTCTTTCCGGCAGCGCTTGCGCTGCTCTTCAGGGCTGTTTCGGCGCTGGGGTTCGACGTTCCGGTCACCGGCTTCGGCTTCTTCTCGCTCCTCACGGCTACGGTCGGGCTTCAGTTCATCGCACCCATGCTGGCTCTCTTCTATTCCAGTGGGATTCTCGTCGACGAGCTGGAATCGGGGACCCTCGTTTACCTCATAACGAGACCCCGGTCTCGAGCCAGCCTGCTGGCGGGCAAGATGGCGGGATGCATGGCCATCGCGGCGATACTCTTCCTACCGTCTGTGGTCCTCACGTTTTTCTTCGCGGTGGCACCCGTCGGATGGGAGGAGGTAGGAAGGTACTTTCCGGTCCTGGCGCGCGATCTCGGTGCCGCACTCCTGGGACTGGCGGCTTACAGTGGTCTCTTCGCCGCCATCGGGGTCGTCTTTAGACGGCCGGTCTTGGTGGGCCTCCTCTTCGTCTTCGGATGGCAGGCGGTCGCGACCTACGTTCCCGGGTTAGTCGGTAAGCTGACTGTGGCCTACCATCTCCAATCCCTCCTTCCGCACGAGAGTTTCCAAGGGGCGCTCTCTGGATTTCTGGGCGCCCGGGAAAGCGGCCTTCAAGCGGCTCTGGTTCTGATAGTGCTGAGCGTCGCGAGCCATGGTTTCGCTATACTGGTTTTTAGGCGCAAACAGTTTCC
Organism: Candidatus Marinacidobacterales bacterium; assembly: GCA_965226495.1. Lineage (GTDB taxonomy): Bacteria > Acidobacteriota > Vicinamibacteria > Marinacidobacterales > DATDRI01 > CBDCNP01. The sequence continues at coordinate 6,189,115 of OZ245365.1, read as the reverse complement.
AGGCGGCGGCCTGTATTGAGTACGAATCAGTACGGAGTTCAGTACGGAATTCAATACAACAAGTGGAACCTAGGAATGGCGATCCACGTTGTTTTCAATAGGCGCTCTTAAGTAAGGAGTCTCATCGTGAAGCCCTATCGATTGCTTCTCATCCTAGCTGTCGGCGTAGTCGTTGGCGGGCTCGTTTTGGGCTCGATGGCACGGCTCGGATTCGACGGGGCGGAGGCACGCTCGGCCGGCCTTCCGACGGCGACCGCCTGGATGCCTGCCTCCGCGGGACTCGTGGCCTACGTGGACCTCGCCTCCCTGCTCGAAGGCCCTTTGGCCCAGGAATTAGAAGCCTCGCGCCAAGCGCAAGGGCACCTCGAACAGCTGGAGAAGTTTGAAGATTTTACAGGCGTGGATCCCCGTACCGACCTACATAGCATGAGCTTTTCTGTTAACAGGCCAGTGGCAACCGCGGGCACCGGCGGCGGCGGTCCAAGGCCTTGGGGTTTGGCGCTCACCGGAAAGTTTGATCCGAGCGCTATCCTGGCCAAGATCGAAGGCCTAATAAAACTGGAGCGAATCGAGCACCGAGGCGAGACTCTTTATCTCTTTCCCCCGGCCGAAAACCGAGGCCTCACGGAGCGGCACGCGATGGCATTCCCCAGTCGTGACATCGGTCTTTTCGGTACCCCCGACCACGTCAAGGCTATGCTCGACACCGGGCGAGGGAGTGAGCCCTCCGCGGCGGACGGGGCGCTCCTAAAGGAGTGGCTGGACGATATGGACGATATGGACGATATGATTAGGCAGGAGACGTTTTGGATTCTGGGATCGATGGATGCGGTGCGCACGCTGGCGAAACAGCGCACCGAGGGGATGCAACTCCCACCGCTCCAAACCTTCGCACTTTCCGGCCGGGTGGGTACCGATCTCAAGATGACCGCTCGGGGCGTTACCGAAGATAACGAATCGGCGATGAAATTGGCGGACCTGGCGCGCGGTCTCGTTGCGATGGGAAGCATGAACCAGCAAAGCTCGGGCCCGGAGATCCTCGCGATCCTGGACTCCGTGCAAGTCCAAGCGCTCGACAACCGCGTAGAAGTCTCTCTCGCGGTCCCCTTCGAGACGTTGCGCACACTGTCTCGCCGGCAGCGATCCGATCCGCAGCAGTTACCCTAATAGCCCGCCTGTTTAGCGCCGCTCCTTACGAACGCCCTTCAACGAGGCCAAAAGCCCCTCAACCGGAAGTGTGTTCAGAATATCCTTTGCGGTTGCCCAGCCACGCCGTGCCTGGGCGACACCGAAGTGCAAAAGCCCGAAGTGCGCAGTGGCGTGCGCATCGCTGTCGATGACCAGTTTCACACCGGCATCGATCGCCTTTCGGACGTGCACGTCTTTCAGATCCAACCGATCTGGGATGGCGTCGATCTCTAGAACCGTTCCCGTTTTTTTGGCTACCCGGAGTACCTCGTCGAGGTCGAGCTCGTAGGGATCTCGCTTCAGCACCACACGGCCGGTGGGGTGAAAGAGGATGTCCACGTGCGGGTTTTGCATCGCCCGACAGAGTCGTTCGGTCATCTCGCCCCTGCTTTGATGGAAGTGAGAGTGCACTCCCACCCCCACAATGTCCAAGCGAGAGAGCAACGAGTCGCCGATGTCCAGAGAGCCGTCCGGCATGATGTTGACCTCCGCCCCCTTCAGCACACGGATACCGGGTGAGCGTCGGTCGATCGCTTCGATGGCCTCCATCTGCTTGGCCAGCTTGGTCTCATCCATTCCCATCATCGCCAGGCTGATTGTGTGGTCGGTGATCGCGATGTACTCCAAGCCGTTAGCCAGCGCCGCGCTGACCATGTCCTCGATCGAGTGTTTCCCGTCGGTCCAATCAGTCTGCGTTTGCAGATCGCCTTTCAGTTCTCCGTAGCCGATGAGTTTAGGCAAGCGCCCTTCGCACGCGGCTTCGATCTCGCCTCGGTCTTCACGCAGTTCGGGAGGGATGAAAGGAAGATCGAGCGCTCGGTAAAGATCTTCCTCGGTCTTGCCGGCCACGGCCTTGGTGCCTTTGAAGAGGCCGTACTCGTTGAGCTTCAACCCCCGCTTCTGCGCGATCCGTCTGAGTTGGACGTTGTGCGCTTTGCTCCCCGTGAAGTAGTTGAGAGCAGCGCCGAAACTCTTGGCGGGGACCACACGCAAATCCACGTCCAGACCGTTCTCTAGGCGTACGCTGCTCTTGGTCGGTCCCTTTCCGTAAACGTGGGCAACCTCCGACATCTCTACGAAAAAATCCATTACTCTTTCGGAATCGCGCGAAACCACTAGGACATCGGCATCCCCTACCGTCTCCTTCCGGCGAAGGACACTCCCTGCCACCGTCACGTTGTCGACTCCTTCTAGTTCTCGCAAACGCTGCTCGATGGAGTAGGCGAGCGGGAGTACTTCACCGAGTGGAAATCGGCCCCGATGTTGTTTGAGAAAGGCAAGCCCCCGCAGAATCTCCTGCTCGCTTTTCTCGCCGAAACCACGAAGCGGCCGGACCCTTCCTTCGCGGGCGACCCGCTCCAGATCGTCGAGGGTGCGGACACCGAGGGCGTCATAGAGCATCCCGACCGTCTTAGGGCCGACTCCTTCGATGACGGCGAGCTCCATCAAATCGACGGGACGCCGCGACCTCATCTCTTCGAGGTAGCCGACCTTACCGGTCTCGATGAACTCGGCAATCTTCTCGGCGATCGATTTGCCGACTCCGGGAACGGTTGCGACCCCCTTGACCCCGCCTTCTACGAAGAGCTTCGAAACCGGCTCTTCCGTGGCCTCGACTGCATCGGCAGCCTTCTCGTAGGCTCGAGGCTTGAACCCTACTCCTTCCATCTCGAGGTAGGCCGAGATCTCACGGAGAATTTTACCGATGTCTCGATTGGTTACCACACCGGAAGAGTAGTTCCCTACCGGGAAGTTGGCAAGGTGAGATGAAGGGAAGGAGCTATTCGGTGGGAGTAACGATCCGATTCGTTTCGACCGCCAACCCTCCCGGCTGTTGGTGAGCGAAACCGGGCTCGGGCCGAGCAAAGAAGAACCCCTGACCGTAGGTAATACCCAGGTCCAGGAGAGTATTGAGCTCTTCCTGGGTCTCGACGCCCTCAGCGATGACGCTGGCCTTGACCTTCTCGGCGAGCGAGAGAATCGCCTTCAGCATCTCTCGTTTGACGAAGCTGGTGTCGATGTCGCGAACCATCAGAAGATCGAACTTCAAGTAGTTGGGCTTCAGGTGGACGATCTTCTCAAGGCCCGAATAGCCGGCACCCATGTCGTCCACCGCCACTGCGAAACCAACATCTGTGAAGTAGTTCATCGCTTCCAAGAAGAGACTGTAGTTGTCGATCGCCAACCGCTCGGTGATCTCCAAAACGATACGTGACGGAGCGAGGTCCAGTCCCTTCAGGAACTCGACCATTAGCTGCCCCTGGAACTCGGGATCGCGAATGGTCATGGGCAGCGTGTTGACGAAAAGCTTGTAGGGTGACTCGAGGTTCGACGCGTTGATCAAGGCCTTGCGACGGCACAATCGGTCGAGCTCGAACAGCAGGTCCGATTCGGTCGCGATATCGAAAAGCGTGTAAGGACTCTCGAACTCGGTCCCTTTCGGACCTCTGGTCAACGCCTCGTAACCCACGATCGACCGGTCTTGCATGTTCACGATCGGCTGGAAGACGGTCTGCACGTCTTCCTTGAGGATGATCTCTTGAAGAATCTCCTTGTTCTTCACTTCCACCCGGTAAGCTTGGAACTTGGCCATCTTCCGCGCGTCGTCGATCACTTTGAGGATGAGCCGTTCTTCTTTGATGAGCGGGTTGTGCAGAACGAGGCCGTATCCAATCCCCAGTTTGGGTCGACTGCGTAGATAAGAGCACGTCATTCGGTAGATGCGCTTACTCAGGTAGGAATGAATGCGGTCCGCAAGATGTTCCAGATCGCCCTTGCCGAACGGCTTCTCTTCGCGTTTCTTGGATAGAAAGATCAGAAAGACATCGCCGTGCTTTTCATTGACCGTGACCAGGTCGTCCTGACGAGTCTGCATGCCGCGCATGTCGAGAATGAGCTTGGTGACCAGCTGCAGAACCTCCTCGTAGATCTGGCTCCCGTAATCGTGCTCGATCTGGGATAGTCTCGATGCATCGATGTACAGAAGAGCGAGAGATCGATTCTGGACCAGCATCTCCTTAATCTCGTCGAACTTCTCACGGTAGGTCGCGACTTCAGAGTCAACCAGAACCGCCTTGGGTTCGTGATGGCTCTCCTCTCGGCGAGTCTCTGCCGGAGGGGAGACGTTAGGGCTCGATGGCGGGTTGAAAATCGACGCGATTACCTTTGCGTTTGCCTCCCGCGCTCGCCCGTTCGTCGGGTTGTCCGCGTGGTCGGCCTTGTTGGTTTCTTTGGTTGATGACACGAAGTGGACCCCCTTTTGGTGAGCGTGCGCCACACCAGCATGTGTATATGAGCAAGGGTTGTGCCGGCCAGAGCCCTTTCTCGCGTTTTATTCTGGTTTCGTTAACCAGCTAAAATTCAGCGAGTTAGCGCGAAAGCGGGGGGGAAATCCTGCTGATTCCTTTTTAGCGACCCCGGGGGGCGTTGCCCACGTCTGGGTAGTAAAAGCCCAACAAGCCCGACAGAGTCTCGCAACATGCGCCAGTGATGAGGTTTGGACGGTGCCCGTAGATCGTGGATCGCTGATACTATAAGGGCCGCGACCGGGCGCCCCAACGGCTCAGCCAAGACGAATACGATCGAAGATGGCTTTCTTGTTTCACTCCCTCTCGCGCTGGGAGAGGGTGGGGTGAGGGCAGGAGAAAGCTCCCGCATGCTTTCGGTGATGGATCTGATCATCACTCTCAAGCGGATTCCTCTGTTCGCTAGCGTCCACGGTGAAGGCTTGAAACGAATCGCCGAATCGGTCCGTGAGAAAGCGATCTCCAAGGGCGAGTTAGTGTTCGCCGAGCACGAGCTCGGTGAGGAGATGTACGTGGTCCACTCGGGAAAGGTCGTCATCTACCACGACACCGCTGGCCGCGAGCACATTCTCGACTCGGTGCGTGCCGGAGGGTACTTCGGTGAGATGGCCCTTATTGATGAGCAGCCGCGCTCGGCGTCGGCGCGCGCGGCGGAAGAATCCGTGTTGTTAGTCCTTCACAAGAGCGATTTCCGGACCGCGGTCCACGACTATCCGGAGATCGCGTTCGAAGTACTCAAAGAGTTCGTGCGCCGGTTACGGGAGGCGGATCTTCGGATCCGGCATCTCGCGGGGGAGCTTCAAAAAGGACAAGTTGAAACTACGTAAGGTCCTCAACATCCTGAAGGGCGATACGCGGCCTCTTCTATTGTTGGGTGCGCTTCACTTCGTCGTCGCCGCCTCCCACGCGCTGTTCGATATCGGTTCCACTTCGCTGCTGCTTGCCAATCTGGGACCAGAGGTTTTGCCGCAGGTCTACATCGGTAGCGCCCTCCTTCTTGTTACCGTCGGATTGTTCGTGATCCCCGTCATCGATCGGGTGGACCGCGTCCGCCTTTTCACCTTTACCTTGTTCTTCTTCGCCGCCGCGCTGGCGGCACTCCACAACCTGGGTCCCCGCGCCCCCGACGTCGTCTATCGAGGCCTGTACCTACTTTGTTATTTGATGAAAGGCCTCATCTTCCTGCAGTTTTGGTTGATCGCCGGTGAGATTTGCGACCTCCGTCAAGCCAAGCGGATTTTTCCCATCTTACTGGGCTTCAGCCTGGCGGGTGGACTCACCGCGTCCGCCGCCGCCTCGTTTCTTCCTCGTTGGATCTCCACCGAGACTTTGCTCCTCACGGCCGCCATCTTGCTGGCGGCGGGCTCCCGACCCATTTGGTAGCCCGCCATTACGATGGCTCCCGACCCATTTGGTAGCCCGCCATTACCGCGATCGACTTCAACGACCTGCCGTGCCGGGTCGTTTTCGTGTTCGTGAGATCTGGAGCCAACTCCGTTCCGATCTTCGGATCTCGCTAAGCTCCAGCCTCCTACGAAACCTGTCCATCTCCGCACTGCTGTTCGCGCTCCTGGCGCAGATCCTGGACTTTCTGATGGGTAAAGCGGCGAGCCTGCAGTTCACCGATGCGCAGGGGGTCGTCAATCCCGAGTCCTTGACCGCTTTTTACGCGGCTCTCAACGGGGCTGGCCCAGGCCGGGCGGCGCGAGGCCATCGACATGCTCTTGCAATGTCTCGAGGAAGGAGATGGCTCTACGCGCCATCTCGCGGCCCGTGCCCTCCAGTCCTGCGGAGAGGCCGCGGTGGATCCTCTCATCATGGCGCTGTGGGGTTCGACCGTCGAAGTCCGCCAGTTCGTGACCAAGACGCTCGGACAGATCGGCACTCCCCGCGCCCGACAAGCACTCATTCATATCCTCTCGCTGGAGGCAGAGGAAGCCTATTACGACCTCGTCCGCCAGGAAAAGCTGAGCCAGCTTCCGCAGACCCCGGGCCTAGTGTTGCTCTCCGACTCGCTTGCCAAGCGGGTGCAGCAAGCCAAGCAGAATGCGCTGGAGGTGCTTCGCCTCACGTTCGGTGACCGAAAAGGAATGCGTCTCATTTTGAGTAACCTCATTCACCCTGAGCCTTACGTCCGGGCGAGTGCTATCGAAGCGCTCGAGGTCCGGGTCGACCAATCGGTGTTGGGAGGCGTGCAGCCACTCTTCGAGCACACCAACCTGCAGGTGACGGCTGAGCACGGAGGCTCGCTCTATCAACTGCCTTCCAAGGATCCGCTTCAAGTGCTCTACGAGCTCGCCAGTGATCGTTCTAGATGGGTCCGCGCTTGCGCCCTGTTCGCGATAGGCGAATCGGGGGGCCAAGACGCCCTGCCCCTACTGGAGCGACGAGTCAACGACCCCTACGAGTTGGTCCGACTCAATGCGATCGAGGCTTTGGGCCGCCTCGCCGGCAGCTCGAGCATGTCCTTGTTGGAGCAGATTCGAAACAAGGAAAAGGGGCGCACGCGGCAATACGCCGAGGAAGCGATTAGAAACATACAGTCCCGAGACGTCCCCTAGTAGGACTGGAGTATATGGTTGCGGCCACGCGCCGGCCGGCATAAACTCCCGGTAGAACCCACCAAGCGAGGGTGTCTCCGATGGCTATCGTGCGAGCCAACAGATTGGTTTTACAAGCCTTCATGGCCTTCTTGATCTTCCACGTCTTTTCTGGGCTTGCCGCCGCCCAAATCAAGATCTCCGGACTTCCGGAGACGCGAATGGAGGAGGTCTGGCAGGAAAGGGGTCAGCTGTTTCTCAAAAGTGAGGACGGTCGGCTCTACTCGGTACCTCTCGACGCGCTGGGAACAGAGGATCTCGAGGGCATCACGGTAGAGCAAATCAATCGCGGGCTCAGCAGATCGTCCGAAACCGTTCTACCCGTCTCCGACGTGCTCGAGCTCCTTCAGGCCGGGATTTCGGAGGCAACCATCCAAACCTTCGTGCGGGGGAAACGGGGTCGCTACGATCTTTCCGCCAACGACTTGCTAGCGCTCAAGGCGGCTGGGGCCAGCGAGGCATTCCTGCAGTTTTTGGTCCGCGCCGGGGGCAAACGGCAGTTCTTTCCAGGCTACAGTGGTCCTCCTCGGGATCGGAGCCGAGACGTGGTCGCCGCGCCCGAGCCCGCATACGCCGATGCGGCTCCCGAAGGAATCCCGTTCTACCCGTATGTCTATCCCGGCTTTTATGGTCGCTACGGTTACGGAGGGGGTTACCCCTATGGCTCCCTTCGCGGTGTCAGTAATCACAGGGGGCATCGCGGCGGAAACATCCACGGCCGCAACAAGTTGACGCATCATCGCGGAAGGGGCAGCAAGGCCGGTCGGCCCGTCCGCCGTTCCGGAGGGCGCGCAACGAACCCTGTCGCGGCCACTCGCCGCGCTCCTTCGCGAGGTGGTGCCGTGTCGCCCTCAACCGGCGGGCGCCGCTTCACAGGCTCGACCCCGAGAACGATGAACCGGAGCCCAGTGTCGCCCTCCCGGGGCCTGATGGGCCGGCCGGGAAAGACGGGCCGGTCGGGTGCACCGGGAAGACCGCGATAGCCTTCCCCGGTCCGAACAGAACCTACTTCCGCATGGAGTGGATGATCTGTAGCGCCACTAGGCGCGCCACCAATACGGCCAAATACAGCTGGCCGGTGAGAGCCTCCACGTAGGCAAGCGACTGCGCGGGCGGATTGATGGGCTTTACATCGCCGTAGCCAAGCGTGGTCAAGGTGACGTAGCTGAAGTAGAGGCACTTGGAAAGCATGGCTTCCAGCGACTCCGCTTTTGTGGTCAAAGCGACCCCATCCAACTCGAACGAGCCTGGTAGGTAAACCTCCAAAACGAAGTAGGCCGAGGCCCAGATGAATCCGATCAAGAGATAGACGCAGAGGGCGCCATACACGACGTCTGCAGTGACTTCCCGGGCTTTGAGAACGTGCCGCAAGATGGTGACGGCAATGAACGTGAGGAAGGACATGAAGACCAGAACCCCCACCTCGAGCAATCCCTTTTGCTCTATCACGTAAGAGGATCCGATCGCCGATAGAGCAACGAAGGCCAAGATCAATCCAATGGTTAACCTCTTTTTGTTGTCACTGATGCTATAGAGCGCGGTCAACAAGGTCAGAAGAAAGAAAGCCCTCAACAACTTGTTGCCGAACTCGAAATTGTAGAAGAAGGGCTGCAACAACAACAAGAGCAGCATGGAGAACAAGAGGCTCGAAAAACGTCCTTCTCGAAGGACGTTCCACGCAGATCGTATGTGCGACATGTTCAGTTTGATCTTGGCATGATTGGTCTAATCACCAGTCATCATCGGTAGGTAGTTGAATCCGCGGTAGCTCACCCGAAAAAGCAGAGAATAAAGAATCGGCACGATGCCCAGCGTCAGGATGGTCGAGAAAACGAGCCCAAACATGATGGCAATAGTCATCGGCTGCCACATCGGTCCGCCACCAAGATACAGAGGAATCAGGCCTCCAACCGTGGTCGCCGTCGTGAGAAGAATGGGACGTAGCCTCCGCTGGGCGGCCTCGATTACCGCTCGGGTAGGTTCCAACCCGTTCTCTTCAATCTCTGTCTTGATTCGATCGATGAGGACGATGGCGTTGTTGATGACGATTCCCGCTAACGAAATGATACCGAGCAGGGTCATGAAGCCGAAGTAGGAATCCATGACCAGCAAGCCCACCGTAACTCCAATGAGCCCGAGGGGGATCGTCGCCAGAATAATGAGAGGGCGTCGAACGGAGTTGAACTGTGCGACGAGCAACATCACAATGATGAAACCCGCGATGGGGAGCTTCTCTCCAATAGACTCATTTCCCTTCTGAGAGTTCTCTAACTCTCCGCCGAGCTCGTATCGGTAGCCTAGCGGCCACGTTGCACTCTGCTCTCGCAACCAATCGTCCAAGACGAAGGCCACTTCGACGGGGCTCACCCCCAACTCGACATCGGCCCGTACCGTTACCGTCTTCAACCGATCTCTTCTGAAGATAACCGCCGGCTGCCACACCACCTCGACATCCGCCACTTGCTTCAGGGGCACCGTTTGTCCCGTTGATTGGGAAAAGATGTTGTGGCTTTCTAGCTTTCCGATGTCGTCCCTCTGGGCCGCGACCGAGCGCAAGGTTACCGGAATGAGCTTGTCATCTTCTCGAAACTGGGTGGTCTCGTAGCCGGTCAGAACCGTTTGCAAAGATAGCGCGACGTCCATGTTGGTAAGGCCTGCCCGCTGCGCCCGCGGTTGGACGACGTTGACGATCAGCTTCTTCGTCCGGAGTCCCCAGTCATCCCGAATGTTCTTGGTGCCCGGAAGACTCATCACCTCCGCTTTGACCGTGTCCGTGAGTTGGAAGACGACATCCTCTTCCCTCCCAATGACGCGGACCTCCACCGGAGCCTTGGCCGACGGCCCCATCGGAAGCAAATCGACGGTCGCCCGCAGGTCGGGAAAACGTGCTTGCGTGAAGGACTCGAGCTTCGGTATCAGCTCCTCCAAAATGATTTCTTGCGACGTGGCGACGATTACCAAATAGGCATACTCGGACTTTCTCGGCTCTGGGTTGTAAGGGAGCATGAAGCGCGGCGCTCCTTCCCCTATGAACGAGGCCCAGGTGGTGACACCCTCGGGCCGGTCTCCTCTGGCGGCGAGCTCGGATCGAATGAACTCATCGATTTCCCGCACCACCGCCTCCGTCCGCTCGATGGGACTTCCCACCGGCAAGGCGAGCTCCGCGGTCATGATCTCCTTGTCATTAGAAGGAAAGAAAATGTTGGGCACAAAACCCAAGCCGTAAATCGCGAGCGCAAAGACCACTAGCGTAATTCCAAGAGACGGAATTCTGTGACGCAGGCCGAGCAAGAGAAGGCCGCGGTATCGGTCATAAAAAGGTGTGTCGTAGGTCGTCGCTTCCGGGTTTTGCTTGACCTTGAGAAAATGCACGCAGAGCAAAGGCGTCATGGTGAGGGCAAGGAGCCAGGAGCAAAGAAGCGTGATCGACACCACCTTGAAAAGCGGCGCAGTGTACTCACCGACGTTCGACTCTGCCAGGTAAATGGGGAGAAACGCCGCTGCGGTCGTCAGTGAAGAGGTAAGGAGAGGGATCTGAAGCTCGCGAGCCGAGTCGATGGCAGCGTCTACCGATTTTTTCCCCGCCGACATCTGCACCATGATCGACTCCGACATGACGATCGCGTTATCGACCAACATCCCGAGAGCAATGATGAGAGCTGCCAGAGACATCTGGTCGAGCCCGATATCGAAGAAGGACATAACCAGAAGCGCCATGATCATCGCCATGGGTACGAGCGCTGCGACCACCAAACCGGTCCGCAATCCGAGGCTTACCAGCATCACCGCCAAGACCAGCACGACGGCTTGAAGGAGGTTCCCCACGAAGTCATCGACCTTGCGGTCTACGTAGAACGATTGTAGGTATAGAATGTCGAAATCCAGTCCGTACGGATAGACACCCTGTAGGTAGGTGAGAAGTCGTTGGACCTTGTCACCCAGTACAGTGATGTTGCCTCCTTCGCGAAGGCTTATGGCGAGTCCCAGGCTCGGATGTCCACGCGCCGTCATCTTGGTGGCCGGCGGATCGATATAGCCCCGGTAGACGTTGGCGAGGTCTCCGAGATAAACCAGCTCGTCGCGTCCCGGTGGCCGGATGATGGTGCTTCTTAGCTGCTCCACAGACTCGAGGTTGCCGGTGGGCTCGAGAACGATCTTTTCGTATTCGGTCGTGACCTCCCCGCCGGGGAAAATAATGTTCTGACTCTGCAGGATCTGTTGGAGCTGAAACGCGGAGAGCCCAAGCTCGGCGAGCCGAGCGTTGTTGTACTCGACGAAGATGCGTTCTTCCTGAGCACCGTAGATCTCCACTTTCGCGACTTCTTCGATCAGCAGCAGCTCATCGCGCAGGTCATCCGCAGTGTCTTTGAGCTCCGCGTACGAGTACCCCTCACCGGTGATGGTAACGATGGTCCCAAATACATCGCCGAACTCGTCGTTGACGGTTGGTCCGATCACACCCTCCGGTAGCTCCGACTTCGCGTCTTCGACTTTTCGGCGCAGCTTGTCCCAAATGGGACGCATGTTCTTATAGCTCTCCAAGATGTTAACCATGATGATCGAAACGCCGGTCTTGGACTCGCTGGAAATAAAATCTACTTCCGGCATCTCTTGAATGGTCTTTTCCAGCTTGTCGGTGATGAGCTGCTCGACTCGCTGCGGACTGGCTCCCGGAAAGTAGGTCATCACCCGCGCCGCCCGGATGACGAAGCCCGGATCCTCCGCTCGCGGAGCGTTCAGGAACGAGCCGATCCCGACGAACAAGATGACAGCGAGCGCGACCGCGGTGACCCGGCTCTTCTCGATCGCGACGCGGGTAATGCTCATTTAGGACTCTCTTCCTCGAGCTTCACTTCGAGACCGTCCTGGATCTGACTCACCCCGGCGGTGACGACCAGATCACCGACCGAGACTCCGTCTAAGACCTCCAGGCCCTGACCGGTTAACTGGCCGACGGTGACCGCTCGTCGATGAACCTTGCCGCGCCCCGCCTCGGTAGACTCCACAACGAAGACGAACCGACCCTCTCGATCTTCCGCCACCGCGTGGGCCGGAACGAGGAAGCGCCCCCCCCCGTCCTCGGTACCGAACGTGAAATTTACATCGGCGGCCATCCCGGAACGGACGTCCGGTGTCGCCTCGAGAAGCTGAACGGTCACGGGGAAGGTGGTGGCGACGCCGACCGCGGCAACGCCGACTTTGGTGATCATCGCCGGGAACTCCCTCTCACCCAACGCATCGAAACTCACGTCGACGTCGCTTCCCACTCGAAACTCACCGATCAACGTCTCCGGAACCGCAATCTCCACCTCCGGCCGGGAACCCGAGGTCAACATCGTTACCTTTTGGCCCGCTCGGACGTTCTCGTTTACCTCGATGTCCACGGCGGCGATGGAACCACCCAGGGGCGCGCGCAGACGCGTGTAGGAAAGTTGGGAGCGCGCCTGCTCCAACCTTTGCACCGCAGCATCGATTTGAGCCCGCGCCGACTCGGCTGCGGCTCGCGACGCATCGAGGTCACTCCTTGCAGCGTTCCGGTTCTCGTAGAGGCCTCGCACACGTTCGTAGTCAGCTTCCACACGGCGGGCTTGCGCTTGCGCTTGCAGCAAGGCGGCTTGAGCTTCCTCGACGTGAAGCTCGAAATCCGTCGGATCGAGCTCCGCAATAAGCTGTCCCCTCTCTACGCGGTCGCCGACCTCGACCAGCCGTCGCTGAACGTTGCCTGATACTCGGAAGCTGAGATTGGATTCCACGTTGGCTCGGGCCACCCCGGAAAACGTGCGCACCCGTTGGCCGCTGCTAGACGAAACCTCGTGGTAGCGCACCGGTCGGAGCGGCGGCGGTGGTGGCTCCTCGCGACCTCGACAGGACAAGAATGCCCCGGCCAAAAGCACAAACACGGCTATGTTCCTTCGCTGCTGTTGCATCATTCCACCTTACAAATCGTTATGGCCGTTTCGCCGGTACGGCTCCCCTCTCTCTATAGAAAGTGTCGGCACGATCGAGAAAATTTTGCCGCTCTTGTGGCGTCGCCAGCATGTAGAACTTGCCTACCGAGCGTTCAACCTCCAAGAAATCGATGAGAAAGTCGTAGATTGCATTCGCCGCGTCCTCGTCAGCCGACAAGGAGGCGTTCTGGGCATCCAACAAATCCAGGATAGAGACGACACCGCGGGAGTAAGAGTCGGTAACGAGTTCCAGGTTTCGCCCCGCCGCCGTAGCAGCATCCTGGGCCAGACCGATACCGGCGTAGGAGGCACCGGCGGTGTGAAGCGCCGAACGAACGCGCTGCTCGGATACGTTGGCTCGTGAGCTCGCGGTCTAGCTTCAGCTCCGACAACAGCTCGAAATCCTGACTCTTGACCGCCAGACGTCGGCCGCTGGTGAAAAGTGGCAACGAGATATCGAGGGCTAAGCTCCAATTGGTCTGGTCCGGTCCAGAAATATCGGCATCGGGCGGTATCAACCCTTCCAAGATGCCCAGCCCACTGCTCCCTGTCCCGCCGAGAAACGTCCGCGCCAGCTCACCTTGAAACAAGATCTCGGGGACGAAGAAAGCGCGTCCGGAGGCGGTTAGACTTCTCTGCTGTGCCGAAATCGCAGCGTCGAAAGCGCGAAGCTCCGGTGCCAGCAAGGAGCTCAACTGCGACATGAAATCCCGGAAGATGTCGAAGTACCACATATTCGACAGGTAAAGTTTGATCTCGGTCTCAATGTAGTCCAATGAAGGATCTTCCAAGCCGATCTCTTCGGTTAGGAAAGGCTCCTCCAAGGGCCGATTCAAGAGTTGATTCACCGCCAACTCCGCAATAGTGGGGGCACGTTTCGCGCCGCCGCGGCCGCAATGACCGCGCTCTGATCGGTCGCTAACTGGCTCTCCCAACGATAGACTTCCGCCGGCCCAGAAAACCCTATGGTCTCTCGTACTTTGGCGAGCTCGAGGTTGGATCGGGTTACGTCAAGATTGTTTTTTCGAATTCGCTCGATGGTCTTTGCCCGCAGGACATTGAGGTAGGCAAAGGCCGTGTTGTTCAGGATATCCAGCCGCAACGTCTCCCGGTCGTATTCGCGCGCCTCTTGAAGATCTATCTTGGGCGATGTCTACCCCGGGGGACCGGGAGCCGATGCGGGCCTCGAAATAGGAGACGTCGTCTTGACGCTCGATGGCAAGGCGATGGAGAACGGACGCCAGTTCCAGGTCAACCTCTATCGGCGAACCGTCGGAGAAAGCATCACCCTTCGCGTACAGCGTGGGGCGGAGGTTACCGATTTCGAAGTCAAAGTCGTTGAGCGTCCTGATGATCCGGACCGATTCCGTGACATGGTTCACCCCGATCGAAATCTGGTCGACGAGCTCGGGATCCTCGGAGTCGACTACGAGCGGGCGCTCGCCTCTAAACTTCCTCGTCTGCGAAGGCGATCGGGTGTCGTCGTGGCCGCCCGGTCCGTCGAGACCGTGTCTTTCCAAGATAGCGGTTTACTGCCCGGCGATGTGATCCAAGCGGTAAATCGCCTATCGGTTGCCACCCTGTCCGAGTTGCGGGCGTCTCTCGCGAGGCTCCGATCCGGGGATCCGGTCGTGCTTCAGATAGACCGACAAGGGCGCATCTTGTTCGTCAGCATGGTGGTCGAGTAATCGAAGGCGAAGAGTCTCTTGCCCTCACCCAGGCCCTCTCCCTAGAAGGGAGAGGGATTAAAGGACTAAGAGTCTTCTAATACACGGACAAGTAACGGTCCAACTCCCACTCATGGACTTGGGCAATGTAGTCGTGCCACTCCGCCCGTTTGGCGTCGATGAAGTTGGTCAGGATGTGGGGAGTCAATGCTTCCTGAACGACCTTGTCCTTCTCGAGGGCGTCCACCGCCTCTCGGAGATCACCGGGCAGCTCGTCGATCTTTAACCGACGCCTCTCTCGATGACTCATGTTGTATATGTTCTTGTTCACCGGGGGGCCGGGGTCGATCTTGTTCTTGATCCCGTCCAACCCGGACTTCAACATCGCCGCCAACGCTAGATACGGATTCGCCGAAGGATCCGGCATGCGCACCTCGATGCGGGTGCTCGACCCCCGTTTCTCGGGGACCCTCACCAATGGGCTTCGGTTGCGCATAGACCAAGCCACGTTGGTGGGCGCTTCGAAGCCCGGAACCAGCCGTTTGTATGAATTGACTAACGGGTTGGTGATGGCGCAAAAACCTCGCGCGTGACGAAGGATGCCGCCGATGTAGTGGAGTGCCGTGTCGGAAAGCCCGTGCTCCCCATGTGGGTCGTAGAAGGCATTTTCCGCCCCAGTGAACAGCGACTGGTGGGTATGCATGCCGGAGCCATTGATTCCGAAAATCGGCTTGGGCATGAAGGTCGCGTGGAGCCCATGCTCGAGGGCCACATGTCTCACAATGAAGCGAAACGTAGCGATATTGTCGGCAGTCGTAAGAGCGTCGGCATACTTAAAATCGATCTCGTGCTGGGCAGGAGCCACCTCGTGATGGGCGGCCTCGACCTCGAAACCGGTCGCTTCGAGAGCGTTCACGATGTCCCGCCGCGCATCCTCACCCCGGTCAACGGGAGTGAGGTCGAAGTAGCTCCCCGCATCATGCGACTCGGTGGTGGGACCATTCGCCCCTCTCTGAAATAGGAAGAACTCGGCTTCCGGCCCCGCCATCATTGTGAAACCCAAGGCCTTGGCCTCCTCGGTCACTCTTTGCAACGCCAGGCGGGGACAACCCTCGAACGGAGTGCCATCGGGGTGGTAGATGTCGCAAATGAGACGGGCCACTCGATTGGTAGACCCATCTAACGAATCGGCCCTATTGGAGGACGCGCTGGTACCCGAAAAAGGGAGGACTCGGAAGGTCCGGAGATCCGGACGCAACACCATGTCCGACTCCTCGATGCGCACGAAGCCTTCGATCGACGAACCGTCGAACGCTATCTCGCCATCGAGGGCCTTTTCGAATTGCTGAAAGGGGACCTCCACGTTCTTGTTCACGCCAAGAATGTCGGTGAACTGGAGCCTCATAAATCGAACCCCTAACGCGCGGGTCGTCTCGAGAATCTCTTGCTTCGTCCAATCCGACTTGGGCTCGTACTCTACGGTTCTCGGCGGGGCGGAAGTCACCATATGATTTTCTCCTTTCGGTTGTGGGTGAAAAAAGAAGGGGTTATACACTCCCCAGCGGTAAGAGTACACAGCGGCCGGCCCATTGTCAACACAATTTCGCACAATTAGCATTGTGGATCCTGTTTTGGCCTATTTAACTGATTAAAATTGCAGAATCGTATTGATTCGGCCGCTAATCGTGTCATCCTGATATAACAGCAAACAAAAATAGAAAATGATGAGTCTAGCACTCCAAGAACCCGTAAAACCGGGACTCTTAGAGCTTGATATTGGGAGTGAGTTGAAAGGCGGCCGAAGGTTTGGCCAGAAGGTGGCCCTGGACGTAGTGGACGCCTATCTCGCGAACGGTCTCGAGCTCCTCGCGGGTCTCGACACCCTCGGCGATGAGACGAGCATCAATCTTCTCCGCCATGACACGGAAGGCGTGTAGCATTTGCTGCTTGACGAAGCTGGTGTCGATATCGCGCACCATGTACATGTCCAGCTTCACGTAGTTGGGTCGGAGATGCACGATCTTCTCGAGCCCGGAATAGCCGGCCCCCATGTCATCGATGGCGATGAGGCACCGCATGTCCGAGAAATACTTCATCGCGTCTACGAATAAGGCGTAGTTCTCAATGGCCAGGCGCTCCGTCACTTCGAGCACGATTTGCTCAGGAGCCAAATCCGTTCCTTCGAAAAGGTCGATCAAGTACTTACCCTGAAAGCTCGGATCGCGCACCGAAAAGGGCAAGGTGTTGATGAACAGCTTGTATTGCCGTTCCAGATTGCCACCCGCCTTAAGCGCCTGGCGCCGGCAAAGATGATCGAGCTCGAAGAGCAGGTCGGTCTTGGTGGCCACGTCGAAGAGCGACATCGGCGTTTCGAGTGGCGTTCCCTTTGGTCCACGGGCAAGCGCTTCGAACCCATGCGGCCGGCCGGTTCGTATGTCGACGATAGGCTGGAAGACGGTGTCGATCTGCCCTTTGAGAATGATCCGCTGCAGAAGCTGCTTGTTCGCCAGTTGGCGCCGCTGCCGGTTGACGTGAGCGGCGTGACGAGACTCCTCGATGGCTCTGAGGATGAGACGCTCCTCCCGAATCAGCGGGTTACGGAGCGCAAGGGATGTGCCCACGCTAATCTCTGGGCGGTGGTGCAGGTACGGTAAGGCGGTCTTCGAGATCTTGCGCGTCAGAAAAGCTTGGATACGGCTGCCGATCTTCTCGAGATCCTCCGCCAACAAGAGCTCCTGTGCATTACGTGGCATGAGGAAGATAAGGAATACATCTCCTGCCTTCTCGTTCAACGCCACGACGTCGCCGGAGCGAAGCTGCTTTCCCTTGAGCTCGAACACGACATCGCGCACCAATTTCATGAGGCCGTCGTAGACGCTGCTGCCGTAGTCTCGCTCGATCTTGTTGATGTCGGAGACGTCGATCAGCAGGAGGGCTAGGAAACCAGAGTCGGCCAGCCGTTTCTTGAGCTCTTCGAGGTGGTCCCGGTAGGTAGGTAGCCGGCTTGCTGTCGCACTGAAAGATAGATCCTCCGCGGGTGCCTGTGCCTCTGGGGCACCGGGACTTGCAGCGAGGGGGGGAACAATGGGATCCATTTTGCCTCTAAGAAGAAACTAGACGCGCCTTTTTTCATGGTAGCAGGCGTAACCGTGTTGTGTCAACGCGATGCGGCGGGCCGCACGAGGAGCGAAGAGCGTCGTGGTAGACTTTTCGGGGAGTCTGCGGCTAGGGCCGCAGACCCCACTGCTGGCCGCCAAACGAGGAAGTTGCTTTCGCCAGACGTGCCAGGCGGCTACTCAGACTCCCCTCCTCTTAGGACCTCCCCTAAACCATCCATGTCCAGATCCATATCCATGTCAGTCTCCACCATGGCCGGCGTTTTGGCCTCAGGCACGGGTTTCTCGGTCTCCGGGCCCAACCCCGGAATAGGGTCGTCAGCCCCCACCGGCTGCTGGACCGGCTCGAGTGGCTCGTCCTGACCAGCCGTCCCGGCGAGCCCCGTAGACTCAATGGGCCCCGTCGGCGGAGCCTCCTCGACGGCGTCCGAGGGTACGATCGGCTCCACCTGAATCGACGCCAAACCCGGCTCCGGTGACGGGATCGCGACAGTCTGATCGCCGACTTGGGGGAACGCGGGGTGGCTATCGAAGCTCGGAGCCCCGTCGACCTCGTTCTCTGGCATCGTTTCCACGATCGGCTCGACCGTCGCGGCCATCGCAGGAAGGGGAGCGGGCTCAGCGTCATTCCACGGACCCTCCGGGCCCGCTGGCCCCGGGCCCTCCGGACTCACCGGACTCACCGGATCTGCTGGCGTTTCCTGCGGAGACTCCGCTTGGGAGGGAGCGTCTTCGGTCAGGTCCCACTGATCCAGCAACGAAGTGCCGTCGTCCTCGACCGTCCCGACCCAACCCAACGACCGAAACGCCCACAATATCTTGCACACATCCAACTCTTTGAGCGACGAATCGGTGCAAGCTTCCGTCACGCGCTTGGGCCGGCTGAGCATGCCGAGGAGCTCGAGCGCCGGAGTTTCCAGCTCGACGGAACGAAAAGATGCTTCGGTCCCGGAAACTGCCTGGTACGTGGAGTCCAGATCGCCGATGCCCCTCGAGATGCGCCACCAACTATCGATCCCACGGATTCCGTCCACGATGAGCTGGGGGGTGGGCATATCCAAGGTGATCGTCTCCTTGCTCGGCAGGTCTTGAACAACGAACTCGTATCGCGCCTGGGTCCATTTGAAAAGACTCAAGATGATGGAGCGCACCTGGCCGACAACCGACTGAACGAGCTCCTTCGGATCCAAGACTCCGCTCTCGACCAGCAGCGCGCCAAGCCGCTTGCCCGGCTTGACTAGTTTGCTAGCGCCTTCGATATCCTTGAGTCCGACGCGCCCACTCCGCAGCAAATACTCGCCCAGGCGATCATCGATGGCAGAGGACTTGGCGAAAATAAAACTGCCGTCCCGAACGAACAAAGTCTTTTCTGCCTGCGAATTGGAAAAGGTCAATAGACCCGTCCCTTTCGTCCCACAGACGGCTAGGAGGATATCGGGCAGATCGTAGTCTGCGGTCGAACTCTCGAACTCCCCCTGAAGAGGGATTTCTGCGCGGACTCGCATAGATAATTTTCTGGAGGTAACCCAAGCGATCGAGAATAGACTGTTTAAGGCATTATAACCCACTTGGTGGCATAGGGTTAAACGCCAACCCCGGCGGCCAACTGCTCCCCGATCTGCCTCCGCACCTCTTCCGCCAACCTTTGCCGATCCTTGCGGTTGAGTCCCGCAGTGGGCACGGGGTCGTGAAAGAAGATGTCGATGGTACCGGGGCGAATCGCGAAGGTCCCCGGCGGCATGAGCTCGTACGCTCCGCTCACCGTAATGGGTACTATTGGGACCTCGGAGTCGATGGCGAGATAGAACCCCCCCTTTTTGAAGGGGAGAAGTTCACCGGTTCGGCTCCGGGTTCCTTCGGGTGCCAGGAGAAACGATGCCCCATCACGCGCGATTCGGCCCGCCAACCGCATACTCTCGACGGCCTTCTCGCGATTGCTGCGATCGATGGGAATAAATCCGCCCATCCTCATGGCGGTGGCGAGCACCGGCAGCTTGAAAAGCTCCTTTTTTCCGAGCGCCCGGACCTCCCCGGGAAGGACGAGGAAAACCGCCGGAACGTCGAGATTGCTGGAGTGGTTCATCATGTAGATAAAGTGGGGGTTTCCGGGCAGTCTCTCTTGGCCGCGAACGACCAAACGAATCCCCGCGAGAAAGAACCCGATCCGGACGCCAAGCCGCCCCAAACTGTAGAGAAGGAAGCTCGAGCCCGTGAGGGCGGCGACAGGGATTGCAATCACGCCCGCGAGGAGCGTGTATACCGGAAGGACGGCCAGCAGGATCAGCGACCGGAGCATAGGATCGACGAAGTCACCAGACGGTATACCTCGGTTCGAACGGGCACGGCTCCACTCAGACGGTCACACCCGAGATGCGCAGTGCTTGGGCAGGCTCTTTGGCCGACTCAGGCTTCGATCAGGTAGTGGATGAAGTAAACAGAGTCGCCCTTCCGCACTCTCACTCTGAAATACTCACTGCCACTATCGCCAGGGAGAATCTCTGACTGCATGCCCTGGGTGGGGAGCTCCTTGGCAGGCCATTCAATGGCGATGTCCTTGGATACTTCCTTGCCCGATTTGCTGAGCAAGAACCAGGCCTCGCCTTCCGCCTCGGTAAGAGCGAGTTGGTAGCTCCCTCGAGCTAGCGTGTGATCGCCGAAGTCGACGTCGCGAGGGAGACGAACGTTGCCCTTGAAGAGGACGTTCGCATCTTGTGCCGTAGCAACAGCGCAGAAGAGGAGCATCAGGGTAAGAGCGAGGGGCTTGGCAAATTGTCGCATGAGATACCTCCTAACCGGCACGCGGTTATTCTTTATCCACTATATAGAACAGTCTTGTGAACTTTGCAATCGGTACGGTAGACAAAAAAACCTCCCGGCCTCCCATCTTTAACATCGGGGAGCCGGGAGGTAATCGTCATTCAGGTGATTAGCAAAAGCGATTAATGGAAATCGAGATCGGACTCCGTGGACGTACCTTGCCTTTGGTTTGTCCGGTACCGCTCGCCCGACTCTTGGGCGTCCGGGTGGACTTGGGTTTGGCGACATAGGTTCCCTCAGCCTTCGCCGCCGCAAGGGTTGTTTTTCGGAGCAGGGTCTTCAAGCTGATCCGGCCCTTCCTCTTGGAATCCATCCCGCGGGACAGAGCCAGGTCGATCTTGGTCTCGACGAGATCCTGCGACTCGCCGGCAACCTCGGCTACTTCGCTCACGATGAGGAACCGAGCTCGATCGAGCATCCTCTTCTCGCGAAACGAAAGGCTTTTGCGTTTGCTCAAAAACGAGAGGCTCTTCAGAACCCCTGCCACATCGTAGATGGAGCCACTCCGCATCTTGTCGGAGTTATCTTTGTAGCGCCCCTTCCAGTTGGCGTGCTGGTCGACCCTTTTGTTCTCGAGCTGATCGAAAATGCGGTCGACATCCCGGTTACTGATGACCCTCCTCAACCCAACACCATCTACATTTGCCACCGGCACCATGACTTTGGTGGCGTTCGAGAGAATGCGAAGTTTGTAAAAAGGTGAGTTTTTCGCTGGGTCAAGAATGTCCTCAACAACGCCAATCCCATGATTGGGATATACGACCTTGTCCCCGATTTGAAAGGCCATTAACACCTCACTTTCTAATAAAAAGTGCGGCAAGTTTATCATATCCAGGCGGGAATAGCAACCAATTATTGTGCCTAGAAGTCTTTTCTTCTTGTTAGTTTAGAGGGACTCTGCCGGGCCAAAGACAAACATAAGGCTAAAATCAATCATTACCTACTATTTCTAGGTTCCAAAAGAAATGCCCCTTATTAAGACGGGTGGTGAAATGAAACAACAAGGTTTCTTGGTCTATAACTACAAAACAGTCAATGGGTTAAAATGTGTATAAATCTGCAGCTCGCCACTCCCCGGGCCCCGAGGCGATCTCTTAAGGCCATTTTTGTATTTTCTTTTTTTGTTCGTCATAAAACAGGGTCACCCGTGTGCGGGGCGAAAGAAGATTCCGTGGTAGACTCTGCTCCGGCCCCATCTCCTACGCCGAATGCTCGGTCGGGATAGCCGGAGTGGCGGAACTGGTAGACGCACGGGATTCAAAATCCCGCGGGGCTTAGCTCTGTAAGGGTTCGACTCCCTTCTCCGGCACCAACCAGCTTCCACCCGGGCTACTCCGCCTTGTCTCCCCGCAGAATCCGCCCTCAAGAAAAACCGGAGGAGGGTTACCCGTAACAGATTGGGCGGGAAATCCCGGGAGCCCTCCTCCTTAACCGGCGGTCTGAATTAGTTGTAGTACTGGGCGCCAATTTGGTTCGCGGCCAACGCCATGTTGCGCAGGCTGACGGTCGTAGCGAAGGTCTTTCGAATGTGCGTGTCCTCGGCCGCGAAAACGCCCTCCGACGCTCCCCGAAGGTTGGTGCTTTCGCTCCGTCCCACGACAGATAGTCGCACCTTGGTAATCCAACTGTTCGGGTCGTCCGGATTGGGTACCGCAGGCGCGTCCACGAAATTCGTCGAACTCCCCAACGCGTACTGTAATTGCAAGTTCTCGATGTTAATAGCCACTGGAATCCAGGGTTCTCCGTTGCTGAGGTCGCGGCGCTCGAGTGTCGGGTTGGCCGACGGCGGCAGCGGGCTGACACGATACTGAATCACTTTGAACCTTCCGATGACCGCGCAGTCCGGATGCACCTCACTATTGAACCCTCCGGGCAGGTTCATGCCCGTGGCGGTCTGGCCGGGATTGTGGGTGATCTTCAGAGTAGGCGCGCCCCCGGCGCTGGTCATCGTCGGCGGGAGGCTAACCTCGAAGGGATAAATCCCATACTCACTATCCCCGTTGCAGTCCCCGGTCTCGAGCGCGAAGAGGATCATCCCTTCGGAATACGCATTCTCCGCGTACGTCTGATAGGGATCGAGCGTACCCGGATCGATGTTGAGCGTAGAGGATTGGTCGATGGTGTTGCAGGGACCGCCACCTCCACCGGCTCCCGCCACGCCGCACTTCAGCGGCTCCGAGGTCGGGACGTCGGGATCGGCGAAGATGATGGTTATCTCGTCTGGGGCGATCGCGCCACCGTCAGTCCAGAGGACCGCCGACTGTGCCGGCGTCTTGTAGCCTGCCATGAGCAGGTCACGGCTGATACTGTCCACCCCCGAGCGGGTGTTGTGGTTCATATCGCTGATCTCGGGCTCACGTCGGAAGCTTGCTTGACCACGTTGCAGCAGACCAAAAACAGACGCCATCACGCTCACCGTGAGCAAGAGCGCGATCATCACTTCCACCAGAGTGAATCCGTGGTCGGTCATCGAAAAGTCGTTTCGGACCGATTTCATGGAGCACCTCCCGTGAAACATGTCCGGGGTTGGGGTCCCCGGACTCCCCGTCGCTCGTCCGGGCTGTGGGGAATCTCGATTACGCGGTCAGTTTTTCAGATAGTTGCTCTCTATGAAATGGGCAAAATCACACGGAAAACCCCCCGAAACTGTATGGGAAATTCACTACAATCCCCGGAAACGCCATCTCCTCCCATGAACCCTCGCGGTATAGTTTGGACTGCACACAGTTTCAAGATACGATAGTGGGTTCAAAAGGCTGAGTCAGCCCAGGACGAATTCAACGCTCCGTTCGTAAAGAAAACCCCATGACTTTCCGTGCTCTTGCCTTGTCGGCGCTCGTAGGCATCGTGCTGTCTCATCCGCTCTCCGTAGCCGCTCAAGAGTGGCCGGCCAGCCCTGTCCGCTACACGGAAGCCAAGGAGCTTCCGATCCATCGCCTGATCGAGCTCCCCGGCTCGGTCGAGTCGCGTACCGAAAGCCTGGTGGCGAGCGAAGTAGCCGGCCTCGTCGTTGACCTTGCTGCACGGGAAGGACAAACGGTGCGCAAAGGTGAGACCATTGCCAGGCTCCGAAGCGATCAGCTCGAGCTTCAGCTCGAAGCCGCGAAGGCCGAGCTCCGCGAGGCCGAGGCCCGCCTGACGCAAGCGGAGAGTAATCTGGATCGGTCCAAGGATCTCTTCAACTCCGAAGTCCTCTCCATGCGACAGCTCGACGAAGCCATGTCTGAATACGATGCATGGCGGGGGCGGACGGACCGACTCCAAGCCATGATTGCCCGCATCAAGCTCGACATCGAGCGTTCGGCCGTGCGGGCGCCCTTCGCGGGAGTCGTCGTCGCCGAGCGGTGCGAGGTCGGAGAATGGATCGACAAGGGTGATCCGGTCGTTGAGCTCATTTCTCTCTACGATCTCGAAGTACGTGTCGATATTCCGGAGCGTTACTTCCGCAACATGAAACGGGGCGCCGAGGCAACCGTCCGCTTCGAATCGTTACCAGGATACGAATTGACAGGAAAAGTGAGCGCCATTGTCCCTAGGGCCAACGCCCAGTCCCGCACCTTCCCGCTCAAGATTCGCATTGACAATAAGGATGGGCAGGTGGGCGCGGGGATGCTGGCCAAAGTGTCCTTTCCCGCCGGCGAGTCCTATTCCGCCACCGTCGTCCCCAAAGATGCGGTTATCAGACGGGGAGCAGAGCGCCACATCTACCTCATCAACGAAGACAGCACAGTGAGTCAGGTATCCGTCGAGACCGGTGTCGCAATGGGCGCCTGGGTCGAGGTTCAAAGCGAGTTGAAGCCGGGTGCAAAGGTCGTCACCCGCGGGAACGAACGCTTGCAGCCCGGCCAAAGGGTGCAAGGCGAGCCGCTAGAGTACGCCCTGCCCTAATAAAGATGATGCCATGAAAATCATCAACGAAGCCGTCCGCTATCCAGTAACGACCGCGGTGGGGGTGATGTTCTTGGTGCTCTTCGGTGCAATCGCTCTCTTCCGCATCCCCATTCAGCTCACGCCCGACGTCGACGAGCCGAACGTCACCGTCAGCACGTTTTGGCCGGGAGCCAGCCCTCAAGAGATCGAGCGGGAAATCGTCGAAGAACAAGAAGAGCAGCTCAAATCGATCGAGGGTCTCGTCAAAATGGAGAGCTCGAGCTCCGACAGCTCCGGTTCCATCGTGCTGACCTTCCCGGTGGGCACCGATCTTGACACCGCCGTTCTCAGGGTGTCGAACCGCCTGCAACAAGTTCCAGAGTATCCATCCGACGCGGATAAGCCGGTCATCACGACCGTCGGTCTCGAAGAAAACGCGGTAGCTTGGTTCATTCTCAAGAAGGCCAAGGAGAACCCTTACCAAGAAGACATCTCGACCCTGTATAACTTCGTCGACGACTACATCAAGCCCGAGTTCGAGAGAGTCGAGGGCGTGGGGCAGTCGAACTTCTTCGGCGGCCGCGAGCGGGAGATGCAGGTGGTCGTCGACCCCGCCAAGCTGGCGGCTCGTCGTGTGACGTTCAAAGAGCTCGGAGATGCCCTCGAAAAAGAGAACCGTAACTATAGCGGTGGCGACTTCGACGAAGGTAAACGTCGCTACGTCGTGCGAACGGTTGGCGAGTATCAATCGACGGAAGACATCGAGAACATCGTCATCGCGCTGCGGGACGGTGTTCCCATCTATGTCCGTGACGTCGGCCGTGCCGAGCTCGGTTACCGAAAACCTAGGGCCGAGGTCTACGAGTGGGATGAAAAGACGATCGCCATCAACGCCATCGCGGAGCCGGGAACCAATGTCCTCCAAGTCATGGAGGGGCTCCAGGAAACCACCGACCGACTGAATCGGGACCTACTTCATCCTCGGGGGCTCGACCTCTGGTTGGCCTACGACGAGACCGAGTATATCGATAGCGCCATCGCTCTCGTCCGACAAAGCCTCATGATCGGCGGCCTACTCGCCGTCGCCATCCTACTGCTTTACCTGCGAAGCGGCACCAGCACGTTGGTCATCGGGGTCGCCATCCCCATCTGCATCGTCGGGACATTCTTGATGATGTACCTGTTCGGGCGCACGTTGAACGTCGTAAGCCTGGCAGGAATGGCCTTCGCGGTGGGCATGGTGGTCGACAACTCCATCGTGGTGCTCGAGAACATCTACCGCCACAGCCAGATGGGCAAACCTCGATTCACAGCAGCCTACGACGGGGCGAGAGAGGTCTGGGGAGCCGTCCTGGCCAGTACGCTCACCACCATCGCAGTCTTCGTACCGGTGGTGTTTATCCAGGAAGAGGCGGGGCAGCTCTTCGCCGATATTGCTATTGCCATCAGCTGTGCGGTGGCGCTCAGTCTGGTCGTTTCGATCACCGTCATCCCCAGCCTTTCGGCACGCATTCTTCGCACCGCGCATCAGGAAGACGAGGACAAGGGATTCCACAACCTCTGGGGAGGGGTGGATCGTGCCGCCGGCTTCTCCCACTGGGTTGGCGACACGGTGTCCTGGATCAATGCAACCATCAAACGTCGGCTCGCGGTTGTTGTCGGACTCACGACGGTTTCCATCGGCCTGAGCTTTCTCATCATGCCAAAGGCCGAGTATCTCCCCGTCGGCAACAACAACTTCCTGTTCGGCATCCTATTACCACCGCCGGGATACACACTGAACGAAGTCTCCGAGCTCCGCAAGGTGTACGAGGAGGGTCTGCGTTCGCTGTGGGAGTCCGAACCTGGGTCTCCGGAGGCATTGGCACAGCCTGGAGGCGGGGTTAAGAATTTTTTCTTTGTGAGTCTCCACAGCAGTGTTTTCATGGGGGCGCGCGCTCGAGATCCTCTGCGCGTTCGGGAGCTCATCCCCGAGTTCCAAAGATTAGGCTTCTCGAGTCCTGGAGTGATCGCGGTCGTCAATCAGGCTAGCATCTTCCAAGGGGGCTTCGACGAAGGGCGCAACATCGACATCGATATCACTGGCCCCGATCTCGAGCGGCTCATGCAGCTCGGCGGGGAGATGTTCGCCAAGGCTTTTCAAGTCCTGCCCGGAGCACAGGGGCGACCCATACCGGGACTCGATCTCGACAATCCAGAGATTCAAGTGATCACCCATCGTCGACGCGCTGCCGAAATGGGACTTTCCAATCGCGAGTTGGGTTTCGCGGTGAGTGCGCTGGTGGACGGTGCAAAAGCCAGCGACTACCAGTTCGAGGGAAGAGAGATCGACCTCAGGGTCATGACCGAGGAGAGCTACGAGCACCGCACTCACCTTCTCGAGCAGCTTCCCATCGCCACACCCGATGGCCGACTCGTCACAATCGGCTCGGTGGCCGAGGTCGTCGAAGTAAACGGGCCAGTACAGATCAATCACCGCGAGCGTGAACGGGCCATCACTTTGCGCATCACGCCGGACGAACAAATGCCGCTGGAGACCGCCATGGAAGCGGTGGAGACCCAGATCATCGCGCCGATGCAAGAAGAAGGGAAGCTCGGTGGTCTCTATCGTGTTACCTTGAGCGGAAGCGCCGACAAACTCTCCCAAACCGGCCGTGCCTTGAGATGGAACTTCCTTCTCGCCATCGTCATTACCTATTTGCTGATGGCGGCGCTCTTCGAGAGTTTTCTCTACCCATTCGTCATCATGTTCAGTGTGCCGCTGGCAGCTCTAGGTGGGTTCCTCGGGCTCGCGGTCGTAAACCTCTTCACCTATCAGGCGCTCGATGTGCTCACCATGTTGGGCTTCATCATCCTCGTCGGCACTGTGGTCAACAATGCGATTCTCATCGTGCATCAGACCCTGAACCATATGCGCGAGGAAGCCATGGAGCCACGCCTCGCGATTGGCGAGTCGGTGAAGACACGGATCCGTCCCATCTTTATGAGCGTGAGCACCTCGGTCTGCGGCATGTTGCCGCTCATCCTATTCCCCGGCGCCGGCTCCGAGCTCTATCGCGGGCTGGGAAGCGTCGTGGTTGGCGGCCTCGTGTTGTCGACCGTGTTTACTCTGTTCCTCGTCCCTGCGTTGTTTAGCCTCGTGATGGACGCCCGTACCTACCTCGGCGCGCAAGCGTTGCGAGTATTGAAGCCCGCTCAGCACACCAGCGATTAGACTACCTTCGCCGTTGGGGCAGATCGCAACTCACGGCTTCGGCGGGGCGAGCCCCGCTCCACTACAATAAGGCGATGCTAAGAAACCTGGCCGCCTACGTTCTCCCGTTTTTCTTGCTCCTCACGGCGTGCGGGAGTCGGAAGCCCGAACCTTTCGTAGTACTCTTCTGCCTCGACGGCGCCACCCCCGAAGCCTTCGACCAACTTCGCTCGGAAGGGAAGCTACCCAACATCGATCGCCTGATCCGCTCGGGTAGCTGGGGTCCATTGGAGTCGCTAGGAGCCAAGCGGGTGTTACGGCCTCAGCCCCGACGGGGTTATTGGTCTCCGATCATTTGGGCGTCCGTCGCGACGGGCATGATTCCCGAGAAACACGGGATTCTCGATTTTCTTCTTCCAATGCCCGGGACATCGTTCGCGTGGGTTGGAAACGATGCCGGCCCACCGCGAGCCGATCTCATACTGCCCGAGGTGAACGGTCGTCCACCGTACACTCTGCGCATTCGATTGCGATCGTTTCCGGCGAACGGACCACAGGACGTCCAGGTGCACTTGAACGGGGCTCCCGTCGCAGCAGCCACGGTTCCGGTCAAGTGGAAGGACTTCACCATGGATTTACCTGAGGAGCTCCTTCGCCCCGCACAGAATCGTGTCGAGCTTGTTTTCTCCAAACAGAGCAAGCCATCAGATCGAGGCAAATCGAAAGATGACCGTTCTCTCGCCGGGGCCTTCGCTTCGCTTGCGGTGGAAGATTCGCGGGGAGAGATCGTGGCTTCCTTCGACCCGGTCTACCAACGCTTCTCACTCGGCAAGGGTTTTCATCTTCCCGAGGCCGAGTTGGTCGAAGCGCAGAGCGCACACTTCAAGACACGACCGGTTTGGAGCCTCTTGGGCAATCTGGGGCATCGGATCGGGGTGGTGGGCTATTGGTCCACTTGGCCCGCCTATGAAGTGAACGGCTTTCTCGTCAGCTCACGCATGGGAATGCGTGGAAGACGACAGGGCACCCGAGAACACCTTACCTGGCCAGCCACGCTCGCCGACGAGCTCGGACCGCTAAGTCCAACCGAAGAAGAAATGATAGAGGTCGTCACCGACCTCTATCCACCTTCCTGCGCGCCGGCCAAACCCAAGAGCCTCTCGGTCTTCGAACAAGTATTGTGGCAAGACGAGTTCTACTTCCGTATCGCGCGGAAACTTCTACCCACTCTCGACGCAGGGTTTTTCACCGTCTACTTCGAGTCGATCGACGTGGGAAGCCATACGTTTTTGCCGTATCGCCACGGAGCAGAGCTTCCTCCCGATTGTCCCGACTCGGTAAGAGACGTGGCCGACAAGACATACGCTCGGATCGACGGATGGATCGGCGAACTGATCAAGGGGCTTCCCGCACATGCAACCGTCATGGTGATCTCAGACCACGGCATGGTAACCGCTGACAACGCCGGCTACCACGCTCCCTACGGGGTCTTGGTCGCGTCCGGACCTTCTGTTCGGCATGCCGAGTTGAGAGGCGCGACGGTGTTAGACATCGCACCGACGATACTTCAACTTTTCGGCGCCCCCATTCCCTACGAGATGGATGGCAAAGTGCTCGCGCAGGCCTTCGAGACAGAGTGGTTCGCGGCGCATACGCCCCGTTACCTAGATATGGAGACCGGCATTGCCGAACGGAAGGAATCACCCCTCACCGAAGACACGGACGAGGTGATCGAGCGTTTGAAATCGATTGGATATATTAATTAGTTAATCAAGGAGCTGGAGGATGGTGTCTTCTATCTCGCGATATTCGCGATGGCAGCTTTCGTGGTTCCGCCAATGGAGGCCAGCTTCACCCAGATGGTATTCACCGCCCGGGTGCACGTAGCGGATAACGCCCGTTTGTCGACGACGAAGGAAACGGAGGTCCACGCCTGCTCCTCACGGTCGAGCCACCAGCGACGTAGAGCCGTCCAATCCGAGTCGAGCGCAACTGGGAAAGTAAAACCGAAACGCTCCGTCGCGCGCCGCAGCCTTTCGAAGCTTCTATCGCCCGGCGGCTTGGGATGGAAGATCCCGATGACCCGGAGGCCCCGATCCCTGTACTTGCGATCGAGCTCCCGCAGCACCGGCGCCGTCGTAGAGCAGAACGGGCAGGTGTCGGTCCACCAACGAACGAGTAGCACCTTGCCGTTCAAGTCGCCTGGCTCCAGCGGATCCGAGTTCAACCACGCACTGAGCTCGAAGGGTGGTGCCGCTTCGCCGATGCGGTCTTCACCATCGATACGGCCGGGAAACTTCTCGCGGCCGGCTACGGAGTGCGAGAGCGCGACGAGAAGACCTAGCACTAACAGAGAACGTCTTGGGAGTTTCACAAACTAAATCCCCTCCACCTCGACGCGGGCGTCGTTGAAGCAGGCACCCGCGCCTACGTTATCGACGGTCGGTGGGCAGAGAGCGGTTGCGGTGCGGCCGTTCTCGGAAGACTTCATCCAAGCACCTTTCGGAATGCTGACGACCCCGACTCTAGTGCTATCACTCACCCGAGCGCGACAGTGTACTTCTCCTAGCCGATTGTGAACGCGCACGATATTGCCACTATCGATACCCCTTGTCGAGGCGTCTTGTGGATGGATGGTGACCTCCAAGGTGGGATAGCTCCACTCACCGAAGGTGCTATTCGTCATTCTCGCCATTGCCGGAGTGAGAAGTGCCAACGGGTAGTCCGGATCTTGGACCGGTCGATATTCGTACGACCGCGGTCCGAGTGCTGCGGGTGTGAGGTGGATCTTCTGATCCGAAGTCTGCGGGAACACCGACTCGAACTGCACCGGTGCATCCCCAGGAAAGTTATACCTCTGCTGCTTGCCCGCTTCGAGCAAGACGGGGTCCGCTTGCTTCCCGTTCAACCGCATCGTGGCGGCGACTCTTCTGAGCGCTTCGGCGCCGTCCCAAGAAAACGCCTCGTCCTCGAAGCCCATCGCGCGACCGAGCGCCGAGAAGACGTCGTGGTTGGACCGGGACTCGCCACGGGCCGTGATGGCGGCCCGAACACCGCCGACAACATAGGCACCGTAGCCAGCCCGGATATCCTCGTGCTCGAGAAACGTCGTGGCGGGCAGGAGAATGTCTGCGTAACGAGCCGTATCCGTCATGACCTGATCGAAAACGACCGTAAACAAGTCTTCGCGGCCGAGACCGGTAAGCACCGCGTTTTGATCCGGTACCGTTGCAGCGGGATTGGCGTTATACACGAAGAGGCCCTTGATGGGTGGTGAAAGGTCATCGTTGAGGACCTTGCCGAGCTCGGTCATATTAATGATACGGGTTTGCCAGCTCGACTCGTCCCATATCTGATTCGAATCCACCTTTAACGCGCCTCGATTGCTCAACGTATAGCCGCCACCGCGAGGCCCGAACTTGCCGAGTAGCGCCGGCATCGCCAGAACCGCGGCGACCGCCTGCCCTCCGTTCTGGTTCCTCTCGACGCCCCATCCGCACCGCATCACCGCCGGAGACGTTGCAGCGTACACATCCGCCAGCCGTCGAATCGCTTCCGGATTGACGCGTGCCTCCGCCGCCGCTTGGTCGATAGTCCATGGAGCCGCCTTCTCCAAGAGTGCGTCGAGACCGACGCTGTGGCCGTCGAGAAACGGCCGGTCGAGCCTTCC
Source organism: Candidatus Marinacidobacterales bacterium (assembly GCA_965226495.1). GTDB lineage: Bacteria > Acidobacteriota > Vicinamibacteria > Marinacidobacterales > DATDRI01 > CBDCNP01. The sequence goes on along the minus strand of OZ245365.1, from coordinate 6,157,741 downwards.
CTGCTCGTTCCAGTAGCGGATCATTGCCAGTGCTACCGGGAGATCTGTCCCAGGGAAGATCGGGAGGTGCAGATCGACCAGGCCCGCGGACAAGTTCCTCCTGGGGTCGACGACCGCGATGAACGCACCCCGACGTTTCGCTTCCTGAAGAAACGGAACCAGGTGGATATTGGATGCCCTAGGATTCGCACCCCATATAATGATGCACTTAGCCTCGCGGTAATCCTCGAAGGCCACTCCCGGCATCTTGCCGTACATGCCCTGCGCGACTTCGGAAGTCGGTGCTGCGCAAATCGTCTTCGCGAGCCGGGAGGCGCCCAGGCGCGCGAAGTATAAGCTATCGGAAAAATCGTCGCTGAGCGCGCCGTTCGAGCCGCCGTAGTGATAGGGCAGAACGGCTTCCGGCCCCCACTCGCCCGCGATTCTCCGAAACTGGTCCGTGATCTCGCCGATCGCCGCTTCCCACGAGATCCGCTCGAACTCCTCATCGCCCTTTACACCCTTACGCCTCATCGGGTGGAGAAGCCGCGAGTCATGATAGACGCGGCGTGAGAACTGCGTAACCTTGGAGCAAATGAACCCCCCGCTCGTCGGATGGTCGTCGTGACCCCGAATCCCTTCGATGATGTCGTCCTTGACGGTCACTTCGAGCGAGCACGCGTCCGGGCAATCCATAGCGCAAGTGGTATCGACGAGCTTAGTGGTCACCTTTTTTCCTCCCTATCATCTTTATTGGGGATTCTAGCTTTCCTTCCTGTCCCCCGTAAGAGCCACTCTGGCGTGCACCGAAGGATCCAGCTCGACAGAAATTGGCAAGCCGTCAACAGGTAGTCAGGCCTTCTTTTTCGCCACCATGCGGAGCCCCACAGGCACGATGGCCTCATCCTCGATCAAGCTTCTCTCGAGCTCCTGGAGCTTAAAGGCAACTGCGTACCCTCGCTCGGTCGGCTCCAAGGCAGCGGCAAAGTCCGTAAACAAAGTCGGGACGCTTTCCGAACTCACCATATCGAAGCGGCGCTCGACTCCCTCCAGCATCTCATGGCCCTTGTGGAGCGGCGGCTCATGGTCGTGCTCCGCGATCCGTTCCTCGAGAGGAGTCTGGGGCGCCGCCGGCGTCGCGCCGTGAGCGTAACCTCCATGGGCGTGATCGCCGTGGTGCTCGCCTCCTGCCGAGTATTCCTCCGAGAGCACGCCGCAAGTCTCGAGCAGAGACCACATTTCATAGAACCACCGCGCCGTACCCGCGTCGATTTCGTCCCAAGAGAACTCTTCTGCGAGAACGAGCCCACCGGGAGCGAGGAGGCGCCCGGCGTGCTCCAGCGCATCAGCCAACGGAAAAATGTGATGAAGCGAAAAACTAAAAACGATAGCGTCGAAGGGTTCTCCTTCCAAGTGGAGGAAATCCGCTTGTCTCGCCTCAACGCCCAGGGCGAGGGCCTTTTCCACTTCTCGCCCGTCCACGTCCAAGCCCGTCACGCGATGCCCCGCGTCCTTCAACTTAAGCGCGAGCTCTCCCCCCCGCATCCGGCGTCCAGGATCCGCGAGCCGGCGGGTAAGTATTCCTCGAGGTAGCGTAACGTCGCTGCGATCGTGAGGTCGGCGGGTTTCCGGATACTCACTATAGGAGTTCCTGTCGGATACGGGAGCCTTCAGGGTGCTTCTCGATGCGGATAGCGGCCGGTAGTCGATCAGTCAGCTCGGGGATGTGAGTGATGATGCCGACCATGCGACCTCCGACGTGTAGAGACTCGATGGCGCTGGCCACGGTGTCCAAGGTCTCGGGATCGAGAGTCCCGAAACCTTCGTCGATGAAGAGACTATCCAGATTCACCGCGCCGGCGGCGCGTTGTATTTGCTCGCTGAGCTCGAGTGCCAAGGCCAGCGAAGCAAGAAATGTTTCGCCACCGCTAAGCGTGTCGGCACTTCTTCGCTCGCGCGCGTTGTCGTGGTCGAGCACGTGGAAGCCGTCTTGCTGATACTCTAACGAGTAGCGTCCGCTCAAGCTCTCGAGCCGCATCGACGCCCCGTTGACCAACTCTCGAAAGGCTTCCTCGAGCAAATACGCCTGGAAGTTCTCGCTTCGAAGATCGGTCGCAAGCCGCCGGTAAACGGAAAACTCTTGTTGCAAACTCTTCTTCTGAGCGGAAAGCTCGGCCGCTCTCTCCATTCGGCGCTCGATCTCCTTGATCTGCTGTTCTAGCTCGGCCTTCTTCTCGATGCCGTCCTCGTAGTCGCGACGCTTGAATACCGCTTCCTCCTCCGCGTGACGCTGGGCATGCTCCGTGACGGCATGACCCTCGAGCTCCGTTTCGAGTTCTGACATTCGTTGCTCGGTCGTATGGCGCTCTTGACGATGAGACCTGATCTCCTCTTCTAAACGACTCATCTCCACCGCCGGAAGAGCCGCACCCCGAATCGTTTCTGCCTTCTTAATCCCCGCAGACTGGAGTGCTTCTTCGACCTTCCTCTGAGCTTCCAGCAAGGCTCGAGTGGATACCTGCGCGGTGCGCTCCGCCTCTTCGAGCGCCTTCTTAGCGGATGAAAACTCGTTCCCTGTCCGTCGCTCGGCTTCCTCGGCTGCCTTGCGGTTGCGCTCGATTTCTATTCTCTCTTCCGCTAGACGATCGCGTTCCCGCGCCGGCTCCGCATCTCCCGCAACCTTGCCAATCTTTTCCTCGAGCTCGAAGAGTTCCTCTTCCGCTTCCTTGGCCCGCGATGTAGCGTCTCGCACCTGCTGCTCGAGCCGTCGAGACTCCTCGGTCAACGCTTCGAGATCACTCCGTGCCCTCAGGAGCTCCTTCTCCGCCTTGTCCAGCTCCCTCGTCGCCTCTTGATGGGCCTCGCGCTCCTTCGCAACCCGGCTAACCGCGGAAAGGATTCGTTCTTCCACATGGGACCCTCGATCACCGGTCGTTCCATCACCGACTTTCTTCTCGAGTGCACGCTCGGCAAGCTCTATCGCCTGCTCCAGACGGGTACACTTTTTGTCGGCCTTGGCAAGCTCCTTCTCGAACGCCATCGCGGCGGCCCGGGCTTCCGCCTCCGCTTCGGCCCCCTCCTCTAGAAGGGAACGCGCCTGTTCTTCAGAGTTAACCGCTTTGTCCAAACGGGACGCGGTGTCGTCGAGAAACGCCACCTCGATCGCCGGAGGAAGCTTCGACACCGGCTGCTCACAGACCGGACATTTCCCTCCTTTCTCGAGTTCATCGCGAAGATGCGCCGCCGCATGTTTTGCTTCCGCCTTTCGACGGTCGGTTTCGAGCTTTTTTCGGGCTCTCTCGCATCTGAGGAACGATTGGCGCAACTTATCCAACCTGGTCTTTTGTGTCGACGCGTTCTCTCGCGCTCGAGCTACGCGCTCTTCGGCTTCTTCCTTTTCTGCCAAAACTTGCCGCGCTGTCCTGCGGTCGGCAGCAAGCGATGCGGCGCTGTCACGAGCTGCATCTAATCGCCGATCTAAGCTCTCGTCATACCCCGAGGCCTCGCAGTTCTTGCTAGCGACTTCCACCTCACCCTCGAAACTTTCTGCTCCCTGCCGGAGTCGCAGCTTGTCTTTGTCGACCCGCTGGATCTCCTGCTGCAGTTTCTCCTGCTGCCCGCGGGCATCATCTCTTCGGCGCTGGGCAGCCCTTCTTGGGGCGAGAAGACCTTTGAGCTCGTCGAGCGCTCGGATTCTCTCTTGCAGCGCGGGCAGCTCGTCCGCGCGTCGAATCGCCTCCGCAAGTTTCTGGCTCGATTGCTCGTGCACGCGACGAATCTCACCGAGCTCGCTGCTCGCCTCAAAGGCCCGCTTGCGCTCTGCTTCCGCCCGCCCTTCACTCGCCGCCGCCGCATCCATAAGCGGAACAAGCGGCGCGACCTCCCTGGCCGCAGCGAGCTTGTCCTCATCGGCCTCAATTTTTGACTCGCGCTTATTCAGCTCCTTGAGCCTGCCCCTCTTCTCCTCGAGTTCTCTAGATTTTGCGTAGCGGACCCGGATCTCTTCGAGCTTCTTCTGAAGCGAAGCCAATTCTTCGGATGCTTTGTGAGTTTGCTTTTCGAGTGCTCGGACTTGTCGGCGGAGCTCCGCCGCTCGCTCCGGCTTCACTTCGCCAAAGTCTTCGCTCAGCCGCTCCCGGACACCGCTTAGCTTGAGCTCCAGATCTTTGGCGCACTCGGCGGCCCGTCTCCTCATCGACTCGTAGACTTGGAGACGTAGGAGATCGCGCAGGATCTCCCTCCGTTCACGCGGTTGACTCTTCAGGAAGCGGGCGAAATCGCCTTGGGGGAGAACGACCGCCTGCGTGAACGCTTCGTAGCGAAGACCGAGGAGTCGAACGATTTCCTTGTCCACACTGTGAACGCCACCCGCGACCGAGCGCTCGGTCCCGTTCACCAGCTCATCGAGTTGAGCCTCGGCCGAACGCCCTCGACGTCCGGTTCGGGTAACTCGAAACTCCCTCCGTCCAACTTGGAAGTCCAACATCACCGACATGCGATCGAGACCGAGGGAGATGAGCTCCGAGTATCCCTTCCTCATGCGAGGGACCCGGCCATAGAGGGCAAAGATGATCGAGTCTAGTAGGCTCGACTTACCCGCACCAGTAGGGCCGGATATGGCAAAGAGCTCGAGCTCGGAGAAATCCAGCGGATCCTGGCGCTCCTTGAAGCAGGTGAAACCCTCGACGGTAAGTCGCCGCGGTCTCACAGGCGTCGGGCCTCTGGTTGGAGTACGGGCACCGCGGGTCTTGTACTGCTTTGGTTATCCGGCATCGCCCTGATCCGCGTCGGCCAGCAGTTTGTCGAAGATCTCGACCACCTGCGGCTCTCCCTCCGAACCGTGCTCCTTCTGACAGTAGGCTTGATAGAGCTCCCGCGGCGGGGAGCCGCCCGGGAGACGCGAACCGTCTTGCTCTTCCGCTTTCTCAGGAAGCTCAATCTCGACCGACACCGCATTCGGAAGTAACCGCCGCACCTTACCATTGACGTCTGGGTCCGCCACTTTCAGCGGGACTCTCACCCGCAACCAACCTCTTTCGGACAAACTCCCCGCCTCTCGCTCCAACTCTAAAAGCCCTTTGCGAACCGACCGGAGCGGCAGCCCTCCTTTATAAGGAATTTGCTCGACTTGAACCGGCTGTCGCGGGCGGGCATCGATCAAAACAAAGGTTTTCTCCTCACCGACCTCGCCGAAATCGAGCTGCAGGGGAGAACCGGCGTAGAAAGCAGGAGCCGGTGCGGCCTCTACCTTCTGCGGTCGGTGGATATGGCCGAGCGCAATGTAGTGCGCGGTCGAAGGTAAAGCCTGCGGCGTGGTCGCCCACTCTTCTCCGAGGTGGACTTGCCGCTCCGATCCGGAGAATACCGCGCCCTGAAGGTGCGTGTGAGCCATGACCAGATTGATGGTCTCTCGCTCGAACCCACTCACCAAATGCGCGATGATCTGCCTCATTCCCTGGTCGTATTTCTGTCTGACCCGAGTCTCTTCACCGGAAAGGTCGAGGGCACTGATTAGACGACGCGGGGCCGCGAACGGGACAGCCGCCACGAGCGCTCTCTCACCCGACCTGGCCGAGACCTCTACGAGACCGCCGTCATTCAAGCGCCGCGGAAAAGCGACCGCCTGCACATCTACCAGCTCGGCAAGCGTACCCCACGCTTGAAGCCGAGCCGGACTATCGTGGTTCCCGGCGATGACCACGGTCTTGATGCCGGCCCGGCCGATCCGTTTGAAGAAGCCGAAGACCAACCGCTCGGCGGACGGGTTGGGTGCGCCGCTGTCGAAGACATCCCCGGACATCAAAAGCAGATCGATCCGTTCCCGCTCTAGGAAGTCTCCCAAGTTTTCTAGAACATCGGCCACTTCGGGAAGTCGATCGATGCGCCTCCAGAGCCGCCCGGCATGCCAGTCGCTAGTGTGAACAATGCGCATATTTTCTTTTCACCGGGCTTCAACAGGCAGGGCAGAAACCCAGGCTGGGGGCATCATATACCCGCCTCTTCGGGTGCGTCTTTATGCGGCGTCACGGTTTTCAGGGAAGCCGTGGCGAGCCCCCCCCTCAGCAAGACTGGCGGTTCGAACACGACAATCGACTCGATTTGCTTCTGGGAGTTCCTTCAGGCTACGCTCCATCATCAGACCAGCCCAACAATGAGGAGCAACTCTTGAAACACAAAGTGGCGGATGTCATGGCTGCCAATGTCATCATGGCCAAGCCGGGCGACCTCGTCGGAGGGGTTCGCGAACTCATGGAGGCTCACGATATCAACTCCCTGCCAGTGGTGGACGAGGAAAACCAGCTCGTAGGCATGCTCACCTCGACCGATCTTGTCCCGGGCTTCTCAGCGAAGATCCCCATCTCCCGAGTCATGAGCACCCACGTCTACACCGTGACCCCCCAAGCCGACGTGAGCACCGCCGCCCAAATGATGAGGCAGTACGGCGTGCACCACATGGTGGTCACCGACGGAGACAAGGTGGTAGGTGTCGTGAGTTCTCTGGACCTACTACGTTTGCTCGAATAGCGGCTCAGTTACTCCGATTCCCCGGCAAGCTCCTTCGGCCTCCAGAGATCGATCAGCTTTCCTTCCGTCTCAGGAGTGAGCTCGTCCCAGCGCTCGACGGGAAGCTCTATCTCGGCCAAGGCTGCAGTGGGAAAGGGTTGCTTTTGCCCGGTCAGAATCTCGACCAGCTCTCCGAATCCCGGATTGTGCCCAACGATCAGGACGGTCTCAGCCGACTGCGGAGCTGCTGTTTGAATCGCTGCGATAACGGTTGTCGGTCTCGCAAGATACAGCCCCTCCTCGAACTCAATCTCCCCCGAGAACCTGCTGGCCTTGGCCACCATCTCCACGGTCTTTCTCGCGCGAAAGGCGGTGGAGCTCAGGATCCAATCCGGCGTCAGTTTCCTCTTGCTGATGAGCTTCCCGACGACCGGAGCGTCTTTCGTTCCCCGCTTGTTGAGTGGCCGATCGTGGTCATCTAGCCCTTGATCCTTCCAACTCGATTTAGCATGGCGAAGCACTAGGAGCGTCTTCACAGACTATTTCCTCTTCTGAGTTCCGTAGTTTTTCCAAAGATACATGGCCGCGTAGGCACGGAAGGGCCTCCACTTTTCGGCACGCTGCAGGAGCGTCTTCGGCTTCAGTCCCCTGCTTCCACTCGAAGCACCGCGCAAAAGGCCCAGGTCCGTTGCGGGAAAAGCGTCGGGATGACTCAACGCACGCATCGCAACGTACTGCGCCGTCCACTCACCGATTCCCGGCACGTCTTTCATTTGCGCCACGAACGGCCGGAGCCCCGCTGCACCGTTAAAGGAAAGCTGCCTCTGACATACTGCGCGAGCTAGGTGCGGGATGGCACGAGCTCTCGCCAGGGGAAGTCCGAGCCTGGCTGGATTCGCTTTCGCGAGCACTTCTGGAGTTGGAAACAACACACCCAACTCCCCCTTCCGAAACCTCCGTCCGTAGCCAAGAGCGAGTCGGCCGGCAAGCGTCGTGGCCCCCTTCACGGAAATTTGTTGCCCTAGTATGGCTCGCACCGCGAGCTCGAAACCATCCCACGATCCAGGTACACGGAGCCCTGGATACGCATCGACCAGTGCGATGAGCCGCCTGTCTTGCCGAAGATGCCGTGCAACTTCCCCCGGGTCGGTATCGACGTCGAAGAGTCGACGCGCCCTTTGAACGATGTACGGAAAACTCTGCGGGTTGGGAAAGTCGATTCCGAGCTCGAGATAGTTGCGTCTTGTAACCCGGCGGACTTCGAAGGTACCCCAATATCCACCGAGTGAAATAGTCCGACGATAGGTGCTCTCATCGACCATCTCGACGCCAGGGGTCGCTCGTACCGAAAGGAACTCGACCAACGAGTCCCAATCATACGGTGGGCGAAAAGAAAGTCGAATCATTTCCTGTACTCAATTCTCAAACCTCGCAAAGGGATCGGTTAGTTCGTCGGTACCCGCCTCACTCTGCCGAGTGGCCCAAGCGGGAAAAGGGAACCGAAGAAGAATGGGTGTGGGGATCTCAGGCTGCGAGACGATCATACTTCCCGGCTGCAGCGTCTTCGCACGCAAGCGAGCCACGCTGGTCAGAAACCCATACTGAGCCCTTTCCGCCTCTGCTGGGTCGAGACGTCCAACGACTTTGAGCGCCGCGTTCGCGATGACGCGCCGCTCCACCTCGCTTGCCGTCTGCTGCGCGCCGAAGAGAGATACCCCCAGCGAACGTCCCCTTTCGGCGATGTCGAGTAGCACATCGCGAATGGGGCTCCACCCTTCACGCGGCGCATACTTATTCATTTCGTCCAGAACGACGAATACCAATGGGCGCGAAGTTCCCTGTGCTTCTTTTCTTTCCATCATGCGCTTCAGCAAAACTCCCACCACGAACATCTGCGCCGTCGAGTGGAGGGTATGGATATCCACCACCGTCACCTGCTGTTCTTCCCAACTGATCCCGCACCCCGTGGCAGACGCATCGCCCCGCACGAGGTGCCCCATGTGCGAGGCGGCGGCGTGAAGTCGTCGACGGAAAGCGTCGAGCGTGCCGGAGGCGACGTTCCGGGGCACCATGCGATCCAACGCTTCGTCGTCGAGAAGATCGACTAACTCGCTGAAGCTCCGGAGAGAAACACCGTCCAGTTCGAGCCCCGGATCGTCGCGCTCGCCTTTGGCAGCCGCGCGCTGTAGCGCCGACTCGACCCGATAAATGACGAAGGAAAGCGGCGCCCGAGCGTCCTCCCCCTCGGCGAAGACGAAACGGAGCAATCGCTCGCGGGCGAACTCGCCGAGCGTCCAAAGATAGGGCATCACGCCTTGTTGTCTTCCTCCGGTATCGGGCATCGGTACAACGCTCGCGCGCTTGGCGGGGGCGAAGAAACCGACGCTGCGAAATGGCCCCGCTTCGAGACCTAGGCGCTCGTACTCCGATTTCCCCTTCTCGGTCAACCTCACGTTCGGTTTGTCGAGCCAGAGCAGATCCTCACCCTTTACGTTGAAGATGAGGGCCTTCGAATTGATCGCGTCCGCGCCCAGTCCCTCCGACTGAAAGAGAGAGTACAAGAGGAATGTGGCGTAGGAGGTTTTGGTGGCGACGCCGGAAACACCACTGATCGAGGCATGCGCGCCCCGCGTTCCGTCCAAGAATTCTAGATTAGCAAAGACCGGCTCGTTGGTCCGCGTCATGCCGATCGGGATACGGCGTTCCATCTGATCGAAGTAGAGCGCTCGCTGGAAGTCCTCTCCCCGGACGACCCGGGCCTCGTCGCCGGGGTGCGGCGGCACGAAGACTTCGGGGTCGATGCGAGTCACTTGAACGTGGGCAGTATAGGAAACTTCCACCGGAAGCGTTCCCGCAACGGCTCGGAAGGCATCGGAATCGAACTGCGTGCCTTCGTAACGCTTCTTCACAACATCGACCATGCCGTAGAAGCGAATGCGTTGGCCGTCTGGGGTCACCGTTTCCACGACGACGAGGTCGTCGAGTTGAACACGGCGGCCATCCTCGACACCAATCCAGAACTCAAGGGGCGTTGCGTCCACCGAGCCGAGCACAAGCCCGGCGCGCTCGCTATCCGCCGGCCTCGAGGCCCTCTTCTCTTCGCCTGGAGCGGTCTTTGGCTTCGCCATTGGCGCCTGGCCACCCTGATTTATGCTACCTCGCGTTTTGGCGTCCACAAGAACGTATCTTACGTCGGTCCAGATTGAGACGCGAGGTCGAGCGTCACCATCACCGGCGCGTGGTCGGACGCTGGCCTCCATCCGCGTGCTCGTTTGAGCACCTCTGCAGCTTTGAGTGAATCGCCGAGGGCCGGCGTCACCCAAACGTGATCCAACCGGCGCCCCTTATCGGCCGCCTTCCAATTCTCGGCGCGGTAGCTCCACCAGCTGAAGAGTTTCTTGTCCTCGGGCACGAACCGGCGCACCGCATCGATCCAATCGTGCGAGCGGAGCATCTTGCCAAGGGCCTCTATCTCCACCGGCGTGTGAGTGACGACTCGTCTCAGCTTCTTGTGATCCCAAACGTCGTTCTCGTGTGGGGCCACGTTCAGATCGCCCACTAAAACGTAGCGGTTCTCGGGATGGCGCTTCCGGCGGAACCACCGCGTCATCGCGGCCATGAACTTCAGTTTGTGCGCGAACTTCGGATTCACTCGTGGATCGGGAACGTCCCCGCCGGCCGGCACATAGAAGTTATGGAGCTCTATTCCTCCTGGAAGCGTGGCATAGACATGGCGGCAGTCGGGCCGGCCGCACCAATTCTTAATCCGAGAATCGGATAAGGGAAGCTTCGACAAAATGGCCACCCCGTAGTGCATCTTCTGTCCGTGGACAATCGTGTACTCGAAACCTAGCCGATGGAAAAACTCATAGGGGAAGGACCCGTTCTCTGCTTTTGTCTCCTGAAGACAAAAGACATGCGGATCGTAGCGCTTCACCAAGCGTCGCAGGGCCCGCAATCGAAGCCGCACCGAGTTGACGTTCCAACTAATCACTCGGAGAGACATCAATTGAGGGCTAGCAGCGTTTGAATGTGGCGGCGGATGAGCCGGGCGTCCCCGAGGTGTCGACGAAGACGAGATTCCAGAGCGCCGATTGGCAGCAGATTTTGAGGGGCGCGGGGGTCGCGACCACGACCCGGCGCGAATCGCGGGAGCGCTCGGGCGGTCGCATCGGCGAGCTCCTTGGCGACTTGCACGCCTACCGATTCGGAGACTTCGAGGCGAACCAAACCCGATAGCTCCGATTCGCCGGGATGAGGCGCCACCAATCGAAGAAACCAAGCGTAACGAGCGAAGCGTTTGCTCGATCGCAAACCGAAAAGTGGTGTCCGTGACCCGGGGGGCAAACGGGAAAGAAGATCGAGTTTATCCTCGGGAATGTAGAGTTTCTGAAGGCGCTTGATATACCCCACCGCGCCACCCCGCAGCGGATCTCCGAACGTGAGCGGGCCGTCCGCCACCACGAGCGTGTTCTCCTCGTCGGCAAGCTCCCGGGCCAGACGCTCCTCGGCCAGTCGCATTTGCTGGAGGACGCCTCGAAGCGGCGCGTCCACATCTTGGGAGACGACGCTCAGGGGCCGGTAGGTCAGTGCCGGCATCAGGTGGATCGGCTCGGGAAGAGATTCTCCGGAACCCACGACGATCACCCGATCCGCTCTCGCTTCACATATCGTCGCATCGCCGTGCGTTGCGAGGACCGCGCCCACCGCATAGCTCCCGAATGCACCCCGACAAAGCTTGGCATTGCGGCGCAGGACGATCCGCGCCTCTAGCCGTCGCACACCGTCGACGAAGAGGATACGCCCCGGTATCGTCGCGGGCGCAGGCTCGATCGAATCCCATAAACCGACGGGCGTCTCGACATCCAGTGAAACCTCATCGTCGCCAACGTCTTCCGGGGCATCCAGAGGAAATTCAGAGCCGTACTCCACGTCCCACGGTTCCAACCGTACGTCGAGCTCGCCAAACTGCGCCATGAGGATTCACTCTATCATCCTCCGCGCGGTGGGGAACGATCGTCCCGAAGCGGGCTCGATTCAGGTGAGTTTCTTCACGTGGAACTACTCATACCGGAGCACCACCATAGGGTCGACAGGGGTCGCTCGACGGGACGGCAAGTAGCAAGCGAACAGGGCCACCGCAACCAGAATCCCAGAAGTAGCGGCAAACGTGGAAGGATCGGTCGCTCCCACTCCGTAGAGCTGACTAGAAAGAAAGCGTGTCAAAGCGAGCGCCCCCACCAGACCGAGAACGATGCCAAAGAGAACGAACGTCAGTCCGTGCCCCAGGACCATTCGAAAGATGTCCCGCCGGTGGGCGCCGAGCGCCATCCGGATCCCAATTTCGTTCGTTCGTTGGCTGACCATATAGGACACGACGCCATAGAGTCCGATGGCCGCCATTGCCAATGCGACCGTGGCGAACAGTCCCAGGAGCGTCATCGCAAAGCTTGTCCCCGCCATCGCGTCTGACACGTACCCGTCCATCATGCGAAAGGTGTGGACGGGACGGCCGCTGTCCATCGCTCTCACTTCTCGGCGTATCGCTGGGATCAGGCTCATCGGATCGCCACTGGCACGGACCGCCAGCTTCATGTCTGAATTCGGCTGTGCCCAAAGCGGAAAATAGATCTGGGCCAACCCGTCTTCTCGGAGCTCGTTGTTCCGAACGTGTTGGACGACCCCGATGACTTCCGCCCACTCCGGCGAGTTTTGTCCGAGAAAATCCACCTTCACTTTTTGATGGATCGGATCTCTATCCGGCCAGGCCCGATGCGCCAGCGTCTCGTCGACGACGACGATCGAGCGCTCCACTTGCGCGTCGGTGTCCGAGAATAAGCGCCCCGACACGAGTTTTGTTCCCATGGCTTCGAAGTAGCCGGGCACGATGACTCGATAGTCCGCGGGCAGAGTTCCCCAGTTCCGTTCGGTCTCTGGATCATACGCATAGTTGCTGGTGAAGAGCCGGTCAGAGAGCGGCAGAAGTGACACCGCCCCCGCCGCTTTCACTCCCGGAAGCACCTTCACTCTGTCCGTGAGCTCTCGATAGAAACCCCATAGACTCTCCGGTGTCGAGTACTGACTGAAGGACAGCGGCGCGTGGAACGTCAACAGGTTCTCGGAACGGAAGCCGGGATCGACTTCCGCGAGACGGGTGAAGGTACGGATCATCAAGCCGGCACCGATCAAGAGCACCAACGACAACGCAACCTGCGACACGACGAGCACGCTGCGGAGTCGTTGTCGGCTTCGAGCCCCCTGAGCTCCGGTGGCCCGCCCTCCCTCTTTGAGTGTCTCTCCAAGGCTGAGCCGCGATGCCTGCAACGCGGGGACGATCCCAAAGAGCAAGCCCGTCAAGAGAGCAGCCGCGGTCGTGAAGCCCAACACGGTTCCATTGACCCCAATGTCTTCGATCCGAGGTAGGTTCACCGGTCGATAGGCAAGTAAGAGCTCGAGTCCCCATTGCGCGACCAACAACCCGAAGGCGCCACCTAGCAATGCAAGTAAGAGATTCTCCGTCAAAACCTGCCGCAGGATGCGTCCCTGGCCGGCTCCCAAGGCCAGCCTCAAGGCGATCTCTTGCTCTCGAAGCTTCGTGCGGGCGAGCGAGAGGCTGGCCACGTTCGAACACGCAATCAAGAGAACAAAGCCGACCGCTCCCAAGAGAGCTAGAACAGCAGGGCGAACGTCGCGCACCAAATCGCCATGAAGAGGAATGGCGTGTAGCGCGAATCCGGTCGTGGCGTACTCTTGATATTCCGCCACGAGACTATCGGCGATGTTATCCAATTCGGATTGCCCCTGCGCAAGCGTTACGCCAGGAGCCAGCCGACCGATGACGCGCAACCAACGAACGTTCCTCTGCTGCCAGAAGTTTTGAGGGATGAAGACATCGACGCGCGGAGGAACTCCGGTATCATCTCCCAAAAGGATTCGGAAGCGCTCCGGCATCACTCCCACGACTGTACGAACGGTGTCGTTGAGCTGTATGGGTTTCCCGATGATGTCCGGATCACCGCCGTAGCGGCGTTGCCAGATCCCATAGCCAAGAATCATCACATTGGGGCCATTCTCGGCTTCCTCCTCGGGCAAGAAGTGTCTACCGAGGACCGGATCCTCCCCGAGTAACGGGAAGAGGTTGGCGGTCACCCAAGCGTGCCAGATCTGCTCGGATTCGTCGTCGACGATGCTGGCTTGCTGCGACCATACGCCACCAAACTCCTCAAACAGCCGACTTCGCTCTCCGAGATCTCGGAGCTCGGGCGCCGATAGTGACGCGATCGACTCGAGTCCCTCGGCATCGGCACGGACGAGAACCAAACGTTCTGGCTCTTCGTAGGGAAGGGGTTGTAGCAAGACTCCATGGACGACACTGAAGATCGCCGTATTGGCCCCAATTCCGATCGCCAGGGTGACGATGGTGATCGCTGTGATTCCAGGTCTAGACGCAAGCACGCGCGCGCCGTAACGCACGTCCTGCCAGAGTGCTCCCATTATCACGACCTCCAGCCCTTTCCTTCGTACTCCATGTACAACGCCGTCGTCTCGGCGACCTCCGGGCCAAAGTAGCGCGCCACGACTCTCAAAGCCATGTCGATGCCGGACGTAAGCCCCCCGGCGGTAGCGATATCACCGTTGTCCACCAACCGAACGCCGCGTTTCACATCGATCTCGGGGAAACTGCTCTCTAGTTGGTCCAGGAAATCATGGTGGGTGGTCGCAGACTTACCGTTCAAAAGACCTGCCCGCGCGAGCTGGAACGCACCGGTGCAAACAGAAGTGGTGATGTCGGTCTTCTCGTGAGCTCTCCTCAACCACTCCAAGAGAGCCTCCGAGCCGCGAAGGGCAGGAACAACGATGACGTTCGGCGTTGGCGCCGTCTCGAATGTGTAATTGGGAACGATGTTGAGGCCGCCGGTCGCCCGGACCGTCTCACGGCTCTCACCAACCGTGAAGAGCTCGAAAGGCATGCGCGTACCACCCGGGCTCGGAATCATGACGTCCTGAAACACTTCCCATGGGCCGGCGAAATCGATCACCGTCGGGCCATTTGCCATTGCGAACGCGACACGGATCTTTTCACTGGCGGCGTGGTCGATCCTGGGAAAGTCTTCCGTCTCTCTCTTCTCGTAGGCCCTAGAGGCCCCGGCAGCCGCGATCCCCGCAACTAAGGCGCCGGTCCCGGCGATGAAATCTCTTCGTTTCATGAGTCTCTACCTCCTGTCCACGCTTCCTGTAGATTATCTACAAATGCACGGGTCATGCCATGAGGCCCCGGCAAATCCCCCTTAGAAATCAGTGAGATAGGGCAGACGGGCCCGCGAAGGCGACGTCCGGCTGTTCGCCGCTGGGACCGGCCTGTCCGCCATCGGTCATATGATCGGGACAAGTCATTTCGCCTTTTGCCCGGAGCATTCACGAGCCACCGCGGAACGAAATGGTTACACTGCCGGGTCATGCCTGCCGCAACCGGAAGACGCCCGCCCAGCACATTGCTTATTGTTCTGGCCTTTACCGTCGTTTGTCTGATCTGGGGCACGACCTGGGCGGTCATTGCGGTGGGGCTCCGCGGCACCCCACCCTTCAGCGGCGTTGCCATCCGATTCGCACTCGCCTCGACACTTCTTTTCGCGGTGGCCGCCGCACTAGGAATCAAGGTTGGAACGACGCGCAAAGAGATCACCATCTGGTTCGCAAATGGCATTCTCTCTTTCACCATCGCTTACGGCGCCGTCTATTGGAGCGAACAGTGGGTACCCTCGGGTCTGGCGGCCATCCTGTTCGCTATCTATCCACTCGTGGTAACGAGCGTGGGCCATTTCGTCCTTTCCGGGGAGAGATTAACTCCCGGCGAGATCCTCGGCATCGTCATCGGCTTTGCCGGGGTCGGGGTGATCTTCTCCGAAGACCTCGCCGCACTAGGTGGACACAATGTCTATGCCGCGGCGCTAGTGATGTTGCTCTCACCGATATCGGCCGCCTTCGGCACGATCGTCGTCAAACGTTGGGGCACAGATATCCATCCGCTCTCGCTTGCCGGAGGACCCATGGCCGTCACCGCAGTGGTCATGGGAGCCATCGCACTGTGGCTCGAGCGTGGAAAGAGTCTCGTTTGGAACTCCGACACAATCGGTGCGCTACTTTACCTTGCGATCTGCGGGTCGGCGGTGACGTTTTTTCTCTATTACTGGCTGCTCTCGTTTATTCCAGCGAAACGTTTGGCTCTCACCGCGTACATCATTCCACTAATCGCGGTTGGGGTTGGCCTCCTTCGCGGCGAGGAGCTACTGCACCCGCGACTCCTCGCCGGCGCGGCTCTTGTCATTGTTGGCGTCGCACTCGCCGTCCATCGTTCGACGGCTGGAGAGCATTGAGTGGGTTCGTGTCCTACTTCGTCGGGACGAGGCGCTTCAGCTCCTCGAACCAGTTGAGGACGACGTTTGGCTCGGTCAGCTCGCGGAGACCAGCGCAGGCGCGATACACTTCGCCCATTCCTCCCGCACCGGAGACGATCTCGTAAGTTCCGAAATGTGTGCCCGCAGCGAGTGTCATGTCAACGCTCGATCGTCAAAAGTCCTCGATCATCCAGGCATTCCCGGAGAAGAACATGGAAGCGAAGGCCAGGTGGCGCCCGTCCGGGGATGTCACGGGCTGGACGTGCCAGTCATGTGGTGTTTGTCGCAGAAGGGTGACGTCTTCCTTCAAGCTAACGTAGAGGAGCCCGCGCCGCCTGCGGTCGCTCGTCTTCGGGCCGCCGTCCAGGTATACCCCTTCTCCATCTACCGACCATGCAACGAACTCACCGAAGATCCATTCCTCTTGAGAAATCACGCTCTCCTCACCGCTTGACAGCTCAAAGATGCGGATTCGATCGTCGTTGTGCACCACCGCAATCCGGGTGCCGTCCGGTGAAATGTCCCAATTGGTGAAAGGAGGGTTATCCTCGATCCTCAAGAGCTCGTCTCCTTTGCCTGTGATTGGATCTAGCGCAGAGAAAATGTATTGGTTCTTGTCTCGGTCGCGCTCTCCCAACACGCAACCTCTTAGGGGGCTACGGGCGCAATGAATCTGCTCTCCAACGGCCAAAATGAGCTCGGGAGGTCCTCCGGATACCGGCTTACGCATCAACTTGTCTGACACCCAGTACAGAATCCAATCCCCGTCGGCGCTGAAAACCGAGCCCCCCTCGCCCTCGTCTTCTGGTCCGGCGAGAACGGTTTCGGCGTTTCGTTGATTGATATCCTGTTTGAAGACGTCCCAAGTGCCACCTCGGTTCGACGAGAAGAGAACGGCACTACCATCTAACGTCCAGTCTCCAGGATAGTCATCCCGTTCATCCAGTGTGAGACGGCGTACATTGACCAGAGCACGGCCAGCGGATTCGATGTCACCAACATAGACGTCAGATTGATTGCGCTCGAGCAGAAACGTAAGGCGGCTTCCGTCACTCGTGACGTGGAGGTCTCGAAAGTTGTACCCCGATAGTTGTGTCAGTCTCGACGACTTCTCCGACACTTTTGCGGTAGCTAGGTCGATCTTCGCTTCCCAGAGATTGGAATAGTCTTGATTCGGAGACGGTTCTTGCAGTGCATAGAGAAGACGCCCGTCCGGCGTCCAGCAGAAAGGAAGACTGCCTCTCCACTTCTGAACCAATCTGGGGCCGGATACCATCACAGCGATCTGGTTAGTTTCGAGATGGATGCTCTCGATGGTCATTTCTCGACTTCCATCCGCTTCTAAACGCCATTTGCCAAAAGCTAGGCGTTTCCCGTCGGGTGCCCACGCCATCTCCGAGAAGGAGTCGCCCTCCCCACCGGTCACTAAACTGCGTAGAGCCTCCCCGCTGGCACGCATCAGATAGATTTCCCGCACCGGGAAGACCGCTTTGAAGAAAGCGATGTGAGAACCATCCGGCGAAATGGTTGCCTCATGTGCGCCGTCCGCGAGCTTCGCGGGAGTACCACCCAGAATGGGGATCTTCCAAAGGCTTGGCCCCTCTCCGGCATCCGCCCCGAGAAGCAAGTGCGTACCGTCCGGGAACCAATCGATCTCACTCACTCGAAACGCTTCGGGCAGAGATAAACTGTGAGTCTCCCCGCTGTCGATCAGACGAAGGAAGAGTCCGTTCGGATCGACGTAGGCGAGGTACTTTCCATCCCCGGAAATGGCGGCGCCCATCACCGGGTAGTCGATGGGGTTCGCGGTGAGCTGGCGGAGGCTCAGCTCGCTCCGGGGTGGTGTTGACTGAGAGAACCACCCAAGCTTCAAACCGGCAAAGAACAAAGCGGACAAGATCACACCCACTGCGACTGCGGGGAGCCAGCTCGCTCGCCGACTCAAAGTTTGCGTTTCGCCTGGAACGGTTGTGGGCTCGGTCAAAGCATCTCGGATTTCGATGCGGGCGTCACCGATATCGCGGAGTCGCTCCCGAGGGTCTTTCTGCAGGCACCGGGCGAGAAGCCGACGCACGCGTTGCGGATGCTTCGACAACGGATTCCAGTCCGGCTCGGCTCGCACGACTGCGGAGATCGTGTCGGTGACCGTATCGCCTTCGAATGCTTTCTTGCCGGAGAGTGCTTCGTAAAGACAAGAGCCGAACGCCCAGACGTCGGTTCGTTTGTCGACGGGCTTGCCGCGCGCTTGCTCGGGACTCATGTACGACGCGGTACCCATTATCGCACCGAGCGCCGTGCCTTTGGTTAGAGTAGGCGATTGAGATGAATCATCGACTTCTGACTCTTGCGGCGCGAACGCCTTGGCGAGCCCGAAGTCGAGGACTTTGACCTTTCCTTCGGGCGTGACTTTGATATTGGCTGGCTTCAAGTCGCGATGGATGACTGCCTTTTCGTGCGCGGCTTCCAGTGCCTCTGCGATTTGCTGGAACAGGGGCAACGCGACTTCTACTGGAAGGGGTCCGCGGGCGATTTGCTCCGAGAGAGTCTCGCCCTCAACGAGCTCCATGACAAGGAATGGTTTGCCAGCGTCTTCCTCGAGCCCGAAGAGTGTAGCGATGCCGGGGTGATTCAGTGACGCGAGGAGCTTGGCCTCACGTTCAAAACGTGCGAGACGTTCCTTGTCTTGCGAGAGCGCGTCAGGAAGGACTTTGATGGCGACTCCCGCAACTCACGCCCGAGCTTGCTGTCCTTGGCGCGGTAGACCTCACCCATGCCACCCGCACCGATGGCGGCGATGATCTCGTACGTGCCGAGCTTGGTTCCGGATTGTAGGGGCATGGTCTGGCTTTCGGGAATCAGCACAAGCCAAGGAGGAGATTCTAGTCGGGCAAAGGCAAAGTGTCCAAGGGAAGCGCGAAGTCTTCGTCCTGTGCGGTAATTGTGCAGTGAAGCTGTCCTAACAGGTACCAAAGGAGCCTGACCCGAAAGTCTAACTGCTTGATTTCTTAGGCTCCTTCTTCCTCTCTTTGTACCGCTTGGACGCCTTCCCCGGCCTGTCACGCCGGCGTTCCGCGTGGCACCTTAACTTTCCTCGGATTGAGCTTCAGGCCTTTTGCTACCACTCGCTTGCTTCACGGCTGGTGTGATGCGGGATATTGCTGGCTACGATGAGTCGGCGAGGCCGTTCGGCGAGCGCCTGCGCCGAGAGGCCTCGATCTTCTCTTGGATGAACGCGGCCCCATAGACCCGCTCGGCGCTCAAACGATTGTGGGGGTCGCAATAGAGCCGCAGATACTTCTCGTCGTGGCTGCGATACAAAGCAAAGGGCCGCAGGTGCTCAACCTGAAGTCCCGTTCGTGACCGACACCGGTTTCCGTCAGGACCTCGGTATTGGCACTGGTATCCGGCCCGTGCTTGGACGCGCTCACGAACCTCTGACGGGATGTAACGAGACTTTGCGAAAACCTTGTCTGGACGAGATTTTTTGTTACCTTTCGACACCCTCTGTAGTCGGCGTGCACGCTTCCTCTGCACGTCCTTCTTATCCAGAGCAATTTCCAGGGCCTGCTCCATGATCTCGGCCATGTGTTGTTGAGGATTCTGGACACCGAGGACTTCCGCCAGACGCTCGAACCTGTCCTTGAACTTTCGGTCGGCGGCAAAACGGAAATTGAAGAGCTCCGGCCTCGCCGGTTGGAGGATACTCGGCGACACTCGAGGAGTTGGACGCGTCTCCTGGGGCAGCTGAGCTATGGAGCGTGAAGTGGCTTTCGGCGGGATGGTTGCCGGAGAAGGCGATTTGCGAATCGAGGGAGCGAAGGCGACCTTTGGCCGGAGCGCGACCAGGTACTCCTCGGCCTCACGCTTGGTCATTCCAGCGCAATGCCCGAGGAGCTTCTCGACATTGCTCTCCGTGAGAACGGGCGCAAGAAGACCCGCCACGGTGAGACTCAATCGGTTTTCGGCCAGCGCAATGAGAAGCTGGGGAAAGCGCCTCGACACATTGGCGACCTGAATCCGCAAGGCGACCGACCCTTCGCTCAGACGCAAACGTCTCGTGCAATAGTCAAAGAGATTCTTGTACCCCTGCTCGAGGTGGCCTTTTCTTCTCGACATCTCGGCGATGTGTGCGATGACGAGCGCCACGTTTCGTTTCTCGGTGCGGACGAGTTTCTCCACGGACTGATCGATCTCTTCGGTGGAGAGCCTTTCGAGTGCCTCCAAGTATCTCTTTACTCTTTCTATCATGAGTTTCGCCCCCTCTTTCGATTCTTGCTTCTTCTAATATAGCCACGGGTTTTTCTGGGGCCTTGGCCGTCGCCAGACGGGAGGAAAACGGATTAGATCAAGAAAACATCTAAACCTTGGAGGGAATATGCGAGAACGCGTGTATGCGTTTCAGGGAGGTGTTTACGCTAGTAACTAATCACACTTCGAAATTGCTTCGCAGAACCTGTCAAGTCTTTTTTTGTTTTTTTGCGTCTCAAGGCTTATGAGCTACTCGGTATGGAGCGCCTCGATGGGATCGAGCGAGGCCGCCCTTCGCGCCGGCGCCACACCGGAGACCAAACCGGTCGCGAAGCTGATCGCCACCGCCAAGACTGCCCAGAGCACCGGTGTGTGAACCGGTAGGCCAGGAACGAAGCCGCGGAGCAAAGCGCAGACCGCCAACCCCCCGAGCAAACCTGCGAGGCCTCCAACTGTGGCCAGCGCTCCCGCTTCCACGAGAAAAACCACCTGCACCTGCCGTCGTGAAGCGCCGATCGCACGGATCAATCCAATCTCGGCGGTGCGCTCTCCTACTGCGATCCACATCATGGTCAGGATTCCAATGGACCCGACGAGCAGTGAGATCGCGGCAATAGCACCGACCGCCATCGTAATAATGTTCATGACGTTGCCGAACACATCCATCATCGCCGCCTGGGTGGTGATAGTGAAATCTTCGTTCCCGCGGTGTCGATCGATCAGAAGGCTGGTGATGCGATCGACGATCGTGTCCACAGAGGCAGAGCTCGAGAAGACAACATCAATCTCCTGAAGTTCATCCTGATTGAAGAGCCGCATCGCGGAGGCCACCGGGATATAGGCTCCGTCATCGATATCGAAGCCTAGAAACTGCCCCTTGGGCTCCATCACTCCCACGATGCGAAATCGGGTCCCTCCGACGCGAACGAAACGACCGAGCGCGTTGGCGTTTCCAAAGAGTTCCCGCTTGAGCTTGGGTCCCAGGACCGCCATCGATTGGCCACGTCGCGGATCCCCGGTGGGCCAGAAGGAGCCTTGCCTCACGCGGAATTTCCAAACCGCGGGTACATCAGGCGTGACACCGTAGATGTACACGCTACGACCTCGCCCCTCCGCCTCCACGCGTGCCATTCCGAACGCCAATGGCACGACGGTCTCGACCTGCGACAGCCGTGCAATGGCTAGCGAGTCGTCGATCGAGAGTTTATGTGTTGTCCCCCCCAAAACGCCTGGGATACCCATGGTCTCTGCCTTGCCGGGATTGATCTGCAGAAGGTTGGTGCCGAACTGAGTAAACTGATCGAGGACATAGAGCCGCGTCCCTTCGCCGATCGATGTCAGCAGAATGACCGAACCGATACCAATGGCAATCCCGAGCATCGAAAGCATCGAGCGCAATCGATAACGGGCCAGGGCACCGAAAGCGAACAACAACAGATCTCGCACGTGCTATTCCTACCGGCGGGCCAACGCGGTGATGGGATCGAGGCGAGCGGCGCGCCGAGCGGGTAGCACGCCGAAGGTCATTCCAACGACCGTGGAGACCGCCAACGCAGCAGCCACCGCCCAAGCCGGCGGGCTCGCCGGCAGAGCAGGATAGATTCCGACTAGTACTTTGACCACCAGCCAACCGATTGCGAGACCGACTAGCCCGCCCGCCGTCGAGAGCAAGGCGGCCTCGGTGACGAACACCGCAATAATCTGCTTGGGTGCAACGCCCACCGCTTTCAGCAAACCGACTTCTGGCGTACGCTCCGAGACCGACACCAGCATGACGTTCATGATCCCGATGCCGGCAACGGTGAGAGAGATCGAGGCGATCGCAACCAGCACCAAGGTCAGTGTTCCGAGAATGGATGAAAACGTCTCGACCACCGCGTCCTGCCGGATGCAAGTGACGTCTTCTTCATCATGGCGCTCGGTCATGATTTGCGTGACCTTATCGCAGGCGAGTCCCAGATCGGCGCTAGGCCGAACCTCCAAGATAATGCGAAAAAGAGAACTGCGGTTGAACAGGCGCATCGCCGAAGCAACCGGTATGACCACCATGTCGTCGAGATCGAGACCGAGCTGCACTCCTTTCGGTGCCAGGAGTCCGATCACCCTCATCCGTGCGTCGTCGATTCGAATGACCTGGCCTAACGCATCTTGTGCGGGGAAGAGCTCCCGGGCTACTTTCTCCCCGATGACCGCGACCGCCGCCCCGCGATCGATCTCCGCCTCGGGCAGAAACCGCCCTCGCCCCAGCGCCAGATTGCGAACCGCCAGAAACTGATCGGTCGTGCCGACGACCGCCACCTGCCGTGAAAGGGCTCCATGTGAAACCGCGGCGGTGGCCATCGCGATCGGTGCGGCCCGTTGAACTTCTCTCATACTGCGGACCAGCACTTCGAAGTCGTCGAGTGTCAGGTCGTTCGGTGTGCCACCCACCCCTGGAAATCCTCCCGTGGTCTCGGTCTTGCCGGGAACGACTATGAGGATATTGGTGCCGATGTTTCCGAACTGGTCGGAGACGTAGGTGAGCGCCCCTTGACCTAACGCGGTCAGCACCACCACCGCCGCGACGCCGATCGCCATTCCCAGCAGGCTCAATGCGGCACGCAAGCGACGCCCCACGAGGGCGCGGATAGCATAGCGCAGCAGATCGGGGAAACTCACGTTCGTCCGCCTGCCAGATCCGTAAACCCGGCGACCTGTGCGATCTCAGCTCCGCTCAAACGGCGGGCGATTCGTCCGTCGGCGAGCACGAGAATGCGGTCGGCCCGACGCGCGACATCAGGATCGTGCGTCACCACCACCAGGGTGAGACCGTTATCGTTCATTTCGTCCAGCAGATCGAGCACCTGTTGTCCGGACGCGGTGTCCAAGTTACCGGTGGGTTCATCGGCAAGGAGAAGTCCCGGTCCCATGACCGTGGCACGAGCGAGCGCGACGCGCTGCTGCTCTCCACCAGAGAGTTGATCCGGACGATGATCGATTCGTTCGCCTAGCCCAACTGCTTGTAGCAACTCGGATGCCTTCTTCCTTCGCTCCTCACGAGGGATGCCGGCAAAGATCATGGGAAGCTCCACGTTTTCGAGGGCGGTGAGACGGGCAACGAGGTGAAAGAACTGGAAGACGAATCCGATACGGTGGCGTCGAACTTGTGTCAGCTCGAGCTCGTCGAGTTTCGATACTTCACGATCGTCGAGCCAGTAGGAACCCGAGGAAGGGCGATCGAGGAGGCCAAGGACGTTGAGGAGGGTCGACTTTCCGGAGCCGGAAGGCCCCATGATGGCGATGTGCTCGCCCGATTCAATTCGCTCGTGAACATCGACCAGCGCATGGACCGGCTGGCCACCGACGATGAAAGATCGGCTGATTCCCTCCAGACGAATCACGGTGCGCCTTGGCTCTTCTCGACTACCGCCGACGCGCCCGGCTGAACCTCGGGGCGGTCGAGCGAGACGACGACCTCTTCGCCGGCCCTGAGCCCACTCACGATCTCCGTATAGTCCCAGTTGCTGAGTCCGACTTCGACGTCTCGTGCTACCAGCCGACCGTCCTCCACGAGAAGAACTTGTTCCCCTTCTAGAAGCGCGTGACTCGGGATACGCAGCACTCCCGTTCGCTCCTCGAGAATCACTTCCACGTCTGCCGACGTTCCCGGCAACAAACGTAGGGAGATAGCAGCGTCCACATCATCGAGCTCTACCTCTATCTCGATCGTACGATTCTGCGCTTCGAGGTCGAGGACGTAGGGCGCCACTCGACTCACTCGGCCGGAGAAGTGCTTTCCCCGAAAAGAGTCGATAGTCACCCGCGCCGGCTGGTCGGGAGCGATCTGCGCCGAATCGACCTCGTCCATCGGAGCACTTATATAGACGGACTCGGGAGCGAGGATGTCAACGACTGGAGGTATGGGAAGGGCCGGGGGCGATGGCGACACCCACTCGCCGACTTCCGTTGTCAGCTCCGCGACCACCCCGTCGAACGGCGCGCGCAGTACCGTCTTCTCCACTCTCGTGCGGGCGAGTACGATCGAAGCCCTCGCCCGCTCAACGCTTGCCGCCGCGGCTCGGCAAGCGGCAGCGGCCCGATCGGCCTCCGTGCTCGCTTCGTCCAGTAAAGACCGCGACGCTATCTCATCCTCGGCGAGCCGGCTGACTCGCTCTTTCTCTCGTGCCGCCCTTTCCGCCGCGAAGCACGCCTGGTCGTGTTGCGCGGATGCGGTATCGAGCTCACGTTCTGCGAGACTCAGCTCGGCCTTCTGCAGCTGATCGTCGAGCCGAAGCACGACGACGCCTTTTGAAACTCGGTCGCCCTCCCGAAAGGGAATCGAGAC
This sequence comes from Candidatus Marinacidobacterales bacterium, assembly GCA_965226495.1. GTDB lineage: Bacteria > Acidobacteriota > Vicinamibacteria > Marinacidobacterales > DATDRI01 > CBDCNP01. The sequence goes on along the minus strand of OZ245365.1, from coordinate 6,133,291 downwards.
CACCGTCCCGCCGAATTCTGGCGACAGCTTCGCTCTTTTCCGAGCGCGGACCGTCCCTGCCTGAGAGTTCGTCACCGTTTCTTCGACCGGGCCCGGCGCGACGGTAACGACTTCCACCGGCACCAGTTCCGGCGCGAAGACCGTAAACTGGAGCACAACGATAAGAATGATTAACCCGATAAAGATTGCGCCCCTCTTGACCCAACGCTTCATGCCTGTACTGTAGCACTGACCGAGGAGAGAGTGGACTTCCGGCCCGTTCGAATATATGCTCGTCGCCACCCGCTTAAAGGAGATCAGACATGGGCATCACCAATTCCACTTCGGGAACTCGGGTCGACGAGATCGCCGATCAAATTTACCGAATTAGCACGCCGATCCCACCGGGAGTCATCCCGGTAGGCTTCACGTTCAATCAGTACCTCATCGTCGACGACGAGCCGCTTCTATTTCACACTGGTCTACGGAAGCTCTTTCCCGTCGTACGCGAAGCCATCGAGAGTGTCATGCCAGTCGAGCGGCTGCGCCACGTGTCGTTCTCTCACTTCGAAGCGGATGAATGTGGAGCGTTGAACGACTTTCTCGCGGTGGCCCCGCAAGCAGCACCACTGTGCAGCGATATCGCCGCCATGGTCTCGGTGGATGACGTCTCCGACCGGCCGGCTCGTGCGCTCGCGGATGGTGCCGAGGTAACGCTAGGCAAGCACAAGGTGCGCTGGCTGTACACCCCGCACGTTCCGCACGCCTGGGAGTGCGGCCTCCTCTTCGAAGAGTCGACGCGAACTCTACTTTGTGGAGATCTTTTCACGCAGGGGGGGCACGAGCACAAGCCCCTTACCGATGGCGATATTCTCGGGCCCAGCGAGGCGATGCGTGAGGGCATGGACTATTACTCACATGCCAAGGACACGCGGCAGATCCTAGAAAAACTCGCCGCCACCGAGCCAACGACTCTGGCTTGTATGCACGGTTCGGCCTGGAAGGGCAACGGCGGTGAGCTGATTAGAGCCCTTGCCGACGAACTGGATTGAGCTGGGCCCTCTCAATCCCCTCTTTAGTCCGGTGACGTTGTCGCTTCGGCCGCGCCGGTGCTCCGATGGGACTCGAACCATTTGAGGATATAGGCCACCTTGGCCATCAGATTGCTCGGGCGATTGACGATACCGTGCGAGGCATCGGGAACTCGAACGAGCGCAGTATCGACCTTGCGCAGCTTGAGTGCCATGTAGAATTGCTCCGACTCTGATATCGGAGTCCGGTGATCGGCCTCGCCGGTCAAAACCATCGTCGGCGTTGTGACGTTCCCCACCAACGAGATGGGCGAGCGCTTCATGTAATGTTCGGTCTCTTCCCAAGGAAGTCCAGGAAACCAATACTTGTACATGATCGGTATATCCGCGTTCAGCACCCAGCTATACCAGTTGATGACCGGCTTGGCGGAGACCGCGGCGCGGAACCGATCGGTCTTTCCAACGATCCAAGCCGTTAACACGCCTCCTCCGCTGCCGCCGGTGACGAAGAGGTTGTCTTCGTCGACGAAGCCACGAGCCAACGACGCGTCGATCCCAGACATCAGATCGTCATAGTCCTGTCCTGGATAGCTGTGATGGATGAGGTTCCCGAACTCCTCACCGTAGCTCGAACTACCGCGAGGATTGGTGTAGAGCACGATGTACCCTGCCGCCGCAAAAAGCTGCACCTCGGCCGAGAAACGATCCCCGTAGTTGGCGAAGGGGCCTCCGTGAATCTCCAAAATGAGCGGGTACTTCTTTGCGGGATCGAACCCCGGTGGCTCGACGAGCCAACCCTGAATTTTCCTACCATCGAAGGAAGACTCGTACCAGATCTCTTCCACACGACCTAGCTCCTTGTGCCCTAGAAGATCCTCGTTCAAAGACGTCACGCGTTGCGCCGAGGCGGTTCTGCTGCCCACGGCGACGTCTGCAGGCTGATGGGGACTCGTCTCGGTAAATGCAAACTTGCCGCCCGACGCCAGCGAGAACCCTCCGCCGGAGTACGGACGACCAATGCTCGCACCGACGTTCTCCGCCACCGTTTCTACGTTCCCACCGGGTGAGACGAATCCGATCTTTCCGTTGCCCTCGTTGTTGTAGAGGAAAAAGAGACCTTTGCCGTCGTCGCTCCAGGCCGGACTCGAAATACTGCGATCTAGCTCGGCGGCGATCCGTTGCCTGCCGCTCCCATCTCGATCCATCACGTAGAGGTACGTCACCTGATAGCCCTGATAGTGATCGTCGTACCCTAGATAGGCGATTCGTTTCCCATCTGGAGATATAGCGGGACTGTGGTCGGGTCCCTTCCGATCGGTCAACGCGCGAATGGAGCGATCGGACAAGGACACCTCGTGGAGCTCCGAGTCTCGAGACTGGTACTCCCAATCGGGGTGGCGGTTGGCTGAGAAAATCAGAGACTTTCCGTCCGGTGTCCAGCGCGGCGGGCCTCGGTGGTTGAACTCTCCAGTGGTTACCTGTCGAGGCGTACCGCCATCGGCCGGAATAACGAACAAATGATGATAGCCGTCTCTCAAGTAGCCTCGGCCGTCGAAACGATAGATGAGTTTGTCGATCATCTTGGGTGGGCTCGCCCAATCCGCCCCTTCGGGGCCAGCCTCCAGGTTCACGTAAGGCTTGGCACTGGCTGGCAGCTGCATCGAGAAAGCGATCTTTTCCCCGTCCGGAGACCAAGAGAGCCCACTCGGCGCGGTCGTCAGATCCGTCAACTTGGCCGTTTGCCCGCTATCCATCCAGCGCATGTAGAGCTGAACCGACCCGTCCGTGTTCGATACGAAAACCAAGCGCTTCCCATCGGGAGACCATCGGGGCGAAGAATCGTTCTCGTTGCCAGTCGTGACCGGCCGATGCTCTGACCCGTCGACGGCGACCATCCACAGATTCGATCGTCGCTGATCCTTCATGATGTCCATGAAGTTCCTTACATAAACGACTCGCTCTCCATCCGGCGAGATCTGTGGATCGGAGGCCCACTCCAGCTGGAAGACATCGAGCGGATTGAAACGATCATCCCATCGTTCCGTCTCCTCGGAGGCCAGCCCCAATGTGGACAAGCAGGCCGCCGCAAGGATTGCGATACCGAAAGCTAGACCGTGCCGTAGTCTTGTCATGGCAAGTGCTCCTTATTTTGGCTGCGGTATTATAGCGGCAAGGTAGAACGCGAGATGGACGTCTTTTTCGAAATTCACAAAGGGCTCCCCCAAGAGGCACCAGGCTCTGAAGCCTCGACGATGAGGGCGCTTTCTCTGGTTCCTAGCCTGCCGGCGCGACCGAAGATCCTCGACGTTGGATGTGGCCCAGGACGACAAACCCTCATCCTGGCACGGGAGACTGACGGAGCGATCACCGCGGTCGACAACCACCAACCCTACCTCGACGAGCTTCAAATCCGCGCCCAAAAACAAGGAGTCGACCAGCGGATCCTTGCCAAATGCTGTCCCATGGAGGACATGCGGTTCGAGGATGCTTCCTTCGATCTTGTTTGGGCGGAAGGGTCTATCTATATCATTGGGTTCCAAGATGGGCTCACCTCTTGGAGGCGGTTTCTGGGACCCAAGGGGTTTTTGGCGGTGACCGAGCTCAGCTGGCTCGTCGACTCGCCACCGGAAGACGTGAAGGTTTTTTTTGGGGAAGCCTATCCCGCGATGCAGACCGTACCCGGGAACAGGGAGATGATTCGGGAATCCGGTTACTCCCTTCTCGACACCTTCACCCTGCCCGAGTCCGCGTGGTGGGACGGCTACTACGGGCCCATGGAGAAACGGATCTCTGAGCTCAGAGAAAAGCATTCTCAGGAACCGGCTATCCTCGAGGTGCTCGACGGCGAGCAAAAGGAGATCGACCTCTATCGCCGCTACTCCGGCACCTACGGCTACGTGTTCTACGTGATGGGCAAGTCCCCATGAACGAGGCCGTCGAAAAATTGGAGGCGCGGTTGAAGGAGCTTTCTGCGGGCGATCCGCAATCGACCGAACGGATCGATGCTCTCAATAATCTCGCCTGGGAGATCGGCCTTACGCAGACCAAACGGGCCTTGGAACTTGCCCGGGAAGCATCCCGTCTATCAGAGCAGGTCGATTACAAGCAAGGCGTCGGCCTTGGTCACCGGACGATCGGTTATTGCCAGCTCGTATTCTCGAATCTCGAACAAGCCGCGGAATACTCCCGAACCGCTATCAGGGAGCTCGACGAGATCAACGAGAAGCTCGGGAAGGCGTCGGCCGTCAACACGCTCTCGCTAATCTACTCTCGGCTCGGCAGCTACGATGAAGCCTTGAAAGCAGCACTCTCTTGCTTGGCTATTAGCAAGGAGATTGGCTCGAATCTGGGCGAGGCTTGGGCGCTGCACAACATCGGATTCATCTATACCGAGACCGGGGATCATCAACTCGCCCTCGAGAACCATCACCGGGCGCTAGATTTGTTTCGGGAGATTCCCTATCCGGTTGGCGAGGGTCGAGCATTAGCCATGTTGGGGATTCTCTACGAAAAAATCGGAGAGTACGATAAAGCTCTGGAGCACCATCAGCAAGCGGTCAGCAAATCGCAAGAACAAGGGATCCACATCGGTGCAACGGCCGGCCTCGCGAACGTCGGTCAGGCCTACCTGAAGATGGGTGATACCGACAAGGCCTTGGATTATTGCCTGCGCAGCCTGGACTCGGGCAAGAACATCGCCAATCGAGAGGTCAACGCGATTACCCTCCTGACACTCGGCAACGTCTACTTGGAAATGGGCGACTACACCAAAGCTTGCGAAGCACTTCGGAAGTCACTTCGCGAAATCAAGGAAACCCAGGCCAAGCCCACAGAGTTGAAGATTCACGGCGCCCTCGCATCGCTTTACGAAGCGACCGGGGAGCTCGACAAAGCCCTCGAGCATCACAAACGGTTTCATGAGCTCAAGGAAGAGATCTTCAATGACGAGAGCACGACCAAGGTCAAGAACCTTCAGATTCGCGTGAAGGTGGAGACCGCTGAGAAAGAAGCCGAGATCCAACGACTGCGCTACGTAGAACTCGCCGAAATGCAGGCGCAGCTCGTTCAGTCGGAGAAGATGGCTGCGCTCGGTAGCCTGGTCGCCGGGATTGCCCACGAGGTCAACACGCCGATTGGAGTCATCAAAAACAATGCCAACCTTTCTGGGCAAGCGCTGGGCCTTATGCAACAAGAGCTCTGGAAAGAAGGACTGACAGACCGCCTAAGAAACAACGGCGCGTGGACGCAGGCACTCGACATCCTCCATGCCTCATTCCGGACCACAATCGTGGCAAGCGAAAGAATCTCGAACCTCGTTACGAGCCTAAGACAGTTCTCCCACCTCGATGAGGCCGAGCTTCAAATGGCGGATGTCACGGAAGAGATTGAAAGCACACTGATGCTACTAAGGCACCAGCTGGCGCCCGGAGTGGACATCAAGAGAGAGCTGGGAGAACTTCCCAAGATCGAGTGCTATGCTGGTGAGCTCAACCAGTGCTTCATGACACTGCTCGTCAACGCTTCCGACGCACTCGACGGCGCGGGCTCGATCACCATCAAGGCCTCGGCCGGTGATGACCACGTCACCATCGAGATCTCCGACACCGGGAGAGGTATTCCTCCTGAGAAGCTTGCCAACCCCTTCGAGATCACATTCAGCCAGAAAGATTCTCGGATGAGGATGCGTGTAGGATTGTCCAACACCTACAACATCATCAAGAAGCACGGTGGCGACATCAAGGTGGCGAGCCAAATCGGCGAGGGAACAACCTTCCACATACGACTACCGATCCGACAAAAGGGCCGAACCTAGTCGGTCGCGGGAAAAACACGGGAGAATATCACCGTCACCCTCCCTCGCGGTACTATACGCAGGTCGCTTGGCCTAAGTTCCTATTCTCCGTGGAGGTGTCGCTTTGGGCTTCCATTGGTGGGTATCCTCATGTTCGCCGAAACGGCGATCGCCGCATGTACCCACGCCTCCAGCCATTCCCCTTCACCCACAATCGAGGAGAGCATGCACGACGTCCTTATTAGAAGATGTTACGCCCTCGCCGAAACGGCGATCGAGCACGGGAACCACCCGTTTGGCGCCCTGTTATTAAAGGATAGAGAGGTCCTTCTCGAGGCCGAGAATAACGTCGTCACCGAGAAGGACATCACCGGGCATGCCGAGCTCAACTTGGTGCGGGTGGCGAGCAAGCGCTTCGACCCCGAAACCCTGGCTCAGTCCACCCTTTATGCAAGCACCGAGCCCTGCATCATGTGCCAGGGATCGATCTATTGGGCAGGGATCCCCAGGATCGTTTACGGCGTTCGGGGATCGTCGGTGGCCAATTTGGGTGGCGCGGGATGGTACATCTCGAGTCGCGACACATATGGTCGTATGCTCCCCAAGATCGATGTGAGCGGACCGGTTCTCGAAGACGAAGGCATGGAGATCCACAAACGGTTCTGGTGATGGAAACCCTCTGGCAAGACGTCCGCTACGGAGTCCGGAGTCTGCTCAAGACTCCGGGCTTCACGGCGCTTGCCGTCTTGATACTCGCCCTGGGCATTGGCGCGAACACCGCGATATTCAGCGTCGTCAACACCGTGCTCCTCAGTCCGCTTCCCTTCCACAATCAAGAACGGCTTGTCATTCTCTGGGAAGAGGAACCAGATAACCCGCTCATCGAAGTTTCCTATCCAAACTTCCGCGATTGGCGCGAGCAGAGCCAACTCTTCGAGGGCATGGCCGCTTTGGGCTCCAGCAATTGGCCGAGGGTTCTGCAGGCGGACACCGATCCCATCGCCGTAGCCTACCGCGGCGTCTCGAGTTCTTTCTTCGAGACGCTCGGTGTTGCTCCACACCTCGGCCGGACGTTTAGGCCCGAGGAAGATGTCCGCGGCGCATCTCCGGTCATCGTGGTGAGCCACGGCTTCTGGCAACGCCATTTGGAAGGCGAGATCGATATCATCGGCAAGCCCGTCAATCTCTCCGGAGACCCGCATACCGTCGTGGGAATCATGCCCCCCGGTTTCCAGTATCCGAAGGGAGTCGAGATTTGGGGTTTGGCGGGACCCGAGCTTGCCGAAAAACGCGACCTCGGTGTTTTGTATGTCATCGGCCGCATGAAGACGGGCGTGGCCCTCGAGCAAGCAAGGAGCGAAATTGCCAGCATCGCGAGCCGGTTGGCAGTGGAATACAAGACGGCTCCGGAGGCCAGAGGAGCAGCCATCACGCCACTAAGGGATCACTTCCTTGGGAGCGACACGCGTCCCGCCCTGTTGGCACTTTGGGGGGCAGTGGGACTCGTTCTCCTCACGGCTTGTTCCAATGTGGCTAGCCTCTTCTTGGTTCGAGCCGTTTCCCGTCGAAAGGAGATGGCCGTTCGCTTGGCTATGGGCGCCGGTCGGTTGCGGATCATTCGACAGCTCTTGACCGAGAGCTCGCTACTGGGCTTGGCGGCTTGCCTAGCCGGCGCAATTCTCGCATCGTGGAGCCTGGCTATCCTGCTGAAGCTGACTCCCGGCGACGTGCCGCGAATCGACGCCGTGGCGGTCGACGGGATCGCGTTGGCGGTTACGCTCGGACTTGGGTTCCTGACCGCCGTCTTGGTCGGCCTCCTTCCAGCTTGGGAGATGTCGAGATCCAGCGCCTCTGATTCCTTGAGGGAAGGTGCGAGGAGCGCGGTAGAGGATCGTCGCGGCCGCTTTCTACGCAACCTCCTTGTCGTTCTCGAAATCGCGATGGCGTTGGTCTTGCTCGTCGGCGCCACACTCATGCTGGAAAGTTTCCTGAACCTTAGACGACAGAACCTCGGCTATCGACCGGAGAGTGTCCTCACTATGATCGTGGGACATCGCGACCAAAAGTATCCGACCATCGAGGAGAAGCGGCGGCTGGTCCATGACATCTTGGAGCGGGTCCGCGCCCTTCCCGGGGTCGACACCGCGGGGGCAGTGCTGAACCGCCCGTTCGCATTTGGCCCCATCGGGTGGGACCTCTGGTACGTCGTAGAAGGTCAGCCCAAGGCGTGGAACAAAGTCACCGTCGAGGAAGAGGGCAAGACTCGGGTCTATACGGTTCCCGAAGACGCGGCCTACGACGAGAATCCCATGGTGAACTACGAGGCGGTGACGCCTGACTATTTCCGGACCATGGGAACGCGGCTTCTAGAGGGTCGGACCTTTACTGAGCGGGACGCTGCCCCAGCTCCTCCGGTTGTGATCGTCGGCGAGACGGTTGCCAAACGCATGTGGCCCGACGAGAGCGCGATCGGAAAGAGACTTATCACGTACCCCACCGACTGGGATGACGAGGGCAATATTATTTGGAGGACGGTGGTCGGCGTCGTAGAAGACGCCAGGTTCCGGGAGCTCGAGGCACCGCGATTGGATCTGTATTTACCCTACCTTCAATCTCCTTTGGCGGTCGGGCATCTGGTGGTGCGAACCAGCTCCGATCCCCTGACTCTTGCGGGAGCGGTGAGGGCGCAGATCAAAGCCATGGATGACCTTCTTCCGGTGGGCAAAGTCACGACCATGGAGGATATCGTAGCGACCGAGTTCGCGCCGTGGCGATTCAACATGTTGATGTTCGGGATATTCGCCGCGCTGGCGGTGGCCCTGGCCTCGATCGGGATATTCGGCGTGCTCGCTTACACGGTCACACAAAGGACACGGGAGATAGGCGTTCGACTCGCTCTCGGCGCCCAGCGCAGGGATGTTGTGCGACTCGTCGTTGGTCAAGGCATGACGCTGACGCTAGCCGGTCTCGCGATCGGCTTGGTGCTCGCATTCACGATGACGCGTTTCATCTCGACGCTCCTTTACGGAGTAAGCCCCAGCGATCCGCTGATCTACGTGGGCATCTCTTTACTGCTCATGGTCGTGGCGCTCGCGGCGTCGTACCTTCCCGCACGCCGAGCTAGCAAAGTAGAACCGGTTACTGCGCTGCGCTACGAGTGAAGGATACCCTCACCCAGGCCCTCTCCCAAAGGGAGAGGGATTACGGGATGGAGAGACTAATTTAAGCGGGCACGTCAGGCTCCCACATATAGAGCGCCTGCTGGCAGACCTCGGCGAAACCCATCTTCTGGCAGATCGGCGCCGAAGTGGTTCGCGCCGCCTGGATGATGGCCGCCGCGGCGCCGTCTTTCCTGGCATCGTCCACCCGCCGCGCCACCAACCCACGATAGACCCCCCGGTGGCGATATTCGGTGAGCGTTGCCGAGCCTGCCAACAAAACGACTGACGATTCGGGCATGTACATCATACTGCCCAGCCCAACCGGCTCGTCGACGCCCACAAGGAAGGCGAAGTAGTTCCGCACTTTGAGATGAGAAGGATTGAAGTACAAGACATCGGACATAAACGCTGCGACATCGGGGGGAAGCTGAAATGACATCGACAAGAGTGATTGAAACCTGTCACGTTCCTCGACAGGCACTTCGACCACTCGCACTCCGGGGCGGGTTACGATCGGCCTGGCGAGATCGGATAGGACCATACCGCTGAACGCATCGATCTTGACCAGGCGATTTGCGATAAGCTGGCGCTCCAGCCCTTCGGGCGACAGCGGGCCCGTAACCCAACCAAAGGCTTTGTTTTGAGATCGGAAGCGCCCCACGACTTCCTGGATCGTGGCATCGGATAACCCTTCGGCTCGAGGGACGCTCCCCACGAGATTCGCTATGGGATGCGAGATGGGGGTCATGCGGCCGCGCACATCGGGAATGCCAAGCTCCCTGATGTCGCCGCGATCGGTCGGCATTAGGAAGAGGGCTTCCTCTAACAGTCGAACTAGCTCGGTCCGCCCAATCGCCATCGCGACCTCCTTGAAAAGGGCGACTTATTCTAATACGAACAGGAGCTAGTCAAATAGATGGGGGCAGGCAAATTCTCTCTTTGAGGAAGTCACAGAGAGAGCGATCCCAACGGAGGTGGGTCGCCTAAGGCGAGTATATGAGAGCGAAGAGGTTATTTCGGTGAAGCGGTTTCCTCTTTGGCTTCCTCTTTGGCTTCCTCCGTCGCTTCCTCCGTCGCTTCCTCGACCGCTTCTTCTTCTTCGATATCCCACGGCAATGGCTGCGGTCCAGGAACGATTCCAGCGATGTCAGGATCTTCGAAGCCCGCTAGCAACGGCTTGTCCTTATCCTCGGATCTACGCTGGGCACGCTTTTCGCCCTTTGCCCGCTGTCGATCCTGCCGCTGAAGTTCTTTTTGGCGCTTCAGGAACGTTTGTCGACTACGGTTTGACAAAGTTTGACCTCCCTTAATCTGAACGGGCTAGGATGGCCCGAGGAGCAACAGCCGAGCCCCTATTTGGGCCAGCTCGATAGAACTCCACGAGGGTCTGCCGAGAGCCAGAAAACGTATTCTAATCCAGCCAAGCGCCCGACGCAACCCTGGCCGGAGTCGGAGAAGTAGGGTTTGCTAACTTGTTCAAGAACAGCGAGTTGATGCGCTCTCTGAGGTTGAATGGGTGGCGCTATTTCTTCAGCCCCGAGGGCACTCGCGGCGAGGAGAGCAGCACCCCGAACTCTTGCCACCGTTTCTCTGGATTGTCTTCCGTGCCGCCCCGCCCCTCGATGTAATCGGCCACCATGTCCTTTCCCAAGTTGTAGTTGATCACGTAGCTCCGGTACTGGTCGATGAAGCGAATTCTCTGTTCGGCGCGCGGGAGAGTCGATAGGGCATAGCGGACCAACCACTCAGCGGCTTCGCCGGCGTCGATTTCACCGTTCAAGTAACGGCGGGCCGCTTCGTTTCCAGCATAGGAGAGATCTCCCATGAGGGTCTGGACTTCATAGAAAAGCTCGGCTTCTCCCGGATCGAGGCCGGCGAGTGGAAAGAGCGTCTTTTTCTCGTAAGCGATCCGCTCCTCGCCGGGAAAGGCGACTTCGATCCCATAGTTAGCGGTGCCTTCCGAAATGAGGCCCATGGGGCAGAACAGGGGTTGAACGGTGAACTCCACCCAACCTCGATCGTTCACCAGATGCTTTTCTCGCATCACATTGTAGACGTGGTGACCGGGATAGCCCTCGTGACAAGCCAGGTCGACGGCGCGATCGATGGCGATCGGGAGATCGGTGTTCACTTGGATGAGACTCTGATAATTCCCTTCGTACCAATTGTAGCCAGACCAGCTCTTGTCGCTGACGTACTCGATACGGAAGTTTTCACCTTCGGGAAGCTCGATGTAAGGCGCGGTTCGAGCACGGCACTCCTCGATGGCAGCTTGGAAGACGGTATCGAGCTTGTCGGATGGGATCAGAAACTGGCTTCGAAACGCGTCATAGCGCTGCACGAGGGATCCGCTCCCGGGAAGAATTTCTTCCAACCGATCGAGAGTGGCCTGGAAGTGGGACTCCGGATAGGTCGGAGCAGTAGCATCGTAGAGCGCCTCCGATTCTTCGTCGAAGGTCAGCCGTTCGCCCCCCAGCATCCGGGCGCGGGCAATGAGAGACTGCAGCTGAAGCGTCAAGAATCGATGCCGGAGCTCGATCATCTCCCCTTCACCAGAAACGCCTGTCGTCTGGAGCTCTTCGAGCACACTCTCTGCCTTGCTGCGAATAGAATCCAAATCGGGGTACTCGCCCTCGCCGGCCGTCTTTAGTTCCTCCGGTCCATAGTAAGCATCCACGTAATCCGCGTCGTGGGGCCCCATCGCCAGCGCCAGCTTCACATAGTCTTCCGCAACCTGATTCATGGCTTCCATTGTAGGGGATGGGTCCGTTGCTTGCTCCTCACCCGGGGAGCACGAAACCATCACGGTACTAATAAGGATGACCCCGACTCGATTCATGGCGCTATCTTAACTCAGTGGCGCGGGGCCGCACTCCCACGCCTCGCGCTACGTAGGCAGGCGACTGCGCGCGGGCTGATGGCTCCCGTTCCGATATGCCGTTGTATAATGAAGGTATGGAATTCTCGATGGCCACGCTCACCAGCCTCTTCGTGGGCTTGGGCCTCGCTGCCGCATGCGGCTTTCGGATCTTCGTCCCTTTTCTCGTCATGAGCATCGCGGCCCATAGCGGGCATTTAGAACTCGGCGGCGGCTTCCAGTGGATCGCGACGACGCCCGCTCTTGTGGCGTTCGCCACCGCGACCCTTTTCGAGATCGCGGCTTATTACATTCCGTGGGTGGACAATCTTCTCGACACGCTTGCCGCTCCCTCGGCCGTTGTCGCGGGAACCATCGTCACCGCGTCCACCCTGACCGACATCGATCCATTCCTCAAATGGACCTTGGCCGCCATCGGCGGTGGCGGAATCGCCGGCATCGTGCAGGCCGCGACTACCGCCATCCGCCACACGTCGACCCTCACAACGGGAGGGCTGGCGAACCCGCTCGTCTCGACAGTCGAAGCCGGGGGGGCGGTGGTTTTTGCGATTTTGGCTGTCGTTCTGCCGGTCATTGCGTTCGCGTTAGTGGTGCTTCTCCTCGTTCTCCTGACCCGAAAGCTACTGGCGTGGCGCTCTCGTCGACCCGCTTCCGCATAGCAGCACCGATCGAACAAGCCCCCTATATAATGACCGCCGCCTAGTCTCTTTCTGTTTCTTCGTCCTTATTAATAGGAGATCATTCATGTCAGATAGACTTTCGCTCCGCAGTCGCTTGTTGGCGCCCGCCGTGTCGATCTTTCTGGTGGGTGCCCCATCCCTCCTTCTCGCCCAGGTCACCGCTATCCGCGCCGGCCATCTCATCGACCCCGAGTTCGGAACTTCGGCCACAAACCAGGTCATTCTGGTCGAAGACGGAAAGATCCGAGCGGTGGGTGCGAACGTCAACGTCCCCACAGGAGCCGAATGGATCGACCTCTCGGGGTTGAGCGTCCTTCCGGGACTCGTCGACACTCACAACCACCTCGCGCTTACCTACAAGAAGGTTCCCGAGAATGACGTCTACTACTTAACCTATGTTCTCGACTCGACCCCCATACGCGCGATCCAGGCCGTTTCGAACGGGATGCAGATGCTCTCCTCGGGGTTCACCATCGTCCGTGACATGGGAAACGCCGGGAACTATGCGGACACCGCGCTCAGGGTTGCCATCGAGCAAGGCTGGGTGCCCGGTCCTACCATCATTAACTCCGGCCTCATTATTGGTGGAATGGGAGGGCAATTTTGGCCCACGCCGGAGATGGCGCTCGACCACAACATCGTCTACCCGGAGTACCTCGACGCGGACACCAACGACGAGATCGTCAAGGCGGTCCGTCAAAACATCCTCTTCGGCGCCAAAGTCATCAAGATCATGGTGGACTCCAAACCCTACGGATACACGGTGGACGAGATGAAACTCTTTGTCGCGGAAGCGGCGAAGTCCGGCATGGTGGTCGAAGGGCACGTTCAAACTCCGGATGGGGCTCGTCGCGCCATCGAAGCGGGAATCTGGTCTATCGCGCACTCAAGGGCTCTCGACGACGAGACCCACAAGCAAATGGCAGCGAAAGGAATCTGGCGAGCCGGAACCGAAACACCTTTCACCGCCTACCGTGGAAGCCAGGAGGAGTTCGGGAAGACTGTAGCCGGGCTGAAGAATGCCTACGAGAACAAGGTACCGCTCACGTTTTCCACCGACGCCGACTACTACGTCCCCGGCATGAGTCGAGGGGAAGTTGCTATCGACTTTCTCCTCACGTGGAAGGCCGCCGAGCTTCCCGCTCCTGAGATCCTCAAAGCCATGACAATCAACGGGTACAAATGTTCTCAGACGGAAAAGGCGCGCGGACCGATCAAAGCTGGGCTGGCGGCCGATATCATCGCGGTGCTGGGAAACCCGCTGGAGGACATCGACGCCCTCCGCAATGTCCAGTTCGTGATGAAAGACGGGCTGGTCTTCAAACGAGACGGCGTGATGGAGCCGGAGAAATTCCTCCATGGCGGGCCGGAAAGCGGGTGGAGGATCAGATAGCGAACGGCGCGTATGAGATAATCATTTCATGAGCTCATCCTCGCAGGCGGTCGATACGATAGGCCCCGCCTTCGAGCGAACCATCAAACAACTCTTCAGGCCTTTCCGTCTCGGCCAGTGGCTTCGCCTCGGCGTCGTGTCTCTTTTGACCTGGGAGTTCTCGGGCGGAGGTTTCAACTTTCCCGACATCCCGAGCGACACGTCCGAAGAGCTTCTGGCGGCAACGCCAGCCGTTCCGCTCGTTATCGGTGCGAGTGTCGCGGCGACGATCCTGCTCTTGTTCCTCACCTATGTGGCGAGCGTCTTCCGGTTCATTCTGTTCGACTCGGTTCTCAACAACCGATGCGTGATTGCGGAAGGTTGGGTCCGTTGGCAACGACAGGGACGTAGCCTCTTCCTTTGGTGGATCGGGTTTACTGCAATCATGATTTTCGTCTTCACGCTGTTCTTCGGGGTGCCGGCCGGCTTAGCGTGGATCGCGGGGATCTTCGACACGCCCGAAGAGCATGTCGTGCTCTTAGTCATCGGAGGGGTCGTACTTTTCTTCCTGTTCTTGGCTCTCCTCGTCGCGACGATGGTCGCAAGTTTGGCGGTGAGGGATTGGGTCGTACCGTTGATGGCGCTCGAGAACATTGGCGTGCTGGAAGGCTGGCGCCGACTCTGGCCGATGGTGAATGTGAACAAGGCTGCCTACATCTTGTTCGTCGTGATGAAGGCTTTACTCGCTCTCGGAAGCGCCATCTTCTTTACCATCCTCTATGTCATCCTGGCCTTGACGCTGTTCCTCGCTGTGCTCCTTCCGGGCATCATCGCCGCCATCGTGGGACAGGCGGCGGGAGTCACCTGGAGCCCCGGCACCATCGCGCTAGTCTCGGTGCTCGGCGGCGTCATCGTTCTCGTGATCCTCTATTTGATGGCGCTCGTCTATGCGCCGGCGATGGTCTTTTTCCAAGCCTACGCGCTTCACTTCTTCGGAACTCAGTACCCGAAACTCGGCGAGCTGCTGGAATCTCCGGCTCCACGACCAAGCCTGGAAGGCCCGGCAGCGCCGAGCCCCATTGGCCCCTAGACACCCTAGCCGGCGGGGGCTTCTGGGGCACTTCTGATCGGGGCCATCTGTCATATAGAATAGGGGCCGGCTCGCGCTCCAACGGGGCCCTTAGTTCATCAACTGCTCTCTAGCGAGGTAAATCATGACGTTCCGCCGTGCTTTTACAGGGTCCGCGATTTTCATGCTAGCCGTCGCCTTCCTTCCTGGTACCCCTACGGTCCGCTCCGAAGAGTGGACGGCCGACAACCCGGGGAGCCCCAACATCAAGGTCATCTCCCACTTGCCACTCGGGCCCCGACTCAACGTCTCCGATATCGACGTTGAGCAGGAGCTCGATCGGCCCTACGCCTATGTGGGCCGCATGGTTTACGGTGACGAGGGCGAGCGGGGGATGGACATCATCGACATTTCCGATCCCGCCAAGCCCAAGCGGATCTACAAGTGGAGGATCGAGAACCAGGATCTCCATGTGGGGCTGGGCGGGATGGACGTCAAGCACTTCAAGTGGAAGGGACGCTATTACGTCGTCCAGTCACTGCAGTTCAAGCAGGGCGGACCGGACGCCGATCTCGGCGCCGTCGTCCTCGATGTAACCGGCCTCCCCGATCCGTCCAAGGTCAAGGAAGTTGCCCGTATCCGAGAGCCGGATACTCCCGAGGGATTCCACAACATCTTCGTCTACAAGCACACCAACGGTCGCGTGCTCCTCTTCACGACCGTTAGTGGACCCTTCGCGCACGTCTACGACTTAGGGTACGTGGTCGAGGGATTCCACGACGACATGTTGGTCGCTAAGGTCCCCGTGCCGGACGCATCGGGCGACCAGTACAAGCCGATGCGAGAGGGAGGAGGCGAAGCTGCGAATTTTTTGGCGCGCCGGATGGGCTACCACGATTTTTACGTCGGCTACCACAAGGATACCGGCCAAGATAGGTTCTACGGCGGCGGCACGGGTGGCTACTACATCTACAACGTCACCGATCTGGAAGAGCCACAGCTCGTCATTTCGTTGACTGGAATCAGAGGCGTTCGCAGCGGCCATACTTTCACTCCCACGTCGGATGGGCGGTACGTTGTGGCGGAGACCGAGTATCAATACGCGCCGCTTCGCATTTTTGATCTGAAGCCTGCTCTCGACGGAGAAGTGAAGAACATCAATCAACCTATCGGCGCCTGGACCGCCAACTGGAAGAATCTCGTCCACAACCACGAGATCCGCTGGCCGTACGTGTTCGTGTCCGGCTATCTCGATGGGCTACAGATTTTCAGCCTGATGGATCCGAAAAACCCGGTGACGGTCGGCTATTACGACACCTATCTGGGCCCACCGAACTCCGATCGAACTCCTGTCTACAACGGTGCGTTTGGTGTCGACATCCGTAATGCCGACGGACTCATTGTCGTCAGCGATATGACCACCGGTTTCTGGGTTTTCCGCATGGACGGTTTCCAAGGCTGGAACGGTGCGGATTGGGGCGTCCCCGACATCTCGAGCGCGCAGGATTGGGAGAACGGACCGACCGGAGGAAAAGATCAGTGAAGCGAACCGGGAGGGCGCTGACCGGCATGGGTCTCGCGCTCCCTGTTGCGCTCTCCCTCATGCTCTTGACTGCGGCAAGCCCGGCGCCGGAAAAATCCGCTCCTCGTAGCCCTTGCAGCGGAGTGGCTCGGGATCTCATCGGAAGCTCCACGTACTACCAGATCCCCCTGGTGACGACCAAGCGGGTTGCTGGCACCGGGCTCGCGAAGGGGACGGCCCGGATCAACTTTGCGACGTCCCCCTTCGGCGTTTCGGTCTCGCCGAAGGGAAGCTACATCTACGAAATAGAGCTTCGCGTCGAGCGCTTAGCGCCATCCAAGAAAGGCGTCTACACGGTCTGGATCTCGACGCCAGAGCTCGATCAGGTAGAGCGACTCGGAGCCTTGGACGAAAGCTTCGCGGCATCCGGTCGGGTGGAGTGGAACAAGTTTCTTGTGATCATCACCCTCGAGCCTTCGACCGAGCCCACCGACACGTGGCAGGGACCGATCATCCTACGTGGCATGTCACGGAGCGGACTCATGCACACGATGGCCGGCCACGGTCCTTTCGAGCTGGAGCCCTGCGCCACATACGGATTCTAGAAAAGCTGCGACACCACGGACCGACACGATGAAGGTGGTTTCTCTCCTCGCCCCGGCATTTCTCCTCTCTGTCGCCGCCTTTGCTCCGTCGGTGGAAGAAACCAAACAGGAAGGCCACATGCATCACGGCGGTGGTTCCGATCCAAACGCGTGGCGGATGCCTCCTCACGACTTCCCTATGCCGCCGATGCCCGGTTTGGAAGATGCGGTTCCCATCGTGGGGCCGTTCCTGCCCGGAATGGATGAGGATCACCTCGACATGTTTCCCGAGGCAAAACCGGCCGAAATCGTAGACATGAAGGATGGGGAAACCATGGAGATGAGCGCCAGTCTGGTGCGGCGCACCATCAACGGTAAGACCTTCCTCATGTTCGGCTACAACGGCCAGTACCCGGGACCACTGATCAAGGCTGCCAAAGGATCGACGGTCATCGTCGAGTTCAAGAACGAGATCAAGATGCCCACCACCGTGCATTGGCACGGCCTGCGGCTCGATAATCGCTTCGATGGCGTCCCCAACATTACCCAACCGCCCGTCAAACCGGGCGAGAGCTTCACCTACGAGCTTTTTTTTCGAGATACCGGTATCTACTGGTATCACCCTCACATGCGAGAGGACGTCCAGCAGGATCTCGGACTCTACGGGAACATGCTGGTCGCTCCGCCCGAGGCCGACTACTACAACCCCGTCAATCGAGAAGAGCTTCTGATCCTCGACGACATCCTCATCGACGAACTAGGCTTGATCCCCTACGGCGACCGGGCGGTCACCCATGCCCTGATGGGACGATTCGGGAACGTGATGCTGGTGAACGGGGCCACCGACTACCAACTCGCAGTGGCACGGGGTGAAGTGGTTCGCTTCTACCTAACCAATGTTGCCAACTCGCGGACCTTCAACGTCGTCTTCGGAGGAGCGAAGATCAAAATCATCGCGTCCGACGTGAGCAAGTACGAGCGTGAGGTTTGGGTGGATAGCGTTGTGATCGCACCTGCGGAACGGTACGTGGTCGAGGTCTACTTCGATGAGCCGGGCGATCTCGAGATCACGAATTCGATCCAGGCTATCGACGAGTTCCGTGGTGAGTTCAAGCCTCGGGTCGACCGACTCGGAAGGGTCACCGTCTCGAACGAGCCGGTGACGCAGAATCTACACGAGAGCTTCTTTACACTCCGAGAGAACAAGGACGTCCAAGAAGACGTGGACGCCTACCGTAAGCACTTCGACAAAGAGGTCGACCATCAGCTGGAGCTGATTCTTCGCATCCAGGACCTGCCTCTTCCCATCGTACGGGCCATGCAGTTCGAGTCCGGCCTGTATGCGCCTCCGATGGAATGGAACGACGCCATGCCCATGATGAACTGGCTGTCGAGCGCCGAGCAGGTGCATTGGATTCTCCGCGATCCCGACACGGGCAAAGAGAACATGGACATTCACTGGGGGTTCAAGAAAGGCGAGGTCGTCAAGATCCGGATATTTAACGACCCCCAGACCATCCACCCAATGAACCACCCCATTCATCTCCACGGGCAGCGATTTCTCGTACTTTCCATCGATGCCGTCCCCAACCAAAACATGGTTTGGAAGGACACCGCGATCGTTCCGGTTGGCACGACGATGGATATTCTGGTCGACATGTCGAATCCTGGCGAGTGGATGCTTCACTGTCACATCGCCGAGCACCTTCACGCCGGCATGATGACGTCGTTTACGGTGTCCGATACTCCCTGACGTCTCGACCTTCCACCACCTGCCGCGTGACCGGGCCCATTAACTCGGGCCAAATCATATCCGGATCCTTCTCGAAGACGGTCTCTGTGTCGGCGCGAACCAGCTCCCAATCGCCGCGACCAATCTCCCATTTGAGCTGTCCCGACCCCCAGCCGGAGTGACCCAAGAAAAGACGGAGCGCGCTCGAGCTCGTCTTTCGCTTCAGCACTTTCTCGAAAACCTCGAGGTCGGCGCTGAAATAAACGTCCCCCATGACATGCGTCGCTCCCTCGGGCGGACGTGCCGAACGAAACACGAAAAGGAGGCCGTTCAATGCCACCGGCCCCCCGAAAAACACGCGGTGCGTCTCCTTGCTTCCCCTCTCGAGATCGGGCAGCACGTCATCGAGCGAGACCTCGGTCAGACGGTTCACGATTACGCCGAGGGTTCCCGTTTCCCCATGCATGAGCAGAAGCACCACGCTTTCGCTGAAGGGTCCTTCGCTGATCTTGGGCTTGGCGACGAGAAACACGCCCTTGTCGAGGTTGATTTTGCCTGCCTGGCCCGCATGCCCCACCCCGAGGGGGAAAAACAAGACGAGGACGAGAGTCAAGAAAGCGGGGCGCTTGTATTGCCGAGAGGATTTCACGGGGCTCACCGGAGCCCCATTGTAAACGAAACTACTGGACGTAGCCCAGGCTTCGGAGTCGCTCCAGCTCTTCCGCAGGCAAGCCTTCCGTCGTTTCCGCATCGGACGGCAGGCGGGCGGCCAGTGCCCATTCATGCCAGCGGTCTAGCTGTTCCGCAAGACGCTCGACGATCTCCGGGTTCTCGGAGGCCAGGTCTTTCTGATCGAGAGGATCCTTTCCGTGATCGTAGAGCTCGTACTCGGGATGACCCTCACTTCTTTCCACGTTGTGGATGAGCTTCCAACCGTCGAGGATAATCGAGAAGGCGTCCACGTCGCGGATTTCGAGTTGGTCTTTACGCCTCTCCCATTCAGAAACCGCGGGCCGCTTCTGCCAGCGGGCGTCGGGTGAGAAACCGGACATTTCGCCGTTCGCGGACGACTTCCTCAACAGGGGCACGAGGCTGCGTCCCTGGATTCCCTCCGGAAGCGCAATGCCACTGAGCTCTAAAAGCGTCGGCATGACGTCGACGTTTTGAACTGTCTCCTCGATCACTGCTCCCGCCGGCACCACGCCAGGCCACCTCATGATGAGTGGGACATTGATCATCTCACCGTAGACGTCCATCTCGTGGAAGTGCTCATCGTGATCCAAAAACTCCTCGCCATGATCGCTGATGAATACGACCAGCGTTTTTTCATCCAGCCCGAGCTCGCGGAGCTTTTCCATGACTCGCTCGAGCTCGGCGTCGGCACCGCGGATCGAACCGTCGTACCAATCGAGCTCGGTTCGGACGAACGCGTCCGGATCGACGCCGCGAGCCAGGGAAGTAGACGATCGACGAACTCCCTCGCAGTCTTACTCCCACTTTGACCCTCCGGCGAATCGAACGAGCCGCGCTCGTGCAGCACCTCGAGTCCTTGGTGCATATTGGCAAGCCGGCCGGTGAACGGCACCGAAGACGTCGCCCAAGTCGCATAGCCCGCCTCGCGGTAGGCCTCCGCCATGGTTACCGCGGCCGACGGCACCCGATCCGTAAAGTCCACGATCCCCAGAGTGCTTGGATAAAACGCCGTGTACATCGAGGGCGCCGACACTTTCGTCCAAGCGCCCTGCGCGATGTTGTCTCGGAAGAGCGTCCCTTCGGCGGCGAGGCGCGAGACGGTGGGAGCCGTCTCACGATCATAGCCGTAGGCGTCGAGGTGATCGGAACGCAGTGTATCGACGAAGATGTAGACGACTCCCTGAGGTCGGGCGAAGCCGTTAGCGGCCGGTGGCGGCACGGCCTTACTCCGCACCGCGGGAGCACCCCAGAATCCGAGGGCACCTTCTTGCTCCGCGTCGACTCCCAACGAGAGCGTCACCGTGTCACCAGCAAACTTACCCAGGTCCACGTACACCGCCTCCCAACGATCGGGCGTGGTAATCGTTCGCTCGAGTACGCTGAACGTGTTCGCCCCTTGATTTATTGCGACGCTGAACCTGATCGGCCCATCTTCCACCGTGCCCACCGCGAGGTCGAGCATGGGTTGCTGCGGAAGTATCATGGTGAAACGCACTCTTTCCGGTGAGCGCGTGACGATCGTTTCGCGGAAGATGTCTCCGAAACCTTGCCAGCTGACTCCCGAAGGAATGCCGGCCAAATGCTCACTCCGGAAGATGAGGCGCACCGATTCGATCTCGAAGTCCGCCCCCGACGCGTCGGTCGGCCGGAGCAAAATGTGACGAATGTCCGAAGAGGGAAAGGATGTCTGAAAAGCGGCCGTTGCGGTGGTCATGGTGTAGGTCTGGAGCTCATCCCCGGCGACAATGGGAGTTCGGAGCGGCCAAGGGATCACCGCGGATCGCTCGATGAGGCGATCGAAATCGATCTCTTCCGTGCCGATGACAGTCATCGAAAGATTGGTTCCCTTGGAGACCCGCACCCGAACCTCGACGCTATGCAGGAGGTCCACGTTGTCGAGCTCGGTTGTTCGCTCTATGTGGACGATCGGAAAATCGTTGGTGCTGGTTCCCCGGAGACGTCCCTCCCGCACCGTAAGCTCGGCGACACCCCGCCCGGACTTCCAGAGGTCTGGGCCCTGCCCCTTGTCGAAGCGCCACTCGGTGGGTGCGATAGCCGGTCTATTGGAAGCCGCGCCCTCGACGGCGGCCGTTTGGAAGACATCCACCAAACGGATGGCTGGCGGTGCATTGACCTCATCGGGCGCACCCCCGCAGGCGGAGAAAAGGCCGAGGGCCCCTACCACTAGGGGGAAAGAGAGGGGACGCTGGCCCATAGAGAGGCGCATCATAGTGCCACTCCGGTCAGGAATCAAGATTCCCAAAAAAGGGCTTCACATTGACGCGCCTCTTTGAGAAAATCCGCCCATCCAAACAAGAGAGAGGAATGTGAAGAAAGTTCTTTTGTGCACCTGCGCCCTGCTCACTCTGGGCACTTCTTTATTCGCCCAGTCCCAAGAACCTCAAGACCCCCCTGAAGATCCACCCAAGCAATGGTACGAGAAGATGGACTTCTACGCCGATTTGCGTTTCCGCTATGACGCGAGGAAGCGGGAGGAATTCGAGGACGTCTTTCGATATCGATTGAGGGCTGGAGTCGAAGCCGACGTCAACGATTTCCTCGACGCAGGATTCGAGTTCCGGAGCGGCAATCCAAGAAACCCCGTCTCCGACAATCAGGACTTTGGTGGAGGCCTCGGAAAAAAGGACTTCAAGCTGGCCGAAGTCTACGCGGACTTCCGACTCGCCAAGAGTTTCTATGTGGTCGCCGGCAAATTCGAGCATCGCAGGTATTGGGTGGTCTCGGATATGCAGTGGGACAGCGACGTGACCACGGAAGGCTTCATGCAGCGGTTGAGGCTGGAAAGCGCAGACGAGGGAATCCTAGAGCGTCTTGGCGCGAGCGTCTATCAGATCGTTCTCGAGCAGGGTGATGAAGAGGCCGCCTGGCTACTCGGAGCTCAGGTTCGCCCCCGATTCAAGATCGGAGAACATGACACGCTTGTGGTTGGTATGGGCTACGACTATTACGTCGACCCTCAACTCGTTGTGGACCTGACCCTCGCCGGTGAGCTCGGGGGAAACAGAGTGACCAACTTGCTAGATGAGTCGGGACGGCTGGTGAGCGATTTCCGCGTTTTGACCGCCTTCGCCGACTGGCGCAACGGATCGATTGAAGATTGGCCTTTGGCCTTTCGTTTCTTCTACTACAAGAACACCGGTGCCAAGAACCAACTCGGTACCGAGATCGGCACCGGCGCCCAGGGAACAGGAACGGATAACGACACCGGCTTTTTCTTTCGCGCCGCGGTTGGAGGCGGAAGAAATTTTGGAGATCTCGCGATTCGCTTCACCTACTACTACTCGCAGCCCGACGCCATTCTCTATGCTTACACCCAGTCCGACACCAGCCGCGCATCCAATTTGAACGGCACCCGGGTCGATTTCCGCGTTGCCATGCCGGCGGGACAATCTCTAAACTTCACGTGGTACCGAACCGAGCCCGAGCTCGGTGAGGCGGCCACGATGAATCGCCTGTTCGTCGACTACGTCCTCGGTTTCTGAGATAAAGCAAGCAACCCAGCGCGAACCATCCGCGCTGTCGCGGGCCACAATTGCACTTTTGGCTGACTAAGGAAGTCTCGGTCCAGCTTCGGACTGACGATACCTCGGGAAGCGTGCCCCGGGTGTTCATCGAGAACGTGAATCACTTCATGGGCTACGACCCTAGCGACCGCGCGTGCTATGGCCCGCCGGTCCTCGGGACTCATCCGCCGATCACCGTCTAGGTCGAATCCCAGCACTCGCAGAATGCTCCCCAGAAAGATGTAGATCGATGCGCCGTTCCCGCCGGCACGCGGCGCCACCCCCATCGTCTCCTCTCCCAGTCCCCAAGTCGAAGGTTCGGTCGGTGTGAGGACGACCCTCAGCGTCGGAATGTCCTGGTCGAGAAGGGCGGAAGTCGTGTCACTCCACACCACCTCGATTTCCATGCCGGCGAAAATGAAATCCACCTCTCCGGACATTAGGTCGAATGCCAAAGGGAATTCGGTAGCCGCATTGACCCACACCAATCGGAGCTGAAGCTCCTCGTCCGCTCGAGCGGCCTGACCCTGCGCAAGTACGCCCAGACCGACTAGTAAGATAACTGCTAACTGCTGCCGTCCACGCCCTCGGAATTTCCTGTCCATGACCGCCTCCTTTGAACTGAGGCCAATGTGGGACAGGGGCGGGCAGGCATAAATGGACCGCGAGCGATCCGTCGCTAAACTGCGGATAACCTTCTAAGTGACTAAAAATAAAGAGACTGTGGTTTCTGGAGGGCTGATCGGATGAGCGGGAGTTGAGATCTTCGAACCGCCTCGAGGGCGGTCGACCTCAAGTAATTCCTTAAGCGACTCGGTCCGGACGAGTTCGTTCAGCGGATAGGCTCGACGCCGACGGCTCCCAGGGTGTAGATTGAGCGCGAGCAGGCGGCCAGCCTCATGAAACCTAGCGTTGAGCCCTCGGACACCCTCCGTTTCGGCGATTTCGAGGTCGACCTTCACTCCGCCGAGCTCCACCGGCGCGGACGCAAAGTCAAGCTTCAAGAAAAGCCGTTTGAGATTCTAGCCATCCTCCTAGAACGGCCCGGGCACATGATCGACCGGGAGGAGCTCACCAAGCGGCTATGGCCGGACGACACGTTCGTGGATTTCGAGAGAGGTCTCAACACCGCCATAGGAAAGCTCCGCACCGCGCTCGGGGATTCCGCCGAGAAGCCCCGCTACATCGAGACCGTGGCCCGCCGGGGTTACCGGTTCATCGGCTCCATCGACCCGTCGGTTGGTCCCATAGACAGACCATCCTCCAACCGCAAGACCGCCATCGTTACCGTCGTGGCTGCTGCAGTCGTTGCAGCGATCGCGGGCTACCTACTCCTCTGGCGCACCTCTCCTCCGATTCAAACGACGGAGCGTCCCAAGATCGTAGTCCTGCCCTTCGAAGACCTGGGACAACCGGAAGATCATTACTTCGCCGAAGGGATGACCCAGGAGATCACCAGTCACCTGGCGGTCGTCAGAGCGATCGGCGTGATCTCGCGAAACAGCGCTATCAAGTACAAGAATACGGACAAGCGCACTCAGCAGATCGGCGAAGAGCTTGACGTTCACTACATCCTGGGAGGCACCGTCCGTTGGCGAGAGGGTCACGTGCGTGTCACGCCGCAACTCATCCGGGTTTCCGATGATACCCAGATCTGGTCGGAGCCATACGAGGGAGCGACGGATGACATCTTCCGCCTGCAAACGGACATCGCGCGGAAGGTAATCGATCAGCTCGGCGTGAACTTGCTGGCGGCGGAGCAGAAGTCCCTCGACACGAATCCGACGGATAACCCGGAAGCCTACCAGGCCTATGTCCGCGGGCTGACCCATATGTGGGTTCCTCCGGTGGAGGACGCCCGGCTTGCTATCGAGTGGCTAGAGAAGGCCGTGGAACTCGATCCCCGCTTTGCAAAAGCCTATGCCGAGCTGGCGAACGCTCACGCCTGGTTCTACCGTCACGATCCCTCACCAGGAAGACTCGAGCTCGCGGAACAGGCGTTGGCGCGCGCGTTCGATATCGACCCCGATCTTCCAGAGACGCACCGGGCACAAGGGATCCTTTACCTTTGGGGCTACAGTGATTATCCGCGCGCGATGGAGGAGGTCACGATAGCTGCGGACGGCCTGCCCAACAACACGGTTGTTTATCGGCTCGTGGCTCACGTAAAGAAACGTCAGGGTCACTTCGACGAAGCTCTGGCAGGACTCAAGCAAGCCTACGGGCTCGACCCCCGAAACGAGGCTTTGGCTGCCGACATTGCAAGGACACTGTACAGCCTCCGACGTTACCCGGAGGCCGATCACTACCTCGAGTTGCTTCTCACGATCGCCCCCGAGGAGACCGTCACACACATCTTCATCGCAATGAACAGTTGGCTGAAGGGTGACTTAGACAGAGCTCGGGACGCCGTCTCGTCGCTTCCAGATCAAAGCCAGGACGTAGCTGTGGCGCTCTGGTGGCGGCAGCTGCTTTTCGAAAGAAAGTTCGAGGAAGCCCTAGACAAGGTGAGCTCCGCCCCCCAGGAAGCCTTTAATCTGGTGACGTGGTTCTATCCTAAGGCGCTGCTCGCCGCTCAAACTTACGAACTACTTGGCGAGGAAGACATGGCGGACTCTGCCTACGCAGACGCACTAGCGGTTCTCGAAACAGAGCTACGCGACCGGCCGAGGGATCCGCGAATCCACAGTGCCCTCGGGATCGCTCATGCCGGCCTTGGTCACGCGAAGGAAGCCATGGCAGCGGGTCAGGAGGCCGTCAATTTAGTCCCGGTTGAGGTCGATCCCGATCGCGGGCACGCACGCGTGCGCGACTTGGCGCTGATCTATACGATGCTTGGACATGACGATGCTGCTTTGGAGGAGCTCGACACCCTGCTCAGTATCCCGTCAGACATCATGTCGGTAGCCCGGCTTGAGTTGGATCCATTGTGGGATCCGTTGCGCGACCATCCCGGCTACGAGCAGCTCGTGAAGAAGTATTCGCGTTCCGATCCCGGGACGAGTTGAACTACGTGGCAAACCGAACTCTCCGATTCGACGATTTCGACGTGGATCTGCGCGCCGGCGAGCTCCTCAAGCACGGCCACAAGGTCAAGCTCCAGGAAAAGCCCTTTCAGATACTGGAAATCCTCCTGGAACAGCCCGGCGAAATGGTCAGCCGCGAGGAGGTCACGAAGCGGCTTTGGCCCGACGATACGTTTGTAGACTTCGAAAGGGGCCTCAACACCGCTATCGGAAAGCTCCGCACGGCGCTCGGTGATTCCGCCGAGAAGCCCCGCTATATCGAGACGGTGGCCCGCCGGGGTTATCGGTTCATCGGCGTCGTTGATGGCGTCGAGCATTTAGCGCACTCTGAAGGAAGAAGATGGAACCCGGTACTAACCACCGCGGTCTTGCTCTGTGCGACGGCCGCGATCGTCATCGGGCTCAACGTAGGCGGCCTGCGAGACCGGCTCGCGGGTCAAGCTCCTTCGGAACAGATTAGATCGATCGCCGTCCTCCCCCTACAGAATACGTCCGGCAATCCAGAGGACGAATACTTCGCGGACGGGATGACCGACCTGCTCATCGCTGATCTCGCTAAGATAAGTAGCCTGAAGGTCATCTCCCGCACTTCCGCTATGCGGTACAAGAGCTCGAACAAAGCCTTGCCCGAAATAGCACGGGAGCTCGGTGTAGACGCGATCGTGCAGGGCTCAGCACTACGGGTTGGGGATCGAGTGCGGATCACGGCGCAGCTCATCGACGCGTCCACCGAGCAGCACCTCTGGACGGAGAATTACGAGCGCGATTTGCGGGATGTTCTGTTATTGCAGAGTGACGTGGCACACACGATTGCGAACGAGATTCGGGTAAACCTGACACCCCAGGACGAGACGCGTTTGGCGCGCGCAGCGCCCATCGACCCAGAGGCTAGTCAAGCCTACTTGAAGGCGCTTTTCTATTTCAACGCGGCGATCCACGAGCGGAACGTGGAACAGCGGGTCCAATCGCACCAAAAGAGCTTCGACTACTTCCAGAGAGCGATCGCCAAAGCGCCTGCTTTCGCGCCGGCCTACGCTGGTCTAGCGTTCTCGTACCATTGGCTAGGCGTGTGGGGCTTCCCAGAGTATTACCCAAAGGCGAAAGCAACCGCAGCCGAAGCACTCAGGATTGACGACACGGTGGCCGAAGCTCACTACTCGCTAGCGTTTACGATCCATCAACTCGACTGGAACTGGTTGGACGCTGAAACGCACTACCAACGGGCGATCGAGCTAAACCCCAGCTCGGGCGATGTGTATCACGGTTATTCTCTCTACCTATCCGCGGCCGGGCGCCACGGCGAAGCCATTGCCATGGGCAGACGAGCCGAGGAGCTCGACCCGCTGGTTCTACCGCTAAAAGCCAACTTGGTCCTGATCTACATCATGGCTCGGGAATATGAACACGCCATAGCGCAAATGCAACAAGTTCTCGAACTCAACCCTGCGGGCCCCCACAACCACTCGCTTCTTGGACGGGCCTACGTCTTTTCGGGACAGCACGACAAAGGTATTGGACAATTTCGCAACGCACTCGAAATATCAAACTCACCACCCTATGTAGCGCAAATGGCCTGGGGGCTCG
This sequence comes from Candidatus Marinacidobacterales bacterium, assembly GCA_965226495.1. Lineage (GTDB taxonomy): Bacteria > Acidobacteriota > Vicinamibacteria > Marinacidobacterales > DATDRI01 > CBDCNP01. Next base: position 6,105,664 of record OZ245365.1, on the reverse strand, counting down.
CCATGACGGGCCGACGCGCCGAAGCCGAGGCGCTGCTCCCGGCGCTGATCGAGCGGCCACCTCAACGCGAGATGGGGGGTGGAGCGTCGAGCATGGCGCAGATTTACGCAGCGTTAGGCGACGCGGATCGTGCCTTCGATTGGCTCGACAAGGCGCTCGAGCAGAGGGAAATCCTGGTGACCTTGTCTAGAGTCGATCCCAGCTTCGATAGCTTGCGCGCCGACCCGCGGTTCCGAGACCTTCTGCGCCGGATCAACTACCCCGAGTGATTCGTTACCTCAAGTAATTCCTTAAGCTACTCGGTCCGGACAGAGTCCTCTGCGGCTGACCCGTTGCCATCGGGCAATGCTCCAATGGACTATAATACCGACCCTTGAAGGGTCCACTGAAATTGATCGGCGGAGGAAGCATGGGAATCGTCTACGAAACCGAGGATTCCCCCCTTGGGACGCCACGTGGCGCTCAAGTTCCTACCCGACGAGATGAAGCCGGGAGCACGGTTGTGAAAAGGTTCGTGTGGGTTTTAGCGCTTCTACTCTCCTCATCGTTTGCGTTCTCGCAATCGCTCGAAGACGAGACAGTTTCTCGCCTTCAGGAGTATCTCCGAGTCGATACGATCAACCCGCCCGGCAACGAATCGCGAGCAGTTGAGTTTTTCGCCAAGCTACTCGAAGCCGAAGGGATTCCCTACGAGACCGCCGAGTCCGCCCCCGGCCGAGGAAACATCTGGGCTCGTTTGAAGGGCGGCGGCGAGCCGACGCTTGTTTTGCTGAACCACACCGACGTCGTCCCTGCAGACGAAGACTACTGGAGCACCGACCCGCTCTCCGGTGAGATTCGCAATGGCGAGCTCTATGGGCGCGGTGCTCTCGACATGAAAAGCACCGGCATGTTGCAGTTCCAGGCCTTTCTCGCCCTCCATCGGGCGGGAAAGCCGCTGCGTCGCGACGTGCTCTTTGTAGCCACCGCGGACGAGGAGGCCGGAGGCTTCTACGGAGCCGGTTGGCTGGTCGAGAATCGATCCGAGCTCTTCGAAAACGTCGGGCTCCTTCTCAACGAGGGAGGAGGTGGAAGCCGCGACGGCGATAGCCTCGTCTTCGGTGTCGAGGTCACACAGAAAGTCCCGCTGTGGCTTCGCCTTGTAGCTTCGGGAGAACCCAGCCACGGCTCGACCCCGCACGTCACCTCATCGGTCAGCCGTCTCCTCGGAGCGCTCACCAGAATCGATGACTACGAGTTCCAACCTCGTATCGTGCCATCGGTTCAAATCTACTTCGAAGGCCTGGCGGAAAAACAAGAGGGAGAGCGCCGCCAGCAGTTTGCCAGCCTCGGACAAGCCATCAAGGATCCCGAATTTCTACTCCAGCTCCAACTCGATAACCCATTCCTTCACGCACTCACTCGAAACACCTGCACCATCACCCGGCTCGAAGGAAGCAACAAGATCAATGTCGTTCCGCCGGAAGCGACGGCCGAGATCGATTGCCGCTTGTTGCCCGATCAAGACCATGACGAGTTCATCGCGCTTCTCGAATCCATTGTCAACGACCCCAAGATTCGGATCGAGAAAATCATGGGTTTCACACCCGCCGTCTCAACGACCGACACCGAGCTCTATCGCGCCATCCGAACCGTGGTCGAGGAACACTATCCCGAGGCGGATGTCATCCCTATGGTCTCCACCGGATTCACAGACAGCCACTTCTTTCGCGACCTCGGCATCGTGAGCTACGGCTTCGACCCCACGATCGTCCCAGCCGAGCTCGACAAAACCGTCCACGGAAACGACGAGCGCGTGCCCGTCGAGTCGTTGAAACAGGGAGTGAGACGGCTCCTAGAAATCTTGGAGCTGGTTGTCTACTAGAGGTTTCTAAAAATGACGATCCCGACTGAGCCCATCGGCAGCATTCCAAGACCAAAGGCTCTCATCGAAGGGATGCAGGCGTTCGGCGCCGGAAGCATCTCGCAAGAGGAGCTAAACGCCCTTTTCGACCAGGCGGTGCGCGACACCATCGAACAGTTCGAGGCCACCGGTTCCCCCATCATCACCGACGGTGAGCAGACGAAACCGAGTTTTGCGACCTACCCCATCCACGGACTCGAGACCCTCGCGCCGGGCGGAGTCACGATTCCCTTCAAGGACGGCCATACGCGTCAGCTCCCGCTGCTGACCGCTGGCCCCTTCCGGTATCAAACCTTTGCCGATCGGTATTTGGAAGAAGCTAAAAAGCACGCTCACGTTCCGGTGAAGCAAGCGGTCATTTCCGCCTCTGCCTTGAGCCTTCTCTATCCGCAAGACGGGATCAAAGGATACTCGGGCGCTGAGTTCTTGAACGACCTCGTCGGAGAGGCCGAGAAGGACATTCGTCGTTGTCTCGACCAAGGTGCCGAGAAAGTTCAGATCGATTTCACCGAGGGAAGACTATCGGTGAAGCTCGATCCCTCGAAGGGCGTCATGAATAACTTTATCGCCCTGAACGCCCAAGTGACAGAGCGCTTCTCGCCTGAGGAGAGACAACGGATCGGAATTCATACCTGCCCGGGTGGCGATCAGGACTCGACCCATAGCGCCGATGTCGATTACGCCGACTTACTACCAACCCTGTTCGAGCTCGACGTAGGAAATTTCTACATCCAGCTCGCCAGTGAGCCCGATCGCCGGCGCGTGTTGGACATCATCAAGGAGCACTCCCGAGACAGTCAGAAGATCTTCGTCGGCGTGATCGATCCCATAAACCCAGAGATCGAAGCCCCCGAGGAAGTCATGGAGCGCGTTCTCGAAGCGGCCGAGTTCATCCCACTGGAGCGGCTCGGCACGACGGACGACTGCGGTTTCTCTCCGTTCGGCGACGATATGTCAACCGCCCGGGAGACGGCGTTCGCAAAGATCCGAGCCCGAGTGGAAGGGACGAAGCTTGCCGCCCAAAAACTCGGTGTGTGAGTTCACACTCGCTCGATAATCGTCGCGACCCCCTGACCACCACCGATACACAGCGTCACGAGGGCGGTCGAGAGGTTGGCCCGCTCGAGCTCGTCGAGCGCGGTGCCCAGCAAGATCGCGCCGGTGCCACCTAGCGGGTGCCCCAAAGCGATGGCACCCCCGTTCACGTTGACGCGCTCGTGATCGATGCCGAGCTCCTTGATAGTCTGAAGCGGCACGGTGGCGAAGGCTTCGTTGATCTCCCACAGATCCACATCGGAGGCCTTCATTCCAGCTTTGGCAAGTGCCTTCTTGGAGGTCGGTGCAGGTGCCGTCAACATGATGATCGGCTCGCTGCCCAGCGCGGCGATAGCGTGGATCTTTGCGCGCGGTTTCAGTCCATGTGCCTTGACGTAATCCTCTGACGCCAGCAAGACCACACCCGCGCCGTCCACAATCCCGCTCGAGTTACCTGCTGTATGCACGTGGTTCATCGTCTTCACTTCGGGATAGACGGCGAGAGCGATCTCGTCCATGGTCTCACCGTTCGGGCCAACCGGTTTGCTTCCCAGCTTGGCGAAAGCAGGATCGAGGCTCGCCAAACCTTCTAGCGTCGCCTCTGGTCGAGGGTGCTCATCGACCTCCAAAACCACTTCGCCACTCATCGGGTCCTTCACCGCGAAGACACTCTTGCCGAAGCGGCCATCCTTCTGCGCTGCAGCTGCCCTTTTCTGAGATTCGAGAGCGAACCGGTCCACGTCCTCGCGGCTGAAACCCTCACGCGACGCGATCAGGTCCGCGCTGATTCCTTGCGGAACCTGAAAGTGCTTCTCTCTGAGCCGGAGATTGTTCCCGTCCACTCCAGCGCCATCCGATCCCATGGGCGCCCGCGACATGCTCTCCACACCCCCCGCCACGACGACATCCTGGGCGCCAGACGCGACACCCATCGCGGCAAAATTCACTGCCTGGAGACCCGATGCGCAAAAACGATTAAGAGAAACCGCCGGAATCTCGACCGGCCAACCCGAGGTGAGCACGGCGTTCCGCGCCACGTTGGCGCCTTGCTCCCCAGCTTGTGAAACACAGCCGACTATGACGTCTTCGACCTCGCTCGGCTCGATTTCCGTCCGCGCGGCGATTTGTACCAGCGCCTGCGCGAGAAGCTCTTGCGGGTGAATTCCCGACAGTGCGCCCTTCCCGGGCTTCCCTCTTCCGCGTGGAGTGCGAACGGCATCAATAATATAGGCGGCTTTCATCAAAGTTCTCCTTGTGGCAGGAACAAACGGGGCGATCCCATTCTGGCCCTATTCTGGCCCCATTCTGGCAAAAAGACCGAAAAGCGGCAAACAGTCGGAGCGACTGGCGCTCCGACGGCCATTGAGGTTATCTTATGTGCCGCCCACACTTGGAGGTGAAATTTGGCAGACCGAGAAACCATCAAGACAACCTTCGAACGGCAAGCGAAAGCGGTCAACGTGCGTCCTTCGCTCGGCCAAAGGACAGTGGTCTCCAAAACCCGACTCGTCGATGGCTTAAAATGTGAGATCGAGGAAGGCCCATGGAAGCTCACCGCGGACATGGCCAAGGCCGGGGGCGGCGAGGACGCCGGCCCCACTCCAGGCATCCTGGGGCGGGCCGCCTTCGGAGCATGTCTGGCGATCGGCTATGTTCTTTGGGCATCGAAATACGAAGTACCCATGTCCAACATCGAAGTCGAAGTGCACACCGACGTCGACGAACGGGGCCGATTCGGCAGCCACGACGAGTTACCCCCTGGCTACCACAAGGTCCGCTATGTCGTGAGACTCGAGAGCACCGCTCCCGAGGAAGACGTCATGAAGGTGCTCGACATGGCCGACCGACATAGTCCCTATTACGACAACTGGGCCCGTGCCCTCGATCTCGAGCGCAAGGTCGAGATCGTCCGTTAGCCCAATTAATCAACGATGGATCCAAATCTACAGCGTCGCGTACAACGCTACGGTTGGGATAAAGCGGCCGGCCACTACGAGAAGTTCTGGCAGAAGCAGCTCGAACCTGCGCAATCCAAGCTTCTCGAGATGGCGATGCTACAACCCGGCGAACGCGTCCTCGACAACTCTTGCGGCACAGGGATGGTCACCTTCCCCGCTGCCGAAGCTATCGGTCCTGACGGGGAGATCATCGGCACCGATATTTCCGAGACGATGGTCGAAACGGCATCGGTGGAAGCCAAGAAACGTGGCATCGGAAACGTCATGTTCGAGCGCATGGACGCCGAGCAGCTCACATACGAAGACGGTGGGTTCGATGTCACCCTGAACGCACTCGGATTGATGTACGTTCCGGACACAGCGAAAGCCGTCCAGGAGATGCACCGTGTCCTAAAGACAGGAGGTCGAGCCGCCGTGGCGATATGGGGCCAGAGAGACCGGTGCGGTTGGGCGGAGGTTTTTCCCATTGTGGACCACCGCGTCACGTCCGAAGTTTGTCCTCTCTTTTTTCTCATGGGCACGAACGACACCCTACAACGGAAGTTCGAGACTGCCGGTTTCACGGACGTCGCGGTCGATCGCATCAGCACGATTCTTCACTATGAATCCCCCGAAGCAGCCTGTGGAGCCGCATTCGAAGGTGGCCCCGTGGCGCTCGCTTACTCACGCTTCGACGAGCCAACACGCAATGACGCACACTCGGAATACTTGGCCTCTATCGAATCCTTCCGCACCGGCAAAACATATGATGTGCCGGGCGAGTTCGTCATCGGCCGCGGAATCAAGAAGTCCTAACGGGAGCAAGCTAATGAAATGGGGAGAGTTCAAAGAAGCGGCCCCGGAGATAGCAAAGTCCGCAGAGGAACTCCTCGACAAGACGGGGGTTCTTATTCTGGGCAGCCTCCGCAAGGACGGCTCGCCGCGCGTCAGCCCGGTCGAGTTCGTCTTCGTAGACAGCGACCTCCAGCTCGGCATGATGCCGCTCTCTTTCAAGGTCCTCGATCTACGCCGCAACCCACGCTGCTCGATCCACACTACCGTCACCGACCGCATGTCCACCGACGGTGAGTTCAAGGCGCACGGTCGCGCTGTCGATATCCAAGATCCCAAGATCCGGAAACGTTACGGCGAAGTCCTCTTCGAGAAGATCGGTTGGAGTCCGGAAGGGATGGATTTTGGCCTTTTCTCGATCGAGCTCGAAACCGCGGCGTTCTTCGCAACAGAAGGAGAAAAGCGCCTCGTGAAGCGCTGGCGAACGGGAGAGAACCCCCACGAGTTCGAGCAGGGCATGGAAGGCGGCGACGCCGGAGCGAAGTCAGAAAGGAACAGACAATGATCGACGCGGGCCGCGAGCGTTACGTAAGCATGGCTACCTTCCGCAAGAACGGCCAGGAAGTGAAGACCCCAGTCTGGATCGCTACCGGGGATGGCAAGACCTACGTCTACACGAGTATTACTTCGGGAAAAGTGAAACGCATTCGCAACAATGGCCGCGCTCGCGTGGCCCCTTCAGATATGCGAGGCAACGTGAAGGGCGAATGGGTAGATGCGAAAGCGCGCGTCATCGAGGATAGCGAGGAGCGGGATCGTGGCATCCGTGTCATGGTCGACAAGTACGGATGGCAAATGCGCTTGGCTCTTTTCTTGTCGCGGTTCTCCGGCCGATACGAACAGCGAGCCGTCATCGAGCTCGAATTCTGAATCAAAAACACGTCGAGGCAGGGACAACTTGCGGTCCCTGCCTCGGAAGAAAAGCTAACGATCGGTGCTGGGGCTATCCGCCATGGGGACGGCAGCCGTTCCAACCACCACCCAATTTCCGTCCCGTTTGGCCCAGACGTGGAGGCTGGTGGAACCCTCAACGCTATGGGTCATCACCGCCACATCCTTGGTAATCATGTTCACCTTGAAGTCGGTGGGCTCGTACGTGGCGTTCGCATCGTCGACTTCGGCAGCAGAGACGGCCTCGGCCTTCCCGATAACTCCCTCCGCGGTCGCGTCCAACACGTCATCCGCATAGATGGCCTCGAGCGTAGCCTTGTCCGCCTTCATCGCCGCCGAGCCCCACTTCTTGTCGAGCCCGATGAGTTCGTCCTTCGCGTCACCGCTGGCAGACACCAGGGCAACTCCGGCGACGACCGCCACTAGTCCAATCACAATAAACCGTTTCATTCTGACCTCCTGTTGTTTGGGAAACCCCGACCCCTCAGGCAAGGCTGGCAGATAAAACCATGGTCTCGCCTCGCGTGTCAATCCAAATATATCCGTTCTGTTAACTAGGACCGCTGGACTTTACCCACACCCCGAGTCCGGGCCGCGCGTCTTCGTTCCCGGTTGAGTCTTCACAACCATCAGACTCCGAGCTACTTAGGCCCTCTCTTCGCAGGTCTGACCAGTCGGTACGACCTTTGCTTCTAAGGCCACCAAAAGCTCCCCAACCCGGCCCGTCGTAGCGATATGCCTCCATGGAGGGAGGCCAAGTTCAATGGCCATTACACTCGATTTCTACGCGGGGCTTTTCCTCGAGCACTGGAACGAAGACGCGAAGATCGACATCCACCTATGGCGGCCCAAGCCGGTTTCAATTCAGCTGGACGGCGAATCGGAGGTTGCACTCGGACGACTTCTCACGGCCGCCCCCCAGCTCACCTTTGAGGGTTCCCCTCCTGAGGACCAATACGAGCTACCCATCCGCCCGCTTTCCGACATCATCCCTATCAGCTACGAAAGTGCGGCCAAGACGATCAGCTTCGAAGGCGGTGAGATCAGCGGAAGCGGCCCCCCGGTAACCGAGCGAGCTCTCGAGCTTTTCCTGGAAGCACGAAAAGCCGAGAATCGGGAGGACAAACTGCAGGCCTTTCGCCAACTGAGCGGCATTTCGGGAAAGTCAGGCCCGGTACTCCAGAACCTGGCCGAAGAGTTTTTTGCACAGTCACTAGAGGATTTGAAGTACTGGGTTCTTGGATATCACATCACCGTAGAGCTCGACGAGGCACGCGTCGTTCCGAGTGGGCAAGCCGGATCGTCCTATCCGCTGCCCGACGGCGCCCGCATCATTTTCGACGCCGACGAGAATTCCATCATTCCCCACGAGCCTCTGAACAACCCGCATGTAATGGAAAGACCGCCAACCAGAAGAAGGAAGAGAAAGAAGTAGGTCTACGCCTCCTACGGACTCACCCGGAACTCTCCGTTTGCGGGCGGGATGACCGCCTCTTCCACCGGCCGCTCTAGCTGCGGCACCCAATCATATGGAAGTCGGTAGGCACGATAGATGTAATTCGAGAACGCTTTCGTGCTGAGCTTTCCTTCCGGCCGCTCCGGCTCCCAGGCCGGAGCCTTCTCGTTGTGGTTGAACGGACTCAAAAACTCCCAGACGATCTCGCTTTGCGGCGTGACCTCGAAAATTCGACCGTAACTCGTTTCCACGATCAACGTGTTCCCATTGGGAAGGCGCTGCGCCCCGCTGGCGTAGTGACTGAAGAACTTGGAGTCCTCGGCCACGGGGACGAATCCCGTTGTCCGGGCGGTGTATTGCCAAACGATCTCGAGCGTCGTCGGATTGATCTCGAGTACTCGGGAATGGTCCCGGAGAGCGTTCCACTCACCGGTCGGGGATCCCGGGTTGGGAGGACCGAACCCCGCGGCGCCGCCATTGTCGAAGACCAGAATGTTACCCGCACCGGGAAGCCCCCTCGGGATCATGTGCGTGTTATGAGGACCGATGATCGATCCCAAGGCTCGAAGCTCCGGGGTCGACGTGTATTCTGGGCCGACTTTCCAAACGATCTTGCCGGTCTCCTTCGAGATGATGAAGAGGATCGTGCCGCGGTCGTCAGTAATAATGTTGTCGGGATGAAACCGCTCGTCCCCCGCGTCGTACCATTTGTTCGGGCCGACGTAAGCCGCGGCGTTCAAGAATACACAATGCTGATTCTGGCAGCCGCGCATGATCGTATTCTTAGCCGCCTCGCTATGCCCAAACTCCTCGAAGTGCTCCGCCGGCATCCAGTCCCAGAGGATCTCGCCTTCCCAGGTAACTTCGATGATACGGGCCGCCCGGGGCAAGTAGTCCTGAGTAACCTCTGGCCAGCGGCCGCTTTTCTGGCTGAGTATTAGCGTCTTCCCTCGATCCACGAGCGGTGTCATCCCTGGCACGTAATAGCCGACCGGGGCTCCTTCTCTAACGAAATCGTGATTCTGCCTGGCCGACCACGACGTCTTGCCCTCGACTTCGATCTCGTCCGCCTGGCCGAACCTCCAGACGACGTTACCGTCCCAGTCTTCCTGAATTACATCGTCCGAGCCGAGGTGATGGACGTACCTTCCCGTAACTCGATCGACGGTCCCGCCCATGATGTACCCACCCGGGAGCATCGTGACCGGAAAGCCTACGATGTGCTCCCAGTTGCGGACGATGTTGCCGTTCATGTCGATCAGGACCGCTCCCGGCGACGCCTCCGTTTGGTAGATGGTGTAGCCACTCCACGCTTTATCTGGTTTATAGATGGTGGTACCGGTGGGATACACGGTGGGCGCGGCATGAAACGTCGCTGGCACAAAGGCCAAAGCGCCAACCGCTATCAAAAATCCTAACTTCTTCATCGGATCCTCCCTAGGCGACGAGTATAGCGGAGTTGCTTTCCATACACCTCGCTACTATCCTCACCGCGCGGAGGTAAGTGATGACGGAATCGAGTACCGGGCTCTCTCGAAGAGAGATGATGGCGCTTCTCGGCGGCGGCGTTGCCTATTCGAGTCTCGCCGGCTGTTCCACACCGGCGCCGGCCGGCACGGCGGTGCCAAAGCAACTTGCGCACCCACTCACGTACTCGTCCACGGAAGCGCTCGCCGACGCCATCCGAACGAAACGGGTTTCATCGGAAGAAGTCGTGAAGGCCCATCTCGATCGCATCGAAGAAGTGAACCCCAAGCTCAACGCCGTCGTGCAGCTGGTGGCCGACCGAGCGCTCAAGGAAGCTCGTGAAGCGGACGCCGCCCTGGCCAAAGGAGAGCTCAAGGGTCCCCTACATGGCGTTCCGATGACCATCAAGGATTCTTTCGATACCGAGGGTGTCATCTCGACTGGCGGCACGAAGGGACGCGCGGCGTTCGTCCCGAAAAAGGATGCGACCGTCGTGGCGCGACTACGCGAAGCGGGTGCGATCTTGCTCGGAAAAACCAATACGCCCGAGTTGACGCTTTCCTTCGAGACCAACAATCTCATCTATGGGCGCACCAGTAATCCCTACGACATCAAAAGGACCAGTGGAGGAAGCAGCGGTGGTGCCGCCGCCATCGTAGCCGCGGGGGGCTCGCCCTTCGACATCGGAAGCGACTACGGCGGAAGCATTCGCCTTCCCGCCAACTGGAACGGCATCGCCGGCATTAAACCGAGCGCCGGCCGTGTTCCCCGTACCGGACACATATATCCCTTTGGCGGAATGCTCGACTCGCTTCAGCAGATCGGCCCCCTTGCCCGCTACGTCGATGACCTGTCGTTGATTCTTCCCATCATCGCGGGGCCCGACTGGATCGATCCAGGCATCATCGAGATGCCTTTCGGCGATCCCAAGGATGTCGACCTCAAGAAACTCCGGGTCTCCTTCCACACCGACAACGGGATTGCTACGCCCATCCCAGAGATCATCGAGGTCGTCCGCGCGGCGGCCAAGGCTCTCGCAGACGGCCAAATCTCCGTCGATGAGATCCGTCCTCCTGCCCTCGAGCAGGGTTACGATTTCCTCGCCCTTTACTTCGCGGACGGCGGCGCGGCCTTCCGAAGGCTTCTCAACATGTATGGAACGACCGAACATTCGCTGCAAGACATCATGGGCACTCCACCCCTGCCGGCCGCGGAGCTCGACGCCTTGGTCACGCGTTGGTGGGATTTTCGGAGTCGCTTGACTACCTTTCTCGGAGACTACGATGTCGTCGTATGTCCGGTCAATTCAGATGTCGCGGTCATTCACGGATCCATGACCACCGATGAGTCTTTCCTCGGTTTTAGCTACACCTTCATCTACAACCTGACTGGATGGCCGGCCACCGTCGTGCGCGGAGGCACTTCCCCGGCAGGGCTGCCGATCGGTGTCCAGGTCGTCGGCCGCCCGGGACGCGAGGATGTCACTCTCGCCGTGGCAAAATATCTGGAGACTGCCTTGGGCGGGTTTCAACCACCGAGTATTTGAGCCGAATGAAAGAGCTCGTCTCCCTCATCCGCGAAATCCCCAAGGTCGAGCTCCATCTCCACATCGAAGGTACGCTCGAACCGGAGCACATGTTCGAGCTCGAGCAACGAAACCACATTCCGCTCCCCTACAAATCGGTCGAAGAGGTGCGCGGTGCATACGATTTCAGCGACCTTCAGTCCTTTCTCGACATCTACTACCAAGGCGCTCGGGTGCTTCGCGAGGAACGGGACTTCTTCGAGCTCACATGGGCATACCTCGAACGAGTTCACGAACAGAATGTCCGCCATACAGAGATCTTCTTCGACCCCCAAACGCATACGATCGAGGGCGTTTCGTTCGAAACCATCGTGACCGGAATTCAGCGCGCCCTGGCCGATGCGAAAACGCAGTTCGGCATCTCGAGCGGGCTCATCATGTGCTTCCTCCGCGATCTAAGTGCCGAGGAGGCGATGGAGACGCTCGAACAAGCGCTCGACTTCAAAGACCAGATCATCGGCGTGGGTCTCGACTCTGCCGAAGTCGGTAATCCCCCGGTAAAATTCGCCGACGTCTTCAACCGGGCGCGGGTCGAAGGGTTTCGCGTCGTCGCCCATGCGGGGGAAGAAGGCCCATCGGAGTACGTGTGGCAGGCCCTCGACAATTTGGGGGCCGAGCGGATCGATCACGGTGTGCGTGCCGTAGAAGACGATGAGCTCGTCGAGCGCCTGCGCGCGGATCAGATACCCCTCACTGTCTGTCCACTCTCGAACGTGAAGCTCCGCGTCTTCGACAAGCTAGAGGATCACAACCTCAAGGATTTGTTGGATCTTGGCCTCCGGGCCACGGTGAACTCCGACGACCCGTCTTACTTCGGCGGCTACATCGGTGACAATTTCCTCGCCGTCGCAGAAGCGCTCAGCCTTGGACGCGACGAAATCGAGCGCTTGGTGAGGAACTCCATCGACGCCGCGTTCGTCGATGCCAACCGCAGGGACGAGCTCCACAAAGAAGTCGATGCCTTTCTGACCCAGCACTAGTTTCCGTCCTCTCCGATGTTCCGGATTCGCGTCATCCTGATCCTGGTTGTAGTCGCGGCCCTCGTCTACTGGCTGATGCCTGCGAGCCGCAAGGCCCACCTCCGCGGAAAGTTGAAGGAGATAGTGCGCGCCACCGCCCTAGCCATCATCCTGTACTGGGTCTATATGGTTGGCGCACTCGCCTGGAAGCAATGGGGAGGTGAATAGCTTAGAAGTTTGACTCCCCTTCATCGGGATCATCGGGGTCGTTTTCGATTTCCTCGAGTTGGTCCTCCTCCATCCCGAGGTGGTGGCCCACCTCGTGCAACACCGTGTCCTGGATTTCTCTGACCAGCGTCCCACGATCCGGCGAGATGTTCTCCAAGTTTCTCTGAAAAAGGATGATGCGGTCTGGAAGCCCCCACTCATCATTCTGAATCATCTCACCCTGATACAAGCCGAGGAGGTCGTGCTCGATGCCTCCCTCTCGAAGAAGGTCTCGACCCGGTGCTCCATCCACCGCAACCTCCACATTCTCTAGATGGCATGCGAACTCGGTCGGAAGGGATGCCAAGACTTCTTCCACCAACGCCTCGAACTCTGAACGTTCCATACGGTATGGAAGGAAGTAGTTCGCCGGCTGGAGCTCTGCGGCACAAGCGAAGGAGCGATCGGCCTCGGGGATCGTGCCTAGCTGAGTGAGCACCTGGCCGAGCGCATAGTGGCACTCTGCCCTGTCCGGCGCACGGCGCACGGCTTCTTCCGCTGTACGCAACGCGGCACGGTATTGCCCGCGATTCAAGAACCGGACGATGCGCTCTGGAAGCTCTTCCGCCATCCTACGTTCAATTATACGAAACCACCTTCCTGACGGGGATCCCAGGCGCGACAAGCTGTGCTATGTTTGCCAGAGAGAACGTGGCTATCGCATCCCATAGCGTCAAGACCAGTCGCCTCCCATCCCACGCGGTTTCTTCTCTGTGATCCCATCCCGGATGACAGAGCTCCGAAAAACCCTCGACGTACGGGACGTCGTCCTGTTCAACGTCGCCGCCATCGTGGGCTTCCGATGGATCTCCGTGGCGGCGGCCGGCGGCAACACTTCGATGACCCTATGGGTCGCGGCCCTCGCATTCTTCTTCCTACCTCAGGCAGTCGCGGTCATGGAGCTCACGAGGCGGATGCCTGAAGAGGGAGGGGTGTACTCGTGGACCAGGAGCGTCTTTGGAGACTTTCATGGCTTCATGGCCGGCTGGTGCTACTGGACCAATAATCTGGTCTACTTCCCGAACCTGCTCGTTTACCTGGCCGGCATCTCGGTGTTCATCGCCGGAAGCGGTTACCAGGAACTTGGCGAGAGCAAGCCATATGTTATGGCGTTCTCCTTGCTCGCCATCCTAATCGTGACCCTGGCCAACGTCTTCGGTCTTCAATCGGGTCGATGGGTGCACAATGTGGGTGGCATCGGCACCTGGGTGACGGGGGGCGCTCTCCTCCTCTTCGGCGCTATTGCCCTGGTCCGCTACGGTTCCGCGAACCCGATGCCGGCGGAAAGTTTCTTCGCCGACATCCTGACGTTCGGCAAGCTGTCGTTCTTCGCAGCGATCTGTTTCGGATTCGCCGGCCTCGAGCTGGCGGCGGTGCTCGCCGGCGAAGTGAAAGATCCCGAACGAACGATTCCCCGAGCGACCGTCATCTCCGCGTCGTGATTGCAGGAATTTATGTTCTCGGAACCTTCGCGCTCTTAGTCGCGCTGCCCCGTGCCGACATCAACATCATTACCGGATTCCTCCAAGGGATCGCGGCCGTTGCGGACAAGTTGGGAGTCAGCTGGACGACCAATCTGCTGGCGCTACTCATCACATTGGGTGGGATCGGCGGCCTCATGGCATGGTTTACCGGCGCCGCCCGCATGCCGTTCGTCGCCGGTATCGACCGCTTCCTACCGGCATCTTTGGGTCGGGTTCATCCCAAGTACGGCTCCCCTTACGTCGCTGTCATCGTCCAGGCCATCATCGCCGCCTTGTTCGTCGTCATCAGCTTCGCGGGGACCACCGTCCAAGAGGCGTATCTCATTCTTCTCGACACTACTCTCCTCGTTTACTTCCTTCCGTACGTTTATCTCTTCGCCGCGTACGCCGTGATACGGAGCAGACGCGACGCGGAGAAGTCCGACTTTCTCAAGAGCCGCACGGCCGCGACACTCGCCGGAGTGGCCGGCCTCGTGACGACGGTAATCGCGATGGCGATGGCACTCGTGCCACCGGAGAACACTGCTGGCGTGTGGCTCTTCGAAGCGAAGGTTATCGGTGGGTTTCTAGCCTTCTTGCTGGTGGGGGCAGTTCTTTACTGGGTTGGAACCCGGCGCTCCACCGAGCCTCCGTTCCCGGCTCGTGATCACCAAGGCTCTTCGTAAATCCGAATCAAAACCAACCCCGCCTTCTGAAAAAGAAGTAGAGCGCCCCGCACGCGGCGGCCATAAACCCCAAAACCGCAGGATAGCCAAACGGAGTCTCGAGCTCCGGCATGTTCTTGAAATTCATACCGTAGATCCCGGCAATCATCGTCGGTACGACCGCGATCGCCACCCAAGCCGAAATCCGCCTCATGTCCTCGTTTTGCCGCACGCTCACTTGGGTCAGGTTGGCATCGAGGATGCTGGTCAGCAGATCACGGTAGGCATCGACCTGCTCGTTGATCCGCAACAAATGATCGTAGACGTCCCGAAAGTATTCCCGAACATCGTCATGCACCTGAGGCAGCGTACGAACCGCCAAAAGATTGAGCGGATTCAGAAGAGGAGCGGTGGCACGGCGGAACTCGAGCACCTCTCGCTTCAAGTAGTAGATACGCTCAACCGGATTGGTCCGCTCCTCCGAAAAAAAACAGCCTCTTCCACCTGGTCGATGTCGAGCTCGAGACCGTTTACTACTGGAAAATAGTCGTCCACGATCCGGTCCACGATGGCGTGCAGGACCGCGCTAGGACCGAGGGTAAGGAACTCCGGCCGGGCCTCGATCGACTGCCGCACTTCCTGGAGCCCAGTCGTTTGCCCATGTCGGACGACGACGATGAACCCGGGCCCGAGGAAGATCAGAATCTCGCCGAGCTCGACCACTTCCTCCGTGTCCACGTAGCGCGCCGGCTTCAAAACGAGGAGCACCGAGTCGTCGTAGGTTTCGAGCTTGGGTCGCTGATGCGCCTTGATGGCGTCTTCGACCGCGAGCTCGTGAAGATCGAACTCGCGCCTCACCACTTCGAACTCCTCGGGAGTCGGCTCGTGAAGCCCAATCCAAACGAAAGCGTCTTCGTCCCGACTCACGCGGAGGGCCGCCTCCGGTGTGAACCCCCCCGGCAGACGTCGCCCCTGCTTGTAAACGGCGCAGTCGACAATCATGATGCTCCTCTTCTAGGAGGGATGGTACCATTTGGTCGAGCCGCGGAGCAGGGGTTTACCTACCTGGTGGCGTCGCAAAACCGTGCGGATCAAAGACGTAGTCGTCGAAGGCAAACATGTAGGCGTGGTCAAGGCTCTTGAAGCGCCACTGATTCCGGTGGTTGTAGACGATAACGTTGGGGAGAACCGAACCGTCCAACTGCCAGCCATCGACACCGCGATGGAAGAACCACGGAGCCCGAAGGCGATCAGGATCGTCAAGAAAAAGGATCACCGCACGATCCCCTTGCTCTCGGATCGTAGGCGAGTGGCCATCGTACAGGTTGGCCAGATGCTTTTGGCCGGCATCCGTGTTGGGACGCCTCTGCAAATGGACCTGCGTGGCCTCGTCGTAGAGTCCAAGAGAAGTATCCTTAATGAGACGGCGATTGACTTCGACAAAGCGCGCCCACGCCTCGCCGGGCGTCGGCTGCGGCCCGAAGTAGTCTTCAAGTGCGGCGTCCACCGGTTCGGCTGCCGCAGGTGAGCCCCCTTCGGAATTGTCGAGATCGACTTCTGTTTCCACACCCGCGCCGCCGGCACGATAACGGCCTACGTCTGACCGGGCCTCGAGAGGATCATAGGCCTGCCCACGGATCTTTTCGTAAGCGCGCCTGGCGAGAAGCTCCATCGTCGCCTCGACACCTTCTCCGATCATGTTGCTTTCGAAGTAGGGCACGAGTTGCTCGTGCTCGATGACCGAGATAAAGGTATCGGTAAAAATATCCTCCAGGTCATAGCTCACCGCGAGCCGTACTCGCTCCTCCTCCGCAGCCACCACGAGGAGCACACCGCGGTTCGCCCGTGTTCGCTCACCGACTTCCCAACGCTCGAAGAGCTCCTCGGTGAAGCTTCCGATCGGATGCCCTCCGAGCGAAGGCATCGACACCGCGAGGATCTCGATATCGGTCTCCCGAAGAAGCGCCTCGAGAGTCTGGTTCATTCGTTCGAAAGACTCGGTATGGACCACGCCCGCACGGTCGAGAACGAATGAGCCGCCCGGCGGACGGCCCGGCCGCAGTGGATCCTCGGGTGAGGTGCAGCCGGTCCAGAGCAGGGCGATGGCGCCGAGCCCGGTGAGCCATCGCCGCTCCACCATATTCAAGCTTTCAACCGGTGAGCTCCCGCTCCGCTTGCAGCCAGTCGCCGAGTGCTTCTCCAGGCGCGCCATTCCGGTTCAGAAAAATGTGGTAGGCACGCTCTTGGATGCGGCCCTCGAGGTCTGAAGTCTGTGGTGCCACCTCGGGTTTTCGCTGCGGCTTGGTACGGACAGATCGAGTTTTCGTGGACGGTTGCTTCTGTTTCTTCGCCTTTTTTCGCGTGGTTCCAGGCATTTTCGAGACACCTTTTCTGTTTGTGCTGGCTGAAAGTTGGTCGATCTGCTTCTATTATAACGCGTTGCGCAAGCACGACTGCGGCCGGCAAGCCTACCGCGGGGATTCCACCACTTCCCAAGACTTGTGCGAGTAGCTATATTGGCGCCCGATGTCCTACTGCTTTTCGTACTCGGAGGTTCCCGATGAAATACAGAATTCGCATTCATATCGCGCAAGTGGACGATAAGAACAAAGAAAAAGATCTTGGAGCTTGGCCAGAGCACGTGGCCGACGTCCGTCACATGCAGGACGCTTTGGATCTTTGCAGCCTTGTTTCCGAGCAGGTGAGCACGTTCCTGTTTCCCAAGGAAAGAGCAAGCTAGGAAGTGCTTCCGACGTTCGTCAGATGGTGGGCTGGCCGATGCCCACTAATTCTGCTGGCCCCGTCAGCGAGCGGTTCTATGCCGTTCGCCCCATCGTTTCTAGCAACATCCTGACGAATAGCGGCTCGTCTGCATCGAGCGCAACGTATGCGTTTGGACTCTTGGCGCTTCGCGGGCGCGTGTCGACGACCGTTTTGCCGACCGTCAGCTCGCCATGGGTCTCGACGTCGACGTAAGCGTGCACCGTTGAAATCACAGAAGGATTGACGATCGAAGCAACCGCGAGCGCATCGTGAACCGGCGCCGCGGGCCGGCCCGACGGTTGGAACTCGAGATATCCGCGAACGCGTCGCTCGGTAAAGATAGCAGCGGCCTCCCCCGCCGGCGTGCCTAGCGCCCGAAGCTTCTTGCAGTCACCCAGAGAAACGAGCGCTCGGTGTGTCGCATCCAGCGGCACCATCGTCACATTCTTGATCCCGCTATTGAGTACGACCCGAGCCGCCTCCGGATCCGCCCAGACGTTGAACTCCGCGGATGCGGTTACGTTGCCGATCTCATGCGCACCACCCATGATGACGATTTCTGGGATGTTCTCCACGATCCTCGGCGACTGTTTGAGCGCCATCGCGACATTCGAAAGCGGTCCCACCGGGACCAAAATAATGTCTTTGGACTCGGGCCGCGAGTAGGTCTCAATCAGAAAATCGACAGCGGTCATCGACTGCTGTTTCGACTTGGCAGGCGGAAGCTCCAAGTGTCCGCCATGGATGGTCCCGCCCGTCATGCTGCTCGTCCGTTCCTTACGCGGCACCGGGAAATCGGGGCGGAAGATGGGCGTCGCCATGCCCTCATAGACCGGAACGTCCACACCGATGTAGTCGAAGACGCGCAGAGAGTTCTCGGTACAGTACTCGACGGGCACGTTCCCGTTCACGGTCGTCGCCGCTACGAGCTCGAGATCCGGATGAAGCGCACCAAACATGAGGGCCACCGCGTCGTCGGTACCGGTATCGACATCGAGAATGATTTTCTGACGCCGGCTCTGGCTCGGCTTCGTCGAAGACTCACCCTTCGCCAACGGGGCCAGTAAGCGCGAAGCACCGAGGAGTCCAGCCGCCGTCAAGAAACCACGTCGTGACCAATCAGAGCTTGCCATTTTGAGCGTCCTCCGCTTCCGAAACGAGAGAGGGTCACCTTACCCCGACCAGATGTATCGAGGCGAGCGGGATCCCCTTCCGAATAAAGGCTACAAACGCGTGCCGCAGTTCTTGCAAAACGTGGCGTCCGCATCGTGTCCCTCGCTGGAACAGCTCGGACAAGCCTGGGTACTGATGGTTTGCTTCGAAGCCGCGTGCATCTCGACGCTTACGATTCCCGTCGGTACAGCAATGATGCCGTAGCCAAGGATCATGATGACGGTGGCGAGGAACTTTCCCCAGACCGTTTGCGGCGAGACATCTCCATAACCCACGGTCGTCATCGTCACGATGGCCCAGTACATGCCCTGGGGGATGCTCGTGAAGCCACTCTCTTCCCCTTCGATGAGATAAATAAGGGCGCCGACGATGAGGGCTACGGTCAGGACCGCGCCGATGAAGATGGCGATCTTTCGAGCGCTGGCGTGAAGCGCTTCTCGAAGCTGTGACGCCTCTCCCACGAACCTCACTAGCTTGAGTACGCGAAAGACCCGAAGGAGTCGCAGAGCCCGAATGACGAGGAGCGACTGAGCACCCGTGAAGACGAGGCTCAGGTACGAAGGCAGGATGGTAAGAAGGTCAACAACGCCGAAGAAGCTACGCGCATAAGCAAGAGGCCTTCCCACCGAGTAGAGACGCAGAGCGTACTCGATAGTAAAGAGGATAGTAACCAGCCACTCGAATCCTCGGAGCACGGCCCCATAGTGCTCGCGGACGGAAGCCACGCTCTCCAGCATCACGGCGAGAACACTGGCCACAATGAGGACGAGGAGAGCGACGTCGAAGGCCTTTCCCGCTGGGGTATCGGCCTCGAAGATCACCTCGTGGAGCCTGGCCCGATAGGGAGGGTGCGGAGAGCTCTTGTTCACGCGTCAGGCATGTTATCGCAGCATCAACCGGACAACAATGCTGCAAACCCAGGCGTCGTCCGGAAAATCTATAATCACACATGACGCTAATTGACAACTCGCCGCACACTTCTTTCTGATAGAATGGGCCACATGACGGTATACCGTATGCAGCAGGACGGCGCGGCGGCTGCCAAGGGCATCAGCAGCTATATCGATGAGCACCGGGACACGCTGGTGTCCCTATTTTGCGATCTGGTACGCCTACCCAGCGTTTTCCCCCCAGGCGAGTACGAAGCCATCTCGGAGCGGATGAAGACGGAGCTCGAAGCCGCCGGGGTCCGGACCGAATTCATCTGCGCCCCCAGGGACAAGGTCGAAAAAGCGGGCCTCGAATATCCTCGACCTAATGTCGTGGGTATGATCGACGGTGCGAACAACGGCCCTGTCTTGATGTTGGGAACCCACATGGACGTCGTCGATATCGACGATCCCGACGACTGGCAATTCGACCCCTTTGGAGGCACTGTTGACGGTGGGAGAGTTTGGGGACGAGGAACCTGCGACGCCAAGTCGGCGATGGCGGCCCAGGTGTTCACAGCGAAAGCCATCCGAGACCTGGGGATCCGGCTCAAGGGCAGTCTCATGCTGGTGTCCTCGGTCGACGATGAAGGGCGCTTCGATCACCTCAAGTGGCCCGGCATGACGTTCCTGGCAGAGCAAGGTCTCGAGGACGCAGGATTTCCCCTACCGGATATGATCATCAACGGTGAAGCATCCGGACTGGAAAATATCTGCGGCTCTTTCAAGGGCAGGCTCATCCTAGAGTACGAGATCGTTGGCGAGACGGCTCACGCGGCTACTCCCTACGGCGTCAACGCCATCGACAAGGCGGCGATGTTCATGGAGGCCTTGAAAGGAGTCGAGCTCAAGGACGGACCGCGGCAAGGAAGAGAAAGCCTCAATGTCGTTGCGGTGGAGGGCGTGGCCAAGCGCTTTGGGGACATACCGAATGCGTGCAAGGTGGGTCTCGAAATTCGCGTGGTCGCTCCCTACTCGACCGAGAGGATGCGAGGTGAGATCGACCGGACTATCAAGGAGCTTCAGGAATCGGATCCTGAGTTCAAAATCGGCAATGTTACGATCTTCAGCGAGAGGCAAACCTTCGAGATCAAAGAAGACGAGCCTTTGGTAACGTCCATCAAAGACGCCGCGAAAGCTGTGGGCGTCGACGCCGAGTACGGCTCGATTGTCGGGGCAGGCGAGCTGCAGGCGTTCCTCGCTCGAGGCATTCCCGGTGTGACCTATGGACCGGGGCATATTTCGCGGGTCCACAAGCCGAACGAGTACCTAACGATCGAAGAGCTCGTGAATCAGACGAAGATCTATGCTATTGCTGCACTGAACGTGTGTGGGTTTGAATCAGGCTGACCCCTCACCCGGCGTCTGACGCAATGGATAGCGGCACGAGATCTAGTTGACGCCTGCCCTCCCCCAGGGGGGAGAGGGAAAAGGGAACAAGAGCTTTTCAAGCATGTGGCGCGCGAACGCGACCATCCTCTTCGTTCTCGTAGGCGTCATCACCGCCATCGGCCTCGACACGAAGCCGTGGCCCTTCAACAACTATCCAATGTTTGCGCACACCGTGCGGTCGTGGCCCGTTTACTGGGCGCGAGGGGACGTCGCCGCGCACCTCGCCCTCATCCCCCTGGGGGTCGATGGCGAAGAACCCCAGCGTGAGCACGTCCTGAAAGCGAGGCACGTGTCACCCCACCACACGGTCTCGACCATGATGTCCTTCAACAAGATGCTGGGGAATTGGAAAGGATCCATATTTCCGGGCTCGCCGGCGGAACCCGGAGTGGCGGACCTCCGAGCGAGGGCGATAAAGAAGAAGGCCGTCCTGCGCAAAGCGTTGCTCGACCTGAAGGAACGATACAACCGGCGTCGCCAGAGCGACGAGCCTCCCCTGATCGGAATGAGGCTCTATCTCATGAAGCGCGACTACTCGAGACCTGAGACTCTCTCCTTGAGTGATGCGGTCGAGCGCGGGCCAACACTCCCGCACCGCGTGCTTATCTTCGAGGTTATGCCCGTTCCGTGACTCGAGCGATCGAATCTCTCACCCTACCCTCTCCCAAAGGGAGAGGGAATAACGGAGAAAAACGCCTTTTTAACGCCTGGAACAACCTATGGTTCCAACCCTGGGGACCCGAAAACCTGGGCCTCTCTAGAGCGCTGGTTTCGGGCCTTTTTCTCTGGTCTCATCTATCCTGGGATCTATCCGTTTGGACGGAGGTTTCCGACGCTTTCTGGATGCCTATCCCTCTCTTCCGCCTGCTCGGACTCGACATTCCATCGGCGGCCTTCGTGCAGTTCATCCAGCGCATTTTCCTCATATCGTTGACACTCGGATTTGTCGGTCTCTTTACGCGAACCGCCTTCGCGATCTCGTGTTTCACGTGGCTCTACGTTTTCGGCATGCGCCAATCGTTCGGCTCCATCGCGCCCGCGGAAGGGCACTTCATCCTCATGTTCGGGATCTTCGCCATGTCGCGGTGCGGCGATGCGTTTTCCTTCGACCACCTGATCCGTCGGCTGCGGGGCCGGCCCGACCACATTCCCGAGGAGGTGAAGCGGGGAAGCTACTCCTGGCCGGTCCGCCTCATGCAGTTGCTCTTCGTGTCGGTGTTCTTCGCGGGTGGCGTAGCGAAAATGCGGCTAGGCGGCCTCGACTGGATCTTCTCCGACAACCTCGCGCTCGCCGTGCAGGTCATCGACCTAGGGCCACTCTCGCACTGGCTCGCCGGGAAAGTACTCATCGGTCAACTCCTCGCCGTCATGGCGGTTGGTCTCGAGTTGGCTTCTGTTCTCGCGTTTTTCAGTTGGCGCGCGCGCATCGTGATCGTACCGTGCTTGTTGCTCCTCCAGGTAGGCTTCGCGGTGACGATGCGAGCGCTCTTCCAGACGTTCTTTCTGACCTACGCGTTTTGGATTCCCTGGGATCGTCTCCTCGATATGGCTCGTGGTAGTCGGTCGAGGCGAAGGACCCTGGCACGGCTTGCACTCGCCGCCCTGTTAGCCACGTTCGTGGGCTGGACGGCAGTTCTTCCCTGGGTGTTGCGTTAAACCTTGTCGGATAGGATATAAACGAGCTATGTGGCGAGCGAACGCGACCATCCTGATCGTTCTGGCAGGGGTCATCACCGCCATCGGCCTCGACGCGAAGCCCTGGCCCTTCAACAACTACCCGATGTTTGCTCACACGGTGCAGTCGTGGTCCACCTACTGGTCGAGGGGAGACGTGGCGGCACATCTGGCTCTGTTCCCAGTCGGGGTCGACGGAGAAGGCGAAGAGCACGTCGTAGAATCAAGACACGTGACACCCCAGTACCCGGTGTCGATGATGATGGCATTCAATAAGATGCTGGGGAATCGACGTACGGGCTCCATGTTCGCCGGAGGGCCGGCGGCGGACGGAGTCGCCGATCTCAGGGCGAGAGCTAAGGCCAACGAGCGCTTGATACGGAAGGCCTTGCTCGACATCCAGAATCGATACAACCAGAACCGAACGCCCGGGGAACCTTCTCTCGTTGGAGTGAGGCTCTACCTGATGAAGCGGGATTTCTCGAATCCTGCCACCCTCTCCTTGACTGATGCGATGACGCGTGCTCCTTCACTCCCCCACCGTGAGCTCATTTTCGAGGTCATGTCCGATACGGGACTCGAGCGATGAGCCGAGCCCTCACCCTACCCTCTCCCAAAGGGAGAGGGAATAACGGAGAAAAGCGCTTCGTCAAACGGTGGAACGAGCTCTGGTTCGAACCATGGGGACCCGAGAATTTGGGGCTCACCCGGGCTCTCGTGTCCGGCTTGTTCTTGTGGTCCCATCTGTCTTGGGATTTCTCGCACTGGCTCAACGTCTCCGATGCTTTCTGGTTGCCGGTTCCGCTCATACATGCACTGGGAATCGATATACCGTCGCCCGCATTCGTCCTAGTGCTCCAGCGCGTTTTCTTCATTGCCCTGGCCCTCGGGTTCATCGGCCTCTTTTCGCGGGCCGCCTTTGCCGTCACGTTTCTCAGCGGACTCTATCTTTTTGGAATGCGTCAATCCTTCGGTTTCGTCGAGCCAGCGGAGGGCCACTTCTTCATCATGTTCGGCATCTTCGCGATGTCTCGCTGTGGAGACGCGTTCTCGGTCGACAGCCTGGTGAGACGATGGCGAGGCCGCAACCATCGAATTCCGGAAGAGGCGGCGCGGGGGACCTACTCCTGGCCGGTGCGACTGATGCAGCTGGTGTTCGTGTCCGTCTTCTTCGCCGGTGGCATTGCGAAGCTTCGTCTGGGCGGACTCGAGTGGTTTCTGTCGAACAACCTCTCCCTCACCGTGCAGGTCATTGATTTGGGCCCACTTTCCCACTGGCTAGCCGGAAACGTCTTGCTCGGGCAGGTGCTGTCCGTCGGCGCCCTGGCTCTCGAGCTCCTCTCTCCGCTGGCGCTCTTCAGCCGTCGGGCCCGGATCGTGATTGTCCCATGCCTCTTCTTCATGCAAATCGGATTCGCGGTAACGATGAGGGCGACCTTCCGTACATTCTTTCTGACCTATGCGTTCTGGATCCCATGGGACCTCCTGTTGGATCTTGCGAGGGGCGAGAGCGGCCGGCGGCGGACGCTGGCGCGAGTCTCGCTTTTCGGCATCATTGCCGTGTTTGTGTGCTGGACGGCAGTCGTTGCTCCATTCGAAAGTAGCGTACTGCCCCTACTCTTACGTTAAAGTGACATTGTGAACCTGGCCACGGTACTCGAAGCAGCTTCCTTCGCGGCAGGAAAACACCGCGATCAACGCCGAAAGGACGAGGAAGCCTCCCCGTACATCAATCATCCTCTCGCGGTCGCCAACGTCCTAACCTCGGAGGCGGGTGTGACCGATCACACCTTGCTTGCCGCGGCACTGTTGCATGACACCGTTGAAGACACCGAGACCACTTTCGAAGAGTTGGAAGAGCGATTCGGGTCGGAGGTGCGAGGTTTGGTGGCAGAGGTATCCGACGACAAATCACTCCCTAAAGCCGCGCGAAAGGAACTTCAGGTTACGTCTGCGCCGACGATGTCCGATGCGGCCAAGCAACTGGAGATCGCGGACAA
This sequence comes from Candidatus Marinacidobacterales bacterium, assembly GCA_965226495.1. Lineage (GTDB taxonomy): Bacteria > Acidobacteriota > Vicinamibacteria > Marinacidobacterales > DATDRI01 > CBDCNP01. The sequence goes on along the minus strand of OZ245365.1, from coordinate 6,081,253 downwards.
GATATGTAACGTCCGCGATATTGCTAAGGGCCCACCGGCTGGATGGTCTCGGGAGAGGCAAGCGGAGTACGTAGAATTTGCAGTCCGGGTGGTGGCCGGGTGTCGTGGCATCAATGCCAAGTTAGACCGCGCTTTTGATGAGGCCGCGGCCCAGGCGCGACGGAGAATTGGTGTCAACTGAGGATTGAGGAATCTTCGGCATGATGGAGTACTTTGACGAGTTCCTCGAGGTTGACGACCACCTCTCGGCACAGTCGTTCATAGAGAGGTCTCTTTTCCCGATACTCCGCCTCTATGGCTTTGTCGTCTTTGGCAGCCATGATGAATCGACGATACCAGACCTGTGCCGAGCCCCGCAAGAAACGCCACCGCGTTGCGGCTATTCCTTGGCCAGAGAAGCCTTGAGGATCTCCTCGTCGTTGCGAGCAAAGATGTGTCGGTTAGCGTAGGCCGGATGGGACCAGGCCACGGCTCCGAGCTCTCGGCGGGCGGTGGTGGCGGAGGTAGGCTTGACGAGCTGAGTACGACTTACCTCTTCATAGCCTTCCGGCCGAAATCGAGCGATGATGAGCTCTCCCCGGTCGTTGTTGATGAAGTAGCGATCGCCGTTCTGGACGAAGTGTGCGGCGGCGTGGCGCGCTTTTTCTATCGTCACCGCGAGGGTCTCCCAGAGACGCTCGCCCGTTCTCGCATCGAGGCAGCGGAGTTGTCCGTAGGCATCGATACCGTAAAGATAGCCGTCTTCGATGACCGCGGTGTTGATGACCGTGTGAACTCGGGTGGTGTTGATCTCGCTCTCACCGGTGCTCCTCCACACCACGGTCACGCCGGCATCGTCTTCGTTCACCCTCAACATGCGGGCACCGTCGAAGAACGAGGAGACGAACAGATACCGGCCCGCGACTATCGGTGTGGAGACAGTCATTCCCATCTCAACGTTGAAAGGCTCCTCCCAGTAGATCTCCCCGGTTTCCGGATCGAGCGAGCTGATAGCTCGGGGATGCCAAATGATGAGCTGGCGTTGGTCGGCGATCTCGACGATGGTGGGCTGACTGTAGCCAGGCTCCCAGTCCGATGAGAGCGCCCGCCAGATCTCCTTGCCGGTCAGTTTGTCGAAGGCGACCACCTTGGCATCGGGCTCCCCCGCCACCACACAGATGACCCTTTCTCCGTCGACGAGCGGTGCGCCCGCCATTCCCCAGAACGGAATCGTTGCCCCGTAGTCTTCGACAAAATCCTTTTGCCAAAGGATGTGACCCGATGCCACGTCCAGGACCACGAGCTTGCCCATAGTTCCCAAGACGTAGACGCGGGTTCCGTCGACGGTAGGGGTGGCGCGGGGGCCGATGGCAAAGATCTCGTGAAGTCCGGTGTAGTCGGCCTCCCACTCTCTTTCCCACAAGATCTCGCCGCTCTGCTCGTCGAGGCAGAGAATCCGCTCGAACCCACGAAAGCGTTCGACGCGGCGGAAGTCGGTCACGAAGACCCGTCCATCGGCAACCGCCGGGCCGGAATAGCCGCTACCGATGGGAGTCCTCCAGATCACGTCGAGCCCCTGATCTGGGAAGCTCTCGAGGATGCCGTCCTCGTTCCAAACTCCCAGCCGACCCTTCCCGCGAAACTCGGGCCAGTCCTCACCCGCGACTATCGCGGTGGTCCCGACGACGGAAAGGATGGCGAGCCAAGGAACTGATTGCATCATTCACTAGGGCGGAAGAAGTTTCTATCACAGGCAAAGTACTCTAGAGCCGTACTCGAAGCAAGCTTTCCGGGTCGCGCAGTCGTTCTGGTAAGATGCCACGAGGTTCAAAAGATGCCTGGAAACGGTGCGACACGAAAAAGGGTCGTCGAATACGTAGACCAGCATAAAGACGAGTTGGTCAGCCTCTTCTGCGAGCTCGTACGTATTCCCAGCGTGTTCCCCCACGGCGACTACGCGGCGATTTCTCAGAGGATGAAGCAAGAATTCCATGCCCTCGGGGTACGCGCCGATCTCGTTTCCGCGCCGAAGGAGAAGGTCGAAAGGGTGGGCCTCGAGTATCCGCGACCCAACGTAGTGGCGCTCATCGAAGGGACGGAGAAGAAACCGGTCCTCATGATAGGCACCCACATGGATGTGGTCGGTGTGGGAGACCCCAACGTGTGGCGGTTCGACCCCTTCGGCGCCGAAATCGAACAAGGGAAGGTCTTGGGGAGAGGCACGTGTGACGCCAAATGCGCTATGGCGGCTCAAGTTTTGGTGGCCAAGGCGATCCGAGATCTAGGAATCGGGTTGAAAGGCAGCTTGATGCTCGTTGCCTCGGTGGACGACGAAGGGCGCCTCGAGCATCTCAAGTGGCCAGGAATGAGCTTTCTCGTGGAGCAAGGCTTCGAAGAGGCGGGCTATCCGCTGCCCGAGATAGTCATTAACGGTGAGGCCTCCGGGCTCGAGAACATCTGTGGGTCGTTCAACGGAAGGCTTTTAATCGAGTTCGAGATCGTGGGCGAAGTGGGTCACGTAGCGAATCGACACGGCCTCAATGCCATCAAGAAAGCGATGCAGTTCATCGAGGCCTTGGACCGAGTCGAGCTCAAGGAAGGTCCGGTGCAGGGGCGAGAAAGCTTGAACGTCTGCGCCATCGAAGGCCTGGCCGAGAGATTCGGAGACATACCGAAAGCCTGCAAAGTGGGCCTAGGGATTCGAGTGTCGGCGCCCTACACAACCCAGAGATTCATGGATGAGCTCGAGAGAATGATCGAAGGTCTCAAAGAGGCCGATCCGGACTTCCGTATCGGGAGCATCAATGTCTTGAGCAGTAGGCAGCCAATAGAAATTAGTGAAGGCGAGCCCATCGTAACCGCGATCCGGAACGCTGCGGAATCGATCGACATCGACGCCCGTTTTTCTTCCATCGGAGGAACGGGAGAGCTCGAGGCCTTTCTGACCCGCGGGATTCCTGGCGTCACGTATGGATCGGGCTCCATTGGAAGGGTTCACAAACCGAATGAGTACTTGGAGATCGATGAGCTGGTGAAGCAAACCAAGATTTATGCGCTCACGGTGCTCAACGCCTGCGGATTCCACTAGGCCTGAATCGCGCGGCCCATCAAATGTCGGCCACCCCCGCCAAGTACCCCGATCTCACCACCGAGCTTCGTGATCGCTCCCTCCTCGGGACACTCAAGATTTTCGGACCTGGCGCCATCATCGCGTCGGTGACGATCGGCAACGGTGAAACGATCTTCGCGTCTCGTGGCGGTGCCATCTTCGGATACACACTGATGTGGTGCTTCGTCCTAGGCGCCGTCATCAAGTTCGTCCAGGTCTACAGCGGTGCTCGGTTTATCACGTTGACCGGGAGGCACCCCCTCGAGAGCTGGGCCCAGCTTCCGGGGCTCCGGGGTTGGTTCGTTCCAGTCATGACCGTCCTCACTTTGATCTGCATGCCACTCTTCCTCGGCGGTGGATTACCGAGAATGCTCGGCGATTTCACGAACTCGATATTCGGGATTGCCGTCACTCCGGAGTCGGCGACAATTTCCGCCGCGACCGCATTCGAGTCAAAGGTGACGTTCGATACGTTCGCGCGAATTTGGGGCACTCTTTACATCGTCGTCGCGATCGGCCTCACTTTGTACCAAACGTATGGATTTCTGGAGAGGGTTCAGACCTTTGTCGTCGGATTGCTACTCTTCTCAATGTTCATCGCCGTCGTCGCATCCAGGCCGGACCTTCTGGCGTTGGTCCAAGGCATTTTCATTCCGACGATTCCCCACTACGAACCATGGATCATAGAAAAGACGACACTCGCGACGCGGGACCCGTGGGTCGAGGTCATCGTCTACCTCGGCGTCATCGGTGGTGGCACGGTGGACTATTTCGGCTACCTCGGCACCTTGCGCGAGAAAGGTTGGGGATTGCTGGCTCGCTCCGTCGCTCCGCACGATCGATTCCAGGGTAGTATCGACGAGTCTCGGGACAACTTGGCGCTCGGGCGTTCTTGGCTGCGAGCGCCTAAGATCGACGTCGGGATTTCGTTTGCCGCGATTATTATTTTCACTCTGTTTTTCGCGACTCTGGGGGCGGCGATTCTCCATCCGAACCAGATCGTACCCGAGGCCGGCGCACTCATAACGAAGCAGGAGGCGTTTCTAGTCAAGGACAGCCAACACCCGGGCGTCCAGTGGCTTCTCGGACTCCTCTACAAGACCGGGATCTTCTTCGCGTTCTTCGGGACGATGTACGGTGGGTACGAGCTTTATTCCCGTTCGGTCTACGAGTGTCTCACCGTCGCGGTCCCGAAGTGGAAGACCGTGCCGCTGCGCGTTTTCCGACTCTGGACCTGCGTCGTCTGCGGCGTCGTCGGATTGGCCCTTCTGTGGTGGAACTTGGATCCCGTCGCCGTCGTCACCCCCGCTGCGATCATCTCCGCTACCTTCACGTGCGGGATGTGGTGTTTTGCGATGCTCGGAAGCAATCGGCTGCACCTACCCGAGGGCCTCCGTATGGGGCCGTTTCTCGTGACTGGCCTTGTGATTTCGGGACTGGCGTTGACTGTTTTTGGTGTCCTCGGCTTCTATCTAGCCTATTTGGGTTGAGCGACCGCCCCAGGCAGACATTCTCATCTGGCCTGCCTAGTGCTTTAGCACGATACAGAGCCGTGTTAGACTATTTGTAGAAACCCCATTTCCAATCTGACACCAATGCGTTTGGCGGTCCGCCGAGCTATTTCCGCTCGACGGCAATCAAGGAGGTCGCCGATGTCCACCCCGATCGGCCCGATCGAGCCTAACCGAGCACGGCTTCTCTGCCTTCTAACGGTCTTCACGGTTGGGCTTCTCCCAACCCTTTCTTGCACAAGTAAGAAGCTCGACCCGCGTTGCAAACTCGCCGCGCCGTATGAGCACCGAGAAGAAATCGCCCAGTTCATCAACGGCTCCAACTTGTGGGAGGCCTATCTGGACTACCTCTCCCCGGTCAAAGAGGGGGCTAAACCGGTTGTCGAGATCGATTTGACCTTCGAGAGAGAAATAACGCGAGAAACGAGCGACGGGGATTACGATCCCGGTATCGTACACGCCAACCTCGAAGTGAAGAATCTCGTGTCGGGGCAAACCGTACTAACAGACTACGACAAGTTTGCGATCAAGGATTTCGTCTTCGGCGGATTCGAAAACGCCACGCGCGAAGAGATCCAGGCCGCGGCATTCGCGGCGACCGAGGAAAACGCGATCCGGTTCGTCCTCTACTCTTTGGAAATGGCAGTCATTAACGGGATGCGTGAGGAGGGAGCGAAGGGTTCGGTATTCATCCCCGCTCTCGAGAAGAAGGCGGAAGATCAGTGGGCCGGCGACATGGCAGGGGACGCTAAGCTCGCCATCAAGGCGATCCGCGCCCCACTCCAGTAACTAGCCCAACGCGCTACTTCCGCGAGCCCGCTCTCCATCCCACGGTGGCGTAATTCTCGCCCCAGCTCGAAGGGCCCATTGGTATGCCGAGGAGATCGCGGTTGTACGCCGTAGGGTTCGGAAAGTCGTAGAGCCAAATCACCGGAATATCCTGCGCGAGAATCCTCTGGATCTCGTAGAACATCTCTCGGCGGGTGTCCGTATCGGTCTCAATTCTGACCTGGGCAAAGAGCTCGTCGACACGTGGGTTGCTGTAACCCCCGCCATTGGTGAACGGGACCTTTGCCGCCTGCTCGGTGGTCAGGTAGCGCGCACCTCCGAGGGCGGGATCAAACTGAATTCCATGCCCGGCCACCGCGATGTCGAAATCCCATTTGCTGTAAACGATGTCGAGATGACTCCCGACGTCGCGCAGGTTGAGTACCATGTCGATGCCGACCTTCTTGAGCTGCTCTTTCGCGACCTCGCAATTTCGTATGTGGGTGAGGTGGCCGGCGGGGAGCTCGGTCTGGAGCTTGAAGCGCATGCCCCCGGCGCCTCTCGGAGAACCGGCTTCGTCTAGAAGCTGGTTGGCTTTTTCAATGTCGTGCTCGTAGGTCGCCTGGCTATCGTTGTACCAATCGCCAACGCCCCGAGGCAAGAATCCGTCGGTTCGACGTCCGTAGCCGTAACCGGCAAGCTTGTGAATCAAGTCCTTGTCGAGGGCATAGCTCAAAGCCTGGCGGACCTTGAGGTCGCTCAGAGGCTTTCGTCGCAAATTGAGCTTCAGCATGCAGACCCCGGCGCCTCCCTCATAACCTCCCGCGGTCACCGCAAACTTCGGGTTCTTCTCGACGCGCGGGATCTCGTGGACTGGCATGTAGATGGGTATGAGATCGACTTCACCGTTTTCGAGGGCCGCGATCCGGGCGGCGGCGTTGGGAACCACCTTGCTAACGATGCGGTCTAAGTAAGGTAGACCCTTCTTCCAGTAGTCGGGATTCTTCTCGACGATGAGGTAGCTCCCGCGGCGATGTTCACGGAACTTGAAGGGGCCGGTTCCGACCGGTCGACGGTTAGCGGGATTCCTCAGGAAACTCTTACCCTCGTAGATGTGTTTCGGCATGATCTTGGCGTGGTAGGGTCCGAGGATCTTGAGGAAAACCGCCGACGGCCGAGCGAGCTGGAAGACGACGGTATTCGGATCCGGAGTCTCGATGGCGTCGACGTTCGCCCACAAGACCGCTCCGGAAGGATGGTACTTGCGAAGGATCTCGTCGATGGTGAACTTCACATCGGCCGAGGTAAAAGCCTCTCCGTCGTGCCAAGTCACGTTTCGCTCCAGCTCAAAGGTGTACGTGCGCCCGTCTTCCGAGACCGTCCAGGATTTGGCGAGCCAAGGCTTGGGCTCGAGGTTTCGGTCGTACGTCAGAAGCGCGTCGTACATGGGACCGGCGGCGATCAGATCCGGATGGTGCGTCGTGGCGGCGGTCAGAGACTGAATGGGGCTGCTGAGAGCGATGTTGAGCACACCACCGCGCCCCGGCGCGGCTTCTACTGTCTGGGCCGACATCCCAGACGGCACCAGCACCGCGACGAAAGCGAGAAGCGTTATTCGCGTAACCATGGATTCCATAGCATTCCATAAATTTTGGTAAGATGCTCGGGCCTTGCCGGTTCGATCGAAACTCGGCCGCTACGTGGCCGCGCGACTGCTGCAGATCATTCCGGTCACCCTCGTCGTCTTGACGCTGGTTTTTCTCCTTTGCCGCCTCGCGCCTGGCGATCCGGTCTACTTCATCGGGGGGACCTCGATCACCGAGGAGTACTACCAAGAGATACGGACCGAGTTCGGTCTCGACCAGCCGCTCGCCACCCAGTACATCATCTATATCAAAAAGCTCCTGGTCGGCGATCTCGGGTTTTCGACGTTCTTTCAGGAACCGGTCCTAGCCGTCATTCTGGACCGGCTGCCCAATACGCTGCTGCTGACGTTCACTGCGCTCTTTCTCGCCGCCTTTGTCGGGATCACGCTGGGGGTCATTGCGGCCAAGAAGGCGCGTTCCTCCTTGGACAATGCGATCTCGGTTATCTCGCTGGTGGGCTACTCGCAGCCCATGTTTTGGACCGGGATGATCCTAATCCTGGTCTTTTCCGGAAGCGGGATTCCCCTGTCGGGTATGACCACCATCGGGTCCGACTCGACGGGGTTCGCCTACCTTTGGGATCTGCTGAGCCATCTCCTGCTTCCCGCTCTCACCCTGGGCTTCCACCAGATGGCCCTTTTTTCGAGGCTCACCCGGTCCAGCATGATCGACGTGCTCTCCCTGGATTTCATCACCGCGGCGCGATCCAAGGGGGTCGCCGAGGGAGCGCTCCTGATACGGCACGGGCTCCGCAACGCTCTCATCCCGATCGTCACGCTCTTCGGCCACCAGATCGGTTTCATGTTCGCAGCCTCGGCTCTCATCGAGATCGTCTTTGCCTGGCCGGGAATCGGAAGCTTGATGTTGGATGCGGTTCTGTCGCGGGACTACGCGCTTCTCAGCGGGATCTTCCTCGTCGTCTCGCTGACCGTCATCATCACCAACCTCGTCACCGACCTGCTCTACTTCCGGCTGGACCCGAGGATCACACCACCATGAGCGAGACATCGCCTTGGCGCGAGTTCAGATCGAATCGCCCCGCGGTGGCGGGCTTGTCGATTGGCTTCCTGCTGATCGTTGCCGCCCTTCTGGCGCCGGTGCTGGCACCGTTCGAGCCGTTCGAGCTCGGCGGCGAGCCCTTTCTCGCACCCGAAGGTGCGCACCTCATGGGCACCGACAACATGGGGCGGGACGTGATGAGCGGGATTCTCTACGGAGCCCGGACGTCGATCGCGGTCGGACTATTCGCCGCCCTGACCTCGGCGGCGATTGGCATCTTCCTCGGTGCGATCGCAGGATTCTACGGAGGCCGGGTGGACGGTTTCATCATGAGAGTCACAGATATCTTCATGACCATCCCCCCTTTTTTCCTAGCCGTGCTGGTGGTGGCCTTCGTCGGCGCCGAGATCCGGAACCTGGTCCTCGTGATAGGACTTCTCGCCTGGCCGTCCATCGCGCGACTACTCCGCGCCGAGTTCTTCAAGTGGAAGGAGATGGAGTTTGTCGATGCTGCCCGTCTCGGCGGGGCCGGGAATCTTCGCCTGGCGTTCAAGGAAATACTACCCAACGCCATACCGCCGGTGGTGGCGGTGGCGGCGCTGCAAGTGGGCTACGCGATACTCGCCGAGGCCTCACTGAGCTTCGTAGGGTTGGGAGATCCCAACGTCATGAGCTGGGGTTACATGCTTCGGAATGCTCAGGCTTATCTGCGGAGCGGCTGGTGGATCGCGGCTTTTCCAGGGCTCGCAGTATTGATGACGGTGCTGGCGATCAATCTTATGGGGGATGGGCTCAACGACGCGCTCAACCCGCGTGCAAGGAAATAGCCGCGGCACAGTTGTTACTTTTCGTTACTCGTTCCGGACCGAGGACGTGAGAAAAAATTGGGCTTTACTCACGTTGCAGCTATGTTGCAAGATTGCGGTCATGGGATACGTGACGAATCGTAGGAGGAAGTGGGGTAAGCGTGGGCGATAAGCAAGCGTCGTTGCCGGGCTTGCCCGTGCCTGGCGATGGTGGTGACGGCGATGAGTGCGAGCGGGCGGGAGAGGCTCGGTTGAAGGTGGTCGATCGCACGCAGATGCTGCTGCGGACGGTCGACGTGGAGCGGTTGATCCCCAGGGATCACCCAGCGCGTGCGATCTGGGAGTTCGTGGGGCAGCTGGATCTTAGTCGCTATAGGGAGCAGGTCCGCTCGGTCGCCGGTGCCGCAGGCCGGCCTGCGTTTGACCCGCAGCTTCTGGTGAGCCTTTGGGTCTACAGCTACAGCCGGGGAGAGAGTTCGGCCCGCGCGATTGAGCGACTGTGCGAGCATGAGCCGGGGTATCAATGGCTGACGGGGATGGAAGGCATCAGTGCGCACACGCTGTCGGACTTTCGGGTCGCGCATGCGGACGCCTTGCACGAGTTGTTTGTGCAAACGTTAGGGCTGCTGAGTGCGGAAGGATTGATCCCACTCGAGCGGGTCATGCAGGATGGGACGAAGGTGCGCGCGAACGCATCGTCGAATAGATTTCGCCGTAAGCCTCGAGTCGAGGCGTATCTGGAGCAGGCGCGTGAGGCGGTCGAGGCCCTCGAGGCACAGACGGAGGAGGAATCGAGCCGGCAGATGCAGGCAGCGCAGCAACGCGCCAAGCGTGAGAGACGCCAGCGGCTAGAATCAGCGTTGAAGGAATTCGACAAGCTGAAAGCGGCGAAAAGCCGCATGGAGCGCGTGAGCACGACCGACCCCGACGCGCGGGTGATGAAGCAAGCCGAGGGCGGTTCCGCGCCCAGCTACAACGTCCAGATCTTAACGGATGCCGCGCACGGCTTGATTGTCGACATCGATGCCACGCAGGCCGGCAGCGATTATCAGCAGCTGACGCCGGCGATGGAACGGATCGAACAGACGCTGCAGCGCACGCCCGATCAGGTGGTCGTAGATGGGGGCTACATCAGTAGCCACAACATCGTGGAGATGGCGAAGCGCGGCATCGACCTCGTCGGCCCTGAGCCCCGGGGCAAGTCGGCAGAGGCCAATCGGCGCAAGTCCTATCAGCGCTACGGCATTATTTCGGCTTTCGAAGCATCGAGCTTTGTGCACGATGAGGCGAGCAACACGTACGTATGCCCGCAGGGCAAGCGTTTACGCTACGACGCAAAGTTCGAACGCGATGGCATGATGCGCTATCGATACAAGGCCTCGGCGAAAGATTGCGACACGTGCTCGGTCAAGGAGTTCTGCTGTCCTCGCGCGTCGAGCGGTCGGTCGATCGAAAGGCTCGAACCCTTGCCGGAGATAGCCGCATTCCGGCAGAAGATGCAGACCGACGAAGCCAAGGCCATCTATAAGACACGCTCGCAGGTGGCCGAGTTTCCGAATCTTTGGATCAAAGCCAAGTTCGGCCTGCGGCAGTTTAGCGTGCGCGGAATCGCCAAAGTGCGCACCGAATCTCTCTGGGCCGCCCTCACCTACGATATCCAGCAGTGGATTCGCCTCCGATGGAGGCCGAACTTGGTATCGGAGCCCGTGCCGGCGTGAGCGCCACCCGACCGGCGATTGTGCACACGCAGCCGGGCGAGTTTCAGCGTGTCAGAAGGCATCATCGAAACTCCAGCGCCGATAACGGCGTGAATCCGCGGGATGCCGGCCCGATCGCCGTGATCGTCAGAACTGTGGACCAACCATCCCCATCTCCCCGCAATCCGAATTTTTCTCACGTCCCAAGTTGCTATCTCTCAGCTGGTTCGAAGATAAAGCAGCTCGTTCCGACGAACTGATTACGCCCAGTAATCCCAGCGGTATTTCTCGACGGCTTTCGGATCGAGCTCGATGCCCAACCCTGGCCCGGTGGGTATCTCGATGAAACCATCCGCGGTTACTTTGATGGGTTCCTTGAGAAGCTCCCATCGCATGGGGTAATCGAGGGCCGCCTGCCATTCGCCGAAGATGGCGTTGGGGGCGGCACCCACAACCTGCAGCATCGACGCCACATCCACCGGGCTGTCCCCGCAGTGGGGACAGAGCTTCACACCACGCGACTCAGCAACGGCGGCGATCTTCATCGCTTCGGTGATGCCGCCGCAGTTTGTGATCTCGGGTTGGACGTACTGAATCCCCGCCTTGAGGATCAGATCGGAAGCCTCGCGAACCGTAAACTGATGCTCACCGGCCGCGAGAGGAACGGTGGTCCGACTTGCGAGCGCCGCCATACTGTCGAAGTCGTATGACAGGACGGGCTCTTCGAAGAAGAACGCATCGTACTCTTCCAACACTCTGGCGACTTTTACCGCCTTGGCTAGATCGTATCGTTGGAAACCGTCGAACAAGAGGGCAGCCTCGTCTCCGATGGCCCGCCTCAGCTTCGCAACCATGCGATCGATCTGCTTCAAGTCGCCGGGCTCGCCATGCCATTCTCCGAACTTGTAGGCGGTGAACCCCCGGCTCTTGTACTCTTCGACTTTGTCCGGGTCGCCGTGACTCGAGTAGGCGCGGATCTTGCTGCGGGAAGCGCCGAGCAGTTTATGGATCGGCTGGCCACAGGCTTTCCCTTCGATATCCCAGAGCGCGATATCGATACCGCTCAGCGCGTAGGCTTCGGCACCTTTGTGCCCCCAGGAAAGAACGACTCTCGGATCGTCCCAGAGCTTGGCCCAGATGCGAGGCCGGTCGAACGGGTCTTCGCCGACCAGAAGCGGCGCCATCCGCTTGTCGATGATTCTCGCGATCTCGGGATGGCCCACTGTCCCGCACTGACCGATGCCGGTGATGCCTTCGTCGGTCGTGATCTCGACCAGCACATAGGTCCGGGTAGGGAGAAACCAGCCCTCGATAGGGCATTCGAGTCCAATGGCTTTGACGCTCCTTATTTTCATACGCTAATCGAGGTAGATCATCGTCGCTCGGTAAGAATTGTTTCGGACACAGGTGTTCCCGAAGCGGTCACGAGGCGGATTTTCTTCCGTGGCTTCCTGACAGGAAGCGTAACGATCCCCAATGCTGCCAGCTTCGCTAACTTCGCTTCCAGACTTTGGAGTTGTTGGACAGACTCTATCGGTTGGATGACCGCAATCGGTTTCCCCCGCTCTGTGACGATGACTTCTTCACCCTTCTTCGTTCGGCGAAGGTATTCGGTCAGACGGTTCTTCAGCTCTCTAATCCCGACCGTGCTCATCTCTATCTCCTAGGTAGCCATTGTAGCCACTTTATTCGGCAACCCCTATCCCCCTCCTTATTGGCTCGAACGAGCTTGGGCGGCTCGCCAAAGCATCCACACCAGGAAGCCAAACGGCAGGATGGGCACCCACGGAGCGAGTGCTCCGGCCCAATCGCCTCCGATGCCGGCTGGTGCGCTAGTAGTCAAGACGGCGTAGGCTGCAATGCCCACGCCCAACAACCCCTCGCCGCCTACTAGGCCGGAGCCGAACAAGATGCCGCGTTCTCTTCGCTCCCGCCGATCGTCCTCATCACGCGCTCTTTTCTCCGACATCCAACGAAGGAGCCCGCCCACGAACACCGGCGACATGGTAGCCAGCGGCAAGTAGATACCCACGGCAAACGCGAGTGACGGGAGGCCGGCGAGCTCAGCCAAAATGGAAATGACAGCACCGATGCCCACCAAGAGCCAGGGAAGATCTTGACCCAAGACACCCTCGATGACGATCATCATCATGTTGGCTTGGGGCGCGGGAAGCTCACGCGTGCCAAAACCATAGGCTTCGGACAGCACCGTCAAAGTGAGTGCCACAAAAAAAGCCGAAGTGAGAACGCCAATGAGCTCGCCTTTTTGCTGGCGAGCGGGTGTGGCACCCAGCAGAAATCCCGTTTTGAGATCTTGGCTGGTGTCGCCGGCGATCGAAGCGGCGATCGCAACTACAGCACCTACGGTGAGGGCCGCCGCCTGGCCTTGCAAATCGGTCCACCCGAAAGCGAGAAAGAGTCCGCTCGTTCCGAGAAGCGTCGCAATGGTCATTCCGGAAGTCGGGTTGCTGGTCACGCCGACCAAACCGACGATCCGTGACGAGACCGTTACGAAGAAGAACGCAAAGACCGCCACCAACGCTGCGGCGACGAGCCGCAATCCTGCACTCTCGAGAAACCCGAGAACGTGCGGAACTAGCGCCATAAAGAGAACCACAATCGTGACTCCGAGAATGACCCACTTCATCGGTAAGTCGCGGTCCGTACGTTCCGTATCATCGGCGGTCGTCGGCGATACGCGCCGGCGAAGTTGTTCGAAACCCAGTTTGAAAGCCGACACCATCGTGGGTACGGCGCGTACCAAAGTAATGATGCCACCCATAGCCACCGCCCCCGCGCCAATGTAACGAATGTAACGAGTCCAAAGCGTTGACGGCGACATGTCGCGTACGAGTGCTTCCGACTCGGGGTAGAGAGGCGTTGTCCAATCGTTTCCGACCCAGGCGATCGCTGGTATCAAGATGACCCAAGAGAGCAACGACCCTCCCACCATCACGTTGGCGATACGCGGGCCGAGAATGTAACCGACGCCGAGAAGCGCAGGAGATGTTTCGAGGGCGACTTCGGCCTTCGGGAGAAACGGCAGCCTCACCGAAAGCTCCCCGTGCCACAGTTTCAAGGCCCCCTGCAGTAGACGATAGACAGCGCCCACGCCGAGACCGAGAAATACTTCTCTCGCCTTCGCACCACCGATCTCGCTCGCCACCAACACCTCTCCGCAAGCGGTTCCTTCAGGGTACGGGAGCTTGCCGTGCTCGCCACGTATCAGGTACCGGCGCAACGGCACCATGAAGAGCACGCCCAGAAGACCACCGGCGAGGGCGATCACCGTCATCTTGGGAAGACTCGGCACGATCCCCCATAAGAAAAGCGCCGGAATGGTAAAGATGAGCCCCGAAGCTAGAGAGGACGACGCGGAGCCGATGGTCTGGCTCATATTGGCTTCGAGGATGCTCGTCTGCCCGTCGGCCCTCTTTGGAAGCACGGCGAACGCGAGCACCGTCATCACCGCCACTGGGATCGACGTCGAGATGGTAAGTCCGACCCGAAGTCCCAGGTACGTATTCGCGGCACCGAAGAGAATTCCGAAGAGAGCACCGAGAACCAACGATCGGAACGTGAACTCGGGTGGTGACTGGCTCGGGGGAACGTATGGCGGATACTGATCGCCCGGAATTTCTTCGTACGCTTCGGGCGGCAGGCCTGGTTTGGCGCTCATGGCCCCCTCGTCTACCATTCATCCTTCTATTTCTCAAGCGAAGCACTTGCGGATGCAAAACGTTTGTTGAAGTATCGGCCAGACGAGATGGCAGCCGAGATGGCAGACACGAAGTCCGGACAGCTACCTCGAGAGCTCGGGGTCGTTTCGGCGGTGATGATGGGGCTCGGCTCCATCGTGGGCACCGGAGTCTTCGTCAGTATCGGCATTGCCGCCGGTGTGAGCGGCGCCTCCGTCATTCTCGCGATCCCTTTGGCCGCTATGGTCGCAACCTGCAACGCCCTTTCGAGTGCTCAGTTGGCGGCCAGCCATCCGGTCAGTGGCGGTACGTACGAGTACGGTTATCACTTCCTCAAGCCTTGGCTCGGATTTTCCGCGGGGTGGATGTTTCTTTGCGCCAAGTCGGCATCTGCCGCGACCGCGGCCCTCGGTTTTTCGGGCTATCTTCTTCACGCACTCGGGGCGGAGGCCGGCGGGTCGCTCGTTCTCGTCGCGGCAGTGACGACGCTCGTCTTGACTGCGATCGTTTTCACGGGAATCCGGCGCGCGAACTGGACGAACATTCTCATTGTCTCGCTGACGTGGTTTGCGCTCGGTCTCTTCGTGCTCGTCGGGATCGTCCATCTGCTGCGAATCGGAACTGCGAATCTCCTGCCATTTTTTCCTCAAACCACTTCGGGTGGGTGGCCGGGGTTTCTCGAGGCTTCCGCTCTGATGTTCGTAGCCTTCACCGGATATGGACGCATCGCGACGCTCGGAGAGGAAGTGCGCGACCCCCGTCGCACCATCCCTCGTGCCATCGTCATGACACTCGTGTTGTCGGCATCGCTCTATATGGCGGTCGGGATCGTTGCCGTGGGTGCCCAGGGTCCCGAGGCGCTCGCCAACGCGACGATCGGCGAAGCGGCACCCCTCGAGATCGTTGCCGAAAGTTTCCGAGTGCCGGGCGTACCTCTCCTCGTCGCCATCGGCGCCATGACCGCCATGCTCGGCGTGCTTCTCAATCTCATTCTCGGCCTCTCACGCGTTCTCCTTGCAATGGGACGTCGGGGAGACCTGCCGCAAGCGGTCGCCACCCTGAACGAGTCTCGAACGACGCCCTACGTCGCGGTGGCTGTGGTCGGTCTCATCATCACCGGTCTCGTCACCATCGGGGATGTCAAAACGACTTGGTCTTTCAGCGCCTTCACGGTTCTGGTGTATTACGCGATCACGAATGTCGCCGCGCTGGCACTTCCACCCAGTGAGCGCCTCTACCCGCGAGCATTCGCTTGGGGCGGTCTTGTCTCCTGCCTCTTTCTTGCTTTTTGGGTGGACCGGTCGGTGTGGCTATCGGGACTCGCTCTACTCAGCGTCGGGCTTCTCTGGCACGTTTATTCTAGGAGACAGAAATGACAACCAGAACAATAGTTACCGTCTTGACGATCGTCCTCTCCGGAACCGCCGGGGCCGAGGACGCCAAGGATCAAGTCATCCGCTTCCTCGACCAACGCCAGGAAGACTTCTCGAAAGTCGCAATGGATATTTGGGGGTTCGCAGAAGTCGGCTACCAAGAGGATCTATCTTCCGCGCTTCTCCAATCCAAGCTGCAGGCGGCCGGCTTCGATGTGCAGGCGGGCGTCGCCGGCATGCCGACCGCCTTTATCGCGAGCTGGGGTGAAGGCAAACCGGTGATCGCGATCCTGGCCGAGTACGACGCCTTGCCTGGTCTATCGCAGCAAGTGACGACCGAGCGGAAGGAAGCCGGGGGCACGGCGGGGCACGCGTGTGGACATCATCTATTCGGTACCGCTTCGACCGCGGCGGCTATCGCAGTTAAAGAGTGGCTAGAGAAGTCTGGCACTAGCGGAACCATCCGCCTCTACGGCACACCGGCGGAAGAAGGTGGAGCCGGCAAGGTCTACATGGTTCGAGAAAGACTCTTCGAAGACGTCGACGTGTCCATCGCCTGGCACGCCGGCGATCGCAACGACGCGAGCCCGGTCACCTCGCTCGCCAACATCTCCACCAAGTTCCGATTCCATGGCCGCTCGGCGCACGCCGCGGGCGCTCCCGAACAAGGGCGGTCGGCCCTCGATGCCGTCGAGTCCCTGAACTACATGGTCAATCTGATGCGGGAGCACGTCGACTCGACGGCCCGCATTCACTACATCATCACTCGCGGAGGCGAGGCTCCCAATGTGGTGCCCGATTTCGCCGAGGTCTATTACTACACACGTCACCCAGATGTAGAAGCTTTGCGGGGGATTTGGGAAAGAGTTCACAAGGCTGCCGAAGGAGCTGCCCTTGGTACGGGAACGAGAATGGAATACGAGATCATCCATGGCATCTACGCGGTGAACCCGAACGAAACCGTACACCGACTCCTCGACAAGAACCTGCGCGCCTTTGCGGGAGTGATCTATACGAAGGAAGAAGCTGCCTTCGCCGAAAAGGTCCAGACGACTCTTGCCAAGCCCAAACCCATCGGCTCCCAGGCAGAAGTTCTGCCCTGGAAGCCGTCGATGGTGTCCGGCTCTTCAGACGTCGCGGACGTCAGCTGGGTCGTACCGTATGCGCAGTTCTATGCCGCGACATGGGTACCGGGGACACCGTCCCACAGCTGGCAGGCCGTCGCCTCGGGCGGTACGAGCATCGGCCTCAAAGGGATGGCCGTCGCGGCGAAGACGTTAGCGATGACCGCAGTCGATCTCTTTGAAGATCCGGCGATCGTGGACAAGGCCAAGGAGGAGCTTCGAGAAGCTCAGGGGCCCGATTTCAAGTACGAGCCGTTGGTAGGCGATCGGAAACCGCCGCTCGACTACAGAAGATAGTCTTGGCAGGGTGCTCAAGAGATTCGCGGCACCCTGCGCGAGGAGCCATCAGCTGTCCCGAAGCCGCGCGCCGGCGAAGGGATGGCGGTGGGGGTGGGGCCCCGCCGCAGTGATAAAGAAGCGAGCCCGGCCCGAGTGGGCCGACAACGGGAAGCCGAGCGGAGCCGTCAGCCGTCCCGCAGCCGCTTGTCGGCGAAGGGACGAGCCGAGGGGGTGGGGCCCCACGGCCGTGCCCGACGAGCGAGGCGCGAAACGCGCGAACGCAGCCATGAGCCCATGCGGAGTCGCCTGCCGGCGAAGCATGAGGCGTGGGGGTGGGGCCCCGCGTCACTCATGGAGGAGTGAGCGCGCATTGAGGCACACTAAATGTCGCGCAGCCGGGCTACCCTCTGACCGGCTTTCGTATCCTCACCGATCTCCACATCGATGCGTTCGACGATGCCCCCGGTGGGGGCGGTGACCGACGTTTCCATCTTCATGGCTTCGAGGACCAGCAAACCATCACCGCGCTCGACCGCATCGCCTACCTTGCAAAGAATCCGAAGCACCTTACCAGTCATGCTGGCACCGACGTCGAGCGGATCCGAGGGATCGGCCATCAGCGCGACCTCTTCGGAGATCGCAACGCTCAAGTCGCGTACAACGACTTCACGGGGCTGACCGTTGAGCTCGAAGTACACCATGCGGCGCCCGTCGGCGGTCGAGCCTCCGATCGCAACGAGCTTGACGATCAAGGTCTTCCCCCGCTCGATGTCCACGCTGACCTCTTCACCCACTTGCAGCCCGTAAAGGAACGCCGGAGTCGGAAGAATGGACGGATCGCCAAACCTGTCGTTGTGCTTGAGGTAGTCTTCGAACACGTCCGGGTAGAGCGCATCGCTCAATAGCGCTTTCTCGCTAGGCTCACGCCCCAGCCGCTCTTGTAGTCGCGTCTTCGCGGCATCGAAATCGTGGGGCTCCAAGTGCTCGCCGACGCGATCCGTGATGGCCGGGCGCCCCTTCAAGATCGCTTTCTGCACGCGTTCCGGGAACCCGCCATAGGGCTGGCCAAGGCCCCCAGCGAGGAAGTCCACCACGGATTGAGGAAAATCCAAGCGGCTGGCCTGGGATATGGCTTCTTCGGCGGTCAGCTCGTTCTGAACCAGAAACATCGCGAAGTCGGCCACGACCTTGGACGTCGGCGTTACCTTAATAATGTCGCCGAGGAGGAGATTGACTTCCCGGTACTTCTCTTTGAGCTCCCCCCAACGCTCCCCCAAACCGAGCTGGTCGGCGCGTCGAAGCAAGTTCGAGTACTGGCCACCTGGAATCTCGTGCTCGTAGACCTCGGCGGTGCTAGCTTTCAGGCCAGACTCGAAGCTTTCGTAGAGGTTACGGACCCGTTCCCAATAGAGGTCGAGTCGATTCATCGCTTCCAGATCGAGAGTCGGCCGCCTCTCATTGGTGGCGAGGGCAGCGCAAACGGCGTTCAAGGACGGCTGGCTGGTGAGTCCCGACATGCTCGCGAGGGCGCAATCGATGGCATCGACACCGGCTTCGCTCGCCATGAGATAGGTCGCGACACCGTTGCCACTCGTATCGTGGGTGTGGAGATGGACGGGTAGCCCGGTCTCCTCGCGAAGGGCGGGGATGAGCTGGCGCGCCGCCGCGGGTTTGAGGAGTCCCGCCATGTCTTTGATGGCGAGAATGTGTGCCCCGCGCTTGGTAAGCTCCTTGGCGAGGCCGACGTAGTAGTCAAGATCGTATTTCTTTCGACTCGGGTCGGAGATGTCACCGGTGTAACAGATAGCGGCTTCGGCTACCTTGCCCGCTTTCGCGACCTCTTCGATGGCGAGCGTCATGTTCGGGACCCAGTTGAGGGCATCGAAGATGCGGAAAATATCGATCCCCGCCTCGGCGGCACAGCCAACGAAGCGTCGGATAACGTTATCGGGATAATTCGTGTAACCGACGGCGTTCGCGCCCCGGAGCAGCATTTGGAAGAGAATGTTGGGCATCGCCGCTCGCAAACGGCTCAGCCGCTCCCAAGGGTCTTCGTTCAGGAAACGATAGGCGACATCGAAGGTCGCCCCTCCCCACATCTCGACGCTGAAGAGATTGCTCGCGATGCGGGCGGTAACCGGCGCGATGGCTTCCATATCTGCGGTGCGAACTCGTGTCGATAGGAGCGACTGGTGCGCGTCTCGAAACGTGGTGTCGGTGATCCAGAGGCGCGATTCTTCGCGGAGCCAGCTCGCCAATCCTTCCGGACCCTTGTCTCGAAAGACAGCCATTGCCTCTCCGTCCTCGGGCTCCTTCCGCAACGGGTCGCGTCCGAGCGCCGGCACCTGCGGGAGCAAGAGAGGTGTCGGTCGTTTCAACGGACCCTTCCCCCCTGGCGGTCCATTCACGACCGCGTCCGCGAGTGCTCTCAGGAGCTTCGTGCCCCGGTCACGCCCCGGTGGGAACTCGAAGAGCTCCGGTGTTTCATCGATGAAACGGGTGTCGATGTCTCCAGTTACGAATCGAGCGTGAGAGATCACGTTTTCCAAGAACCGCATGTTGGTCTTGACGCCTCGAATCCGAAATTCGCGAAGAGAACGCAGCAACTTGGCACGCGCGCCTTTGAAGTCGAGAGCGGTGGCGGTCACCTTGACGATGAGGCTGTCGTAGTAGCTCGAAATGACGGTGCCCGCTCCGGCGGTCCCGTCATCTAGCCGAATACCAAAACCTTCCGCGGCACGATAGGCGCGGATCTTCCCGGTACTCGGCGCAAACTCCGCCTGCGGATCCTCCGCGGTGATCCGGCATTGCACCGCGCAGCCGTTCTTCGTGATGGCAGCCTGACTCGAGATCCCGATCTCGGGGTCTCGTAGTCGAAAGCCTTCGGCGACTCGGATCTGCGCTTGAACGAGGTCGCGCCCGGTGATGCACTCGGTCACGGTGTGCTCGACCTGGATCCGTGGATTGACCTCGATGAAGTAGTAGCCTTGGTCGTCGACCAGGAATTCGACCGTGCCCGCATTGTTGTAGCCCGCGGTGGTGGCGATGCGAAGCGCCGCCTGGTAGAGCTCCGAGCGCACCTGGTCGCCAATGGAAATCGCGGGCGCGAACTCGACGACTTTCTGGTGGCGGCGCTGGACAGAACAATCGCGTTCGAACAAGTGGATGCACTGGCCGTGCTCGTCGGCCAGGAGCTGTATCTCGATATGTTTCACCTGCTCGAGAAGCTTCTCGCAGTACACGTCCTCGCGACCGAACGCGGCCTTCGCCTCGCTGCGCGCCTGCTCGAAACCCTGATCCACCTCTTCGTCCGAGCGTACGATGCGCATGCCACGGCCACCGCCACCGAAAGAAGCCTTGATGAGGATGGGGTAGCCGTGTTCAGAAGCAAAGCCGCGAACCTGCTCGGTCGAGGTGATGGGCTCTTCGGTTCCCGGCACCACCGGGACTCCCGCCTCCACCGCGAGTTGGCGTGCCGACGTCTTGCTACCGAAAGCCTCGAGGACTTCCGGCCGCGGTCCAATGAAAACGACGCCGGCATCGGCACATCGGCGGGCGAACTCTGCATTCTCCGCCAAGAAACCATATCCAGGATGGATCGCGTCCACCTCATGGGCGAGCGCAATATCGAGAATGGCCTCCTGATCCAGGTACGCTCCCACTGGCTCGTCGGGCGAGCCGACGGGAAATGCCTCGTCCGCTTTGTAGCGATGGATGGAGAGCTGGTCGGCGTGAGCGTAAATGGCGAGCGTTCTGATCCCCAGCTCCGTACACGCGCGGAAGATTCGAATGGCGATCTCCCCGCGATTGGCCGCCATGACCTTGGAGAACCGCCGCTTTTCGCCCACAGGAGGGCACATTGTGACGCCTCACCCCACCGCGCGCAAGGCGACGTCGCGGTGTTAAACTTCGGCCATGAGCGAGCGAGTCGCATTGATCACGGGTGGGGCGCGCGGCATCGCAAGAGCAGTCGCCTTGGACCTGGCAACGCAAGGGTGGTCGGTCGCGATTTGCTACAGGACCAGTGCAAAGGAAGCGGACGAGACCAAGGCGCAAATCGAAGAGAACGGAGGCCGTGGGCTAGCGGAGCAGTGCGATGTGTCCGATCCTGCTGCCGCCGAAGGCATCGTGCGCCAGGTTGAGCAAAAATGGGGTCGCATCGACGCGCTCATCAACGGTGCGGGCCCGTATCAGCGAAAGAATCTATTGGAAGTGAGCATCGACGACTGGCACTCGATGTTCGATAACAACCTGCACCCCCTGTTTTATCTTGGTCGCGCTGTCGCCCCGGGCATGAAAGAGCGCAAGTGGGGACGGATCATCAGTTTCAGCATGGCCAACGCCGACCGACTCTTGGCGCAGCCCCACTTGACCGCGCACTACATCTCGAAAGTCGGCGTGCTCATCTTCACTCGGTCGTTGGCGCGCCTGCTCGCGCCGCACGGCATTACCGTCAACGCTATCTCACCCGGATTCATCGACTCCGGCAGTGCGCCGCCCGAGGAGCTCGAGTCCATGGCCAAGAAGATTCCGGCTGGATACATCGGTGACACTCAAGATATAGTGGGTTTGGTACGCTACCTTCTATCCGACGACGCGCGCTACATCAATGGGGCGAACGTTCAGGTGAGCGGGGCTTGGGGAATATAGACTTGTTTGAAGAAAACACTCTCTCCCGGCGAGAGATGCTCTCTCTTCTCGGAAGTGCCGCCGCCTTACCTCTGGCCCCGGCCTGGTCTCCCGTTTCCCTTCGTGACCCCTTAATCCATTCCTCCGCCTCGTCGTTGGCCAAGGCGATCCGGGCGAAACGAGTCTCTTCGATCGAGGTCGTCCGGGCGTACCTGGATCGCATTGAAGAGGTCAACGCTAAACTGAACGCGGTGGTACAGCTCGTGTCTGACCGCGCTCTGGAGGAAGCACGACAAGCTGACGCCGATTTAGCGCGTGGAGCGATAAGGGGCCCGCTGCATGGCGTGCCGATGACGTTGAAGGATTCGCTAGACACCGCGGGGGTGATCAGTACGGCCGGCACTTTGGGAAGAAGGAACTATATCCCGCCGTCCGACGCCACAGTAGTGGCGCGCATGAGGGACGCCGGAGCCATTTTGTTGGGGAAGACCAACACTCCCGAGTTTACTCACTGGGGTGATACCGACAACCTGGTGTACGGTCAGACCAGCAATCCGTACGACCTTTCTCGTAGCCCGGGTGGAAGTAGTGGGGGCGCCGCAGCGATCGTGGCCGCTGCCGGTTCACCGCTAGATTTAGGAAGCGACACCGGCGGTAGCATTCGATGGCCGTCTCATTTCTGCGGCGTTGCCGGACTGAAACCCACTAACGGTCGGGTACCCCGAACCGGACACTTTATCTCGTTCGATGCTGGGCTGGCCTCCCACGCAACCACCATTGGACCCATTGCCAGATACGTCGAGGACTTGATCCTCGCGTTACCCATCATTTCGGGTGCGGATGGGCACGATCCCGACGTGGTCCCCATGCCCCTTCGCGACCCGGCGGCCATCGATCTACGACAATTGCGCGCGGCTTATTACACGGAAGATGGTGTGCTGTCCTCTTTTCCCCCAACGCCGGAGACGAAAGCCACGGTCACGCGCGCCGTCGAAGCACTCTCGGAGATGGGCGTGAAAGTCGAAGAGCGTCGACCAGAGGCGCTCGACCGATTGCGTGACCTGAGCGGGTACTCGGACGGGGGCGCGTCGCTCGCCCGCTCCATCGGGAAAGCGGGCACCAAACAACTCTCGAATCCGATCCAACGAATTTACGACGGCGCGCGGAACTCCAAATTATCGCTTCGCGATGCCAACGAAAAGCTCATCGCACGCCAGAAGTTTCGAGGCGAGATGTTGCGATTCATGGAGCACTACGACCTGATCGTCTGCCCGGTCGCTCCGTTTCCCGCCTTCGCTCAGGGTGCATTGGATGAAATGGTGGTGAAGTCCCTCTCAGTCGACGGTTTCGTGCCGGATACTTATACCTCGGTGTTCAACGTCACGGGTTGGCCCGCCGCGGTCGTTCGCGGCGGGACTTCGCCAGAGGGCTTGCCCATCGGAATCCAGATTGTGGGTCGTCCCTGGCGGGAGGATACCGTGCTGGCCAGCGCCCAGTTCTTGGAGAAAGAGTTGGGAGGGTGGCAGCCGCCGCCAATCTGATAGTGAATGTGCGACTAATTCCGTTGCGTCGTCAACCGCCTCACCTTTCGGATCCGCTCGAAGTCGTCATCATCGTGAAGCAGCGTAGCGTCATGCTCGAGCGCCAGCTGTGCGATAAGGCAATCGATAGAGCTTCGTACGGTTATCCCCTTCCGACGGCAGTCGAAAAAGATGCGCGCCGCGCCACGATGAGTCGTCCAGGGATCGCCCGGAGCTAGTAATCGCTGGCTACCGATATTAAGACGATATTTGCTCTCTTCCGAAGACCTTCCGAAATCACCACGCCGACGTTGCAGACGTCGCGCCAAAACTGGACGAGACGTCGAGAAGGGGCGCGTCCGAGTCCACGACCCCTTTGAGCTCATCCGCTGGCTAGCGCTCAGCCAACCCGATCCCAGAAAGGCGCTCGCCGAGCTCGTCCAGAATAGCCTGGACGCCGGGGCTCGCTCGATTCGTGTCACGCGCCTGCGCGAGAAGGGCGTGCCTTGTCTCAAGATTCTCGACGACGGGGAGGGCGTCATTCCCGAGATGGACCGTCCCGATGCCCTGCGGTACATCGCCACCCACATCGGCCACAGTCGAAAGCAATCCCTGTCTCCGCAGCAACGACTCGAGCTCATGACCCAGGGGCAGTATGGCATCGGACTTCTAGGTTTTTGGAGCTTGGGTGAGATGCTCGAGATACGCAGTTACTTCGGCGGTCACAAACCCCATCGCTTGATCCTGTACCGGGACCGGCCCGAGTACGTTATTGAGCCGCTGAGGGGCAAATTGACTTTCGAGGAGCGCTCGACGGAAGTGGTGGTGGTGGGGCTTCACCGAGA
This sequence comes from Candidatus Marinacidobacterales bacterium, assembly GCA_965226495.1. Classification (GTDB taxonomy): domain Bacteria; phylum Acidobacteriota; class Vicinamibacteria; order Marinacidobacterales; family DATDRI01; genus CBDCNP01. The sequence goes on along the minus strand of OZ245365.1, from coordinate 6,057,270 downwards.
GGCGATGAGCAGCTTGGTTGCTCGGCGGGCGTCGGACTACCTAGCCTCCGAGCTACGCGGGCAGCTACTGGCACGAGACGTTGATCTAGTCGTGGACGACCGGATGGCGCGCAGTCGCGCCCGAAAGTCTATCACCGTCGAACCGCCTCGCTTCCTCGGCGAACGTCTGGCAGGACTCGGACCGCTGCCGGTAGACGGTTACCCTCCCATCCGTTTGGAGATCTATCTCACCGTAGAGGAAAGAAATAGCCCAGAGCCGCGAGGAGTCGCCCTATACACGACCGGCACTTTGGTTGCGGAAGGTCTTCTACCGCCAGCGCCCTCGCTACTCCATGCTTCCCGTTCGCTCGGAACAAGATGAAGAAGGTGGCGCTGGCACGGGGGGCGACGAAAAGGCGGACCAAGCAGGAACGGAGGCACCGCCTGGATTGGCCGCTCACGAGCCATCGACCGGCGAGAGCTCGACGCCGGTCGCCGAGCTCTTCCCTCCCGGTCCCCTGGCAGCCGTTCGCGTCATCCCGTCCCGCGTTCTGATCGAGTGTCGTGCGACGAAACGCGTGCGGGCTCAGGGCACGGACGCCGAAGACCGTGTGATTCCAACCGGCGTGGAGTTTTTCTGGGAGCTCTCCGGTCCCGTCGGCACGCTCACTGACGTCGACCTGCCGCCGAACAGGTGGTCTTGACCGCCGACGACGAGCCGGGTGAAGGGCGCCTTTCGGTGCGAGCACGTGCGGGCGGCCGCGAGGCAGGTGTGATCGTAGCCGTCGAGGTTGTGGAGGAGTTGTCGGGAAGGCCGTCCGACGAGGGGATTCCCGAGCCCGAGCTGGTCGATCATCCCGGTGCCCCCGTGGCGCTCTCGCTTTTTCGAGGGCCGCTGGGAGGTCAACAGCGGACATCGAGACTATCAAGCCATCGCCGAGCGCCCGGCTCTCAAGCTCCGCTATCTAGCACTCCTCTTCGCGAAGGAAGTCGTGCTTCGCAGCTTTCAGGATCCCCGACTGGAGCAGCCGTTGGAACAGCTCGCCGAAGTCGCAGCCTATGCCGGCCGCAGACTCGCTGACCGGCGCCCCGGTCGAGGGCGCCGCGCGACAACAGGGACATAGAGGGAGAGGAAAGACGGCTTGCTGTGTCTTCAATCTTCCCCCCTATTATGTTATAATACTCATGTTAGTCGGTAATAGCCGGATGGAAAGATGAGCAAGAAGAACATCAGCGCCACCGTGAGCGAGGACCTATTGGAGCGGCTGGACGCGCTGGCAAAGGAGACGGAGCGAAATCGATCCTGGCTCGTCTCGAAAGCCATCGAAGCGTATCTCGAAGAGCTGGAAGACTTTCAAATCGCGAAGGAGAGACTTCACGAGGAGCGATTGAGTCCTTCCGAGATGAGAAAGAAGCTCGGTGTTTAGAGTCGAGTATGCGAAGAGCGTCGCCAAGGATCTGAAGTCATTACCTAAATCGCTCCGGGCCCGAGCACTCGACGTCGCGGAGAACATCCTCGCTGTGGCTCCGTTCCAGGGCAAGCCACTGTCCGGGCCCTACAAAGGCCTGTACCGGTTTCGCGTCGGCGAGTATCGGATCGTTTACTCCATCGAAAAAGAGAGGCTCGTCGTCTTCGTGCTTCGCATTCGTCACCGGAAAGACGTCTATCGCGGCCTGGTGTAGCATTACTTATACCGAACTCCGCCCTTAATCGTCACGTAGACCCGCTTCATCACGTTCATGTCGAGAAGCGGGTTGCCGGGCACCACGATCACATCCGCGAGCTTGCCCACCTCCACCGTTCCCACTTCATCGAGTACGCCCAGCGCTTCGGCACCGTTGCGAGTTGCCGAAAGTATCGCCTGCATCGGTGTCATGCCAAGCTCGACCATCGATCGCATCTCGAGAACGTCGGGGTTTTGCTGCTGGAAGTTCAAGAAAGCGCCGGTGTCGGTAGCCATGAAGAACTTGACTCCTGCCTTGATGAACCGCCGCATGTTCTCCTTCGCCATCTGCATGCCTTCCTGCTGTTGACGAAACGTGCGCCGGCCCCGATTCGCAAACGGCTGTGGGTCGCCGATGAGTAGCGCCGGCTCGTCGGGATGATTCCTGTTCCAGATCATCCGATCTCGGTAGCGGACCAGAGTTCGATACTCGTCATCGGTGAGGGACGTGGAGTACAGAGTCTCGTTCAACTGATGCGGGTCGGCGGCGAACTCTGATTGGATCAGGCCGTGGGCGAGACAAGTCGATGCGAAGACACCTTTACTTGCAAAATTGTCGATGATGTCCCCTTCGACGAGCCCCCGGCTCGAAAAGGGATGCTGCACGGTGTCGACCCCCAGCTCGACGGCCCGGCGCATGTGAACCCCACAGTGGGCGTCGATGCGAATCCCATTCTTGTGCGCTTTGTCGATGATGGCCTTCACTTCTTCGTCCGAGAAGTCGTTCTTGCCGTCCCAGGTCTCGTTGGAGAAATAGAACTTCCAATAATCGATGTCCTCTGCCACGAGGGCGTCGGTATCCTTGTCCACGTCACTAATGACGGTGAAGGCGAAATCGTTTCGCATCCACTCGACCGCGGCGGGGTCCGGCGTGTTCCGCGTCCAGAACTTGAAGTGAGGCTCGCTGAAAATAAGAGTCCCGCCCAAGTAGACGCGAGGCCCGGCGACCTCTCCCCTCTCGATGGCGTGCTTCCACGCCCGCACCTTACTTAAGGGGCCGCTGGTGTTCCGGATACCGGTCACTCCTCGCATCAGCCAGGTGAAGGCGCGCTTTTTCCAAGTGGACCAGGTCTCCTCCCAACGAGCCTGGAACTCCTCGAGGGTGAGATCGGCGGCCGGGGCAGGGTAAATGGCCCGCAGTTGGATATAGGCGTTCCCGTTGATGAGACCGGGCATGATGGTCATGCCTTTTGCATCGATGACTTCGGCCCCCTTCGGGAACTGGATCTCCTCCATGGGGCCGATCCAATCAATGCGCTCGCCGACGATGAGAATAGCCTGGTCATGCTGCGGCGCCCCGCCGTTACCATCGATGAGCAGCCCTCCCACGATGGCGATGGGCTTCGTCGGTCGATACGGAGGCCCTTGAAGATCGTGCAATTCCTGGGCGCCGCCTGGACCGATGGCTAAGACGCTCGCTAGCACGAGAAAAGCTAGGAAGTTCTTCATTTTCCACTCTCCCGGCCCGAAGATATCACGGTGGGCTTGCAAGGCCGGGGGCGCTGGGTGTATTCTTTTCGGCGTGCCGGGGGTGAGCCTAGGGCCACCAACCACCTTTCACTCACCGCAACAACAATCTCGCCATGCCCAAGAAGAAGACGTTCGGTCGCTACGAGATCCTCGGTGAAATAGGCCAGGGAGCTATGGGCACCGTCTACAAGGCGCGTGACCCGCTCGTTGGCAGGGTCGTCGCGGTCAAAGCCATCAAGGCCGACGTCCTCGCACAAGACGAAACCGGCGAGTACCAAAAACGTTTCCAGCGCGAGTCACGCGCAGTCGGCCAGCTCTCCCATCCCAACATCGTGACCATCTTCGACGTCGGTGAGAACTTCTTCGTGATGGAGTATCTAGAGGGCAAAAGCCTCTTGGCACTCCTTGCCGAGCGCGGCTCCCTGTCCCTGGACGAGACCATGGAGGTGGTTTCACCCATCGCCGACGCTCTCCAGTACGCGCACGAGCTTGGGATCTTCCACCGAGACGTCAAACCGGCGAACATCATGATTCTCGAGGACGGAAGCCCAACGATCATGGACTTCGGCCTCGTTCATTTGGAGTCCACGGTGATGACGTCGGTGGGGCAATTCCTCGGTTCGCCGTCATACATGGCTCCAGAGCAGATCGAGCACGGGAAGGCTAACGCGCAGGTGGATTTGTACTCGCTATCGGTCGTTACGTACGAGATGCTGACCGGGAAGAAGCCATTTCCCGGTGACAGCATTACGACCGTTCTCTATAAGGTCGTTCATGCTCCCCCGATCCCACCGCACGAGCTGAAAGCCGAGCTCCCTCGCGAGTACGAGGATATCTTCCGTTGCGCGCTGGCGAAGAAGCCGTCAGAACGATTCACGAGTTTCCCGGAATTTGTGTCCGCTCTTAATCTGAAGCAGTTCGACCAGTTCCAGATTCCGATTGTCTCGACACCGGCCGAGGCCAAGAAGACGCCGGTGGCTCCTGACGTGAGCCAAGTCGAGGAGACACTGGCTCTCGACAATCTGGGCGAAGCATGCGGGGCGGAATCGACATCGAGCACCACCCGCAGGCGTCAGGGACCGCGAGACCGGCGGAAACGGACGATAGGAGCCGTCGCCATGATAGGCGCCCTCGCAATCGGTTGGGCGGTCATGACGTTTCTCTTTTCCGGCTCCTACGCGCCTCGGATCGAGACCTACCCGTTGGGAGCGGAGGTTTGGGTAGGAGGCAGTCTCGCCGGCACGGCGCCCTTGAAACTTCCGGAGCTCGAAGCGGGTGAACACGATGTGCGGATCGCCATGGAAGGGTTCCTTCCCGTTGAATCGATCATCACCATCCCCGGCGAAGAGAACCTCGTATTCGCGATGTCGCCGGCCGACGTAGCGCTCTTCCTCGAATCCCAACCAGAAGGAGCACAAGTCTCGATCGACGGTGAAGTGATCGGTAACGCGCCCATCGAAGAATGGACGCTCAAGCCGGGCCAACACGAAATTCTCGTGGAAAGAAGTGGTTACGATCCTTGGCGCTCCATCGTCTCCGCGGGAGCAGGAGAGAGCCTGAACGTCGAGGCAAGATTGCGGCGGCGTCACACGGCACCGGCACCCAAGGTCGCGGCGGCTAAACCACCGCGCAAGGAATCGGTGACGGCCCCGGAGAAAGAAGCCCCCGACGCCGAGCCACCCCCGACCCCAACCGGGCTCGTTACGCTCGGGCCGGACGACAAGGCGCCGAAGAGAATCTCCGGTAGTCCTCCATCGTATCCACCGATGGCGCGCAAGATGAGACAGCAGGGCCGCGTCGTGGCCGAGTTTATTGTGACCGAGGAGGGCATCCCCATCGACATCCGCATCGTCGAATCTGCGAGCCCGGTTCTGGACAAGGCCGTGCTCGATGCCATCACCGAATGGCGATACGAGCCCGCGGAAAAAGACGGTGCCAAGGTTCGCGTACAGATGCGGTTCCGTCAGAAGTTCCGCCTGGGTTCCTAAGGAGAAACACATGAAACGAATTTTACCGGTCTTTGTCTTCCTTGGAGTCGCATCGATCCTCGCTTCTCAATCGAACGACCGAACGATCATGGATCACGTGTCACCGTTCGAGAGCTATGGACACGTCTACGATGGAAATAACTTCGAGTCGATGCGACCTCGGGTCATGGGGAGCAACGGTGTCTTGGCAACTGGACACTACCTGGCGACACTGGCCGGTATCGAAGCACTTCGATCGGGCGGGAACGCCTTCGATGCCGGGGTGACCGCGGCGATGGCCCTCAAGGTCACCAAAATGGGCTTCGCCGGCTGGAACGGAGTCGCCCCTCTCGTTCTCTATAGCGCCTCCGAAAACGCTGTGATCACCAGGGTGGGAGCCGGCACCGCCCCGGCGAAGGCAACGCTCGAGTATTTCCAGGAGGTCGGGAAAAACAATTTCAATACCGCACTCATTCCCGCCGACGTCGATGTCTGGCTCGCGGCACTCGACCGGTTTGGGACCATCAGCTTTACCGAGGCGGTCGAGCCCGCGCTCACGATCGCCGAGGAGGGGTACCACCTCTACAAGATGCAGAAATGGATGCTCACGTGGATGGGAGAAGATCTCCGCAAATACCCTTACAACGTGAAGTTTTGGTTTCCGCGTGGCGTCGGCAACGAGCGTTTAGGCGATCTGATGGTGAACCGCGACCTCGGCCGCGTCATGAGATTGATGATCGAGGCCGAAAAGAAAGTGCTCGCCCGAGGAGGAGATCGGTCGACCGGGATTCGTGCGGCGAGAGATGCTTTCTATAAAGGTGACGCGGCGCGCGCCGCAGCGAAGTTTTACACGGAGAACGACGGCATTTTGACTTACCAGGATCTCGCCGGATACGAAGGCAAGTGGATGGCTCCCCTCCACACGACGTTCATGGGCTACGACGTGTACGCTTGTGACGGCTGGTCTCAAGGGCCGCGGCTCATCTTGATGCTGAACATGCTAGAGGCCTTCGACCTCGAGTCTCTCGGTTACAACACCGCCGACTACATTCACGTCCTTTCTCAAGTCATCAACCTGGCGATGGCCGATAGCTACAAGTACGTGGGGGACCCTGACTTCAACGACACACCCACCGCCCTCTACTCGAAGGCCTACGGGCGGGAGAGGGCAAAGCTCATCGACATGGGAAAGGCTTTCAAGGACATGCCCCCATGGGGCGATCCCGAATCGATGGAGGGCCAGGCGACCGACTTGGCACGGAGCTTCGCGGGAGTAGCCGGTGAATCGACGCTGGTTCTCGACACCTCTTCCTTGAACGTGATGGATGGCGAGGGGAACGTCTTCTCCATGACCGAGAGCGACGGCCACATGATGACGCCGATGGTCCCCGGCTGGGGCTTTGGCCTCAGCAACCGCATGGGCCAATTCGATCTCGACCCCGAGCTCGCAAACGTCGTGGCACCGAGAAAACGGCCCCGCAACACCAACTCTCCCTTACTAATAATGAAGGATGGGAAGCCGTTCATGGGACTTTCCACTCCCGGCGGGGATCAGCAGGTGCAGTCTCTCTTACAAGTGTTCTTGAACGTCGTGGTCTGGGACATGTCACCGGAACAAGCCCTCGATCAACCTCGCTTCGGTAGCTACAACTTTCCTGCGACCGGGACCGACAAGAACGAGAATCCAGGGGTTATCAAGCTGGAGAGTCGAATCCCCGACTACACCGCCGAGGTATTGCGAAGCCGCGGACACGACGTGCAGTCGTGGGGCCGGTGGAACTGGCTGGCTTGCGCCCCGACGGTCACCTATCGGGATCCCGTGACCGGAGTTCTCGTCGCCGCCGGTGATGTGCGACGCGAGACATCCGCCATGGGTTTCTAACCGTCCCTCTCGTTGACTTTTCAACGGGTAAAGCGCTATCGTTTTGCTGCTTATGGCCCTTGATCCTGGTACGACTATTCTTGGTTTGACGAGGCTCTCGTGTGCACTCGCCTCGTCACTCGATCTATCCCTCTCCCCTTTGGGGAGAGGGATTGGGTGAGGGGCCATGGCTCTTAGCGCTGGAGATCGGCTCGGACCTTACGAGATTTTGTCCCCCCTCGGAGCGGGGGGGATGGGCGAGGTCTATAAGGCCAAGGACACGCGACTCGATCGCAGCGTTGCGATCAAGGTGCTTTCGTCGCATCTCTCCGGCAGTTCCGAGCTGCGAGAACGGTTCGAGCGCGAAGCCCGCGCGGTCTCGAGTCTCAATCACCCTCATATCTGCACGCTCCACGACATTGGCCGAGAAGGCAAGACCGACTTCCTGGTCATGGAGCACATCGAAGGCGAGTCCCTAGCCGATCGTTTGAAGAAGGGGGCCCTTCCTTTCGATGAAGCGCTGACTTACGCGACCGAGATCGCCGACGCCCTGGAAAAGGCGCACCGCGCCGGCGTAGTGCACCGCGATTTGAAGCCCGGCAATATCATGCTCAGCAAGACCGGGGCGAAGCTTCTGGACTTCGGCTTGGCCAAGCTCGCGGGCTCCACCGCACCGACTCCGGAGCTGTCGACGCTTTCCGCCTTGCCCACCGAGCATAGATCGTTGACCGCGGCGGGAACGATCCTCGGAACCTTCCAGTACATGGCTCCCGAGCAACTGGAAGGCGGAGAGATCGACGCTCGAACCGACATCTTTGCGCTCGGGGCCGTCATCTACGAAATGGTGACCGGCAAGAAAGCGTTCGAGGGCAAGAGCCAAGCGAGTTTGATCTCGGCCATCATGTCGGCGAATCCGGAACCTGTTTCTGCAGTGACCCCACTTTCCCCGGTCGCGCTAGAACATGTGATCCGCAGATGTTTGGCGAAAGATCCCGACCAACGCTGGCAGAGCGCCGGTGACGTGGCGCGCGAGCTCGAATGGATCGCCGAGGCCGGCCCGCAAGCAGCGGTCGGAGCGGCTCGTGGTCTCGGCCGCGAGCGGATCCTCTGGAGCGCGGTGAGCTTCGTTGTGGGTATTACCGCGGCCGCCATCCTAGGCTGGGCTCTCTTCAGCACGCCACCCGCACCTAGGCCCGTCACGCGTTTTGAAATTGATTTCCCAATCAACGAACGATGGATTCCCACTCGCATCGCTCTCTCTCCCGATAGCTCCCACATCGCGTACGTCTCGTTCGGTCAGGATGGTCAACACCTCTATCTCCGCCGGATGGATCAGGTTGCGCCGACACGGATTCAGGGCACGGAGAACGCGATTCAGCCTTTCTTTTCCTCGGATGGGCAGTGGGTCGGGTTCTGGGCGGACGGCAAGCTGCAGAGAGTATCGATCAGCGGTGGACTGCCGGTCACGCTGTGCGACTGTCCGACCCTGCGAGGGGGCAGTTGGGGCGAGGACGCCGTCATCGTTTTCGGAACGACGACGGCGGAGGGGCTGGGTCTATCGATGATCCCGACCGGGGGCGGTACGCCGGAACCCCTAACCGAGCTCGACAAGGAGAAGGGTGAGACATCCCACCGCCATCCGGACGTAGTGCCGGGAGGCAAGGCGGTGGTGTTCACGGTCATTACTAATGCCTCCGCGAACGTCGCGGCGCTCGACCGGGAGACCGGTGAGATACACACTCTCATCGAAGGGGCCGGCGGTGGCCGGTATGCTCCCACCGGTCACCTCGTCTACTCACAAGGGAGTCAGCTGCTCGCCGTGCCCTTCGACCTGGATCGGCTCGAGGTGACCGGAGCACCGGTTCCCATGGTCGAAGAAGTGCAGCCAAACCAGTTCGGGATCTCCCACGATGGCGCGCTGGTTTACGGGGAGGGAGGGGCCGCCGCCTTGGCGCCCGAAGTTACATTGATGATGGTGGACCGGCAGGGAGTGTCTCGTCCACTGCTGGAAGAATCTAAGACCGTCGTGGAACCTCGGCTATCGCCCGACGGTAAACGACTCGCCCTCACCGCGGTAGATGCTCAAAGCATCGACATTTGGGTCTTGGAGATCGCTCGGGAAACGATGACCCGGCTCTCGTTCGAGCAAGGGAACGACAGCATTCCCATTTGGACACCCGACGGAAAGCAGGTGACCTTTTCTTCGGATCGCGAGAGTGGGTGGAATATCTTCTCGGTGCCTTCCGACGGAAGTGGCCAGCCGGTGCAACTAACCCAGAGCGAGCACCCCACCACCGCGACTTCCTGGTCCTCAGACGGTAAGCTTCTTGCTTTCCAACAGGTAAATCCAGAAACCGGTCTCGACATCGGCGTCTATTCAGTGGAAGACGGGGAAGAGAAGCTCTTCCTATCCACGCCGTTCAATGAATATCAACCGATCTTCTCGCCCGATGGTCGGTGGTTGGCGTACATCTCGAACGAGTCCGGTCGAGAAGAGGTTTATGTCAGAGCCTTTCCTGGTCCGGGAGGAAAATGGCAGATCTCGTCCGACGGTGGATCCCACCCCATGTGGTCGCCCAAAGGCGGAGAGATCTTCTACCGTCACGCCAACAAGATGATGGCGGTGCCCATCGAGACCACCGGATCCGCACTCACTCTGGGCAGAGCGACCGCGCTGTTCGAGGGAGACTATCGAAAAGCCCCGTTCAGCGTTCAAGAGCTCGTCTACTACGATGTGACTCGCGACGGGAAACAGTTCGTGATGATGAAACCCGTCCAGCGTGACGACGACCCTTCCACACTCCACGTGGTCCTGAACTGGTTCGAGGAGCTAAAGGCTCGCGTTCCCACCGAGTAGGGCTCCTCGTGTCGCCTACGCCGGGCACGAAGCTGGGCTCCTACGAAATCGTCTCCCCGCTCGGCGCGGGAGGTTGGGCGCCATCCTTTACGAGATGGCGACGGGCAAGCGGGCGTTCCAGCGGGACACCGGTGTCCAAAAGCTCTCCGCGCACCTCGCGGCGGCGACCTTCTGTTACCGAAGTACCCAAAGACGTTTCCGCGGAAACGTCTTCTCACTTGACGCGAGCAAAGTGGTGATGAGACGCAGCGAAAAAAAAGATCGAAAGAACACTTGACAAGTTTCGTGAGACCATTTCGAAAAACGATGGGTCATTAGCATAAATACCTTCCTGAAGCGCACAGACGCTCTCTCGTATCCTTTCCTCAAGATTTGAGCACTTTCTTCATTCCAGTCCGTTTGCTCCCCTCTGACGATCGCTCCGGTCCAGAAAAAACTCGTTGCTATACTTCGAGAATCAAGAGTCGAAAGAGGGGGCAATGGTCATGATCGAAAAAGTTAAGACGTACTTAGAAACGCTCGAAGGTCTATCCACCGACGAGCTCGACCGCTCAACTGAGAAGCTGGTCCGCGCCGAGAAACGAAACGTAGCGCTGGTCATCGCTCACATCGCGGAGATGTCGAGAAGAAAGGGCTATCTCGAGTGTGGGTACAAGAATCTCTTCCAGTACTGCACGAGGCGCTTGCATCTGAGCGAAGGCTCGGTCGCCTTGCGGATTCAAGTGGCCAACGTATCGCGACGTTTCCCTCAGATACTCGTGGCGCTCGCCGAGAACCGGATGAGTCTCACCGTGGCGGGTCTTCTCGCTCCCGTTCTCGCAAAGAGTAACGTCGAAACGCTTCTTTCCGATTGCGCCGGAATGACCAAGCGCGAGGCTGAGGAATACCTCGTCGCGCTCCGGCCCAAGCCCGTCTTCCCGCCTTCGATTCGCCGAACGCCTTCTCGGCCACAGAGGGACCGATTCGCTTTGAGCTCACCACCGAGGGTGCAAACCACGTCACCCGACAAGACGCCGCCGCTCCAGGAGGCCTGGGCCGGGGGCTTAGCTTTCCGGACGTCGCCGAGCATCCTCGAGCCGGCAAGGCCAGAGATCTACAACTTCCGCTTTGCGGCAAACCGAAAGTTCAAGGACAAGTTCGAGCGTCTGGCGGAAGTCCTCGGAGTCGAGGACCCTCTGCAACACATGGCCGAGATCATGGAGGAGGCCCTGGACACCGCGCTCGACAAGAAGGACCTGAAGAGAAAGCGTGCACGACGACTCGAGAGGGAGGCGAAGCGGAGCGGCGAGACTCCTAGGGCAAAATCTCGTCTGGACGAGATTTTCGCGAGAGAGGAAGTTGAGAAAGCGAAGTCCCGCTACATCCCTTCAGAGGTTCGTGAGCGCGTCCACGAGAGGGCTGGCCACCAATGTGAATTCAGAGCTTTGGACGGAACCCGATGTCGCTCGCGGACGGGACTCGAGATTGAACACCAGCGGCCCTTTGCTTTGCATCACAGCCACGACGAGAGATTTCTCAGCCTTCAATGTCGTCCGCACAATCTTTTGAGCGCAGAGAGGGTCTTTGGTGTCGCGTTCATCCAGGAGAAGATCGATGCTTCTCGGCGGAGCCGGACTGGCCGCGCCGACTCCTCGTAGCCGGGCGACCTCCCGCATCACCCGAGCCGTGAAGGGCGTCCTGCTCGACCGAACACTCCCTTTTGACTTTTCGGGCCGTGCAGGACTATTTTCTGTCCGTGCCCCTCACTTCCGGCTCGAAGTTAGGTGTCTACGAAATACTCTCACCCCTTGGCTCGGGGGGCATGGGGGAAGTCTACCGCGCGCGGGACTCCAAGCTCGGCCGCGAAGTCGCCATCAAGGTCCTCCCGGAAGCCTTCTCTAATAATGAAGAGAAGCTCGCACGTTTCGAGCGGGAAGCCCGGCTTCTCGCGTCGCTGAATCACACTAACGTCGCCACCCTCTATGGACTGGAAAAAGAGGACGGCGTCCCGTTTCTCGCGATGGAGCTCGTTCCCGGGGAGACGCTGGCCGACCGGCTGCGACGGGGTTCGATCCCTCTCGACGAAGCACTCCCCTTCTTCACTCAGATCGCGGCTGGGCTCGAAGCTGCGCACGAGAAGGGCATTGTCCACCGTGATCTCAAGCCGGCCAACATCAAAGTCACTCCCGAGGGAAAGGTCAAAGTCCTCGACTTTGGTCTGGGGAAAGCGATGGCCGGAGAGCCCACCTCGGTGGATCTCAGCCAGTCCCCGACCCTCACTCGAGAGGGTACAGAAACCGGTGTCATCTTGGGAACAGCGCCTTACATGAGCCCGGAGCAGGCTCGCGGCAAACCGGTCGACAAGAGAACCGATATCTGGGCGTTTGGGTGCGTGCTCTACGAAGCGCTGACCGCGCGGGTGGCGTTTTCAGGCGAGACCGTGTCGGACACGATCGTCTCGATCCTCAAACAGGATCCGGACTGGCAGGCGTTGCCGGAGGAGACACCGTCTGCGGTCCGCAGCCTGCTCCGTCGGTGTCTCCGGAAGGATCCGGAGCGGCGGCAGCACGATATTGCGGACGCGCGGATCGAGATCGAAGACGCACTGAGCGCATCGCCTGAGAGTGCCGCACCGGCGGGCGCGTCTCCCCGGTCGCTTCCACGTTCTGGCCTGGTGATGGCGCTGCTTCTCGCCGTACTCATCGGATTGGGAATAGGGTGGATCGTATTCAGCCACACTGCGCCGACAATCGACGCGAGTCTGCAGCAGCTCACCGCAAATCCCGTCGAGGACATGGTGAGCGGAGCGGCGATTTCAGCCGATGGCACCTACGTCGCGTATACCGACTCGACCGGGATCTGGGTGCGGGTTCTGGAAACCGGAGAGACACGGCTCTTGCCGGAAACTGAGGGCCGACACTTTTGGGAAGTCTCTTGGTTTCCCGATGGGACAAAGCTTTTGGCCACCGGTCCGTCGGAGTCTGGTGAACAAGTCAGTTTGTACGCGATTTCCATCTTGGGAGGCGCGCCGCGAAAGCTTCGGGACAACGGGTGGAGGGGCTCCGTCTCTCCGGATGGCTCTCGAATCGTATACTTGAACGCCTCCCCCCCACCGTCTCACGAAGTCTGGCTCATGGATGCCAACGGCTCGAATGCCAAGATCATCGCCTCAGGAAAAGATCGGAACTTCTGGCAGGCGGCATGGACCCCCGACGGTCAGCGGGTACTCTACGGAGCGCTCAGGGTCGAAGGCTTCGAGTCGTACATCGAAAGCTATGAGCTCGAAGGCGAAAAAACGACGATGGTCTCGTCCGATGCAAGGCTGTGGCAATTCTGGCGCGGTGTTCTCCCTTTCGTATGGACACCCGATGACCAACTCATCTGTGCTGTCCGTGAGCCGCCTCCGAACCATGGCTACTCGAACCTTTGGAAATTCAAAATCGATAAGGGCCAAGGTCGAGCAGTCGGTACACCTACTCGCATCACCAACCTCGTGGGGGTCAACTTTCGCGATCTTCGGGTTACAGCCGACGGGAAACGCCTATCTTTTTTGCGGCAGCGAAACCAAGTTGACGTCTACATCGCCGAGCTTACCGAAGACGGAAAAACCTTGGGCACGACAAAGCGGTTGACACTCGATGAGCGCTCGGATTCTCCGACTGGTTGGGCGTCAGACAGCCGGAGTGTTCTTTTTTCGTCCGATCGTGCCGGCAACCTGGACGTTTACCAACAATCGGTTGATGCAACGATAGCCCAGGTCGTCGTTCAAGGACCCGAGAACGAAGGGGGCGCACAGTTCAGTCCAGACGGCTCGATGATCCTCTATCGGTCTGGCGGCAGCTTACAGCGAGTCCCCGCTTCAGGGGGTCCGCCGGAGATCGTCTTGGATCAAGCCACGGCCAGGCGGCAGTTTCGCTGTATCCACACCTCGGGTGGAGCCTGCGTCGTGAGTGAGGAAAACGATGGCCAGATCACCTTCAGCGCCCTGGACCCCTTTAGAGGAAAGGGTAAGGAGCTGGCGCGAGCCGTCTACGACCCGTCTTTTTACGCAAACTGGGATCTTTCGCCGGACGGCTCACACGTTGCGGTCGTTACCTCCAACGACCGCGTTCAGATCGTGCCATTGGATGGCGGGGAGAGCAGTGAGATCGTCGTCGATGGGTGGACATGGATCGATGCGGTTTCGTGGGCAGTAGACGGAGGGGGGCTGTTCATCAACGGCTTCTCCCCCAGAGGGCCCACGTGGGCTCAGGGCTCGCTCCTGTGGATCGATTTCGAGGGTAACGTCGAGGTTCTGCGTGACGAGCCCAACGAGTGGGACGCATGGGTCTTCGCATCCCCGGACGGGCGCCATTTGGCTTTCATGGCCATGATCTTCGACAGTAACGTTTGGTTGCTCGAGAATTTTTGAGGGGTTACTTCACGACGAAGGAAACGCGATCCGTTTCGACCGACCGGCCCGCGATCCAAACGCGAGCCTGCGCGGTGTGGCGACCGCGGGCTGGATGCCACAGGAACGTGGGGGTCGTTCCGATGACTTCCTCATCGAGAATCCACTCCACGCGTTCGGCTTCGACGGCCGAGATCCGAAACGCGAACCGCTCCAGCTCATCGGGAATCCGCGGATCGAGAGCGATGTGAAGTCCGGGCGTCGGGCTTTCGAGCCTGACCGACATGACCGGCGAGTCGGTCGCCGGCGCGGCACTCGCATGACGCTGGTGATCGGTGTGGGCGGTGCACGTCTTCTTAGGAGCTCTCTCCGGGCGGAACCATTCGGGCGCTATAGGACACTGACTCGTCGCCAGCTTTCCGGTCTTGGTGCATATCTGTCGAGAGACGAGCTTGCGGCTGAGATAAAGAGGCTTCGATTCTTTGTGCCGGCGTAGCTCGGCGAAGACCGCGCGCAGGACGAGGGCCGGACCCGAGGAGCCAGTGACCTCGTGCATGGGCCTTTGATCGACATTCCCCATCCAAACACCCACCGTGTAGCGGTCGGAGAAGCCGAGCGCCCACGCATCGCGGTAGTCGTTGGAGGTTCCGGTCTTGACCGCGGTCTGGACCGGCAGATTCAAGATCGAGCCGGCTCCGAACTCGAGTCGGCGGGCATCGGGGTCCGACAAGATGTCGGTTACGACGGATGACACCTCGCGACCGAACACACGGCGGCGCGATTCGCCGAGCTCGACCGCGTCCAGCCGCCACTCCAGAGGCCGGAACTCCCCGCCTCGTGCAAGGGTGGCATACGCCTGGACCATCTCGAAGAGCATGACTTCCCCGTTCCCCAGCGCCAGACCATCTCCGTAGAAGTCGGGGTGTTGGGTGAGGCTGTCGAAGCCTAGAAGCCGCAGGCGCTCCAGGAGCTCCGAGCGTCCGGTGAACTGAATGGCGAGGACCGCGGGCACGTTCAAGGAGTTGCCTAGCGCACCGCGTAAGCGAATGGGACCATAGTACTGTCGGCTGTAGTTTCTAAAATTGTGGACACCGTTCCCCACCGACTCGACCAGGGGCGAGTCATCAAGGAGAGTTGCCGCCGTCCAACCTTTTTCCAATGCGAGTGCGTAGACGAATGGCTTGAGCGCAGAGCCTGGCTGGCGAGGCATCGTCACCTTGTCGATGTGTCCACCTTCTCGATCGGTAAAGCCTCCGGCATTGACCCACGCCAGCACCTCGTTTCTCCGGTGATCGACAATCAAGGCCGCTCCGTCGGCCACACGTCGGGATCCAAGGCTGGCCACTTGACCATCGAGAAGCTGCTGTACGCGCCGTTGCAGAGACCCATCGAGCGTCGTCTGAATGCGATGGCCGGTCGCGCCGAGCGATCGATCGCGCACGAAGCGCACAAAGTGTGCGGCGGCATCATCAATAGGCGACGAGACCTCGACGACCGCGAGCGACGGATGCTCGATGCCATCGAGCCGTTCGGCGGTGATGACGCCACGTTCCAGAAGCCGCTCGGCGAGCCGAAGCAACGGCCGCTCGATCGCTTCGACCCCTTTTGCGAGATCCAGTCGCGAGGGGCTGCGCGGCAGCACGGCGAGCGCCAGCATCTCCTTGTCGGTCAAGGTGTCGAGATCGCGTTTGAAGTAGTATCGCGCCGCCTGAGCTACACCTCGACGGTTTCTCGCATAGGGGACCTGGTTGAGGTAAAGCTCGAGGATCTGCGCCTTGCCGAAACGATCTTCGAGCCGGGCCGCTTCGTTGCCTTCGAGCCAGCGCGACCAAAGTGTGCGGGGACGCGGGTGAAGAATGCGAACCACTTGCTCGGTAATGGTGCTCGCTCCACGGACTGCTCTAAGTGCTCGCAGGTTCTGAACCACTGCATGAGCCCGTGCTAGCCAGTCGACGCCGCCGTGCTCGAAGAAGCGCTTGTCTTCGGCATGCACGAAGGCCTGCTGTAGTAGCTCCGGCGTCTCGTGCAGAGGAACGACCTCGTGGAGATTCCAGTCCGCCTGATAGCTGACGGAAAGCGCTAAGCCGTTGCGATCGGTGATCCGCGGTTGGCCGACACCGAACTCCGAAGGCGGAAGCGACTCCGGCAAGGGCCTCAGATCTAACCAGGTCTTTCCTAAAACGACGAGCGTCATGACCCCGGCGGTCACGAGAAAGGCGTTCCTTCTCACTGTGCCTCCTCGACGATGAGCTGAGAGGGAATGCCCTGCCCAAAGACATCGGGGTCGTACATTTCTTCGGAATGGACCGGCCCGATGTGAAACTCGCCGGGCGCGATGGCCTGCGCGATGTAAGAGAGATGGTAGTTTCCGGCGGGCAGGTATTCGGAGTAGAAACGGGCCGCGTGGTGAAGGAGCTCCTGATGATAGAAGCTCCAACGGGAATACCCGTACTCGCGCCAATCGCTATAGGTGAACCAATAGGAGCTGGCCCTGCGCTTGAACTCTCCTTTTTCGGCGTCGCCCTCCGATGCGGTTGCGAGGTCGCGATTCACCGGCTCCAACCCGCCCGGTACGGGGTCTTCCACCACGACAAAGTTCCGTGGCGCGGGAAGCGAGATATAGAGATCCACCCGAACCAGGTCTCCGGTCCGGATGCGAATGGGATCTTCGAGAAGCACCCATTCGCCATCACGCTCGACGCTGTATTCTCGTTTCACGACCATTCCAGAGTTGATGGAATCTTTCTTGAGCTCGATGGGTGAGTAGAAAAGCCGCGTCGCATAGTAGAGCCGGCCCGTCCCTTCCCTTTCGATCCGCACCGTGGCACCGCGACCCGCATCGCCGGGCTGAATCGGACGCTCCACTTCGCCAGCCGGATCGCGGAGGTCCGTGAACTCGACCGACGGAAGCTCTTCGTCATCGAAGTACGTACGGATCGTCATCGCCGGTTCGTCTTTTTCGTAGGCACCGCTGTAGTCAATGAGGGCGTTCATGCAGAACATGTTGTCCTGCGTGTTCTCCCATCGATCGCGTCTCTTGCGCTCTTGGGTGATGGAGCGGGTGAGCTTGAAAGGAACATCTCCGAGTCCGGTTCCGCTCGGTGCACCGCCCTGGTGCGCGACCAGCGACGTCAGAATGGTGCAGTTGCTCTTCACCGGCGAATACAGAATCCGTTGGAAATCGACATCAATACTCTCACTGAACGTGAACTTTCCACCCGATTGATTGGAATGCGCGAGGATGTCGTCTCTGACTTCGGCTTGTAGTTCGGCAACCGCTCCGAGCTCGACCGAGGCGAGCAGATAGTGGGCCTTGCCGAAGAGATCCATCTCCGCGACATGGCGGCGGTAGCGTTCGATATCGGAAAGGTCGATCTTGCCAGCGGGCGCCAAGGCGGCCAGAGCCACCGCGCGGACACTCGACGCCATCCCCTTGGTAAAAAAGTCCGGAAAGACATCCGTCCGCAACAGATTGAGGAGATAACCGTGGAGCTTTTCCTCGACCCCGGCGGGGATGGTGTGGCCACGAGCGCGGAGCCAATTGAAGGCGAGAGCGGTATAAGCGCTCAAGTAGGGACTCACGTACTGGTCTTCGGGACGGTAGTAGACCATGCCACCGTTCGGAGCCTGATAGCTTGCGGCTAGGCCGAGCGTGATATCGGGCAGCTTCTCGTGTCCCTCCCATTCCACCTCGTCGGGGAGATAACTACGGAGATGTGCGAAGTGGGACGCCATGACGCCCTTGGTCAGTTTCTGCTCCCAACAAGCGTACGGATAATCCCGCATGTACCGGAACGCACCTTCCACGCCGCCGATGACCGAGGGACTGACGACCACGCTCACCCGGCCCACGTCCGTCCGTATCCCTTCCGGAAACAGAATCGACTCGGTGACTTCGTCGTCGATCGTCGTGCCGTAGTTGGCCGCAGCCTCCAGCGCGGTGCGTTTTCTGACTTCGAGCCCGTGACGAAGCGCGTCTCCGTCTTCGATGTCACCCGCTCGGATGGTGAAGAAGACCTCCCCATCATTAGTAGTGCGAACCGGGAAGACGATGGGGTAGCGCTTGAAGGGCTCGGCCTCGATGCGGAAGCCTTCGAGACCGGGGGACTCGGCCGGGCCCTCGACTTTCGCTTCGATGACCAACGTGCGCTTGAGCTCGGTGCGGTTCATGACTGTGAAACGAGCATCGAAATGATCGCCCTCGGTAACCTGATTGGGGAGAGCCGGCCGGAGCTCAGTGGGCTGATTGACGACAAACGTGCCATCCCCCAGCCCCATCAGGTCGTTCTTGGTCACGGCGATCGCCAGCACCCGCCAGCCAGTCAGATTGTCTGGTGCCTGGAACTCGATGCTGGCACGGCCATCGCTGTCGGTCGGGACGGACGGGTTCCAGTACGCTACGAACTTGAATATCGACCGCATGTCGAGACCCGACGCGCCGCCGCCACCCGGATTGGCGCCCTTCTTTTCGAACTTCTGAATACCGATGAGACGCGTGAGGAGGTTGTAGTTCTGGACGTCGAGCTGTTCGAGCTCGTAGAAACCCTGGTAGGGATCGAAGTAGCGTTCTCCTCCCTGAATCAGGTCAAAGACCGCTTCGTCCAAAACGGCGATCGCCAGTTCCACCGCGGGAGGGCCATCGTCGGTCATCACCGCATGACGCGGACGCGCCACCAGGTCCACCTGCACTGTCTCACGAGGACGGTAGTTGTCCCTTTTCGGCGAGACATCGACCTCTATCTCTTTGTAGGGATCGCGGACCGGAACGCGGACATAACCCATACGGAAGGCCGGCTTGCCGAGGTCTACTTGGTTGTCTCCCAACGGTGCTTCGACGCGTTTCGACGTCACGACCGCCGAAAAGTAAAACCCCGGTAGATGGTCGGGTGTTACCTCGAACTCGATGAGCTCGCTGCTGTTCTCGAGAATCTTCGTCCAGCTTCGCTGGACACCGATGCGCTCGATGGTAAAGAGCGCGCGCCCTCCGGGAAACGGGTTACGGATGAGAAAACGCGCCGTGTCGCCGACGCGATACTCCTCTTTTTCCGGCTCGATAGGAAGGTGGTGGCCGGGCGGGGTTTCCCAGAGGACCTGTCCCTTGCCGATGCTCCAGCGTGTCAGCGAGCTGGAATGCGGCCGCCCCAGCGTATCCGAGACCTCAGCGTTGAAACGATATCGACCCGACTTTTGTGGCGTCACCGGACACGAAATTGGATCTTCTGCGGACTCTTTTTCGCAGCGCGTGACTTCCACCCAATTCTGAATGTACTGGGTGAGATAAGCGTTACCAGCACCCTTTACCCGTGAAGCTTTGACCTCCAGATACTCGACGCGTAGGGTGACATCGGTCCCCGGCCTCACGTGGCCTGTCTCGTCGACCACGATTGCCAAAACCTCAAACGACCCGCCGGCCTCGAGAATCCAGTTCCCCTGACGGATGCCGACGTAACGATCCCGCCCGGCGTAGGTCGCTGGTGCGCGTCCACTGACATACTTCCCACGGTCGTCACGGACTGAGCTTTCGAAACGAAGCCGGCCATAAACGATATCCGATGTCGGAAGCGTCACGGTCTCGCCGTACTCTCCTTGAGAGTCGACGCTAGCCTCGCTCTCGTAGAGTTTCTCGTTCCGAGAACGGCCGGTGTCGAAGAAAAAGTTCGCGGCCTTGGGGTCGCTGGGCCTCAAAGGAGTCGACTGCAACGAGACCGTCCGGCGGCTCTGGGCGTCTGCGTAGGGACCACCGGCATGGAGCTTGGCGCTGGTGGCCACGGCCACCTCGTCACCGGGGTGGAAGAGCTCACCGTTGATGTCGGTCGTCACCCTAAAGGGCGCCGGCGTGAAATCGGCGATGAGGACGCGCATCGGGTACCAGGTGGTGTTGTCGATAAAATCGGCGGTGAGACGGAAGCCGTACCATCCGACGCCGCCGGTATCGGGAACTGCGAAATCTCCCGCATAGCTTCCGAACCGATTGAGCTCGAGGTCTTCGACCTCGTGAACCAGCTTGTCCATCGGATCGTAGACGCGAAGCGTGTAGCCCTTGGAGGGAGCGGGAACGAACTTCTTGTTGCTTTGATCGCGAACGTAGATCTTGAACTCGACCGTATCTCCCACTCGATAAACACCTTGTGCCGTGGTTCCCCAGGTAGCGATGTGCCCGTAGCGACGGCGGTAATCGGTCGGAATCCAAGAGTTGTTCGGCCCCTCGGCGCGAGCCATGAAGTCTCCGCTGAGCGGGGTGAGCGCCATCTCACCGTCCTTGTCGACGCGCACGAAAAGCAGAGGATCCAGGGACGGGCCATCTCCCCACCTCACGACAGAGCCCCGATGGAAGAGCTCGAGCTTGGGATCGATCTCCGCGGCTCCGTCGAGAAGTGCTAGCCCCGTGGCATCGGTCGTGCTCTCGCTCAGCATCTTGTGGTCCGCGCTCAGCTCGCTCACGACTCCGGAATAGATAGTCACGCGTGCGCCCTCGACGGGGAGACCGCTTTCGAGATCCGTCACCCAGACGGCGGTGTTGCGGTGACCGACCTTCGAATGGACCTGAAAAGGACTGACCGTGGAGAAAAACCAAGGACGCTTATTGCTCGTGGCTGGAGTCGACTCGATGTTCCCCAACACGGCCCCGGACCCGCCGCTGAGCCACTCCCGCACGTTAAGCGGGATTCGGTAGGCGACGTTCAGCACTTCCGGGAGAGCCATACTCTCTGTCTCTTGCACCGAACCGGACGGCGTCACGCCCCGATAACGGGCACGAACCTGCTCCAGGTTTGTGACGGTGAGGGGAACATGAGTCTCGACCTGCGTCTCGAGCACGGAGACTGGGTGTGTCAGAACGAAACGGGGTGGGCGATCGTCGGTCGAGAACTTAATGTCGATATCGGCCGCCAGCGACCTTCCGAACTCGTCCTTCAGCGCATCGGCCGCGGCTTTCACGCTGTACTCGGCCCGCGCCTTCAGGGTGCCGGGAAGCCGCATCCGGTACTCCTGATCCCGACGGCGAGGGCGGTTGAGCCGTGAGTAACTATAGATGTTGTCCCACGGGTCGAAATCGTCCCGGCCTCCCGCGAGATCGGGCTCCACTAGTAGATGGTCGCGCAGTACTTCCTTGATGACGGGCGACGAGAACAAGAGAACGACGCTGTCAAGCGGATTGCAGGCACGGGTGGTGCGGATCCAGGCATCCGGTGGAACACGGATCTCTTCATTCTTGTTGTCCCGGCACCGAACACCCAAGAAGCGATGCTCGGGGAAGGTGAAGAACTCGACGACCGTCTTCGTCTCTACGCTCGGCTCGGGTCCGAGCTTGGATTCGAGACCCGGCTCGACCTTCAAAAGAACCCGCGTGTTAAGAGGAAGCTCGCGCACCGGTTCCGCGATCCAGTAGATGTCGGCCTGGTTCTTGACGTCTGTGGGTGAGATGGCAAGATCGACTCGTTCGCCTCCGGGAAGCTCCAGGAACAAATGTTGTCCGAGCGACGCCACTTCCACCGGCTGGTTGAGGTTCAGGAAGATCTCCGGTGTGCCGGGACTGTGCCAGGTGCGAAAGTTCGCATACTGCACCGCGGGACGTTGGGTCGTGAACTCGTGGGTCTCGTCGGCTAGGAGCCGGCTTCCATCTTGAGCGGTAAGCGTCGGTGCAACGTTTAGTACGTACCTCGTTGCCGGCACCAGGGCGTCGTCCTCCCCGAGTTGGCAGGCGAGGGCCGACGTACTAATCCATCGCCATTCGCATTCAAGCGAAGGCTCGATGGTTATGGGAACTTCACTGGGGTCCCGATCCATTCTGCCGATCGGCACCACCGGGCGGTCGAACTGGAAAACGATCTGTCGGCCGGGCGGGACGTCCTCACCGGCGGGCGTGACGGAGAGCAGGTCGAGGGGGCTCTGAGCGGCGACGGCGCCGGACAAGATTAGCAGGACGGCGGCGACACTAATCGCGAGAATCCGAGCTAGAGTGGGAGAGCTCATGCTTCAAGAGAAATAATTAAGTTGTCCGTGGAACCCTTTCTATTGTAGCACGATCGATCGATGCGGTTTCGTATCCGCTCAGGTCGATCTGTTCTCACTAATCTGTTTGTTCCGGAAGCACTTCTAGCTTTCGAGGAATTTGGAAGATGCGTCGCAAGCCCCCGGGTCGAGTGAGCCGGATGACGTCATTGGGCAGTTCTAGACCGCGTAGACTTACTGAAAAACCGCAGCCTCGCCGTTTTCGGCGATCGCTTTCTCCACGTACTCGACCAAGGCATCGCGCCGCATTGCGATGGCGTCGACCTGTTGCCGCAACAGCAAGCGATCCATGCGGATTTCGAGGCTCATCGATTCGATCGCTTTCATCTTTTCGACGAGGTCGCGATCGAATCGCGTCGGCAACTTGTCCCGATCTTTGTCAAGTTCCTGCGTGCTCATGAACGCCTGGGAGTGATCGATGAGAACGATGTTCCACTGTCCGTCCACCATGAAGTCCCGCGAGCTGCGGTGGCCGTTGCTGATGAGGCTATCGAAGAGCTTCATGCGGGAGAGCTCCTTATCCCACTCCGCTGATTCGGGAACTTCTTCGTGCATCTCCTCGTACAGTTTGCACCCCGTCACCCAGAGTTGAAGGGAGCCCATTTGGCCGCCGATTTCTCGAACGACCGTCGGGGGTACCATTCCTAGCGCGAGAAGACGGTCGAGCTTATAGGCGGCGACTTCCGCCTGATAGCTCTCCCAGCCCCACTCTTGGCGGCCGCGCCGGATCGGTTTCCAGACCGCATCGACCGTGAGGTCCTCGTCCTTCAGCGTCACCTTTTTGGGATTGTTGCGCCCGCTACCGAGATCCTTCATGGACACGATCTCACCGCTCCTCAGGATCTTCTCGTAATCTCGGGGACTATCGAGCCAGGTCTTAGATGACTTTTGGCCAGCCTGAGCGAGTTGAGTGACCGCCATCATGCCCAGTAGGGGCAACAGGATGGGAAGGCCCCGTTTCATCATGGGAAAAGAATAGTGTGGTAAAAGCCGAAAAGCAATCCGCTCTTTGACTTTTGAGCGGGCACCGCGCTATTTTCTTCCCGCAGAAGCATCCAAGAAAGGAGCAGGGCCCAGTGATGAAAACAGTTCATGTGTTTGGGACGATCGCTCTTCTTTTCGGACTCGTCTCGTGCCAACCCGCCCAACAGGCTCAGCAGGCTCAGCAGGCTCAGCAGGCGGAGTCTCCCAAGCAAGAGGAACCGGTGAAGCTCTCACCTGCCGAGCAAATAGAGAAAATCAATGCGGCGCTAGACGACACCAAGTCCGAGCTAGCCAACACCGGAAAGTACAGCTGTTGCACGTTTCCGAGCTGCAATTGGTGTGCCCTCCACGAAGGACAATGCGCATGCTTCCCGAACGTGGAGGCCAAGAAGGAAGTCTGCCCAGAGTGCGGCCTCGGCTGGCACAATGGCAACGGAATGGTGGATGGTTTTACAGTCAAAGACGTGAAGTGGAACATCACGCATGATCATCCCGCGGAGGGCGGTCACGCGCATTGAGGCCCACTGAGGAGGGTTGCGATGAAAACCAGAGTGGCAAGTTTATTCGTGGGACTGGTGGTCGTGATGGCGACCCAGCTGGGCGCACGCGCGGAAACACAACAGCCACGATCCCAATCGGTCAGGAAAGATCTTACCGCGGCGGAGCCCGATCCCAACGACACCAAAGTCTACCCGCTACATTCCTGGAACCAGCGCCTCCCCGGGAGCCAGCGTTTCGAGCTCGTGTTCAACGGCAGTGGAGTCCTCGACCGGGAGACCGGGTTAGTATGGCAGCGCTACATCCTTATGAGCAACGATGGCTTCACTTGGCAAGAGGCGCTGACATATTGCTGGAACGCCACATCCGGAAAGCGCATGGGGTGGCGTCTTCCCACTGCGGGAGAATTCAGCAGCCTATTGGAAGTCGGCGGGAGGACCGGTCGAGAACCTCGGCTACCATCCGGCCACCCGTTCAAGTCGGATAAGGGCCACGACACTCGGGGGGGCGATGGATTTTGGTCGAGCAGTCGATTTCTGGCGCCGCACGAATCGAGCGTCAGAGAAATCGTGATGCAGTGCGGTACAGGGACCGGTTGCAACGGGTTTCCATTCTCCACCGCCAGTACTATGAAAGGCATCGCGTGGTGCGTGCGCGGGCCGGACAACTCTCAGTGAGCTCACCATGGCAAAGAGCAAGGGAAGTAAGAAACTACAACTCGACAACCCGGACATCAGCCAACCGAAGCACCACAAGCTCAAGAACAAAGCCTATGAGAAGACCCTCGCCGGTTTCCAAGTCGAGCTAGTCAAGCTTCAGAAGTGGATCAAGGACAAGGGCCTCAAGGTCGTGGTGATCTTCGAGGGGCGCGATGCAGCCGGCAAGGGTGGCACCATCCGACGCATCACGCAGAGTCTCAATCCGCGAATATGTCGTGTGGTGGCTCTAGGGACACCTACCGAGCGCGAGAAGACGCAATGGTACTTCCAGCGTTACGTGGCTCACCTCCCCGCCGACGGCGAAATGGTTTTGTTCGACCGGAGCTGGTACAACCGCGCCGGCGTCGAGCTGGTCATGGAGTTTTGTACCGAAGAGGAGTATCGAGAGTTTCTCCGGTCGGTTCCGGAATTCGAACGCGCGTTAGTTCGCTCGGGCATTCAGATCATCAAGTACTGGTTCTCGGTGAGTGATGAAGAACAGGAGCGTCGGTTCAAACAACGCATCAAGGACCCCGTTCGCCGCTGGAAGATCAGCGAGATGGACCTGAAATCACGCGAAAAGTGGGTCGAGTACTCGATGGCCAAGGACGAGATGTTCAACCACACCGATATCAAACAAGCGCCCTGGTTCGTCGTACGAGCGGACGATAAGAAGCGGGCGCGACTCAACGTGGTCGCTCACTTGTTAAGTCAGGTTCCCTACGATGAGCTCAAGGACCCCAAGATCAAGTTGCCGGACCGGCAAGAGAACGTCGGTTACGTTCGGCCACCGATCACCGAGCAAACATTCGTCCCCGAAGTGTATTGAAGGGTGAAGAGACTATCTTAAAAAACCCTCACCCTAACCTCTCCCAAGGGGAGAGGGTTTAAAGGAAGAGGAAACTATCTCAGAGGAGACCGGATGACCCAGTGGAAAACGTTACGCACTTCCCTCGTACTGCTAGCCCTGCTCGCAGCCACACCTACCTTCGCCGGCGACGGTGAAATTTCCGGCTTCATCGGAGGACTTCTCGGAGGGGACCTCAACCAGCTAGAGGCAGGTAACATAACGAGCTCGTTCAAGAATGGCGTCGTGTACGGGGTTCGGGGTGGCTGGTATGGGCACCCGTTGGCAGTGGAAGGAAGCTTTGCGTACGCACCGAGCGGGTTGACCGGCACCGTCGAAGACGATGTCTTCACTGTGGACACGCGAGTAACCTACCTTGACGCCAATCTCCTCCTCATCATATTACCCACCGCCGTCTCTCCCTTCGTGACCGGTGGCGTGGGCCTTCAAAGCTTCGACTTCCAAGGGGACATCGGACCAGCCGCCCTGGTCAATGTGGACCTAGTGACGGTCAACAAATTCGGCTTCAACTTCGGCGCCGGCATCAAAGCCAACATCAAAAGAGCCACGCTGCGACTAGACATCCGAGATCACATGACGACTTTTACGCAGGATGACTTCGGTCTTCTCGGACAGATCGCAGAAATCGCAGGAATTACCTTCGACGAGACCGTTCACAACGTGGAGGTCTCGTTCGGAGTCGGGTTTCGATTCTAAGCAACCTCCCTAACTAGCCGGAGCTTTCCGGTGGGCTCGTGCGTTATTAATAATGTTATGGGAAACCTATTCAAAGATCTCAAATACGGCTTACGCATGTTGCTTGCCTACCCAGGCTTCTCTGCGGTGGCGGTGCTCTCTTTGGCTCTTGGTATCGGCCTCAATACGACCATCTTCAGCATCGTCAACTCGGTGCTGCTCCGACCAGCACCGGTTACGAACCCCGACGAGCTCGTTGAGATCTACTCGCGCGACCCTGAGGGGCTCGACTATTCCTCAACTTCCTACCCCGACTACCTGGATTTCCAAGCACAGGCGAAGTCGTTCTCCGGAATCCTGGGCTACTCCTTGATGGCAGTTAGCCTCAGCCAGGAGGGGAAGTCGGAGTTCATGGTCGGAGAAATCGTCACCGGCAACTATTTCGACGTCTTGGGTGTCGATGCTTTGCTTGGAAGAACGTTTCTCCCCGAGGAAGACCGGACGCCGGGAAGCCACCCGGTGGTCGTGCTCGGGCACGGATTCTGGCAGAGGCAGTTCGGCGGCGATTCGGACGCGCTCGGTCAAACGCTCAAGCTGAATGGAGTCCAGTACACGGTGGTCGGTGTTCTTCCACCCAGCTACCCCGGCTCGTTTCCGGGATTTTCCCCCGAGCTTTGGGTTCCGACGATGATGGCGCAGGAAGTCGAGCCGATGGGAATCCAAGACGTCCAGGGCAACACTACCGGAGATAGCCGGCTCGACCAGCGCGGACGCCGCTGGATGTTCGTCAAAGGGCGGCTGGCGCCGGGCGTGACACTCGAGCAAGCCAAGGCCGAGATGGCAACGATCACTGCGAGGCTTGAGAGCGAATACATCGAGTCGAACGAGAGGCGGGGTGTGACCCTTCTTCCTGCGGAGAGCGTGCGCTTTCATCCCATGCTGGACAAGCCGCTGACTCCCATCGCGCTGCTGCTTCTGAGCGTCGTCGGCATCGTCTTGCTGATCGCCTGCGCCAATGTGGCGAACATGCTGCTCGCCCGGGCCACCACGAGGCGACGGGAGATTGCGGTGCGGCTCGCCGTCGGCGCCTCGCGCGCTCGATTGATCCGCCAGCTCCTGGCGGAGTCCCTCATTCTCTCGGGAGTGGGAGGTGGGCTCGGACTTCTTCTCGCGATTTGGGCTAACTCTCTTCTCCGTAATTATCGACCCGACTTCGCACTGCCGATCGCGCTCGATCTTGGGCTGGATGTCCAGGTGCTTGTGTTCGCTATGGGACTATCGATTCTGACTGGCCTGCTCTTCGGCTTAGCGCCGGCCTTACAGGCCTCGCGGGCGGATCTCGTGTCGGCCCTTAAGGAAGCGTCTACGGATCAGAAGGCAGCGGGACGCTTCCATCTCGGTGATCTGCTCGTGGTGGGGCAAGTGACCTTGTCGCTCGTTCTCTTGATCGGCGCGGGGCTCCTGGTGCGGAGCCTTATCGCCTCGCGCGCCGCGGAGATTGGCTTCTCGCCTGATCCGCTCGGCGTCCTCACCCTGAACTTGGACATGAACGGCTACGAGGAAGAGCAAGGCAAGAATTTCTATCGACAGACCCTTGAGCGCGTGCGGGCACTGCAGGAGGTGGAATCGGCCTCCATCGCTGCACGCTTCCCATTCGACATGAACATCAATTTGTCTGACATCCACGTCGACGGTAATGAGCTAACCTCGAACGAGGAAAAGCCCTTCGTCGTCGACGTCACCTTCGTGGGGGTAGACTATTTCCGCACCATGGGAATCCCCCTCCTCGAAGGGCGTCCCTTCCTGGAGAGTGATACCGAAGACTCACCCGGCGTGGTGATCGTCAACGAAAAACTGGCGCGTACGCTTTGGCCGGAGGAAAGCGCCATCGGAAAGCGCATTCGTAGAGACCCCGATAGTCCCCCCTTGGAGATCGTGGCGGTGGCTTCGAATCACAAGATCCGGACGATCGGCGAAAACCCGCGGCCCTACCTCCACTTCGCACGTGCTCAGAACTACAACGCCTACGGGAGCCTCCTCATCCGCAGCCGGGGCGACGCTACCGCCACGGTGGAAACCGTGCGGCGGGAACTCCTCCAGATGAATCCGGAGTTGACGATCATGGATGCGGTGAGCTTCAACGATCAACTCGCGGTCAGTCTCTATCCGGTCCGCATGGGATCCCGGCTCCTCGGTGGTTTCAGCTTGCTGGCGGTGCTGCTCGCCGCCATCGGTCTCTATGGCCTCATTGCCTACTGGGTCAGCCAAAGGACCCACGAGGTCGGGATTCGCATGGCTCTAGGTGCGGAAACGCACCGCGTCATGGTGTTGGTCTTGAAACGAGGCATGATCCTCGCTGGGCTGGGCGTGGCGATCGGGCTCGTCGCATCGATGTTGGTCAACCAAGCCCTGGCGGGAATTCTATTCGGCATACCCGCGGTGGATTTCTTGACGCTAGCAGCCGGCGCCTGCATTCTCTTGGTCGCCGCGCTGGTGGCCAATGCAGTCCCCGCTTGGCGAGCATCCCGGGTGGACCCGATGATAGCCCTTCGTTACGAGTAAGAGAGCGTTGAGCTTCCATGATATCTTCCCATTCGAAGGAGGGGCTCCCAGTGGCTAGTAAGGAAGACACACATCTCAAATCCATCGGTTACATCCTATGGATCTTCGGTTTCCTGGGCGCTCATCGATTCTATTACGGCCGACCGGTCACGGGAACGATCTGGTTTTTTACCCTTGGGCTCCTTGGCATTGGCTGGCTCATCGATCTCTTTCTCATTCCTTCCATGGATCGAGAGGCAGATCTCAGATACCAGGCGGGGCCCATCGATTACAGCGTGACGTGGATCCTCCTCACCTTCCTGGGACTTTTCGGGATCCATCGCATGTACATGGGGAAGTGGATCTCCGGCATACTCTATTTTTTGACCGGCGGGCTGTTGGGCCTGGGAGTCCTCTACGATTTCTGGACACTCAACGACCAGGTGACCGTGATCAACAGCCCTAGCTGAGCGGGACGACTCCTCCCTGGAGCCCTGCCCCGACTTCTGCTACACTTTTATCATCTCTATAAAATCTAGTGTCATAGCTCCCGATCGGTGGCGAGGGGCCAGTCATGATTCCTAAGCCCGACCAGCTCGAAGTGATCTCCCATATGAAGAGCGGAGATCTAGCCAAGACTCCCTATCCGGTCTTGCTGCACGCGCTGGCGGTGCAGCGCCTCTCGGTCGTTTTGGAGATCGAGCGCAAGCAGCTGCGAAAGAGGATTTCCATAGAAGACGGTGTTCCGGTCGATTGCCGGTCCAATCTTCTCCAGGACACTCTCGGTCAGTTCATGGTCGCCCGCGGAGATATCACCCAGGACCAATGTCAGCTCTGCTTCAGCAAGAGCATCACCCGGGACCAGCTAATGGGCGAGGTCCTGATCTCCGAAGGCTTGATCACGGCTTCCGAGCTTTTCAAGACATTGCAGCAACACTTGGCCAAGAAACTCCTCGACGGATTCACCTGGAGGAACGGGAGCTTTCAGGTGCTCCCCGAGCTCGGGCAAGTGGAGTCATCGCTCAAAGTCAAAACGGCCCAACTCGTCGTCACCGGGATCTCCAAGCTCGCGTCTGCGGAAGAGATCGAGGAGGCCGCGCGGGATCTTGCAGATAGCAAACTCGTTTTTCACCCCGCTCCGCACTGCCCCCTCGAAGAAATCCGCCTCACCGGTGAGCAGCGGAAAGTGACCGACCTGCTGCGAGACGGCAAGCGCATGGAAGAACTGGTCGTGGAAGCCAAGGTTCCGCGGGAACGCGTCGCCAGGCTTCTCTACGCACTCGCGGTTGTCGGCACCATCATTCCCGAGGATTGGTTACCCAAAGACGCTGCCAAGGCGCCCGTCTCAAGCAGCTCGACGCAGAGAGTTGCTCGTGTTACCCCGCTCCCGAATGTCGAGGCGGCCAGCCCCGACGAGCTCGGCAATGCGTTGATGGAGAAATATCTTCGCTATCGCAAACAAGACCCGTTCGACTTGCTGGACATTCCGACCGATGCGACGCCACGGGCCACCGAGCTTGCGTACCTGGACTTCTCGCGGAGATTCGCGCCCTGGAGATTTCAGGCTGCTGGACTCGACACCCTAGTCGAGAAGGCCCAGGACCTCTTTATCGCCGGAGGTCGTGCGTTCGGCGAGCTCACCGACCCGGAACGGCGGAACTCTCTGGCCGCCAGTCGGCAGAACCTCATCGCCGAACAACAGGGCAAACAAGCAAGTGGCCGCGACCAGTTCGCCATACAAACCGACCTCCTGGACTCTGACGTGCAGTTCAAAAAGGGTCAAGCCTTGATGCTGGCTGGCAACCACAAGGAGGCCCTCGAACAGCTCGAGTTCGCCTATGATTGCGATCCACAAAACGGGCTATACCGGGCCGAGCTAGCCTACTGCCGCTATCTCCGCGAGCCGGACTTCGCAGCGAAGAAGTCTCTCGAGGAGCTCGGTGAGGCCCTACGCCTCGATCCCAACTGTGGACTGGCGGTCTACTACACCGGCAAGATCTACGTCGATCTCGGGAAGGTGGGCGAGGCGGAGCAATATCTTCGCCAGTCGATCAAGATGATGACGCCGGACCGCCGGCCCATCCAGGCCCTAAAAGACCTCGCCGATCAGAAGCCAGTCACGGCGAAGCAGGGCCGCCGAGCTTTCTAAAGGCAAACGCCTCGGATTAGACTCATATCCAGATATCCGCTATACTGTTTTCAATTAGTTCCCTTTCAGACTCTCGCAACTAGCATCAACGGACGCTCCGCCGGTTTCGGTGGTCACGCACTATTTCGGAACGTGTCATTTCGGATTGTGAAAGGAGTGTCCACATGCTAAGCACCATCCTTTACGCGTTAGCTCAAGCGGGAGACAGCCCTAAGCCCAGCTCGATCGTTTCGAGTCTCCTCATTGTAGTAGCGGTCACGTTCGTGATCAGCGTGATCGTCACCAAAGTCGTCGCCAAGGCCGCCAGCGTCAATGATGCGACCTTCGGAAAGGCGTTTCTAGCGACGATCTTCAAGAACATGGCCGGCTGGGGATCCCTCGTGTTCCTGGGGCTCGCCCCGGGAATGAGTCCGATCTTCACCATCGGCTTCGCGTTCGCGCTGGTCCCCATCCTCGTCTACAAGATGGTTTTTGGGACGGAGTGGATGCAGGCACTGGTCATCTGGGTCGCGGTCTTCGTCATCGAGGTGGGAGTTGGCTTCGCCGTGGCCGGACCGGCGCTCAAACAAATGCTCAAGATCTAGACCTCACCCCGGGGGTCAGATCTTGTGCGGGCGCGCCGGGCTCCCAACCCGCGGATGTGCCTTCGCAAGATTTGGCCCCCTGTTTTTTTGACTTCCGGCAGGCCCCCGACTAACATCCGCGGCATGGGAGGGCTGCCATGCTGACCCGTACTCTTCTCATCTTTTCTATTTCTGTAAGCTTCGCGGCGGCGGAACAAACTGCAAGTTGGGAATGGGATGGCATTCCTCGTGTCGTCGCCATGGGCGATGTCCACGGATACGTCAACAAGCTGATCGCTATTCTGCAGAGTACCGACATCGTGGACGACAGACTTCGCTGGACCGGCGGGGACACGCACGTCGTCCTTTGTGGGGATTTGACGGACCGCGGGCCGGACGACCGAGCGTTGCTCGACCTGCTCCGTCGACTGCAGAGGGAATCGGAGTCCGCGGGCGGACAGGTGCATGCGCTTCTTGGTAATCACGACGTCATGAACTTGGTCCGGGATTTCCGTTTTGTGGCGCCGGCGAGCCATTCCGATTTTGCCGATGAAGAGAAGTCCAAGGATCGGCGGAAAGCCTGGAGCAGGTTCGAGGAATCACACAAGAAAAAGGGGGTTAGTAACGCACAACTGAAGGCGTCCTTCGATGAACGCTACCCACCCGGCTACTTTGCCAGGGAAAAAGCCTTCGGGCCTAAAGGTGAGTATGGCTCGTGGCTCCTCGAGCAACCCGCGGTGGTGAAGATAAACGGTATCGTTTTTCTCCACGGCGGTCTCACACCCGAGGTCGCCGCCTTGGGCCTCCAAGAGATCAATGAGCGCTTTCACAAGAGCATCCGCGCGGTGGTGGAGCTCAGCGATGTGATTCACGAATACGTGGCGGGTGTGCCGACTTATTCAAAGTATCTGGGAACGGCCAAAGCAATCGTCCAAGCCTCCGAAGAAGGACGCACGAGGATCCCGGACGACGTGGTTCGAGCCGCCAAGGAGCTTCTCGAGCAAACCGAAGCAATTGCCTTCTCGCCGAACGGTCCGACCTGGTACCGCGGTAATTCCCTGGAGAATGAACGCGCCGAGCGACTGCGCGTCGACAAAGTGCTCGAGCTGCTTGACGCGCGCGCGATGATGGTCGGCCATACCGTCACCCGTACCGGGTTCGTCTCGTCTCGTTTCAACGGACGTCTGATCCGCGGCGACGTCGGCATGGGCTATGGTCGCCAGCCCCGCGCAGTCGTCTTCGAAGCTCAGAAGGTGCAGGCGTATGATCCCGCAACGAACGGCTACATGGCTCCGGTGGTAGAACCTCCCCAGGGAGAAGGCTGGGCCCGGGCGTACGAGCACCTTCCGAACGAGCAGATTGAGAAGTTCCTCGAGGAGGCCGAAGTAACCGAGAGTCGAAAGATCACGAGGGGCGAACAGCACGCCGAGCTCTGTGAGATGAAGGGCAACGATTTGAAGATGCGGGCCGTCTTCAAAGATGTCGAAGAGGGGCCGGCGACTAAGGAGCGGTCCAATCCCGCCAGGTATCAACACGAAATAGCGGCCTATTGGCTAGACCAGAGGCTCGAGCTCGACTTGGTGCCGGTCGCCATTCCGAGAAAACACGCTGAGACTGGGAAAGAAGGCTGTCTCCGCGTCTTACTCGAGAGGGCCTCCGATCTCACGTCCATTAAGGAATCGGGAAATCTGGAAGGTGCGAGCCGCGACGAGATCATCGAGGCCGTCGCGATGGAGTTCGGAGTCGACGAGGCCGAATTAAGAAACCAGGTCAAGGAGGCACTCGTATTCGACGCGCTCATCGGAAACTACGATCGCCAGGACAACGACAAACTGTTCGATGCGGCGAAAAGCCATGTCGCGTTGGTGGATCATGAACGTGCGTTCTCGTTATCGACAGAAATCGACGCCCAAGCTTTGCTCAACCCGTGCGACGCGGTCGGTGGTTCGCTGGAGCATGGTTTGAGATCTCTCGATCGGGACGAGCTCCAATCCAATTTGGGGGATTACCTTGCCGCCGCCCAGATCGATGCCGTTCTGACGCGGCGGGACAAGCTCATCGAGATGTGTAGTGGAACGGAGGGATCATGAAGAACTTAGGTATCGGAATTGTCCTGGCCGCCATGGCAATTTTCTTCTGGGGCTTTCTCTACTGGGGACTGAACCCGCTGCCTGCCAGTTCTTGGAAGCAAACCAAAGACGACGTCGCCGCCGGTAAAGCTTTGCTCGAACACTTCCCCGAATCCGGAACCTACTATTTGCCGGGAACCTATAACGACGAAGAGACTTGGGAGAAGTTGCACGCCGCCGGTCCGGTGGCGTTCATCCATTTGACCGCCAGGGAAGGCAGACCTGCGCACGACGGCGGCATCATGATCCGGGGTTTTGGGCTGTATCTGGCTGTCGTGAGTCTGATCGCTCTGATCCTTCAGCGGGTAGCTCTTCCCTCCTACTGGGATCGCGTTAAGTTCACCGCCCTGGTGGGATTAGCGGCGGCGGTGATGATCGACATCGGCGACGTGGTCTGGTGGTACATCCCGTGGGAGTGGAAGATCCACCAAGCCGTTTACACCGTGACGACCTGGACGATAGCAGGATTGGTCCTGGCCAAGTTCGTCAAGCCGCGCTAGGGATTTTAGGTCCGTTCGAAAGACTGGTTCTGACCGCGCGTTTCACCTCGCTAAAGAGGCAGTACGATTGCAGTGACCCTCACTGATCGCCACAGATAGAACTAGCGGCCCAAGCCATTATTTTCTTATCAAGCCACCCTCTCCCCAATAACAACTCCGACCGCCACTCGCTCCACAGTACCTAACATGTTGCAAACAGGCCGCCTGCAGAAACCTGAAAACCATCAAACGACCTGATTAGAAGGTCGCACCGGCTCGGTACGCGTGCTATAAGGCAAGTGTTAGACGGAACCTTCTAATAACTGTTAGCTGGGCAATAACGTGAGTGGCCCGTATCGAAAGCACCGTGAGGTCCCTGAACTCACAGACCGAATCTACAAGGAGATGCCATGTCAGCCCCGATCCCCTACATTCCGCACGCGGTGTTTTCCACCGAAGAAGGAGAAGCCGCCAGCGTTCCCCGTGTTCTTATTGCTCCTCAGAGGTATGTCCAAGGGGATGGTGTTTTAGATCATCTCGGCCGGTATCTATCGATCGTTCCAAGTGAACGCGTCGCGATTCTCATCGATAAAGCAGGCCAGCAAAGAGATGGCGCGAGGCTGCTAAACAGCTTGAACAGCGCCAAGATCGAATCCGAGGTCGTGACTTTTCATGGGGAATGCTCAACCGAAGAAGTTGATCGGGTAGTCGAGGTTCTCCAGGCCATGGCAACACCTGTGGACAGCGTAGTCGCGGTAGGCGGAGGCAAATGCCTTGATGCGGGCAAATGTGTCGCCCAGCGATTGGCGATGCCGATGGTGAGCGTTCCGACTTTAGCGTCAACTGATGCGCCTTGCTCTGCGTTATCCGTGATGTACACGGCAGAGGGAGTCTTTAGCGATGTTGAGTTCTCCCCCCGTAGCCCTGCCCTTGTCGCTATCGATACCCGAATCGTGGCAGAGGCTCCTGTGCGCTTTCTGGTGGCAGGGATAGGAGACGCGATGGCAACGTGGTATGAGGCGCGGACTTGTTTCGATAATCCTCGGGCAAGATCAGTGTTAGGAGCGCGCCCCACCTTGGCCACGAGCGCTATTGGCGAGCTGTGCGCCGACACCTTGTTTGAGTACGGCCTATCGGCGGTGGAAGCTGTGAAGCGCTCTGAAGTCAATGACGCGCTCGAGAACATTGTCGAGGCGAATACGCTCTTAAGCGGCATGGGGTTTGAGAGTGGCGGGCTGGCGGTCGCTCATTCGATCGCTCAGGGTTTAACAGTGGTTCCTGAGGTGCATCGCAACTACATGCACGGCGAGATGGTGGCGATTGGGTTGCTAACCCAACTCGTTCTAGAGAAAAGCTTTGATGAGGCCCGAAAGGTGGCGGGATTTTTTGCCAAAGTTGGCTTGCCTGCCCACCTTGGGCAGATATCGCTGTCGTTGTCCAACGAGGCGCAACTAGGCGACGTGATGAAAACAGCTATGATGCTTCCTTTTGTAGCTAATGAGCCGTTTGCAGTCACCACAGAATCACTGCTCACTGCGGCTGCACGAGCGCACGAGTTGGGCCTGGAAGTCGCGCAATCTGCCGGGGACGTGCCCTATCGCGCGCTGCATGGGAATTGATTCCTATGGTAGAAGACCAGCAGCTCACTCTGGTTGCGGGCGCTGCGGCCCGACGGAGTTATGGGCGCCAGCCCCGGCGTGACGCAAGTACTTGTTCTCATAGCGCGTCTGGTTCGCGCGGCCACGTTCATGGAAGCAGTAAGGATACGCGCCATGTGACTTCAAGTTTGAAGCGCACCATTCGTTAGTTCCCATGGAAACGTTCCTCCGGTGTGCGGTAACCGAGCCTCTTGCGGGGCCGTGTGTTGAGCTTCTTTGCGATACCATCGCAGTGGCGTTGCGTGAGCGCTGCTTGGCTGGTGCGCTTCGGCAGGTATTGTCGTAGCAATCCATTGAAGTTCTCGTTGCTGCCTCTCTCCCATGAGTGATAGGGAGTTGCAAAGTAGAACTTGACGCCGGTCGCTTCCTCGACGGATTCGTAGTCGTGGAACTCCGTGCCATTGTCCGCGGTGATGGTCTTGACCTGATCCGGCACCCGCCGGAGCAACATCTTCGTTCGCTGGCTAGTGCCGAACATGCTGCGGTCGGACAGTTTGCCGATCAGCGCATAGCCCGTCTTTCGTTCCACGAGCGTGGTGACGCAGTCCGGCGCGTCTTTTCCTACCACGGTGTCAATCTCCCAGTGGCCAACGGCACGGCGCTTGTCGATACAAGACGGCCGCTCGGAGATGTGACGCTTCCCGGCCAGGCGGCCTCGGCTGTCGTAGCTGTTGTGGCGCTTGCGTCTAAGTTTGGGCGAGCATCGAAGGTGGCGGTATAGATGTCCTCCGGCCTCCTTGTCCCGCCAAACGTGGGTGTAGATCGTCTCGTGGCTGATCGAGAGCTCGCCGTGAAGGCGCAGGTGGCCGGAGATCTGCTCTGGGCTCCAGTCGGCCTTAAGCTTCTTCTCCACCAGGGCAAAGTCGGCCTTTGTGAAGTACTGGTTCCGGCGAGACCGCGAGCGTCGTCCGTTCGTTCTCTCGATGGCCTTGCTCGGCCGGTAGCATCCATCACTAGGTGAGCTGTTCCTCCTGACCTCTCTCGAGATGGTGCTCCGGTGGCGCCCCAGGCGCCGCGCGATCTCGGCCGAGCAAAATCCCTCCCGTCGCAGCGCCGCGATGGTGTAGCGTTCTTCCGAGGTGATCTGGTAATAAGTCATTAGCGAGTCCCCATTCTTGGTTGTTTGAGGAATCGTGGCACATTCCAGGTCACCTCATCCGGGAGCTGTGTTGCACTTACTTTATGAATTCGCGCCAGCTAACAATGAGTTGGAGCGGACGGCACAGAGCTTTCGGTAAAGTATGAGTTATCGTGAACGCTGGCGCCTTCGGCGACGTCATTGCAGTGCCGCCGCTCAACTCAACGTTAGACGCACAGGACTCAAATTTCCGTGAAAGGAGTCGGTCATGGGCAATCAAGATACCGATATTCATGATGTCCAGACTGTCCTCCAGCGTTGGAGGGAGTCAGTGAATGGAGGAGATGCTGACGGTCTGCTTGCGTTGGTGACAGATGACCTGGAAATGATTCCGCCAGGTGAAAAGCCTGTCAAAGGTGCCGACGCCCATCAATTCCTTCGCGGGTTCACGGATGAGGGGGTCGCTAGCCTTAAGCCGTTCAAAGACGAGGAGATTGTGGTGTCGGGTGATTGGGCATTCCAGAGATACACCTACGAGCTGACGATGGCGCCGAAGGAAGGTGGCGGTCCGATGGAGATAAGCGGGCACGGGATCCACATGTTTCGACGACAGGATGACGGCTCTTGGAAACTCGCGAAGGATATATGGTCCGTCGTCCCCTCAGCCTAGTGTCCAAGCTTTTGTATTTCGTCGGGTTGTCCCCCGCGAGGTGGCGCCTAACGCGGTGTTGCAGCGGACAATCGGCGCGAACCGGGAGAGGCAAAAGGGTGTTGTAAGACGCGCCGCTTGCCGCTGAACACCCTGTTAGGCAGTCGAAGAATGAGCAAGGGACGCGCCGTAGCTTGGGCTGGAACCGTGGTCGTCGTCGTGCACGTTCTAGTCAACGCAACGCACGGGGCGGCTCATTCGGAACTAGGTGTCGAAATGTCGAAGTGGCAGGAGACGTTCATCCTGCTTGTCATCGGGCTGAGTCCCCTTGCAGCCGCGATGCTTCTTTGGACCGCTCATGCTCGGCTAGGCGCGGTCATCCTGATTGGGTCGATGGCGGCGGCACTTGTCTTCGGCGTCTATTATCACTACGTTGCGGTTTCGCCCGATCATGTGGAGCATTTGCCGCCCGGGGATGCCCAGGGATTGTTTCGAGCCAGTGCTCTGTTTGTTGCCGTATCGCAAGCGCTGGGCGTTTTGGTAGGTCTATGGAGCATCCGAAGACTTCGACGCGCGTCATAGACGCTTATCGTGGCCGCGGCAAGTCATTGCTGCCTAATAACTGTTAGGCTTCTTATGCAAAAAATACCGAAATCAATTTTCTGGATGGCTAGAGGGCTAGAAGAAGCCCTTGATCATGGGGTCGAGCGATGGTCAGAAGATACAGCTAATCGAAGTCAGTGGCTGAGTAATGATCCAGAAGCATGGAATGTTATTGCAGGAACAATGTTGGTTGGTTGTTATGCGTACGCTGAAGGAAAGCTTGGCCGAAAATGGTGGTCGTCCATGAACAGTAACGCCGCAAAGAGAGACTTAGTTCTACATTGGATTGTACGAAACGCATTTGTTCACAAAGACTCAATCCCAAAAGACTTAGACTCCACGAACGCCACGGATATCGCCAATATTCAACAATACTGCCAAGATCTCAAAGATGGCAAGATTCATGACGATAAAGGTAATGTTTATCCTTGTCACATGGAATTCCACGGTGATCGTATTGTAATGAACCGAAATGCGATTAACTTAACCGCTCGCCTCTTTGAGACCGTATATAGGTCATTCAAGTGAAGCCTAACACCTATCAGGCCCCCGCGTGTCAAGGGGTAGATCTCTGCCGAAGGCACGGGCGCGTGCCTGTAAGGAAGTCGAAGGCTCGATGGATTTGCTCTGACTTCGTTTCGAGGAGCGGGTACGTGAGCCGAAGCTCCGTACCAAACACCTATAGAGGCTCAGCCGTCGGAGCGTGAAGCGATGAAGCCTCGCGCACGACGGTGCAGGAACATGGAGCGTCCTGCGGCACTAGAAACCCATGGGTACCCTCGTACCGTCCCAATCAAAGGGTACGACCTGAGCGAGCTCGGGTTCGTTAGAAACGGGATCGGGTGAGGGGCAGAGCAGCGGGAGAAGACGAGCCCGCGAGCGCAAGTTGTTGGTCGGGGAGCAAGCGAGACGCCAATCACGCGAAGGGGCTGCCGGGGCGTGTCACCACGATGCGACTGGGTGCTCGAAAGGCACAGTTCGAAGGAAGGCATCGTTTAGGTTTTATCCCTGGTTTGGCTCCAGTTAGACGTCGGGCTCGCCGCGCGATCTCGGCCGAGCAAAATCCCTCCCGTCGCAGCGCCGCGATGGTGTAGCGTTCTTCCGAGGTGATCTGGTAATAAGTCATTAGCGAGTCCCCATTCTTGGTCGTTTGAGGAATCGTGGCACATTCCAGGTCACCTCATCCGGGAGCTGTGTTGCACTTACTTTATGAATTCGCGCCGGCTAACTAAGCGATCGAGCGGACGGCACCGAGACTTCGTGAAGCAATGAGGCGCTGGGTCGGCAGCGTCGGCGGGCTTCGGCAACGTCACCGCCGTGCGGCCGCTCATCGCTACTGTTAGACCGAATTGGTGCCGCTCCGCACGCCGAAACCTCATTTGCCTGTATGTACGGGTGTGCATATACTTAGATAGTGGAGCTCGAGTGGGACAGCCGCAAAGCTGAGTCCAACCTCGAGAAGCACGGTGTGAACTTTGCCGACGCCGCGACGGTTCTGTTTGATGATCTTGCCGTCACAGTCATGGACGACTCTGTCGATGAAGAAAAACGTTACGTGACTCTTGGCATGGACGCCGTCGGGCGATGCCTCGTTGTCGTTTACACGTGGCGGAGGAGATCGTGAGATTGATCTCGGCGGGGCTGGCGACACGGTCGGAACGTAGTCGTTACGAAGGTGAGAGATGAAGAAAGAATACGACTTCAGTCGAGGTAAGAGGGGAGCAGTTATTAAAACGCCTCCAGGCAAGACTCGGATCACGATTCGAATTGACGACAACCTTCTCCAGTGGTTTCGAGACCGAGTCCATGAAGCCGGCGGCGGGAACTACCAGACACTAATTAACGCGGCCCTTCGAGAATATGTCGACGGGCAGGAGGAAAACTTAAAGTCAACTCTGCGTAGTGTTGTTCGGGAAGAACTCGCTCGATACGGCAAGAAGGTCTCAAAGTGAGATATCGGTCTAACTAAGCGATCGAGCCGACGGCACAGAGGCTTCGTGAACGCATAAGACAATTTGTCGGTGTGTGGTCGCTTCGGCTAGGCTTTAGCCGTGCCGCCACTCATCGCTGCTGTTAGGCGGCTACTTGCAACAGTCGCTATCTATCGTCTTGAAAGGAGGCAAGGACATATGATTTGCATCACCGGAGCGAGTGGGACTGTCAGTAGTGAAGTTATCCGACAGCTTGAATCAGCAAAGGCGCCGTTTCGCGCGGCCTACTTCTCCAACAAAAAGGCCGAAGCCGCACGTGCGAGAGGGATTGAAGCTGTCGTCGTCGACTACAATCGTCCCGAGACCCTTCGTGCTGCGTTTCAGGGATGTGACAAGGTGTTTCTCCTTGGGCCCAACGCCTTAAACCAGACGGAGCTCGAGCTGAACGCCGTTGAGGCGGCGAAGGCGGTGGATGTACACGACATCGTGAAGCAGTCCGTCATGGGAGCCGCCGAGGAGGAGTACAGCCTAGCAAAGGTCCATCGGCCGGTCGAGACTGCGATCGAGTTGAGCGGCTTGGCATGGACGTTTCTCCGCCCGAATAGCTTCATGCAGAACGCCGCAACGTTCATGGCCAACTCGATCAGGGCTGAGTCGGTATTTTACAGCGCGAGCGGCCAGGCAAGGATCAGCCATGTGGACGTGCGTGACATCGCGGCTGTGGCTGTGAAGGCGTTGACTGAGCCTAACCACAAGGGAAAGGCATACACGTTGACCGGGTCCGAGGCGCTCACCTATGACGAGTATGCGACCGAGCTGTCGAACGTGCTTGGGCGGCCGATCAATCACGTCAGCCTCTCTCCGTCGGATTTAAAGGGCGGTATGCTGGCGGAGGGCATGCCTGAGGAGCTCGCGGATCGGATGCTGGACCTGGAGCGCTACTTTCGAGAGGATCGGGCGAGCCGTATTACAAACGAAATCAAGCAGGTGACGGAACGAGATCCGAGACGATTCGCGGAGTACGCGCGGGAGGCCGCTACCACTGGCATCTGGGATATGGGAGCGGAGCAGGGCCCGAGATGACCGACGGATTCACTCCCGTCCTAACACTCATCTCGGCCGTTGGCGCCGGGCTAGTGGCGGGTATTTTCTTCGCCTTCTCGACCTTCGTGATGAAGGCGCTCGACCGACTCCCGCCCGCCCAAGGCATTGCCGCCATGCAGTCCATCAACGTTACGGTAATCAATCCGATGTTCATGACGGCCTTTTTTGGGACGGCTGTCGGTTGCGTCATCCTGGTCATCTCCTCTCTGCTCGGCTGGCACAGACCCGGCGCCGTTTTCCTGCTCGTGGGCAGCCTGCTCTATCTTTTCGGAACGATTCTAGTGACGATCGTGTTCAACGTGCCGAGGAATGACGCCCTGGCGGCAGTTGAGCCGGCGAGCGCCGAGGGAGGCCGTCTCTGGGCTGGCTACGTCGCCGGGTGGACGGCCTGGAACCACGTGCGGACGGCCGCAGCACTTGTGGCGGCAGCATTGCTCACCCATGCGCTCGTTCCTTAATATCAAGGAGCGTAACGAGCGATTCTGTATCGGGTGTCGACGAACATGCCCCGCCCATGAGAAACGGGGAACATCGCTGACAAAACGTCCGGGTACATGTTTAACACTTTTCCCGAAGTGCAGGTGCCCCAGTAAAGGTTTTGCTCCGTTCGTCGAATCGGCCGAGCAGGGGTTCGTAGAAGAGGATGTTCCAGATGCCGTCTTGGACTTCCTCGTACCCGGACATCCGTAAGCTATGTACCCCGGTTGTACCGAGGTGCCGCCCAACAAGGCGATCAAGCTGGCGAGGCGGCGTCAACTGCAGAGTTTCGCAGCTTATGACCAGTAGTTAGGTGGCTTATACCGGCGACTGGCGCGCCGAGATGGAAGACGAGACTCACAGTGAATAACGATGAGGTCTACGCCCAAGGTCTATTGAACAAAGCCCTGGATCCCGCCACGCAGCCGGTCGCTATCCGGTCGTTTCTGCGGGAGGAGTCCACCCTGCTTCGACGACTTATCCCTCCGGCGAGTCGGATCGTCGACTTCGGTTGTGGCATGGGTCGACACTTGATGGAGCTCGATGACCACGTCGCGTTTGGCGTCGGCTTTGATTATGAGGTCGCGTATATCACCGAAGCCGTAAAGTTAGCAGCGGCCCCTCATCTCCACTTCTTCGTATCGGACGCGACAGCGGTCCCGATGCGGGCGTCGTTCGATATTGCGGTGTGCCTTACCAACACTTGGGGCACGATGAGCGACAAGGCGGCCGTGTTCAATGAAATGAAGCGTCTTTCACCCCGCGCTGGCTCACGGCTGCTTACCGTGTACGCCGCCTCGTCGGTGCCGGCCCGAAGCGAGTGGTATGCCAACATGGGACACGAGGTGCAGGACGCCACGGATCAGGAGATCGTTGCAGCGGGTGGTTTCACGTCGGAGCATTTCACGGAAGATCGGCTCCGCGAGCTCGTGGGCCCCTGTGAGCTCCATCCCATTGGCGATATCGCATATGTGGCGCAGTGTTGAACCGAGGGGTGCCTACATCTTGGATGCCCTTCGGGTGGCCCTGCTCGCCGCGAAGCGGCCCTGTCAGACCGCCACGTGCGAAGGTTGAAATTGAATGTTCAAAAGACCGGTGCTGATACTGACCTGCCTGCTCGCGATCCTCGGGCCAGGCGAAATCGGGGCGCAGACGCCCGTACGTGAGCTTTCATCGGCTCGAGAGTCCATTGATGCCACAGGATTTGTGGGGGCGGTCCTTGTCTACGATCTCAACGAGAACTCGTATCTTGCTGGACATGCAGAGCGAGTCGATCACCGACTGATCCCAGCGTCAACGTTCAAGATTTTCAGTTCTCTCGTGGCACTCGAGACCGGCGTGATCATTGACCAGCATGCCGTCATTAAGTGGGACGGAATTACCCGCAAGAGGAGTGAGCTGAATCGAGATCTTGATTTGCAGACAGCATTTCGAATTTCGGCAGTGCCTCATTTTCAAGAACTGGCCAGACGTATTGGGCCTGAACGAATGCAGCAGTTCATCGACACGGTCGATTACGGAAATGGCGACATCTCGGGCGGCATTGACGAGTTCTGGTTGACTGGTGATTTACGAATCTCGCCGCGAGAGCAGGTCGACTTCCTCGTGCGCTTATACAGAGGGGGCTTACCCTTTTCGCCGACGACCATGGCGATGGTCAAAGAGATGATGGTGAGCGAACAAACGCCTGAGCACACCATCCGCTCGAAGACTGGGTGGGCCGTGCTACCGGAGACCGAAAATGTGGGCTGGTGGATAGGGTGGATAGAGCGCGAGTCCGGAGTACACGTATTCGCGAACGTTCTGGAGGCGAGGGCGCCCGACCAAACGTTTGGTCCAGCGAGGCAAGCCGTGACTCGACGGGTGCTCGGGCATCTCGGGGTTCTGGAGCTCAGCCGGTAGGCGGCCTAACTATGCGATCGAGCGAACGGTACTTAGACTTCGTTAGCGTGTGAGGGCACGTGGTCGGTGCGTCGAGCCTCCGGGAACGTTTTGACCGTACGGCCCCTTATCGCAACTGTTGGGTAGACGAGGAGCCGTGATCAATGAAATGCGAGATCTGCGGGGCAGAACACGAGCTGCTGGATCCTACCTTCAAGAGGCCGGAGGATGTATTCTCGATGTCCCTTCGCGATCGAATGCCAAAATGGGGTTACGGTGCATCGCATGGTCGAATGGCGGGAGATCACGCGCTAGAGGGGCGCACCTGAGTCCTCTCACTCTCTGGTCCACGCTGTTCGACGACAACGCGCGAGGATTAGATCCGCCGCCGTCGGAGCACGGCGACGAGTCCCGCAAGCAAAACGAGTGAGAGCGAGCTAGGTTCGGGCACTTCGGACCACGGCAATCCGGTCAGCTCGAGCGTCTTGAGCTGCCAGGCGCCTCCCGATGAGCTGGTGTTGTCGCCGAAGAAGAGGAAGTTCGGAATTCCGTACGGATCGATGATGCCTACGAACGGAGTGTAATCGCGAAGCATTCCCGAAAGAAGCGACGAGCCGTTCGCCAGCAGCTGGTATCCCGGGCCCTGAACTAAGAGCTCGTATAAGACGAAGTCGAACGTTGTGAAAGCCGCCACTTCGCCGCGCACGAACAGCGGAGAATCATCCTGGGAGAAGATCTCACCGGGCTTGAACCCGAGCTCGATCGCTTGGTTGGTATTAGCGGACACCGCGGTGAGGCTGAACGGCGCACGATTCACGGAAGCGCCCGCCGACTCCGAGACGACGCGGAGCTCGAAGGCAAGTCGATAGCCGGCATCCGCATCCAGCAGAACGGGAGGCGACTTAACGTAGCCGGCAGAGCCCAGCAATGTGCTTTCGAAGCTCAGAACGCCGACCGACACGGATTCGGCCAGAGGGGGGAAAGGTAAAACCCAGCCTTGTGAGGATGGCGCTGTGCCTAAGGATGCATCATAGAGCACGGTGGCCTGCGACATCGCGGGAGCGAGCATCACAACGGCAATGAGGATTCCGCTTCTAGCGACGCCGTTCCAGTTCCTGCCTAGCTGCATAAGAGACCTCTTTCGTGCGCAAACCTCTTCGATTTTAACGCAAGCGGCGTGCCACAAGGACTCCCCTCTAACCTACTGACTTAGAATGACTTTACAAAAGAACCTCCAGCCTTCTTGTAAAAAATTCCGACGTCACAAAACCCGTGTCGCCGCACAAGCTACTAATTCGGAACAAGTTGGGCCAAACTACACTGTTGTATGGATTACCGACGGTAATCATAGATTGAGCGCATGAGCCGACGACTCGGTGGTTTTACACTCACCTGTCGAGTCCTCTGCAGCGCTCTGGTTGCCGGCCCTCTGTTCTATGTATGCTTCGTGACTGACGGTGACGCGTACCACTTTCTCGCATTGGTGCTGCTCGCCCCGGTCGCTGGGATCGTTCTTATCGCCAACTCACTGTTCGGTCTCTTCCGCTACCGCAACCTCGAATCTGCTTGGATTGGCCTGGTGTTCATCCTAGTCGGGGTGATCGGAGTTCTTGAGGCGTGGCACTTCCTTCCGCAGTTCAGGATGTGAACGGTCTC
Organism: Candidatus Marinacidobacterales bacterium; assembly: GCA_965226495.1. Classification (GTDB taxonomy): domain Bacteria; phylum Acidobacteriota; class Vicinamibacteria; order Marinacidobacterales; family DATDRI01; genus CBDCNP01. Next base: position 6,012,412 of record OZ245365.1, on the reverse strand, counting down.
CGACTAGATCCTCTTCCGTGTTCGATTCAAACGACTTGCCTCTTTGAGCCGATCGTGCGACACTAACTCGCCTATGATTGTTTAGACCAGCCTAGTCGGTTTCCCGGACGCGGCGATCCGTTAATCCTCGGCTCGCCTTCTCCTCAGACAAATCGTTCTGTATCTGTTTCCATGGGGGAAACTCCAATGAGCATAGTTGACTATGGCTGGTCGGCCTTCTTTGCCGACGCCTTCGAGCCCTACCACGGACAAAGTCTTTCGCCGGGACGCGTCGTCTTCGAGACGCGCGGTCACTACCGGCTCGTAACCGACGCCGGAGAGATCGACGCCGTCACCACCGGTCGGATGCGGCATCAAGCTGACGAACCACATGATCTGCCAATCGTGGGTGATTGGGTGGCCATCGAGTCGCCAAGGGCCGGAGATTCCCAGGCCCGAATCCAAGCGGTCCTTCCCAGGAAGAGCAAGTTTTCCCGCAAAGTGGCGGGGACGCGAACTCGGGAGCAAGCTGTTGCTGCGAACCTCGACACCGTCTTCCTGGTGATGGGATTGGACGGTGATTTCAATCCGCGACGGATGGAGCGTTTGCTGGTTACCGCCTGGGAAAGCGGCGCTCTCCCGGTGGTGGTCCTCAACAAGGCCGATCTCTGCGATACGCTGGACGAAAGGCGTGACGAAATCGAGACCATCGCGCCAGGAGCTACTGTGCTGACGGTAAGTTTCTTGGCCGGCGACGGTCTCTCGGCCCTGGGCTCCTACATTAATAAGGGCGAGACGATTGCACTCATCGGATCGTCTGGCGTCGGAAAATCGACGTTGGTCAATCGTCTCTGTGGAAGAGACGTACTGCGGACGCAGGAGGTCCGAGCACGAGATGAAAAAGGGAAGCACACGACCACACATCGTCAGCTCGTTCTGCTCCCGGAAGGGGGCTTGCTGATCGATAATCCGGGGATTCGAGAGCTCGCACTCTGGAGTGCCGACGAAGGGCTCGGCGACGCGTTCAAGGACATCGAAGAACTTACCGCGGATTGCCAGTTCCGGGACTGTAGCCATGAGAGTGAACCGGGTTGCGCTGTCCTCGGTGCAGTAGAAAACGGACAGCTCGGTGCCGACCGACTCGAAAGCTTTCGGGCTCTCGGAAAAGAGCTCCGTTTCTTGGAGCTTCAACAGGACGACGCCGCGAGAAGGATCGAGAACAAGAAGACCGCCGCTCTTCACAAGGCGGTGAAAAAACACAAACCGCGTCGTCTATAGATCTATTCGTCCCGGAGCGCAAGAATTGGGTCGACGCGCGACGCCCGATAGGCAGGCACCAAAGCCGCGAGCGTCTGAGTTTCCCCCTAAGACGTAGGAGTTTCCCTCCACTACCGCCGGAGCTCGCCCAGCTCCCTTCGGCTAAATGACTGTCATTGCACGCGATCTAGCATAGGGTCCGAGGGTCAGAACTGGCGTGATAGTTGCCATAGGGATTAGGTGGTTTAAAGGAGAGAAATGAGCAAATACCTTGCGAATCGAAAGTTCCCTCGGCTGGTGCCGCAGAACTCTATCCCAGTGGCGATCCACGACGTGCAGCACGGCCAGGCCTTCGGTTTGATCACCGACATCTCCGAGGCAGGGTGCAGCTTCGATACAGGCATTTCCTACGCAGCCGGTTCGACCATCCTTCTACGAATCAGCTTCGATCGCGACATGGAGCCCTTCGTGACCGAAGCCAACGTCATGTGGAGCACACAGCAAGAAGCCGGCAAATCCAGTTTCGTCCACGGCGTCAAATTCTCCCGGCTCGAAGAAGAACAACTCAAGACGCTCTACGCCATTCTTCAACGACCCGAGTTCCGGGTCGCCTTTAGTTCGAGTGTCCTCGGAGGGCCCGAAAGGCCCGAAGGAGACGATTCGAACGAGAAAATGCCGCTTCCGACGAACACCTTCCCTGGCAAATAGCCTCTATTAGATTGCTTCAGCATCCCCCGCGGGGATATCATCCTCCGACAATAATCGGAGGATTCCATGAAATCAGCAACGCTTTTCCTGTCCACGATCCTGATCGCCGCGAGCGCCGCCGCCCAGGATTCCGAGACCAACTCCATCGTCATAATCGGCGATCGGCTCATCGACGCAACGGGCGCCGGCGTCAACGAGGACTATGCGGTCGTCATCCAAGGGGAACGCATCACCGAGGTGGGTCCGAAGGATCGAGTCCGCATTCCCGCAGGAGCGGAAGTCATTGACGTATCGGGGGCCACCGTTCTTCCCGGTCTCGCGGACGTTCACGTGCACCCGGCCTTCTTCCTTGCCGCCCCCAGAGACTTCGAAGACGATTCGCTTTCCGCGCTTCGTGCGTCGGCGATCCTGCGGCAAGCGCTCGATGCCGGCATCACCCTGATGCGCGATCTCGGGTCGCGGCACAACGTGGGCATCGGCCTGAAGCAGGCACTGGCGAATGGCTACATCGAAGGACCCCGACTCATCGTGGCGAACGGCGTGGTGGGGCAGACCGGGGCGCACGCCTCCGAGTTTGAGTTGATGGTGCCACCGAAGTGGCTCCTTGCCTCGGACACCCCAGGAGAATGGCGACGACACATCCGCCAGAATTTCAAACTGGGAGCGGATGTCACCAAAGTCACGTCACCCTTTACTCGCGAAGAGATCGAGATCGCCATCGAGGAGACGCACAACCTCGGTGCCATGATTGCGGTCCATGCGGGAGGGCGAAAAGGCGGGAAGCCGGTGTCGCCCGACTGGTACTCAGATCCAGAGTTGATGATGGTGGAGTGGGCGGTTGCGGCGGGCGCCGACACGATCGAACATCTTTACCCAATGAAGAACCAGGCGGCGGTCATCGCGATGATGAAGGAAAAAGGGACCATCGTCGTGCCGACGATTCGCGGCATCGGAAGGAGAACGCGTGAGCCGAGCGAGTCGGATATCCGCTTCCAACTGACGCGCGCACATGCCGAGGACCGATTCCGCAAGATGCATGAGGCCGGCGTGCCCATGGCGATTGCGACCGACGTCGAGGGCGGGCGGCAAGGCGAGATCGGCAACTACTTCATCGAAGAGCTCGAGCAGTTCATCACGTGGGGGTACTCGCACCAGGAAGCGATCGAGGCCGCAACCCGCGTCGGCGCCATGGCGTGCGGCGTGGCCGACTCGGTCGGAACGTTGGAGGTGGGGAAGCTTGCCGATCTCATCGTCGTTCCCGGCAATCCCCTCGAGAATATCAAGGTGCTTACCCAACCGATTTTGGTTATCCAAGGCGGAAAGATCGTCCGCGACAATCGCTCCACGGATACGGTGATGCCGGTGACGCCATGAAGAAGACGCTGTTACTCGCCTTTTTGGTCGCCACCTTCGGAGCGCCCGGGGTCGGTGCGCAAACCGAACCCTGGTGGCCGCATCCCATTTGGGGAGAAGGCGACCAGGCGGGCGGATCCAACTGGATCACTCCGGAGAAGATTCTCGAGGCGAGCCGGCTCGTGAAATCGGGCCAGGTCTATGAGCTGGGGCATGTCTACGAGCGAGGAATGCCTCTCTTCCCCGGTCGATCCTACGCGATGTTCATCCCCGGCTCCCCGACCGGCGGGCCGCTCGGCGAAAACAAGATCGTGTACCACGACGAGTTTGTCTGCGCTGAAATCGGACAGGTGGGAACGCAGTTCGACGGGTTGGGACACGTCGGGACAGAGGTGACCGCAGACGACGGGTCGGTGAAGAACATCTTCTACAACGGACATACGGTCGCGGAGATGAAGAGTCCGTACGGCCTAAAGAAGCTCGGCATCGAGCACGTGAAACCTATCTTCACGCGCGGCATCCTCATCGATGTCGCGGGGTACAAGGGAGTCGACATGCTGGGGCCGGGCTACGAGGTGACGCTGGCCGACATCCAAGGAGCGCTCGCCAAGCAAGGCTTGTCGGAGGATGACATCCAGTCGGGCGACGCCCTCATTTTTCGCTACGGCTGGTCGAAGACATGGAGCGATCCCGTCAAGAACCAGGGAAACATGCCCGGAATCGGCTTCGAAGCCGCTACGTGGGTCATCGACCGCAAACCCTCGATGGTCGGCTCGGACGGCGGCTCCACGGAAGTCGTTCCCAATCCCGATCCCAACCTTGCCTACCCCATCCACCAAGAGATCATCACCAAGAACGGAATCTTCAACCTCGAGAATATGGCCCTCGAGGAGCTCGCTCGGGACGGTGTCACGGAGTTTCTCTTCATCATGACGCCGATTCGTTTCAAGGGAGCCACCGGCTCGCCGGCGAGGCCGATCGCGATTCGCTAAGGCTCCGCGGCACGATCTCTATCGCCGGAACAGTTTGTGTTCGCCCGACCGGCGGCGAGTGGGAAAAAGGACGGCTTCGTACTCCAGCTCTACCAGAACTCCCTCGTAATCCAATCGGTCGACGTCCTGCCCATCGACGAACACCCACGAAATACACTCCTGCGAGATGCTCGCACGAAAGACCTCTCGATCTTCCATCTGCTCCTGGGTGAGACGCTCGAACCGCGGGAGCTTCCATAAGTACAGCCTTCAACCCGAAGTCCATCGCTGCACCACGACGCCACCGTCCGCGCTTTCTGCGACGTAACGTGCCGCATCCACCGCTTCCTCCGAGCTCCGAAAGCGGAGAAGAGTCAGTCCCAGCGCGACCATCGCTATGAGCAGTCCCCCGACCATGGCCGTGCGCACCCCTTGGAACTCGATAGCAGTTGCCAAAAGACCGCCGCTGCCAACATGACGACGAAAGGAACCACGGGTAATAGATAGCGAGCTTCTTTGTGAGACAAGAAACTCAGCAAAACCACGGGAAGGAATGCCCACCACGCCATCCGAGACGGCGCCCACTTCAAAGAGGCCAATGCAAGGCCGAAGGTCAACCAGTCGCTCCCCCCAATAAAGACCGTTGGTGACTTCGAGGACGAGGAACAGCGAGCAGACGAAGCTAACCACGAAGACGGCTCCGTCACGGTAGCGTTTGTCCAAAGCGAGATGGATGAGACCAGGAACGACGAAGAGGATTTCGCTATAGCGGATAGCCGCGGCGATTCCCAACACCAGGCCAGCCCATATCGCGGCATTCTTTTTCGAGCGACGAGGATCACGCCGACGACCCAGCGACCGGCCGAGCGGTGGGATAAAGTGGAGAGCCGTCGCAACTCTACCGCTTCAATTCTCTACCAGCTTAGATAGAAGTAGCGAAATCCCCCGAGCGGGCCAAGATAGAGGGACCCGCCTTCCTGCTTTTCGGGATCGATGGCCACCGTCCAGCCGCCCCACCACGAAAGGCGCGTGTATTGCTCTCTGAGCCGAATCTTGCCGAGCGGGCCGTCATGGTCGGGCACTCGCTGCCAGCGCAACGTCCCGTCGGGATCCCTCAGGACAAACACGTTCTTGTCGTGTCCGACCCGGACCTCCAGGCGGTAGACCGTCTCGCCTAATCGTTGGAGAGGCGTTTCGCTATATAGCTCCATGGCCGCAAGGTCCCCTTCATAGGGCTCCGAGTAGAAGGGCCCGTCGTTCAGTGTAAAGATGGGCCAAAAGAGATAAGCGTTGGTCACCAAAACGGCGATGGTGATCGATGCACCCATCAGACGATCGCGCCACCGTCGGCGGAAGACGATGAAGTAGACGAGCGCACTGGGGATGAGGACCCAGACGAACGCCAGAAAGACCAAGTACCCGAAGAGCGATTCCCTCAGCCAGTGCAGCATCTTGTCTGGAATTAAACCCTGCCCTTGGTAACTCTGCAAGGGCGATAGAGTTGCGTCGGCGCTTCTCGCCAACTCGGAGGAAATCACCCAGGAGAACCGCTAACATTTCCGTCGCTCGACATTTCGGAATCCACACATGCTGAACTGCCCAGCCTGCTCGGAGGAAATCACCCAGGAGAACCGCTTCTGCCCTTCCTGCGGCGAGCCGCTGGAACAGCTCTCTTCGACCGTCACCAAGGCACAGCTTTCGCTGTCGGCTCCCCGGAAGTCCGAAAAAGTTAGATTCAGCCCCGGCGACGTCTTAGCCGAACGTTACCGCATCGAACTGCGCGTAGGCAGAGGCGGCATGGGCGAGGTCTACCGAGCCAACGACCTCGAGCTCGGTCAAGCGGTCGCCCTAAAATTTCTTCCCGAGGACATCCAGGGCGACGAGACCAAGTTAGAACGCTTCCGCCGTGAGGTGCGGATGCCATTAAAGAGGGCGTCCTTTCGGGGTTGACCGAGTTCACTCGCGGCGCCCCCCTTGCGGACGACGTCACGCTCGTCGTGGCCAAAGTCAAGGGGTAGGACCCTCACCCAGGCCCTCTCCCAGAGGGAGAGGGATTAACGGACTAAGAGAAATACTCACAGGTGCTCCACGAACCAACGAACGATCGCCACCGCCGAGCGGATACGATTCGGCTCCTTGCGAAATCCGTGCCCCTCGTCGGCAAAGAGGATGTACTCCACCGCAATGCCCCGCTTCTTCAGTGAGGCAACGACCTGCTCCGCCTCGACCACGGGAACGTTGGTGTCATTGGCGCCATGAAGCACGATCGTGGGGGCCACGACGTTATCGATCTTGTGAATCGGAGAGAGGCGGTGAAGCAGGTCTGCCTCGGTCTGGGGGTCGCCATACTCTATCGTGGAGATGGCCGCCATCCAAGGCTCGGTATACTTGAAGAAGGTTTCGAAGTTGACGACACCAAATAGGTTGGCTCCCGCAGAAAAAAGTTCCGGGTACTCGACGAGTCCCGCCATCGTCATATAACCACCATAGGATCCGCCCATGACGCCGATACGCTTGGGATCGGCCACGCCGGAATCAATCACGTAGTCGACACACGCTTTGATGTCTCGAATCCCATTGAAGCGCAACGCACCGTTGTCCAAGTTCACGAATCGTTTCCCGAAGCCGGCGGAACCGCGCACGTTCGGTGCGAAAACCGAGATCCCTTGCGACAAGAGTGCTTGGTACGTACTGCGGAAACGCGGCCGCTCCTGTCCCTCCGGCCCGCCATGGAAGCTCAGAACGATCGGGCCTGCCGCCGCTCCTCCAGCCGCATGATGGGGTCGGTAGAGCCAGCCCGACAGCTCCAGGCCATCGTATGACTGGAAGTTCACGAGCTGGGGGCTCACCAAAGTGGAAAGATCCACCCCGGGATGGGGGCTGCGTGTCACTTGCGTGAGACGATCGCTCTTGCGGTCATACACCCAAACATCGTTCGGCAACGTCGCGCCGGAGATCGTCATCGCCAAATGCGTGGCGTCTTCGGAAAGAGTGAAACTGCTGACGATCTCGCCCGGCAGCTTCGGTCCCGGTCTCGATTTCACTTTGCGGAGGTCGAAGAAGGACAGCTCGTTCCTTCCCGCAACGTTCCAGAACAAGGCGGCAACTTTTCCATCCTTGCTGAGAGCGAAGTCCTGGAGCTCCCCGTCCTTTCGTTCCGCCAGCACTTCGATGGGGCCCGGGCGGTCGTTGTCGCCGAGCCGTATCCGGGCGAAGGCAGCGAGATCCCGCCCTTTGTTCGAAAGGAGGTACACGGTTTGGCCATCAGCGGTAATCTTGCCGCTGAACGTTCCGGGCGGCTCATGAGGAGTCAAGTGCACTTCTCTACCGCCCTGCAAATGAATCAGGTAGAGATTGTTGTCACCCCGACTCTGCAGTCGGGAGAGAACGGCGTGGCGCCCATCCTCACTAATGGAGCTGACCTGGCCGACGCCCTTGTTCTCACTGACCAGCCGGATCTCTCCGCCGGGGATATCCGCGAGATAAGCATCGATGGCCTCACCGCTCCTTCGGTTCGAGCCTAGAGTGAGCGCGGTGCCGTCATCTGCCCACACCCCCAGCCAATTGGTTTCCTTTCCGCCATCGGTCAGCCTTCGGAGCCCGGTTCCGTCTTGTCGAACGATATATACCTGGGCGTTCATACCCCCACCGGGAGCCAGGGAGAAACTGAGCCAGGAACCTTCCGGGGACCATGAAACGCTCCCGACGGGATCGCCCAAAGAAGTCACCTGCTCCGGAAAGCCGCCTTGCGTGGGGATGGTCCAGACCTGAGGCACTCCAGTCAGATCGGATACGAAGGCCAAGCGGCTGCCATCCGGCGAGAAGCTAGGGGACCAGGAAGAGCCAATCCTGGCCATCCGGGTCACCATCGTGTCGAGATCCTGTCCAGCGGCAGGCGCTCCGAAGGCGAAGAGACTCAGAGAGATGAGGGCGGCCTTTGCTCGACGGGACATGGGCACTTCCAGTTGGACGCTATGGGAGCGCATGGTAACATAGCGGTTGCCCGCCCCCCCCAGCCATGGGAAGCCGCGCCCATGGGTGCTCACCCTTTGTGTTGGGGTAATATAGGTGCCGAGGTAACTGCAATGAAAAAGGTCCTCATCCCGCTTGGTTTCCTCCTGGTCTTGAACATGGCCCTAGCCGCGTGCGATACCAACAGCACGGGTCAGGCCATCTCTCCCGGCGAGGAAGTCTTTGATTTGGCAGACTTCGCCGAGCAGCTTTTCGCCAACGGCGTCGCCGTCGAGCTGGGCAGCGAGGAAAATTTCGGTTTCCTCCCTATCCCTGCTCTGCACTTCGACGTTCAGGGAGCCGACGTCCTCGTCTTCGAGGTGATCGGACCCGGCACCGCTATCTCGATCGCCTCCGCTATCTCCGAAGACGGAGTGACGATCAATGGCGAGTTCATCCCGTGGCCCGCCACGCCTCATTTCTTTCTCGAGGGTCGGGTCATCGTTCTCTATCTCGGAGACAGTGGGGAGATTCTCTCGATCTTGACATTTTTCTTGGGACCGCAAATTGCCGGCGGCACAAGTGCTCCGCCGCCACCGATCCAGCCAACTCCGGCTTCTTGACAACGGGGGGCCACCTAACCTTTGGCCTTCGACCTAACCGATTACCTTCCCGCGGCGGATCTCATGCCGCCACGCCGGGCGCATGGGGTCACTGTCGAAATTCCTTCACGACTCAACCTCGCCGACGAGCTTCTGCGCCGTGCGATGGATTCCGGGCTCGCCGAAATGCCTGCGATCTACTACCGGGACGAGATCATCAGCTACCGGGAGCTCGACGAGAGGGCGAGTCGGCTCGCGGGGGGGCTTCGTAGCATAGGCGTCGAGCCGACCGATCGAGTTTTGCTTCGCTTCCCCAATCGTCCCGAATTCGTCGTCGCCTGGTTCGCCCTTCAGAAGTTGGGCGCGGTCGTGCTAGCGACCATGCCACTGCTTCGCGCGCGGGAGTTGGAATACGTTTCAAACGACTCTCGAGTAAAAGTCGCCTTGGTCTCTTCAGACCTCTACGAAGAGATGGAGAAAGCGCGACCACAGCTCGACACCATCGAGAAGATTGTTGTGTCGGGAGACTCTACGTCAGGCTCACCAGGCTCACCGACCTTCGAGGAGCTCGCCGCGTACGAACCGGTGCCCTCGGTGGAGATCGGCCGGGACGAGCCGGCGCTCATCGCCTACACATCGGGCAGCACCGGTGTTCCCAAAGGCTGCGTCCACTTCCCGAGCGACGTACTCGCCTCCGCGGACACCTATGCCAAGAAAGTCCTCGCCCCGGAGCCGGGAGATATTTTCACCGGTCATCCGCCTCTCGCCTTCACCTTCGGACTAGGCGGGTTGTTGGTCTATCCGCTCCGATTCGGGGCCGCGACATGTCTCATCGAGCGGTTCACTCCAGAAACGATGTTGGATACCATCACTCGATACCGCGCGACCGGCGCGTTCTGCGCGCCGACTTCCTACAAACTCATGATGCAGGTCGAGAACGTAAAACAACGGTTCGATCTCTCGAGCCTTCGGGCGCCGGTGAGTGCTGGGGAGACTCTCCCTGCGGTGACGTTCGAGCAGTGGAAAGAGATGTTCGACATGGAGCTCCTCGACGGGATCGGGAGCACCGAATTGTTCCACATCTTCATTTCCTCTCAGCCGGGTCGCGCACGAGCCGGATCAACGGGCGAAGTCGTTCCGGGTTATCAGGCAAGAGTGGTGGACGAAAAAATGCAGGATCTTCCCGACGGAAAACCGGGGATGCTCGCCGTTTCCGGACCCACCGGTTGCAAGTACTGGGGCAAGCCGGAGCGTCAGAAGCGATACGTCCGGGAAGGTTGGAACCTACCCGGGGACATCTACACGCGCGACTCAGAAGGTTACTTCCACTACCAATGTCGCGGCGACGATCTAATTATCACTTCCGGCTACAACGTCGCCGGCCCGGAGGTGGAGAACGTTCTAATGGAACACGCGGCGGTAGCGGAAACGGCGGTCGTCGCTTCGCCGGACGAGCTTCGCGGGCACATCGTGAAAGCCTTCGTCGTCCTGAACAAGAGCTTCGACGCTGGTGCCGAGCTCACCGAGGAGCTCCAAAAGCATGTGCGAGAGCAGCTCGCGCCATACAAATATCCGCGCGAAGTCGAGTTTGTATCCGAGCTTCCTCGCACCCAAACCGGCAAGATCCGCCGTGTGGAACTGCGACAGAAGGAGTCGGAAAGAAAATCAATAGAGGAGTAGACGTCCTGCCTAAGGTTTTTGAGACTATTTCGCGAGACGACCAGCCAGAGCAATGAGCTGCCGGTCGAAAACGGCCAGCATGCTCCGCATATGTCCTATTCTCCCGACCCCGCCCTCGAGCATGGTGGCCAACTCCGTACGTTCCGATCCCTCGCCATCTTGCGCCCCGCGGAACTCAACGACCTTTTGCGCCCAAGTGATACCGTTGACCAGGCTACTTAGCGATTGGGCCAAATCCGATAGTCTCACCGTCGCGTCCCAAGCTCGTTCGTGGCAGAGCTCCCGAATCTCGTCTAGGTAACTCGGTTCTTCAGCCGGTGAATCTGGACCGGGGCGCATAGCGCCGAGTACCGCTTGCTCGAGTTCGTGCAACGAACCCTTTGAATGAACGTCGAGTTGGGCCGGATCCGCCTTCGGTGGTGGACTCGAATCGTCGGTGATTTGCTCCCCGTTCGAATCGCTTGGAGCGACGCGCATCACTCCGTAAAGTAGCGTAAGAAAGTGTTCGCGACCGGTCTCATCCTTTCCGGACAGAAGGACCCGCTCCGGGGACATCTCCTTAACGACACAAAGGTCGAATAGCTCGTCGATCGATGTAAAGGTTTCTTGGACCTCACTCAGGCCTTTCGAGAACGTCCAGTTTTGAAAGAGGACCGAGGCGTGATCGATTCTCATCATTGGAACCCCCTGCGGGTTCGAGAAACCCGCAGTTCAGTTCTACCACGCGAACGGTGGCGATGACTGTGACGTAGATCAAATCCTGTACCCGGTCCTCGCTCGGAGATCTAGCGGCAGGCTCAGGGTAACGCGAGCGAAACCGGCTCCCCGGCTCGAGGGTTGAACTTTCCTGGATCCAGCCCGAAGAACTTGAGAATCGTGGCGGCGATCTGGGTCTGCTTAAAAGGGGGATGGTTGGGGACGACCCCCTGGGCAGTTGTATCGGGGCCGATGATCGCGATCCAAATCTCCTCGGCCCCCGGGATGTCTTTGCCGTGTGACGTCCAATCGGCGGGCGTGCGGCCCCGTCCATGGTCGGTCGTGATCACGAACGTCGTCTTGTCGCGATAAGCCTCCATCGACTGGAGGAGCGTCCATAACAACCGAAGCGTCTCATCGAAGTTTCGGATCGCCTGGAGGGTACGGTCGTAGCGCCGCCCGTGGGCCCACTCGTCGGTCTCATCGAGCGCGAGAAAAAGAAAGCGCGGCTGGAACTCCCTGAGGTAAGCGAAGGCTAGGCCTTCGGTGAAGACGTTCTGCCGCACCGAGCTCCATGGAGACAGCGTTCTCTTTTCGAGCGATACAAGGCGACGGATCTCCTCGGTTTGCATGCCCTCGGGCAACGGCCCTCCAGCGTTTACGGTGATGGACCCGGGCTGGTGCTCGACGATATAAGGAAAGTGATTCCATGAAGTGAAGGCTGCGACTTGGGTCGTCTCCAGCTCGAGCTCTCGTCGGACGAACTCGAGCACCGTCTCGTGGGGAATCTGGATCGGGATGTTGCCGGTTACTTTTGGCTGTACTTGACCGGTGAGTATCTCCGCATAGCAGGGATAGGAGACGCGATGAGGATTGGTCACCGAGACCGTGGCCCCGTCGGCGCGACTCCCAAGAACGATCCCCCGGGGTGCAAGGGTCTTCCAGAAAAAGGGCATCAACCGTTCGCGACGGTCCCGTGTTGAGTGGCGCCAAAAGCGTGCCGAAAGGGCCTCGGGATCCTCGATTCCACTCTTTCGTTCGCCCTCGAGAAGAGCGCGGTCCAGTCCACCGAAGAGCTCCTGGTGCCGCAGGCCGTCGGCGGTAACCAGAACGACGTTCCGGGTTCGGAGCACGGTTTGCGCGGACGTTGTAGTCGATGAAAGAAGGGAGGCTGCGACGATCGAACAAAGCAGGCGGATTGCGTCAGACATCGAAGGCTTTAGGCCAGGGCTTGCGGTACGTAACCTCCCCGATCCAACGGCGTTGGGCTTGGTAGCCGCCAGGGGGGACTTCCCTTTTTTCGACCTCCATCATCTCGAGGAGGTGTGTCTTCTTCTCGGGCGTGCTCTCGGGGATCCGTTCTAGAGCATCCTCCAGGACGGCGTAGTCTTCGCCCACCGGGCAGACGTCCTGGCACCGGCGGCAACCGGTAATGACACCGGCCCCTCGCAAAATGCTCTGCCAAAGGTTGAAGCTTTCCTCCGAACGGACCATCTCCTTCTGTTTGGCAACGTCCGCCTCGTCCAGGATGGTGACGAGGTGGTCGGTCAACTGGGCGAAGCCGTGCGGCGATCGGTAGCGATCGCACCCTTCCCAATCGCGATTCCAGTGCTGGACGACGTCTCCGGGGCAGGTTTCCAAACACCGCCCGCACTCGGGCCCGAGGCAGAGCGCTTCTTCGATGCGACTGTCTGCTTCGCAATCCACGGAGCACAGTACCGCGGTGAGGATCACCCGCGGTCCGTACTCGGGCGTAAGCAGTTGCAAGTTTAGACCGAGGGTTCCCAAGCCCGCCTCGACCGCTGCATGGGTTAGCGACAGTAACGTCTTTTGGTGCTCCTCCGGTTTGTCCTGGTAGCGCCAGGGATCGACGTGGGTGGGAGGAATGATGATGGACGGGTAGCCGTTGTCCTCGAGCCAGTAAACGAGCTCGAGCGAAGCCTCTTCCAAGAGCGTCAACGTCAGCTCGTCGTTGTAGTACTTGTGACGGTCGTTCCAAGGAAGAATACGGGTGGTGCCACTCGTATACTTCTTCGCCATAACGATGACGCGCTCACCGTCATAGTCGGTGATATCGGATGGTCGCCGCGGATCGCTCGGCTCGGGAGGGTGTTCCTCTATCATCTTACCGTCGGCGATTCCGACTAGGTCGGCGCCGAGCTCCCGTGCCTTCGCCTTGATCTGCTGGGCAGTCAGATGTGCTTGGTAGATCTCGGCCATGATGCGGAAACTATCTCTTCCCAGACCGCGCGAGGAGTTCTTTTTGTTTCTCGCGGAATTTCTTGACGTGCCGTGCCACGAGACCTTGGTAACCTTCCGGCCCTACCCATCGGGCGTTCCATTCGTTGAGCCCCTCGACGGCATCGCCACGCTTGCGAGCCGCCTTGAACTTCTTAGCCTTGGCGATCTTCTCGTCGGTCGTCTCGGGAATGAACTTTTGTATCTCGACCAAATGCGCGTAGTAGTCATCTCCGACCGGGCAGACAGCGAGGCACCTCGGACAATCCCCGAAGGATCCAACCACCCGGAGCAACCCCTGCCAGAAACCGTAGAGGTCACGCGACTTCAGCATCGCCGCCTTGGCTTCTCGGGGCGCCGCGACGAACCGCTCGAAATACTTGAGGATTGTGACGAAACCAAACTCTTGCGCCTCCTTCGCGCATTCACGCTTATCGATGTCGAAATGCCCGATGGCATCCGTTGGGCAGCTATAGAGGCAACGGCTGCAGGACTCGCCGATACACACCTGCTCAGTCATGGGTGCGTCGGGCTCGAGCTCGAGCTCGGTCAGAACTCCAGTGAGATAGACCCGAGGCCCGTACTCCGGCGTCAAGATGTTCACTTCTAGACCGAATGTGCCGAGCCCCGCTTCGATGCCGAGGTGGCGCGTGCTCAGCCGTCCGTAGCTTGCTTTTTTATAGTTCCAGTCGGTCTCTTGGGCCGCGGTCACGAAGGACGGATGGCCGGCGCGCTCCAGATGCTCGGCCAACCGATAAGCGACCTTGTCCATCTTCCGGAGCACGAGCATATCCAAGTACTGAACCGGCACGTTGGACTTGCAGCGGAAGGCACCGACCGGGATCCGTTGTACGACGACGACGACGCTCTTGCAGTGAGGAGAAACGCGCTCCGGCGTCTGCGGATACTTCGGATCGGGAGGGAACGCGTTGAGCGTCTTCGCGCTGGCGATGCCGACGAGATCGGCCCCCAGCTCGAGGGCCAGTTCTTTGACCTTCGCGGCATCGAACGTTTGAGTGGGAGTTGCCACTAGCGGTCTGTCGCGCCCCTTCCCGCGAATCGCTCCTCGAGGTAGCCTTCCAACTGCTCCGGCTTGAATCCGAAGGGTCCCATGTCCCCCTTGTAGTCGATCGTGCCATCGGTGTCGATGACGTAGAGCCTCTCCGGCCACGCTGCGTAGCAAGCCATCGCCGTATTCTGGATATCGTCGACGAGCGTCGGTGTCTTCACTTCCATCTTATCGATGAAGGTCTTGGCGAGATCCATCCGCGCCTCGAAAGAGTTCGGTTGGTTATAGACGATCTCCCCCTCGATGTTGCTATCTAGCTGCCACTCGTCCCCAGGATGAGCTTCTTTGATGTAAACGATGGCGAACTCGGCGTCGCTTCGAAACTTCTCCCTCAGCTCTTCGACTTCGGCCAAACTGGCTCGAAAAGGCGGTCAGGTGTAGCTTCCAAAAATGAGGACCAGCGGTTTTTGCTTGAACAGATCGGATAACTTTTGGGTTCCACCGTCCACACTCGCGAGCTCCAGGTCCGGAGCCAGATCGCCCACCCGCAGCGTACCCTCGCTGCGGATGTCGTACTCGTTGTAGAGGACCCATGCCTTCTTGAGAGCATAGTAGTAGCCCTGGCTAGCGAGCGCGGCCACGCCGGCAACTATGGCGATTCCAATCAACCACTTCTTCATGATTCCTCCTCGAGTCAGCTCGGATCGGGAACGGGAGACGGGTCGATAGGCGCGATGTCACCCATGTCCGGATCGAGCTGAAGCGTATCCGCAATCTTCGTATAGCTAGAGAACATCTGGGTCATGCCCAAAACTTCCATGACCCCTTTGTTTCCTACTCCTAGCCGGCGCATCTCCGCGAGGTGAAAGGCGGTGCCGAATCGAGAGCTCGTCGTGACCGACACTGCGAATGCCAGCGCCTCCTTGAAGCGTCTCGTGAGCCGTCTATCGCTGAATGCGTGCCGGACCGTCTCCCAAAGATCGCCCAGATAGCCAGGGTCATGCGCCGCGATCCGAAACGGGAGCGGCACACTCTCACTGTCATAGAAGTCTCGGATATTCGCGAAACACGAGGCCGTTCTCTTGTCATCGATCCTCTCGTCCACCGGCTCGATAAGGTGCGTGCTCGCGTCCGGAGACAGAGAATCCGTTACCACGTTCAGCGCGTTCGTGATTCCCACCGTGTTCGCCGCCTCGTACCAGAGCGCGTCTTCTTTCATTCCTTGCAGCTTCCCGGCTGCAGTATGCGCCTTCACTCAATACTCGCAGGCGTTCACGCCGCTAACGACGGACGCCACCATCTCCTTTTCGGCGCGCGTGAACTCTCCCGGTTCGGCGGCGCGCTTCATGGCGCGGCCATGGGGAGCGCCGAACCCAGGGTCCCACGCCATAACCAGACTCATCGCCGGTGGCGTCTCGAAATCATAGTTGAACCATTCCTTAGCCAACTCGAAACGCTTCTGCATCTTCTCGGGATACTCGGACACGCGTCTCAATCGGACCGTCGGCATGGTTTCCTCCTTTTAAATATCAGAGATCGAGAGCAAACTCCAAGCGAGGACCCTCGACGCTCAAAACGGCCCGCTGGTGCGGAGCAGCCCAAGACTTTGTGACCGCCTCATCAAGCGCATCAAGTAGTGCGGGAACATCCCGGAAGGCCGTCTCATGCAATCCCTCGGCAACAACGAGCGCCGTCGTCGTCCCCGGGCCCATCGCGGATCTCTTGCTCTGGCGAAACGTCCACCGGCGAGCATGAGCCTGATTCGAAGCATCGGCGAAGATCACCTCACCCTGAGGAGGTGTCTCTATCTCGCCGCCGAAGGTGAGGTACTGCTCGACACCCTTCGAATGGCGCACCTCGAGATACCGATCCACCTTCCCGAGATCGAAGACCGCAACCGGTAGCGCGAAGGCTAGCGAGACCGCGTTACAAAGATCGACCAGAGGATGAAGAAGAGGCAAATCGCCCTCCGTCCGGAAGCGACGCAGAAGTGCCTCTGCGGCGGAGAGGTACTGCGTGGGCTTCATTCCCATCTGCGCGTAGGCGCGGCGCCAAGCGACGATCTCCGGCAACTGGGACTCCGGGCCGACCTCCAAGCGTTCCCGAGCGCGGTCGAACCAAGGCGCGAGACTCACATCGGCATCGGCGTGAACTCCGGTAATAACCATCGCCCCAGGAACGAGCTGCGGAAACTTTCGCCACATCTCGTCAGAATGGCAAAAATACATGACTATTTCGCTCCAACCAAACTTTGGTACTTCGCCACAAAGCGCCGATCGATCCAATCCTTGAGCCACCAGGCGGGAAGACTATGCGTGATGTAGGACTTATATCGCAACAAGGCCTTTCCGTCGGCAGTATTAAGGATAGAAAGAAAACCTTCTTGGGGTCGGTAGCGAGGCCGAGCCCCCTGGCCGACGGCCGAAAGAAGGCTCTCCCAAAGGATCGGGGCCTCTCTTACCGCATAGACCCCCGCCTTCGGTGTCGCCGGATAGTTAGCCAACGTGACACAGTCGCCGACGCCAAGCACATTGGGATCGCTCAACGAGCGAAGGGAGTCGTCGACGAGAAGGAACCCGCGACCGTCGAGCTGGAGCTTCGACCCTTCGAAGATCCCAGGGCCGGCTGGTCCGGTGACCCACACGGTCAGGTCACTCTCGTCGCGAGAACCGTCCTCGAGCTCGACCGTGTCCGGATGAACCTTGACGACTCTCCGGCCCGTACGCACGTTGATTTTCTTGTGCCTCAGGATACTTACGGCGCGTTCTCGAAAGCGCTCCGAGTACCCCCGGAGAATCCCGTCCGAACCCTCGAGGATCTTTACGTCCCGATCGCGACCAGCGTCGTCGAGCACCGCGGATATTGCAAAGGCTATCTCCACGCCCGCGGACCCGCCGCCGACAACGGCGGCATGCCGTGTTTTGCTCCCGTCCCGATGGGCGAGCTCGAGTATGCGGCGATGAAGGTCGACCGCTCGGGACATGGGTTTCACGAGCGCCGCATGCGGGCCGGCGGAATCCCCCGCGATGGTCCGGGATCCCACATTGAAGGAAACGATGTCGTACTCGATCTCCCCACCACCTTCCAAGCGAACGACGCGGCGGGCGGGATCGATACCGACCGCTCGCTTGCAGACGAACTCACCCCCGGCCGCGGTGATCAGGGGTGGCAGGTCGAAAGAGACGTCTTCCTCGCGGTAGCTCCCCCGGAGATACCCCGGCACCATGCCCGAATAGTGGTGCTTGTCGAATTGGGATACGACGGTGACGTGCGCCCAAGAATCAGAGCTCACTACGAGGCGTCGAATAACCTCCATGTGGGCGTGCCCCGCTCCAACCAGAAGCAATCGGACCGTACTTCCCGTCTTTGCCATTTGGTCTATTTAGCCCAGAAAACTGCGCCGAATCCCCCAACCGAGCCACGGGACTGCCCGCGAGCCTCGGTTTACCTTGCTAACGTACACCTTCAGAACCACATAGAGAAAGAGGATCCTGGGACTCCGGTGGAATATTTCTTGCCCCTCCCTTCAAAGGAAACATTCCTTTAGTAGGAGGAATAAACATGCAAAAGACAAGATCTGCGACTGTTGACCTTCTGCTCGTTCCGGGCCTCCTGGCGATCCTTCTGCTGGGCGCTGGACAGCAAAGAGAAAGGCCCAACGCGGCGGCCGCCGCGGGAGGTGAGTCCTTCAAGACCTATTGTGGGAGCTGCCATGGCTTGGGCGCCAAGGGAGATGGACCCCTCGCCAACGATCTGAGAGTGGCGCCGGCGGATCTCACTCGCATCAGAGAGAGAAACGGGGAATTCCCATTCGACGACGTCGGCAAAATAATCGACGGCCGTGAAAAGGTGGCCGGCCATGGGAGCAAAGACATGCCGGTCTGGGGAAACGCCTTCAAAACCACCGACACCGAGGCGCAAGCGCAAGAACGCATCAACCAGCTCACCCACTTTCTTTGGTCGATTCAGGTTGTACCTGGTGAGTAGGGGCAGCTACGAGCGCAGGCGCTTCTTGTGCCAGGTGCGGGGCGAGTTGCCGGTCAAGCCGGTGAAGGCCTTGTAGCCTAACCAACGGAGCGGCTCGGGCGGAATCCACGACGGCTCCCGACAATAAAACGGCAACGTGCGCCAGCGATCATCGTCATCGCTGTAGATATCGCAAAGTATCTTACCGGCGAGGTTCGACATCGTGATTCCGAACCCGCTGTACCCTACTGCATAGTAGACGTTGCGGTGGGAACCACGGACGCCTATCGTGGGCACGCGGTTGAAGGTCATTCCGATCGCTCCGCTCCATCGCTGACGAACACCCACGAGGCGAGCTTTCGGGAAATATCGTCCCAGCTGTCTGTAAACGGCGTTCGTCGCCTGGTCTCTCCTCTCGGAAAGATTCGCCCTGCTACCAAAAAGATAGTCGTAGGAAGCGTTACTCCCGCCTCCAAAGACCATCTGGCCCTCCGCCGTCATGGCACCATAGGCTGTTCGACCCGAATCATCGATGAACCCACAACCTCTTCGCCAACCGATCTCACCCCATTCCCTACTAGTAAGAGGTTCGGTCGCGAGAACGTGAGAATGTAAGGGAATGAGCTGGTTCTTGAAGTAGCCGAGGCGTGGGGTGTAGGCATTGGTCGCCAAGACAATCGCTCGCGCCCGGACCTCGCCTCCCGGTGTCTCGAGCCTCACTTCAGAACCTTCTTGAACCGAGATCACCGGCGTTCGCTCGTATATCTCGACACCCCGGTTCGCCAAGATCGGACGCAAACTCCGTACGAACTGAGCACCGTTCAGCTGCCCAGCAGTGGGATCGAGTATGGCGCCCTTGACGCCCTGCATTCGAATCCAATCGTCTAACACTTCCCCAGCAAGAAACTCCTCCGGAACACCCGCTGCATGACGCCTTTCGGTCTCGGCGGCGGCGATATCGGCTCGTCTCTGGCTGGTAAAAAGCTTGAGGCAACCGTCACGTCGAAACGAAACGTCCAGTCCATTTTCTTTGATGATCGATTCGATGAGATCAATTCCTGCACGGCTCATCTCGTAATGATCGCGGTACTCATCGGGGTCGTTCGGGTGAAGACCGGGTAGCCCGGTGAGGACCAAACCCCCGTTACGGCCACTCGCTCCGGAAGCGAGCTCGTGGGCCTCCAGGATCAGGATCCGCTTGTCCGGGTGTCGCTTCGACAGGTGATAGGCAGTGGACACGCCGGTGAAACCACCTCCGATGATGGCAACATCGGCGCGGCGCACAGCGGTGAGTCTTCGGGTGGGCTCATACGTGGCTTCGCCAGCGAGCCAGACCGAGTCAACGCGGCCTTCGTGAACAACTGCGCGGTCCATGTCCCTCGAAGAGACCCTCGTTATTGCAACCTTCAGCTTTTTGGCTCGCCCGGCCCGTCGAGCTCTTCGATTGTCGCCGCGGAAGCAGGCCGCGACTCCCGAAGTCTTTTGGCTGTCGCCTCGGCTTCACGAAACGCCCGCAGGGAATTCTCTCCCGCTAGCTTTCGGAGATCCGCCTCACTCCAGCCTCGGCGGATGAGCTCAGCGAAGAGATGAGGAAACTTGGAGACGTCCTCCAAGCCTACCGGCATGTCGTCTCCTCCCCAGAAGTCGCTTCCAATGCCTACATAATCGAAGCCTGCGATCTTGGCGACGTGCTCGATGTGATCGGCGACCTGGCCAAGTGTCGCGCGGGGCATCGGATGCTCGACAGCGTACTCCGTGCGAATGCGGTCGTACTCTCCGCTTGAGAGCGTTCCGATGAGACGACTCATCAATGGAGCTTCCCATGCCGCCACTTCTTTTGATATGAAGCCCGGAACGAAGTTAACCATCACTACGCCTTTGTTCTTTGGCATGCGCTCGAGAATCGCGTCGGGAACGTTTCGGGGATGATCGACCAAAGCGCGAGAAGAGGAATGCGAAAAAATCACCGGTGCGTCACTGACATCGAGAGCATCGTTCATGACCTCGGGTGTGACATGCGAGAGGTCTACCAACATGCCGAGCCGATTCATCTCTCGAATGACTTCTCTTCCGAAACGGGTGAGACCCTTGTGTCTCGGCTCGTCCAGTGCGGCATCGGCCCAATCCAGTGTGACGTTGTGAGTCAGGGTCATGTAGCGAGCGCCCAGAGCATAGAAGGCCCGAAGAGCTCCGAGGGAATTCTCGATCACGTGACCGCCTTCCATCCCTAGGAGTGAGGCAATGCGCCCTTGTTCGAAAGCGGCTTCGATGTCCGAGGCAGTGAGGGCCAAGGTCAGGCTCTCCGGATAGCGAGCGATCATTCGTCGCGCGATGTCGATCTGCTCGAGCTGCACCTTAGCGTAGCCTTCCTTGGTCTCGCCTGGGACCCATACCGACCAAAACTGGGCACTGACTTGGCCGGCCCGTAGCTTCGGCAGGTCGGTATCTCCCGCCGTTTTTTGTCGAATATCGTACGCTTCAACGTCCCGCGGGGCCTCGGAGTCCTCCCGGATAGTCCATGGAAGGTCGTTGTGCCCATCGATGAGTGGCGTGGTACGGAGGATCTCCTTGGCGTGTTCGAGCGCTTGATCTTCACTCTCCGCCACCGACTGAGCACCGACTGGGCCGACGACTACGAGGGTGGTCAGGAGGACCGACAAAAGTAGAAACCTGCTCACGGCTACCGTCCTTTCGAAAGGAGCCCTAAAGCTACCACAACCTTGACGGCAAGCGGGGTGAAGACCCTCTACTATTGGTCCGGCGAGTTATTTCGGCCGAAGCGCCTCGCCGCTCGAACTACCCCTCTCCCCTTTGGGGAAGGGTGGCGTCAAAGGATGCCGTGCTGCTATCAACAACGTCAGACGCCGGTGAGGGGCCCCGGTCCGACGAGGCCTGTGAACTGATGCGCGTCGTTGCTCGATTCTCACCCTCTCCCCGTTTGGGGAAGAGTGGCGTCAAAGGATGCCGTGCAGTTATCAACGACGTCAGACGCCGGGTGAGAGTTGATGGCGGTCGCCGCAGTAGCCAGCTACTTGCCCGCCCGACGCGCCACCCGCGTCGATCCCATGACTGCCCTCCGCTACGAGTAAGCCGACCCTCGTGTTAGCCTATTGTGAGTGTCACCGGAACCGGTTCAGCTGACCATCAATTCCGAGCGCCTGGCCCTCCGGATCCTCATCTTCTGCATTCTGGCCGAGATCGTCTTCGTGTTCCTCGACTACCACATCAACTACGGGGAGTGGACGTACATTGGGGCGATGCGCCGCATGTTCAATACCGCGAGGGAGGATGGGTTGGCATCCTGGTTCGCCATGACCCAGACGCTCTTGGCGAGCCTTACCTTGGGATTGATCTACCTCTCGCTTAAGAACGGACCCGGACCGCGATGGAAGTCATGGGGATGGCTCGTACTGTCCATCTTCTTCTTTTATATGGCCATCGATGACGGCGCCCAACTCCACGAGCGCTTCGGGAGCACTTTCAAAGAAGCCTTGTGGAATGCGACGGGCGCCACTCTCAACTTTTTCCCGAGCTACGCTTGGCAAATTCTTTTCCTGCCTTTTTTCGGCGCTCTTGGGCTGTTCATGTTCGGATTTCTCTGGTACGAGCTCGGTTCGAGGTCGTCACGCCTGCTCTTGATGACCGCTGTCTTCTTACAGGTCGTCGCGGTTGCTATGGACTTCGTGGAAGGTCTCGAGGCCGAACACCGCTGGAACCTCTACACAATTATCGCGAATCGGTATGACCTGGAGCCCTGGACCCAGGCACGGTTCGGCGAGACCGCGTTCGATGCGCTCCGCCATTTTTCCAAATCGTTCGAAGAAGCGATCGAGATGGCGAGCATCTCGATTCTATGGTTCTATGGTTCTTGTTCTTGAGGCACCTGAGCAACGCCGCCGGAGATCTTCGGGTCCGATTCGCGGCCTCCTCGGTGAAGAAGTGAGGAATGACCTTTGTGCGACGTTTGTGCTCTCCGAACGTGCGCTTAGATTCGACGTGCGAAGCCTTTTGTGATGCGCCGCAGGAAGGCGTAGCGCCTGAAGACACGCTTCGAGGGTCTCTTCCATGCACTTCATCGCGCTCGGGAATCGTTGACGGTACCGAGCGATCACCTCCCGACCCTTCTTCAGCCCTTGCTCGAGCTGTTCGCATGGAACGACTCAAGGATGGCCGCCTTGAGTTCGTCGCGCACTTCCTTCGGAGCCTTGCCCAGGATGTTCTCGAGGCGGTGCTTCTGGCAACGTTGCTTGAGGCTTCGAGGGAAGACCTCTGCGATCGCTTTGAGCCTCCAGGATTCCCGTCCGTCACGATGAGTAACGGCTCCCTCATTCCTCGGGCCAATCTCCTGCAAGAACCCCTTCCAGTTCTCGTAGGATTCCGGTTGCCGACACCGATATGAAGAAGAACTCGCGTCCCATCAGCGCGATAGCGGTCGCAACGAGGATCCTTTCCTCTCCGCTCCTTGGTGGTAGCGCAGGTACGTGCCGTCGAGCTCGAGATACAACAGCTTCTCGTTCGTCCGGGAGGAGGTTAGCTAAACGGAACGCTTGTTCGGGCACTCGAACCTCTGGTACTCCTCGATCGGTCCGGTCTCCTTCAAACGAGCCTTGCTAACCCGCTCCATACCGGTCCGAGGCAAGTCCCGACACAGATGAATCGAGCGTGGGACTTTGTGAGGAGTGAGCTCGCTCGCGCAGTGGTCGTACAGTGCTTTGCCGGTAGCCGTCGCTTCTTCACTCAAAACGACATACGCTTGGAGCTCCACGCCATAGATCTCATCGGTCACCGCACCTGCGAACAGTGTTTACTCATCAAAGAGCCCCGATTTAGCAAGCTGTCTGTTGATAAGATGCATTTCATTCCATATTTTATCTTCACCATAAGTGCCGAAATAAGCAATTACGAGATCTCTTCTGGGTGAGATATAAAGTCCCTGACCGCCACTGCCTGATTTGTAGAAGTCTCCATCCTTCGCTACATAATCCCATTGATAGGTGTTATGACTCAGCGATCCATCCTTAAACTTGTCCGGAAAATCCGATTGCCTGAAAAGTTCAGGACGTCCACCCTGTTGAATTTTACGGAGATATGTATCCGAGATTAACGGATTTTGTCCCTTTCTTCCGGTTGGGGTAAAGGACAATCCAAAGCGTGCCATATCACGTACTGTAGAATTCACACCTAGTGTTGTGACAGCCCGCCCATAAGCTGCACTGAGCATTAGTGCGTCAGCTTCAGCTCCCATAGGTTGCCAAATTTCTTGCTCCATAAAATCAGAAAACGTCAATCCACTAATTCGCTCCACCAGTAGAGTCAACATAAGAGTATTGACATTGACATATTCGAACATCTGTCCTGGTGGACGAATAGAGCGTATGGTTGCAAAATAATCCATCGGATCTGCCAGTGCATTTTCAACTGAAGGCCAACCGTAGGCATAAAAAGATTTTTGAAAACAGTTGTTTGGATCACCGAACTCAGTCTTGCAATCCATGCCAGAACTCATGTCCAAGATATCTATTACTTGAACGCCCTTCCAGTCGGATTCTTTTAGCTTAGGAAAGAAGAAATCTATGGTTTTACTAACATCGATTTGTCCACGATCTTCCAGAATTGCAATCGCTGTGGAAATAAGCACCTTTGAAACTGAAAAGTAAATGTGTTTATCGCTAGGAAACATGCGTGGATAGTCCTCGAAGATAATCTGACCCTTGTGGAGTATCACTACGCCATCTACTGCAGCTTTACTTACATACTCCCTAAGGGATAGCTCTCCTAACTGTGTTTTGGTAATGAAATTAGCCACATCTTCCCGAGGGGCAAGCGGCAATTCCTTGACAGCTCCTGCCCGATTAATGACTGAGTGTGGCCAAAACTCCGAAAAGTGAAGAAATACGTATCGGGTGAGCCGACCGCCACCACCCCATCCAACGAAAATATCTTTGGAAAATTTGTCATGATAAGACCTTGATTCTTCTAATGTGAAGCCCTTGTAGTCCTGAGCAGACAGATTTGCCCAGGGCACTAAAAGGAAATACACAAGAGCTATTTTCGAAGCTCTATTAATCTTGTTTCGCATATGCATATTTTCCATTCAAAATTGCAAGGTTTTGTATTTAACTCCATGATACTATTCCAAAACCTACAAAACACATACGCTCCTCGTATCAAGTGCGAACCATGCGAGGTTCTGCATTTCAGAATACCGAAAATGGTAGTAAGGAGCAGCATAGTCGGGGAATGTCGGAACGCAGTTCGTCACTTGAATACGATGGTTATGCCGCATCACGTTTTCTTAGCCGACTGTTTTTGATATCCTCCAAAAAAAGGGACCACCTAAACCGGTCTCGACTATCCTCGGAGGAGTTCATTTTGGGCAGCCATTGTTCACGAACTTCGATCGGCTCGATCCAAGAGAGTAACTTGGGAGATTCCTCCTTGACCTTCCCGTCGACCGGTGTCGAGCAGACAATCAGGAAAAAGATCAAAAGTTTTCTCACGAGAAGTGTGTTGTTGACTCCCACTTCAAAACACTCTATACAAGACTCCCGGTTCTTCTCTAAGCAATGGAGATCATACCTCTCGAGGAGGAAATCATGCCCAAGAACCAATCGAAGCGTACTCCTGCAGGCGCATTTGTCTTTGCAGCGCTGGCGATCATGGTGACAGCGCCCTCGGCCGCCATGGCTCAAGGTTTCCTAACCTATCAGACGGTCCACAGCCCTGGATTGGAAGGTAACCTCTTGGGCGATTCGCCGAATCGACAGGTCATGGTCTACTTGCCTCCTGGCTACACCAGCTCCCAAAAGCGCTACCCGGTCGTTTATCTTCTGCACGGGTTTAACGACGCCAATACCTCGTGGCGAGATGGAAGCTATCAGGGCTTCAATATTCAAACAGCCATGAACCAGCTCATCGGCGAGGGCAAGATCCAAGAGATGATGGTGGTCATGCCAGACGGCCGCAATGCCTATGGCGGCTCCTATTTCGTCAACTCGCCAGTGATCGGCAATTGGGAAGACTTTGTGGCTCGGGACCTGGTTCAGTATATCGATGAGACTTATCGCACGCTTGCTGACGCGAGCAGCCGGGGTATTGTCGGCCAGTCGATGGGTGGATACTCCGCGCTCTACATTGCGATCAAAAATGCGGACGTCTTTAGCGCCGTTTACGGACTCAGTGCCTGTTGTTTGGATATGGTGAAAGACCTAGAAGCTGGCAATCCCGAGTGGATTCCGACCATAGAAGCTAAAGACAGGAAAGGTTTGGTCCAGAGTCATTTCGTCACGCCAAGCCACGGAGACTATCCCCGCGCGCTCACGGCATTGGCGGCAGGTCTATCCCCCAACCCCGATAAGCCTCCCCTGTTCGTTGATTACCCCTTCGAGATCGTGAACGGGGAAATCCGGCGATCCGAGAGCGCCTACAATAAGTGGCTCGCTAATTTTCCCGTCCATATGGTCGACAAGTATCGCTCCAACCTTCTAAAGCTAAAAGGAATCCGTTTCGCTACCGGAATGTCCGATCACCTACAACACATCCCGACCGGCAACCGGGCCTTTTCGCAGGCGCTGACGAAGGCCGGGATTTCGAGTTGGATAGTGCCAACCATGGTGAGCTCGTGCGTGAGTGGATGGAGACCAGAGTCTTAGCTTACCTATCCCTGATTCTGACGCACCAGAAGTCGGTGTGGGAGAGGCCGGAGTCCTAACGAGAGCTGTCGCCGAGCCGAACAGCAGTTTCTTTCGCCGCGGTTAGCACACGCAGCGCGTTCTCGCCGAGAACTTTACGCAAATCCGCTTTGGTATAGCCGCGACCGGCAAGCTCCATAGTAAGGTTGGGATAATCTCCGACATCCGTCATCCCTTCTGGAAAGGTCGGCGCGCTGTCGAAGTCCGAGCCCAACCCGACGTGATCGATGCCGGCCACCTCGACGGTTCTGCCTTCATCCGAAGTACCGGGACCGAAATAGATCCTTCCGTATCGCCGTGTACTCCACAGAATCTGACGCACCAGAAGTCGGTGTGGGAGAGGCCGGAGTCCTAACGAGAGCTGTCGCCGAGCCGAACAGCAGTTTCTTTCGCCGCGGTTAGCACACGCAGCGCGTTCTCGCCGAGAACTTTACGCAAATCCGCTTTGGTATAGCCGCGACCGGCAAGCTCCATAGTAAGGTTGGGATAATCTCCGACATCCGTCATCCCTTCTGGAAAGGTCGGCGCGCTGTCGAAGTCCGAGCCCAACCCGACGTGATCGATGCCGGCCACCTCGACGGTTCTGCCTTCATCCGAAGTACCGGGACCGAAATAGATCCTTCCGTATCGCCGTGTACTCCACAGAATCGGTCTTCTTCGGTCGCTCCGACCGCTAGTGGACCGTAACACCCAAACGCTTAGCACCTGAGCGAGGGGCTCTCGCTTCACCCGGGTCGGCCGAAGGAACTGGCCTGATGGGGAGCGATTGGTGTATAACCGGTTCTCATCCTGTCCGCCAGGCTTGAAAACCCTGTTGAGGAGGAGACCGAATGCTGAACCCTCGGCGAGTGTGGTTGTTGCGCTGCATGACGGGTTTCCTGGCCGCCGGCGGTTTCGTGTGCACCGTGGGGGCACAGCAAGAATCTCGCGGGGGATCGCTGCCGTCCGCTGCCCCACACCACCCCTTGGTCAACGAGTATTGCCTTTCCTGTCACAACAGCTTTGCGAAAACAGCGGGGCTCGAGCTCGACACGATCAACGCGCAGCCGATGGACTCGAACTGGGAGGCGTGGGAAAAAGTCGTCCGCAAGCTTCGCGCACGTCAGATGCCGCCGGCCGGCATGCCCCGACCGGATGAGGACACCTACCGGGCGGCGCTCGCTTCGCTGGAGACGTCACTCGATAGTCTGGCTGCCGCGACTCCGAATCCAGGCCGAACCGATACTTTCCGGCGGCTCAACCGCACCGAGTACCACAACGCCATCCGCGACCTGCTTGCGCTCGAGGTCGACGTCGCGTCGTTGTTGCCGGGCGACTCGTCCAGCTATGGCTTCGACAATGTGACGGTGGGCAATCTCTCGCCCACCCTATTGGAGCGCTACGTTGCTGCGGCGGAGAAGATCAGCCGGCTGGCGGTGGGGCGACTCACCGGTCGACCGGGTGGCTCCACTATCCGGATCCGACCCGACCTGACCCAAGAGAAGCATCTCGACGGGCTTCCAGTCGGCACCCGCGGCGGAGCACTCGTTCCTCACACGTTCCCTGTCGACGGCGAGTACGAGATCAAGATTCGGCTGGCGAGAGACCGCAACGAGCACGTCGAGGGCTTGAGCGAGACTCACGAGCTGGAGCTGTTGTTGGATAGGGAGCGGGTGGGTGTCTTCACGGTGGAGCCGGCCCCGATTCGAGAAGAGAATCTTCTGATTTTCCAACCATCCCAGCCGAACTTGGACGACCACCTCAAAATCCGCGTTCCGGTGACCGCCGGCCCGCACACACTCGGCGTCACGTTTCCCAAGAAGCCGTCGTTGCTGCCCGAAACGGCGCGTCAACCCTACGAGTCCCACTTCAACTACTACCGCCATCCCCGCATGCAGCCGGCCGTCTATTCAGTCTCGATCACCGGTCCGTACGATGCGGAGGGTGTCGGGGACACGCCGAGCCGGCGCCGCGTTTTCGTGTGCCGGCCGGACAACCCGGACGAGGAAGATGGCTGCGCCAGACGCATCCTTGCGACACTGATGCGGAGGGTCTATCGGCGACCCGTGACCGATGAGGACCTTGAGAAACCAATCGAGCTCTACCGCGCGGCGCGAGCCAAAGAAGGCTTCGAAGCGGGTATCGAGATCGGTCTGGCCGCGCTCCTGGTGAGTCCGGAGTTCCTGTTCCGGATCGAACAGGATCCAGCCGGCGTGGCGCCTCACACCGCCTACCGCATCAGCGATTTGGAGCTAGCGTCGCGCCTGTCGTTTTTCCTGTGGAGCAGTATCCCGGACGACGAGCTGTTGGATGTGGCCGCTCGGGGAGAGCTCGCGAACCCTGCGGAGTTGGAGCAACAGGCACGGCGAATGCTGGCGGACCCCCGGGCGCTCAACCTGGTGAGCAACTTTGCCTCGCAGTGGCTCCACCTGCGCAATCTAGAATCGTTAACGCCCGACAAGCGAATCTTCCCGGACTTCGATGACAATCTGCGGCAAGCGTTTCGGCGGGAAACGGAGCTCTTTGTCGAGAGCATTCTCCGTGAGGACCGGAGCGTGCTCGACCTGCTGCGTGCGAAGTACACGTTCGTCAACGAGCGCCTCGCCAAACACTACGGCATCCCGCACGTGTACGGCAGCCGTTTCCGTCGCATCACGTTCGACGAGGACCGCACGCGGGGAGGGCTGCTACGCCACGGGAGCATTCTGGCGGTGACGTCCTATGCCACCCGGACCTCTCCCGTAATCCGCGGCAACTGGATCCTCGACAATATTCTCGGGGTGCCACCACCGCCGCCGCCGCCGGGCGTCTCGGATCTGCCAGACACGAAGACCGTCGGAAGAGAGTTGTCGATGCGGGAGCGCCTGGCGGAGCATCGGGCCGATGCGGCGTGTGCGCACTGCCACAGACTGATGGACCCGATCGGCTTTGCTCTCGAGAACTACGATGCGATCGGGCGCTGGCGAAGCGCCGAGGCAGGCCTGCCGATTGATACCTCTGGCGAGCTGTGGGAGGGCACCCCGATCGACGGCGTTGGCGAGCTGGAGGAGGCGTTGCTCCGTCGTCCAGAGCTGTTTGTCACCACGGTCACCGAGAAGCTTCTTGTGTTCGCGACCGGGCGGGGAGTCGAGTACTACGACGGACCAGCCATCCGCAAGATTCTCCGGGAGGCGCGCGTGGAGGGTTATCGCTTCTCGTCACTTGTCGTAGGCATTGTGAACAGCATGCCTTTCCAGATGCGGAGATCCTCTTGATCATCTCGAAGAAGGCACTCCCTCGCCGCACGTTCTTGCGGGGCTTGGGCGCCACGGTGGCGCTGCCCTTGCTGGATGCGATGGTTCCCTCCATGACGGCCCTTGCCAAGACGCCAGCCAGTCCGGTGCGTCGCTTGGGCTTCGTGTACATGCCGATGGGATGTGAGCACTCCCAGTGGACGCCGCCAGACGAGGCCGGTCGCCTGACCGAGCTTTCCTCTAGCCTCAGCCCGCTCGCCCCGGTCAGGGATCAGATCACGGTGGTGAGCAACCTGGAGTTGAAGAACGCCTATCCCGGGACCCATGCCACGTCCAATTCCTCCTTTCTGAGCGCGGCCAAGGCGAAGTGGACAGAAAGCACGGACTACTACCTGGGAACGACAGTCGATCAAATAGCCGCCCAGCAGATTGGTCAGAACACCCAGCTGCGGTCTCTGGAGTTGGCCATGGATTTGATGGACATGGTCGGTCAGTGCGACAACGGCTATGCATGCGTCTACCAGAACAACCTCTCGTGGTCGTCACCAACGACGCCGCTACCGGCCGAGGCCCACCCGCGGATCGTGTTCGAGCGTCTGTTCGGTGAGGGGGGCAGCGCCCAGGACCGGCGCGCTGCCTTGGGCAGACAGGCCAGCCTGCTCGATTGGATTCGTGAAGACATCGCTCGCCTACAGAGGAAGCTCGGCCCAGGCGATCGCGTCAAGGTCGGCGAGTATCTCGATTCCGTCCGCGAGCTGGAGCGCCGCATTCAGAAGGCCGAAGGGAAGTCGCTGGACGACCCGCTGCCCGACCTGGATCGTCCGGCCGGCGTACCGGCCGCCTATGCCGACCACGCAAAGCTGATGTTCGACTTGCAGGTGTTGGCTCTGCAAGCCGACGTCACCCGGGTGATTACGTTTCAGCTCGCTCGCGAGTCGAGCAACCGAACCTACCCCGAGATCGGCGTTCCCGATCCGCACCACCCCACCTCGCATCACGGGAAGGATCCGGAGAAGGTCGCGAAGATCGCCAAGATCAACCAGTTCCACGTGTCGCTGTTCGCCTACTTCCTCGAGAGGCTGGCGTCCGTGTCGGAGGGCGACGGCTCACTACTCGACCATTCGCTCTACCTGTATGGCAGCGGGATGGGCAACCCCAACGTGCATGACCACGTGAACCTGCCGATCGTCGTCGCCGGCGGCGGGGCCGGCAAGGCTCGGGGAGGACGTCACATCAAGTACGCGGAACCGACACCGATGGCCAATCTTCACCTCACGTTGCTCGACAGTGTGGGCGTGCATCTCGAGTCGTTCGCCGATAGCACCGGCAAGATCGACACCCTGCTGGAACCGGTTTCTCTGACGGGCTGAGGAGTCGCGATGAAAGTTAGACGAGCGTTTGGCAGATGCCTGATGGTTCCTCTCTTCTCGACGGCAACGCTGGTCGCCGCCGACTCCGACGCCCCGCTGGCGGACGCGGTCGAAGAGTTGGATCGGGCAACCATTCGCAGTCAGCTGCAGCAGCCGATTGACGTGAACGCGCCTCAGGTCGATGGGATGACGGCGCTGCACTGGGCGGCGTATCACGACGATCTGGAATTAGTGGAACTGCTGGTGCGTGTCGGAGCCGACGTGAAAGCGGTGAACCGCTATGGTGTGACGCCGCTGTCGCTGGCCTGCACGAACGCCAACGGCCCCATGGTCGAGCGTTTGCTGGATGCCGGCGCCGACCCCAACACCACGCTGCCCGGAGGCGAAACTGCGTTGATGACCGCCGCGCGCACGGGCAGCATCGGAGCCGTGAAGGCCCTGCTAGCGGGCCGCGCCGAGGTTCACGCCAAGGAGAGTCGGCGTGGACAGACGGCCCTCATGTGGGCGGCGGCGGAGGGTCACGTCGACGTGGTGGAGGAGCTCATCAAGGCCGGAGCGGATTTCCGCACGCCGCTGGACTCCGGGTTTACACCTCTGTTGTTTGCCGCCAGGGAAGGGCGGATCGGGGTTGTGCGGGCCCTGCTGCGGGCGGGCGCCGACGCGAACGAGACCACACCCATCGAGTCTCCCGAGCGGATTCGGCCTCTCCCTGGAGGGCAGTCGATCCGGCCTGGCTCCAGCGCGCTGCTGGTGGCAGTCACGAACGCGCATTTCAACCTGGCGGCAGAGCTCCTGGATGCCGGCGCCGATCCGAATGCCGACCTGCCGGGATACACCGTCCTGCACATGCTCGCGAGAGTCCGCAAGCCAGGCGCCGGCGACAACAATCCGCCGCCCGACGGGTCCGGCACCACGACCAGTCTCGAGTTCGTCAGGCGGCTTGCGGCCGATGCCGCGGACTTGAACGCGCGGATGACGGAGCGGCCAGGCTTGAACAACACAGGGTTCAACGAGCTCGGTGCGACGCCGTTCCTGCTGGCTGCTCTGACCGCGGACGCCGAGTTGATGAGGACGCTGGCCGAGCTGGGGGCGGATCCGTTGCTGGGAAACGTCGAGAACAGCACGCCGCTGATGGTGGCGGCCGGACTCGGGACGGTGTCGCCCGGCGAACACGCCGGCACGGAGGAAGAAGTGTTGGAGGCGTTGCAGGTGGCGTTGGATCTCGGCGCCGACGTGAGTGCGGTCGACGACAACGGTGAGACCGCCATGCACGGCGCGGCGTACAAGAACCTGCCAAAGGCCGTGGAGTTCGTCGCCGCCAACGGTGCTGAGATCGAGATCTGGAACCAGCGCAACAAGTACGGATGGACGCCGCTGTCGATCGCCCGCGGATACCGATTCGGCAACTTCAAGCCCTCGGCCGTGACCGTGGCAGCTTTGGAGGCGGTGATGCTCGCCGCCGGCGTATCGCCACCGTCAGTGGAAGAGGAGAACGCAAAGGCTATCGACATCTACGCGAAGCCTCCTCAGCCCACGCCTCCACCTGAAGACCGGCCGCCGCAGCGCTAGACGAATCACGAAGCGATGCCTCAGACCTCGAGCATGTCCGGCCTCGGGCATCGCCCCGCCCTCACGGTCGTGGGCTTGTCCGGGCGCTCGAACCTCTCGTCCTCCTCGATCAGTCCGGTCTCCTTCAAACGAGCCTTGCTGACCCGCTCCATACAGGTCCGCGGCAGGTCCCGACACAGATGAGTGGAGCGTGGGACCTTGTGAGGAGTCAGCTCGCTCGCGCAGTGGTCGTATAGAGCCTCGCCGGTGCGGTCAACGCTGGACGATTTTTAGTTGCTTTCTCACTGCAGAAGCGCTTCGACGGCAGCCTCGAGGTTCTCGAAAGGCTGGTCCGTGCTCGGCCCCGGTTGCAGTCGACCCTCTCGATCGATGAGAAAGTTCACGGGGTAACGTGCCGTGGTTCTGTAAATTTCGGGTACCTCGCCCTGGTCCGTGAGAAGCGGGTAGCTTACTTTGATCTCTTTGGAAAATCTCTGCTGGGTCTCCACGTCCTCGGTGGAAATACCGAAGATCATGAACCCCTCGTCCTTGCGTTCCTGATACAGCCGCTCGAGCTCAGGCATCTCCACGCGGCACGGGGTGCACCAGGTCGCCCAAATGTTCACGAGCACGACTTTGCCTTCGTGCTCGCCGAGACGGTGAGGGTCGCCGTTGATATCCACAGTATCGAAGGGGGGTGCGGCAACGCCGGTCAGAGCGAGGTTCTCGGCCTGTCGCATGCGGGCGAGCATGCCGCGGACGGGAAGCCAGGCGAGAGCCAGAGAGAGAATCGCCAGAGCGAGACCGACCTTGCCGGACGTCGTGAATGCCTGACGGCGCCGATCGCCCAGAGCGGCGAGGAGTGTCAGCACGAATGGCAAGACCATGACCAGGGTCGTCATCGAGAGTCGAAAGGCGAAATCGGCGTCGCGATCCGCACTCGCCTGTGTCAGTCCTGTGTAGACACCCGCGCCTAGAAGGGCGGCAAGAAGCGGCGAAAGGACTCCTGCGATCAGTGTTCGGCGGGTCGATAGCTTGGACATTACGAGCCCAGCGTATATCAGTTTCCATTTGCCAGTGCCAGTGGCCGATCCGTGATGCGAGCGCTCGAGGCCTGAAACCGCGCCAAGAATCTTCGCTTGCGGGTCAATGCCCGCGTGGGCGGAACCGGTCGAGGTCGGCTTCCCACGTGGTCTGGAATTCCTGGCAGTCGAGGCCGACCACCGCCTTCAAAGCCTCGTTCATCATCTTGTTCCGGGCGAGAAACGGCAGGATCTTGACGAACGAGACTTGTCCGCGGCGCGCCTCCAAGTACTCTGTCGTCGCGAGCGCTTCGGCATAGACGCGGCGGCCGGCGCTCGGACGCGGATGAAATTTTCCTATCCTTTTCTCGGGCAAGGTCACAGCTAAACGGAACGCTTGCTCGGCCGCTCGAAGGTCTCGTACTCTTCGATGGGTCCTGTTTCTTTTAACCGAGCCTTGCTGACCCGCTCCATACCGGTCCGAGGCAAGTCCCGACACAGATGAATCGAGCGTGGGACTTTGTGAGGAGTGAGCTCGCTCGCGCAGTGGTCGTACAGTGCTTTGCCGGTAGCCGTCGCTTCTTCACTCAAAACGACATACGCTTGGAGCTCCACGCCATAGATCTCATCGGGCACCGCGAGCAGTGCGGCCTCGGAGACCGCCGGGTGCGATCGCAGGACGACCTCCACCTCGCTCAGGGAAATGTTCTCTCCCGACCGGCGAACGATGTCGCCGCCGCGACCCGTGAAGTGCAGATGCCCTTCGGCATCGATATGGCCCACGTCGTTAGTGCGCAGCCAACCTTCTTCTGGAAAGGCCTCGGCCGTCGCCTCCGGGTTGCCGAGATAACCGGACATCAACCCTTCTCCACCAACCCAAATGGTTCCATCCTCACCCGCCTTGCAGCGCGTCCCGTCGGAGCTTCGAATCTCGACCGTTTTTCCGGGGACCCGCCGGCCCGCCGATCCGGGCAGGTGGGGCTCCCCGAGTCGCTCCATGGTGACCACTCCCCCTTCGGTGAGACCGTACCCTTCGATCATCTGGAATCCGAATCGCTCCTCGCATTCAGCCCGTAGGTCGTCCTGCAAGCCGGCGCAGAAGACTTTGCGGAGACTGCTGGAACGCTTGCCTTCTTGCGCTCGGGCGAGGAGAACCGGAATGGCCCCGATCAAGAATGTTTGGCTCGGCTTCAGCAGATCTACCTGACTCCAAAACTGCGACAGGCTGAAGCGCTCTATCCAAACAACGGTCGCTCCCGAGAGAAGCGCCGCATAAACGCTCGTGACTTGAGCGTTCATGTGAAACAAAGGGAGCATCATGAGAAGACGGTCTTTGGGCGTGAGTTCCATGGCATCCGCCGCAACCCGTCCCCCAATCTCATAGTATTCGTGAGAAAGCATGCAGCCTTTGGGTTTCCCGGTGGAACCCGATGTATAAAGAACCGCCGCGGTATCCTCCGGCAGATGGACGTCGCTTCCGGTGTCGGGGCAATCTTTCAGCCCATCGAGGTCGACCATCGCGCGAGCTTGCGAGTGTTCGATCAACCAGTCAACTTCCGCGGGCGCCGAAGCCGGGTTGATCGGAACCATCACCGCGCTTTGTCGAGCCAGGCCGAACCAGATGGCGAGAAATTCGGGAGAGTTAGGGAGCTTTAGGAGAACCCTGTCGCCAAGCTTGACGCCAGCGCTTTGGAAGCGGTCACCCCACTCGTCGCTCCATGCGAGCATCTCCGAAGCAGACTGGGTACGGTCTTCACCGACCAGGAACGGCTGGTCGCCACGGTCACTAGCCCGCCGCGCGAGCAGGTCGTAGACGGTCAAGAGCTAGGCCTTCTTTTTAAGATAGGCCTCGATGCGATCCATCGCTTCGACAAGCTTCTCATAGGGCTCGGAGCCGAAACAGATCCTGAGGTGACCTTCCCCGGTCGCCCCATAGAAAGTCCCAGATTCGATAGCCACATGCGTTTCCCTCAAGAGCTCATCTGCCAGGTCATCGGACGACTTGCCCCACTCGCCGAAATCAGGAAAGGCGTAGATCGTGGCTTGAGGTTTGGCGCATTGGACCTTGGGCATCGCGTTCAAACGTTCGTGCACGAGATCCCTGCACCTCCGATCGTCTTCGACCATCTCCCGAACGCAGTCTTGTGAGCCGACGACCGCGGCCAGGGCTCCTTCCTGGGCGAACACGTTGGGGTGAGTGGTCTCGTTCATGACCACTTTGTAGACCGCGTCTACGAACTCCTTCTTCGCCGCGACGTAGCCCAGCCGCCAACCATCCATCGCATAAGCCTTGGTGAAGGCATAGGTACTGATGGTTCGATCGCGCATCCCGGGGAGCGCCGCCAAACTCAGGTGCTGGTTGTCATCGTAGGTCACATACTCGTAGACTTCGTCCGTTAGCACCAGCAGATCGTGTTTGGTTGCGATCTCGGCCAGCTCGGAGAGCTCGTCATGTGTAAACACTCTTCCCACCGGGTTGGCGGGGTTGACGAAGACGATCATGCGCGTCTTCGGTGTGATCGCCTTCTCCAACGCGTCCGGGTCCAGCCGGTACCCTTCAGCCTTTGCGAGCGGGACGGTGACCACTTTTGCTCCCAAGAGCTCGATCTTCTTGTTGTGTTGCGGATAGTAGGGCTCGAAGACGATCACTTCGTCCCCTACCTCGAGCCCTGCCATAAAGGTTGCAAAAGAAGCCTGAGTCAGACCGTTGGTAATCAAAACCTCGTCGGGAACCACTTCGATGCGGTTGAACTCCTTGAGCTTCTTGGTCAGTGCTTGGCGAAGCTTGGTGTTGCCCCGTAGATCGCCATAGTGTACGACCCCGTTGTCCAAGGCGGTCTTCGATGCCTCTTTGATATGGGAGGGGGTGTCGAACCAAGGTCTCCCCACCTCCAGGTGGATGATGTCGTCCGCGCCAGCTTTCTCCATCTCGCTAGCGACTTCATACAGTCCAAAGCTCTTGTCGAGTTGACTTGCCAATCGATCGGCGGGCCATTTCATCTTTTCTGTGCTCCTCAGCCTAGCTAAGTATTGTAGTGTCGGGCTCCAGCGCGAAGTACGGCAAGCGCGTCCCCTCGACCTCTTCGAACCGGACTCGCACTCTCGCGCCGATACTCGCGTCGCGATCCCCGGCAACGATCTTGCCCACGATACGCGGGCCTTTATCCAAATCTATTAGTCCTACGGTGTAGGGAACTTTGCCTTCAAGGTTCGGCCGAAACGCATGGTGTACGACCGTAAAACTCCACACCGAACCGAGCCCCGAAAGCTCCTCCCACTGGAAATCCCGAGAGTGGCACTCCGGACAGGCCGGCAAGGGTGGCAAGCGCAACTTACCACAGCCGCCACAGGCCTGCGCAACGAGCCTCTCCTCCTGACACGCCTGCCAAAAGGGCCGGCTGTCGGGATCGGGAATAGGCAAAGAAGCGGGTTTTTCCATCTCACTCGAGCCCAAGGATCAAGCTACTGTGCGTTGCGAAGATGCCACCGCTTCCGCTCACCAGCGCCACCTCAGCGCCTTCGACCTGCCGCTGACCACAAGTGCCCCGAAGCTGTTTGACCGCCTCGGTCAGATGAAGGATTCCGTCGGCGTGAGCCTGCGAGAGGAGTCCGCCGTGCGTGTTCACCGGTAGTTTACCTCCTAGGGCGGTCCCGACGCTCTCTACATAAGGTCCCCCCTCACCTTTTCCACAAAACCCGTAGTCTTCGAGTTGGACGAGCGCGGTGTAAGTAAAAGAGTCATAGAGCTCCGCCACATCTATATCCTTCGGTTGAAGCCCGGCCATCTCGAAGGCGCGCGGCCCCGCTTTAGCGGCACCGCACTGAGTGAGGTCTGCGGAGGTTACGAAACGGTGCGTGTGTTGCTGTGCGGCGCCGAGGATAATAGCCGGTCGGTTCGCAAGATCCCGAGCCCGTTCCAAAGATGTGATGATGAAGGCACCCCCGAAGTCGGAAATGAGCGAACAATCGAGCAGGCGAAAGGGCTCCGCTATCCATCGCGATCCGAGATAGTCGTCCATGGTGATGGGTTTGCTCATCTGAGCGTTGTCATTCATCGTGGCGTGACGACGGGTCGTGACCGCTATGGCTCCCAGCTGCTCGTGGGTAGTACCGAACTCGTGCATATGTCGACGAGCGAAGAGCGCGTAAGCCGGGGCCGCTTCCACGAGACCGAAAGGCTCTTCGAAGTCTTCATATCCCCAGCGAAACTTTCCGTGGGTGGGGCGCCCCTCTTTGTACTGTGACCACATCGCTTCCGCACCGACATACAGTACGGTCTCGCACAGGCCGGCTTCGATCGCCCCGGCGGCAACCGCCGCGGCCGCACACGGTGTCGCGCCACCGATGTGAAGGTCGAAGGCAAACGACGGCTGGATGCCGAGTGCCTCGGCGAGCTTGATCGTATAGAGAAACTCGGGGTCTCCGTACGGTGCGTGACTCAGTATGGCGTCGATAGCACCGTAGGATAAACCGGCGTCTGAGACAGCATTGTCCGTGGCTTCGACGGCAAGTTGAATTCCGGTGAGGTCCTCTCGCCTCCCGATGCGGGCCTCGCCGATGCCAACGACCGCGTAGCGTCTACTAAGCCTGCCAAGTTCGACCACCGATGGAAGATATCAACATTGTTCGGCTTATCAAAGCCTCTTGGATTTTCGGAGGAGGAACTTCCAGCCGAGCTTCTCTCTCCGCTCATGGGGCGCGCGTTTTCAGCTCAAGAAGACTCCCCCGCCAGTGAGAACGTCGCCATCCTGGGCCACGGCTCCTGGGAACGCCGGTTCGAGGCGGACCGTGGGATCGCCGGTCGACAGATCGTGTTGGACGGAAACCCAACCACCGTGGTGGGTGTCATGCCGCCCAAGCTCGAGCTGGGTTTGTTTCGAGACGTAGAGATCTGGACACCGCTTGGCTATGGCTGAGAGCCGAGTCGGTGGTGAGGAAAGGACGCTAATTGTGCTCGGTCTCGCGCTGGTGACCCCCATCGTGTTCGGCCTCTTGCCATCGCTCCGCGCCTCGAAGCCCAAGTTGAGTCAGGAGCTCAAAGAGGCGGGAGGCCGTTCCGGAGCCGGAAGACACCGCTTTAGCTCGGCTCTCGTTGCTGCTCAGTCATCGTTGGCATTGGTGCTCCTGGTCGTAGCCGTCCTGACGATCCGCAGCGTGCACGCCCTTAGTGATATGGATCCCGGCTTCGATACCGAGAACCTCCTGACCCTTCCCCTCGACGTGCGAACGGCTTCGGGCGACAAAGAAAACCGAGCCGGTCCGTTCTTCAACGAGCTGGAAGGAAATCTACCACCTTGACGGTACTGCCCAGCGTTCGCGACGCCATATGGGAAATGAATCCCGATCAGACAATCTACGACACACGAACGATGAGAGAGATCCTCTACGACGACGTAGCCGGCAGCTTCGTCCTAACGAGTCTCATGGGATACTTCGCGTTGGTGGCGCTGGGTCTCGCGATCTCCGGGGTGTTCGGAGTGGTTTCATACTTTGTGAGCGAACGGAGACACGAGATAGGGGTTCGCATGGCTCTCGGCGCTCGCGGGACAGATGTCATGGCGACCGTGATGCGCAAGGGTGTCACTCCCGTTGTCTTTGGTCTAACGCTAGGGATGCTGGGCGCTTTCGCCATCTCTCGAGCCATGGGCAGTATGCTGTACGGCATAAGCCCCCACGATCCGCTGACGTTTATCGGAACCCCGCTGGTGCTCGTAGTCGTTGCACTCGTCGCCAGCCTGATTCCTGCACTTCGGGCGGCGCGGATCGATCCGATCATCACGCTCCGGTACGAGTAGCACGAGCGTCTAAACCCTCCAAGTTGTTGCTCCGAAACTCCGTGCCGTGATAAACTCGTCGCTCAAGTTCTATCGAATGGTTGGGCCGGAGTGTTTTTGGCTTGTCGGCTAGTCTCGAATCACGAGGTTGCGTCCCCACAAGGCGACCTGGCGCTCTTGCCGATCTCGATAGGGCATGTTTTGGCCCGGAGGCAGGGCCGTGGACACAATCGGCAAGTATATAGTTCTCGGAAAAATTGGCGAAGGCGCCATGGGGGTCGTTTACAAGGCCCTCGATCCCCAAATCAACCGTGTCCTCGCGGTCAAAACCATGTCCGGCGATCTGTCTAGCGAGCCGGAGCTCCGAGAACGATTCGAGCGTGAGGCCCGGACTGCCGGAAGGCTTTCCCACAAGAACCTCATCACCATTTACGACCTCTTCGAAGAAAAGGGGCGCACCTTCATCGCCATGGAGTACTTGGATGGCGAAGAGCTCAAGTCCAAGATCACTCGAGCCGAACCGATATCACTCGAGTGCAAGCTCCGTTGGATGCAGGAGCTCTCGGAAGGCCTCGAGCACGCGCACCAGAAGGAGATCGTCCATCGGGATATCAAGCCCGGCAATATCTTCATCACTCGCAAGGGCCACGTGAAGATCCTGGATTTCGGTATTGCTCGCATTGCCTCGTCTGAACTCACGAAGACTGGGATGGTGATGGGGACACCCAACTACATGTCTCCCGAGCAAGTAATGGGCAAGCGGGTGGACCATCGCTCCGATATTTTCTCTGCCGGCGCGGTTTTGTATGAACTACTCACTTTCCGCAAGCCCTTCACCGGCAAGTCGTACCATGACACGTTCACGAACATTGTCACGCAGGATCCGGAGCCTCTACAGCAGGTAGAGCCATCCCTCCCCCGAGAGCTCACGGCCATCGTGGTACGAGCACTCGCGAAGGACCCGTCCCATCGCTATCAAAGGATAAAGCACTTCACGCGGGACATCGGTCAAATGGCAAAGGCTCTCGACAGCCGCAGAGTCCACATTCAGCATGAGACCAGAAAAGTCGTCGACGGGCTAGATGGACTGCTCCAAGAAAACAGGCAGCCGCTCGAACTGTTTCCAGCCGTTGGCGCAACGACAGAGTTCGTTGGATGGCTTCGACAACGATTGGACGCGGGTCAAAATGCCCCCGGACTGGATCCTGACCCAGGATACCTCGAGTCCGTGGAGATGCATACTCGCGCCGTGCGCGCATACGAACGTGTCGCCGGTCGCGTATCACGTGCAAAGGAACACCTAGCCCGAAGGGCGAGCGAGCCGCCGCAAGAGGCTCAAGCCGTCGACAAACGTCCTGTGGAAGAACGTCACATCGCGGAGCTCCTCTCGAAAGCCCATTCCTTTTATCAGCGGGGCGAACTCCACCGTGCTCTCTCGGTCGTGGAAGGTGCTCGGAACCTGGATCCCCAACACCCCGGCGCGAAGACTCTTTACTCCCGTGTTACCGCCCGCCTGGAGGAGCAACGGCTCGAAGAAGGGAGGGCCCGGCAAGCAGCGGAGCTTTTTCAAACCGCCGCCGCCAAGTTCGAAACAGCAGATCTCGCTGCATGCTTACCCTTGCTCTCAGAGATCTTCCGGTTGCAGCCGGACCACCTGGAAGCGGCCGCCCTTCAGGAAAAGGTTCAACAACAAATCAAGGAAGTCGCCGACCGAAGCCTAAGGGAGGGTGACGAACTGGGAAAGCGCAGACGGCCCCCCCCGAAGTAGGGCGGTCCGTCGGGGGAGGGCACCGCTCCGTCCCGGGGAAGGAGTTCTTGACTAATCGTTCCAGAATGGCTATGATACGAGTTCGTTGAGGTAGCCATGGCGAGGCCTAGAGAGTTCGACCACGAGGAAGTGCTGGATCAGGCCATCGAGGTGTTCTGGCAGCACGGGTACGAGGGGACATCGGTACAAGACCTGGTCGATTCCATGGGGATCAACCGGGGCAGCCTCTACGGTGCCTTCGGTGACAAGCACGGGCTCTTCCTCGCCGCATTGCATCGCTATGAAGAGATTTTCCACTCGACGATATCGGAGAGGTTGGCGGAAGGTGGCTCGCCGATGCAAGCCATCCGCGGTGTCTTCGAAGATGTGGTTCAAGAATGTTCGTGCGACGAGGGTCGAAAGGGTTGCCTGATGACGAACTCAGCGGTGGAGCTCGCCGCTCACGACCGCGACACCGCGGCGCTGGTCGCGGCGAATTTCTCACGGGTCGAGGAGGCCTTTGTAAAGGTACTTCGGCACGCGCAGTCCGACGGTGAGATCGGCAAGAAGCAAAATCCCAGGGCGCTGGGGCGCTTTCTTACCAGCAGCCTTCAGGGCCTTCGAGTCATGGGGAAGGCATGCCCGGATCGGGCGCTTCTCCGTGACGTCGTACGAGTGACTCTTTCCGTTCTGGCAGGGTGAGGACGATGTGGCGGCACCCTGCGCGAGGAGCCATCGGCTGTCCCGCCGCCGGCCGCGGTGAGCTTCTCGGGCGGAGGCCAGCGGCCGAACGAGGAGTGAGACCGCAGTTAAGAGAGGCCGGCAAAGGGACGGCGGTGGGGGTGGGGCCCCGCGGCAATGATTAAGGAGCGAGGCCAAGCGCGCGAACGCAGCCATGAGCCCATGCGGAGTCGCCAGTCGACGCAGCATGAGGCGTGGGGGTGGGGCCCCGCGCCACTTATGGAGGAGTGAGCGCGCACTGAGGCACTTGAAGAGACCAAAGGAGATAGCTAATGGCAGATGATGCAAAATACGTGACCTTGACCGAAGAGAACTTCAAGAGCGAAGTGCTGGAAAGCGGAAAGCCCGTGCTCGTGGATTTCTGGGCTAGCTGGTGTGGCCCTTGCCACGTGATTGCTCCGACCATCGAAGAGCTGGCTTCCGAATTCGATGGGCAGGCTACGATCGGCAAAGTGAACATCGACGAGCAGCCTGGCGTTGCCGAGCAGTACGGAATCCGATCGATTCCTTCCTTGTTGTTCTTCCAGGACGGCAAGGTTGTGGATCAGGTCGTGGGGGTAGCCCCCAAGAAGGCGCTGGCCGAGAAGTTGACCAGCTTGATCCCGGTCGCCTAGCTAAAGTACATCGCCGGACAAACCGGCAAAGGGGGATGACTGAGTTCATCCCCCTTACGTTTTGTTGATGAAGAGTCCGTGGCCCTCACCCGGCGTCTGACCCCGTCGATAGCGGCGCGACATTCCTTGACGCCCGCAGTCTCCCCAGCCCGCCTTCGTCGGTGTTCGTTCAAAGGACTTCGGCGGGTCCGCCGAAGCTCTTAGCGAAGGCGGAAGGGAGAGGGAATAAGGGAAGCCTCTCCAATTCGTCAGATCACTTGGAGTATGCTGAGAGGCAATGAAGATCGCCATCTACGGAGCAGGAGGCGTGGGAGGGTACTATGGGGCCCGCCTCGCTCAGGCGGGGGCAGACGTTCATCTGATTGCGCGGGGCCAGCATCTCCTCGCACTCAAGGAAAAAGGTCTCAGAATCCGCAGCCCCAAGGGAGACGTCGAGCTTCGCCTCCCAGCCACTGAGAACGCAGAGGACATCGGTCCGTCGGACTATGTTCTGTTTTGCGTCAAGTCTTTCGACACCGAGAAAGCCGCGGCCCGTTTGCAGTCCCTCCTCAAGAACGACACCGCGGTGATAACTCTCCAAAACGGTGTGGACAACGAGGAAAAGATCGGCGCTGTGGTGGGCCTCGATCACGTACTGGGCGGTGCATCATTCATCATGTCGACCATCTCCGAGCCGGGGATCATCGAGCACGTCGGGGCGCTATCACGCATCGTCTTTGGCGAGCTGGATGGAAAACGCAGTGAGCGAGCCGAACGGTGGCTCGCCTTGTGCCAG
This sequence comes from Candidatus Marinacidobacterales bacterium, assembly GCA_965226495.1. Classification (GTDB taxonomy): domain Bacteria; phylum Acidobacteriota; class Vicinamibacteria; order Marinacidobacterales; family DATDRI01; genus CBDCNP01. The sequence goes on along the minus strand of OZ245365.1, from coordinate 5,969,508 downwards.
GAGGCAGGAATCGAAGTCGAGCTCTCCGGAAACGTTCGCTCCGTGCTGTGGAACAAATTCGCTTTCATCTGCGCCTTCGCAGGGATGACCGCCACGACCCGCCTTCCGGTTGGCCCGATCCGGGAAGACAAACACGCTATGCAGCTCGCCAGGGGCATTATGGAAGAGGTCGTTGCTGTAGCTCGAGCGGAAGGCGTCGGCCTGCCAGAAGACGTGGTCGATAAGTTGCACGAACTGGCCATGCAGCTGGACCCGGAGTCCTTTTCGTCCCTGCATCATGATCTGACGCACGGAAAACCGATGGAGCTCGAAGCCTTACATGGCACCGCCGTGCGGTTGGCGAGAAAGCACGGAATCGAGACGCCCCGATGCGAGGTGGTCTACGCAATTTTGAAACCGTGGGCGGTGCGTAACCAAGGTTGACCCGTGAAGCTTCGGTTTCTGAGGGTCAATTCCTTTACCGACCAACCCTTCTCTGGAAACCCAGCGACGGTTTGCTTCCTCCAAGAGCCAGGAAGCGATGACTGGATGCAGAGCGTGGCCGCGGAAGTGAATACCGGCGGCACCGCTTTCCTGTCCGGAAGCGGTGATGAGCTCCGCCTCCGCTTTTTCACGCCGGCGGTGGAAGTGGAGTTCTCGGGCCACACCACGCTCGCCGCGGCGCATGCACCATGGGAGGAAGGGCTGTTGCCAGGGAGCGCTCCGGCGAGGTTTCGGACCAAGTCGGGTCCTCTCGGAGCAGAGCGCCGAGGAAAATGGATCGAGCTTGATTTTCCAAGCGAGCCGCAGCAGCCGACCGAGTGCCCCGCCGATCTCGAAGTTGCCCTGAGGGTGCGTGCGCGCCACGTTGGTCGGAATCGGTTCGATTATCTCGTGGTAGGTCGACTCCGAAGAAGTGCTGCGCCAGATGAGACCCGATTTCTCGCTGCTCATCACCATCCCCACGCGCGGCGTGATAGTGACTAGCCCGTGTAGTGGGCGGGAGTACGACTTCGTGTCGCGATTCTTCGCTCCCCGCGCCGGTTTGCCGGAAGATCAAGTGACGGGATCGGCACATTGTTGCCTCGGCCCTTTCTGGATGGAGCGGCTCGGCAAGGAGGAGCTTCTCGCGTACCAGGCCTCTCGCCGAGGAGGGTCGCTTCGGGTCCGTGTCGAAGGAGAACGTGTGAAGCTCGCCGGTCAGGCGGTAACGATCATGAGAGGAAACCTCTCCACTCCCGCCGAATGACGTCGCCTGGCTGTTTTGCCCTCTCCCTAGACCACCTCTAGCCTTTCGACCAAGCTCGATCGATCGAGGGTGGCCCTGGCGGTCTGGCGGTCTCAGACGGGCAGGCAGTCAGGGGATACACCGCTGTGCTCCTTCGAGGACACTGGGCCCGGAAGCTCCGATTCGGTTTTTCATCCGAAGCGCTTGATACACAGCGTCTTATCCTTACCAGCGGTATCTGGCATGGTTGCTGCAAAACTCTGTTACCGAAGGTAGGTCCGGCCCGGGAAACGGGAGGGATGGCTTACACGGGGGCTCGCTCTCGTTTCCCGGCCGGCCCTTTTAACTCCGCGCCTCAACTACCTGGCTGGCACCCAAATCACATGGTTGCTCTAGTCCCCGCTCCGACTTGCCGAGCCGCTTCGGCTCGGCCTAAACTACCCACCGTGAGCACAACAAGACGGTCGACCGACTCTTTCGGTCGGCCAATGCGTAATTTGAGGCTATCGGTGACCGACCGATGTAACCTCCGCTGCCAATACTGTATGCCGGAGGCGGAGTACGTCTGGCTCCCGCGAAAAGACCTCCTAACCTTCGAGGAGATGGGCCGGCTGGTGGATGTCTTCACCGATCTCGGTGTAGAAAAACTGCGACTCACCGGCGGTGAGCCGCTGCTCAGAAAAGACCTCCCGGTGTTCGTGACTCTCTTGAGCCAAAATACCCGCCTCAAGGATTTAGCCATCACGACCAATGGTGTGCAACTAGCCGAGCAGGCCAGCGCGCTTTTCGAGGCAGGGCTCGGCCGTGTGACGGTCAGTCTGGACACCCTCCGGCGTGAGCGTTTCCAGGCGATGAACAACCGAGATTTTCTGGACAAAGTTCAAGAGGGAATCCGCGCCGTCAAGGACGCGGGATTCAAGGGCTTGAAGATCGACACCGTCGTCATCCGCGGAACGAACGATGATGAGCTCACCGACTTGATCGAGTACGGCAAAGAAGTCGGCGCGGAGGTACGCTTCATCGAGTACATGGATGTCGGTGGAGCGACGCAGTGGTCCATGGAACAAGTTTTCTCTCAATCCGAAATCCTGCAGTCACTCGAACAGCATTACGGCTCCGTCGAGCGCCTGACCAAAGGACAAGACCCCTCCGCACCCGCCGAGAGGTACACGTTATCCGACGGGACGGTTTTCGGGATCATCTCGTCCACGACACAACCCTTTTGCCAAAGCTGTGACCGAAGTCGACTCACCGCGGATGGCCAATGGTATCTCTGCCTCTACTCCCAACAGGGCGTCGATTTGCGAGCGCCGCTTCGACAAAATGCTTCCGAGGAAGAGCTCCGAAACACCATCGTGTCCAACTGGTCTCGGCGGAACGATCGCGGCGCCGAGGAACGCCTTGGGATCGCGGTGCGAACCCCTCTGGTCGAAGCGGACGGACTGCGGCAAAACCCTCATTTGGAAATGCATACCCGCGGCGGTTGAGTCCTACCTATGCGTTTAACCACAACACCTTCCGGGGATCTCCTCAACCTGTTAGCTACTTCATACCGGAACCCATAGCGGTTCCCTATCGTGGCGGTAGTCATGACACAACGACCGAGCGGTTGCGGAATCGGCCTCCGAAAAGAACATTACGATTTCGTCCTTTCCGAGCGACCGCCGATACCTTGGTTCGAGGTCATCTCCGAGAATTTCATGGGAGCGGGTGGACGTCCGCGACATATTCTCGAACGAGTGCGGCGTGACCATCCGATGGCCATTCATGGCGTTTCTCTTTCGATCGGTACGGCGTCACCGCCCAATAGCGATTACTTGAAACGCCTCAAGGAGCTCGTCGGCTGGCTCGAGCCGGAGCTGGTATCCGACCATCTCTGCTGGACCGGTATTGGAGGTCACAATAGTCACGACCTGCTGCCACTCCCGTTTACCGCCGAAGCAGTTCGGAACGTGGTCCGAAACGTTTGCGTGGTCCAAGAGACACTAGGACGCCGGATACTCCTCGAGAACATCTCTACCTACATCGAGTTCAATCATTCACAAATGAGCGAGTGGGAGTTCACCCGTGCGGTACTGGAGGAGGCCGACTGCCATCTCCTGCTCGACGTGAACAACATCTACGTGAACGCTCGCAATCACGGGATCGATCCCCATCGCTACCTCGAAGGTATTCCGAACGACCGTGTCCGGCAGTTTCATCTCGCCGGACACGAAGACCACGGAGATTTCGTCATCGACACTCATGACCACCCGGTCTGCGATGAAGTTTGGGCATTGTACCGAAAAGCGGTAGAACGTTTCGGTCCTCAACCGACGCTGATCGAGCGCGACGCGCATATCCCCGAGTTCCCGGTGTTGCAACGAGAAGCCCAACAGGCGCAACTCATTTTGGAGACTACCCGTGCCGTCCCCGCCACTCCCTGATCGCCCTCCTCTACAAGGTCTCCAGACCGCGATGCTCGGTGAGCTTCTGGGCGAGGAGACGTTTGGACCCGAAGCCCGTAAGCGCCATATCCACAAACCACCGCAGGGTACACTAGAGAGCCGCTGGCACATCTATGCGTCCGGATATCTCGCCCGCATCGTCGAAACCTTGGAGCACGATTACCCCGCGGTGAAGCGGGCACTGGGGAACGTTCACTTCGAGGCCTTGACCGAACGGTACCTCGCCGCTCACTCACCACGATCCTTCGACCTACGGTACGTGGGAGACCGTCTAGCTTCTTTCTTAGAGCAAGATCCATTGACTGCGAAACTCCCCTTCCTACCGGATCTCGCCAAGCTCGAGTGGCACTTTTCGGAAGCGTTCGTCGCGAAGGATCCGGAGCCTCTTCTCTGGAGCGTGCTCCAGACGATGGCGCCCGAAGCGGTGTCCAATCTGCCGCTCGTACTGAACCCGGGGACGGCGGTCATTCGATCGGACTGGCCGATCATCGATATTCGCAATTTGAAGGACAAGAGCGACGATGAGGTCTCGCTGGCTGTCGAGGGGCGTCCATCGATCGTCCTCGTCTACCGCTATGAGTTGCAAGCCCGCTGCCGCAACCTGGACGAAGAGGACGCCCGATTCATCGAGGCGGCAGCCGAGGGCACTAGCCTGGCGGAGCTCCAAACCGTCCTGGTAGATGATGACGACGACCCCGACACCGTCCAGGGACTTTTGCAGCGCTTTCGTCGGCTGGTTGACGAAGGCCTTTTCTTGAAAACCGGGAGGTCGCATGGTGCGGTCTCCCAATAAACGTGGAGGATTCAAATGAAGAAGCCCAGTCCAAGATCACTTCTGGTTGCCTCTCTGGCCGGTGTTCTCACCGTGCCGTTGGCGATGGCAACCTTCAGCGGTAACACCGCTGCCCATGAGATTGATGAAGTCCATTGTTACGGTGTCAACAAGTGCAAAGCAACGGGTGACTGCGGTGGCAAGGGACACTCCTGCGCCAATCAGAATAGCTGCAAGCGTGAAGGGTACCTTGACATGGACAAGGAGCTCTGCCTGAAGATCGACGGTGGACGCTTGACGGCGGAAACAGAGTAAGGCGAGTACACACTCCAACGGAACAGGCCGGCGAGGCCATAATTCCTCGCCGGTCTGTCCACACAGAGGATAGATGATGCAGAAAATGAACGCCAAATACGTCGTGCCGGCAGCCTTTGTCGCGAGTCTAATCATAGGCGCTGCGATTGCACAGGCCGGGTCGCTGAAGATCGATGCGCAACACTCCTCGGTCACCTTTCAGGTGACCCATCTCATGTTCACGAAAGTCGACGGTCAGTTTCGCGAGTTCGAAGGGACTTTCGACCTCGATGAAGAGACCAACACCATCTCGAATGTCGTGGTGACGATCCAGACTGCCAGCGTCGATACCAACGTCGAGGCAAGGGACAAGGACTTGCGCAGCAAGCGCTTTTTCAACGTGGAGAAGTACCCTACCCTCACCTTCAAGAGCACCGCTCCTGCCAAACTGAACGGCAAGAAGGGGAAGATGAAAGGCACCCTAACCATGCATGGTGTGGAGAAGGAAGTCGTCCTCGATGCCGAGCTTCTCGGAAAGGGCAAGGATCCCTGGGGCAATTTGAAGTATGGATTCCAAGCTACTACCGTTATCAACCGGAAGGACTTCGGTATGACGTGGAACGAGGTCCTCGAAGCCGGCGGAGTCTTGGTTGGCGAAGAAGTAACGGTAACGATCAATCTCGAAGCCGCGCCCGCGTCTTAACAAAGAGCCTTTTTCCTTTTCCCCTCTCCCTTTGGGAGAGGGTGGCGTCAAGCTACGGCGTGCCGTTCCCATGTAGCCAGACGCCGGGTGAGGGCCACGGCCTTTTTCCTTTTCCCCTCTCCCTTTGGGAGAGGGTGGCGTCAAGCTACGGCGTGCCGTTCCCATGTAGCCAGACACCGGAGGAGGGGTGCAAGGCCCCCCTTTTGTTTTTTCGCTTTACAATGTGCCCCATGCGGCGCACTCTCCGCTACCTACTCTCCATCTCACTAGTCTTTCTGGTCATCTTCTTCCTCGTCGATCTAGAACCGACTCCCCGCTATGCACCCCCCGCGGTGAAGCCCGGTCCAGAGGCAATTCGTATTCACCGCGAGGCCATCGTAATCGACCTTCATGTCGACTCCCTCCTCTGGCCGCGCGATCTCAACCTCCCACCCTCTGGTGGACACGTGGATTTTTCTCGCATGCGAGAAGGGGGCTTGGACGCTACTGCCTTCACCACCGCCACCCTCTTTTTCGGTGTCGCGGGACTCAAGGCGTTCCATGACTTCTGGCCACCAGCGACCTGGCTGTCGCCATGGGAGCGACTTCAGTATCAGCTTCAACGCATGCACGATTTCGTCGCTCAATCCGAGGGCCTCGTGCAGCGAGTCGATACCGCCGACGCCATTCGGGAAAACCATCGACGAGGCGTTCTCTCAGTCTTTCACGGCATTGAAGGCGCCCATGCGCTGGACGACGATCTCTCTCGAGTCGAAGATGTGAAACACCAAGGCGTGCTCTTCATCGGGCCGGTGCACTTGGCGGACAATAAGTACGGTGGAAGCTCCCAGGGCTCGAATCGAGGGCTCACCGATCTGGGTCGAGAGCTGATTCTAGAGATGAACCGGCGGGGCGTCATGGTCGATCTCTCACATGCCAGTGCAAAGAGCTTCGAGGAATCACTCGCGCTTACCACTCTGCCTCCGCTCGTTAGCCACATCGGCGCACGCGCCATCCACGACACGCCGCGAAACATCAGCGATGAGCAGATCCGGGTCATAGCGGCCAAGGAGGGAGTGATCGGCGTCATGCTGGCCCCACCGGCCACGGAGCAATCGGATCTCCTCGAAGTGATGGCACACCTCCGGCACATGGTCTCGGTTGGAGGAGAGGACGTGGCGGCGCTGGGCAGTGACTTTGACGGCTTCGTGCAAACCCCGGTCGATGCTACCGGGCTCACCCAGCTCATGCTCGATGCGGGATGGAGCGAAGAGAGAGTCCGCAAGATCTTAGGGGAAAACGTGCTTCGCGTTTTGAAAGAGCGGGAAGAAGAAGAGGTATCCCCTCATTGAAGCTCGTATACACCCTGGCCGCCGAAGCCACAGTCCTACTGCACTTGGCGTGGATCGTTTTCGTTATCACCGGGGCTTTCTGGTTACGTCGACACTCCCGCTTGAGGCGCATTCACTTGCTTGCGGTCATCTATAGCCTGGCGATCGAAGTCTTCCGTTGGACCTGCCCGCTGACTCACCTTGAGCAAGCCTTGTGGAGGCGAGCTGGATCTTCGGCGTACGAGGGGGCCTTCCTTATTCACTACGTGGAGAACTTGGTGTATTTTCGAGCTCCGCAATGGCTCTTGGTGAGTGCGGCGATGACCCTACTCGCCGTCACGGTGGTTTTCTTTTTCCGTCCCCTCCCTCTTCGCGGAACCGAGCGAACGGGCCAGGCGGGCTAGGCAGGGTAAGGTGCGAGGCGGGGTTCTTCTTCCGCCAGCTGACAGTTCGGGTCTGCGAAGTAGGCTTCGAAAACGTGAGTAACTTCCGGAAGTGTCTTCGAAGCGTATATGTTCCGCCGGAGAGCCGCGCCTCCCGGCAAGCCCTTCGAGATCCACCCGATGAGGGCTTTCACACGATTCACTACCAGCTTATCCGGCAGATACTCCTTGAGACTCTGGGTAAAAAACGTGATCGCCTGTCGGTAGTCATTCATCGTGGGATGAGACGATTCTCTACCGCTAAGCTCGTCGCTCACTTGGCGGAACACCCAGGGATTCTCGAGGGCGCCGCGGCCGATCATAATGGCGTCCACGCCGGTCTCGGCGATCATCGCTCGCGCATCCTCCGCAGAGCGCACGTCTCCATTCCCGATTACAGGAATTTTTACCGATTCCTTCACGTCTCGAATGACTTGCCAAGCGGCTTTCCCACGGTGTCGTTCACTGCGACAACGCGGGTGTACGGTGATGGCGGCGGCGCCGGCATCTTCGAGTGCGCAGGCCACCTCTCGAGCGTTGATGCAATCGTAGTCCCAACCAGAACGGATCTTGGCCGTCACCGGAATGGTGGCCAACTTCACCATCTGAGAAATAAGTTTGCTCGCTTGCTTCACATCACGCATTAAAGCGGCACCCGCGCCGAGCCGCGTCACTTTGGGAACCGGACACCCCATGTTGACGTCGACCAGATCAGCACCGAACTCGTCAACCATGTTGGCGGCGGCGGCGAGCCGGTCGGGATCGGTTCCGAATACCTGGACGCCCACCGGGCGCTCCTCGTGAGTCACGGCGGCGATATCTCGGGAAGCCTGGCTACCTCGGGTCAACCCCTCAGAGCTGACCATCTCGGTCACCACCAGACCGCAGCCACCTAGGTGCCTTACCAAGCCACGGAAGGCTCGATCAGTATGCCCCGCGAGTGGAGCGAGGACCAAGGGCGGATTCACTTCGAGACGATCGATGACTAGGCTTTTCATACCTACAGTTCCTCTACCCGACTCTCCTCTATGATCCTGTACAGCTGGCGGGCTTCCACAACCGATGGAGCCCTTTCTGGAATCTGCTCGACCTCGATCACCAGCCGCCGGTTCCAAAGCCTCAAACCGAGCCGATCTCCGGGCGCGACTTCCTTTCCCGCCCGCGCCGGTCTCCCGTTCAGGGTCACCGCTCCCTCCTCACAAAGCTCCTTCGCAAGCGTTCGACGCTTCACCAGCCGCGATTGCCTGAGGAAGTTATCAATTCGCAATCACGAACCCGTCTCTTACTGCCCCTTACTGGCCTGGGCTCTCGCCGGGAGCCTGCGCTTCCTTAGCGGGCCCGTCGGGCTTAACGGGTCCCTTGGGTTTCGGGTCTAGCTGGATCTCAATGATGGCTTGCTCACGGAGTTTGGTGATGTACTTCTTGCTTTGTTCCTGCACGCTTTCTTGATAAATGGAGTCGGCGATCGTTTTGCGGACGTCTTCGACCGGCAGGGTGTGCTCCTCCGTCGTCTCCTCCACCTTCACGATGTAGAACGCGGCACCCATGCGTAGCACTTCACTAATTTCTCCCGGCGCGAGGCTGAAGGCCACCTCGTTCAGCGGCTCGGCGAGCTCGCCCTTTTCGAAAAAACCTAGATCGCCGCCCGCGTCACGCGATGAAGAGTCTGAATGAAGTCGGGCCACTTCGGCGAAGCTGGCTCCTTGCAGCAGATCTTGATGCAGGCGCTTCGCCTTGTCGACCGCTTCAAACTCGGTGCTTGCATCGAATCGCACGACGATCTCACGAAACCGAACCTTCGCCGGTTGCGTGTATTCGCTGATGTGCTCGTGATAGTACTTTTCGATCTCCGGCTCGTTGACAGAAACCTTGTTATCTACCTCGATACGGCGGATCTCTTGTATCAGAAGGCCCTCTTCCCACTGTTTCTTGAACTGGGCCATGTTCATGCCCTGTAATTCCATCTGACGGGTAAGCTCCTCTTCGGACTCGAGGCTCATTTCCTCCATGACGTTGGCCTTCCACTCTTCGAAATAGCGTGGTGGAACCTCGAGACCTCTTTCGGTCGCGAGCTGCAGGACGAGCATGTTGTCGATCATGCTCTGGAGGACCTCGGGACGTAACTCGGCCATCCGGAGCCGCTCCTCCTCCGCGCTCGCGGCCGGTCCCAACTGTTCCAGGACCGTCTTCATTTCATCATCCAGCTCGGTCATGGTGATGATCCTGCCGTTCACTTTGGCCACCACACGCTCTACTATTTCGGGTTGAGAAGCGCCGAGCGCTCCCGCCAACGTGATTGCGATGATTGTGTATATCATGTCTTTTCTGGCCTCTGATGACTGATTACTGCTCACCCGCTGTTCTCGGTTCCGTGTCATACCCATTCCGATTCATGAACGGAAAGTCCAATTCTTCGGTAGCGACCCGGACCGGGTAACGTTTCTCTAGAACTTCCATGAAGAGCGCCAAGGCTTCGTCGCTCTTTTGGCGCAGTAGCTCAACCCGGATAGCCTGTTCCACGTCTTTCAGCGGCAAGTCCCGCGCCCGAAACGTCTGATCGACGCGGAAAATGTGAAACCCAAAGTCAGTCTTGACGACCGGAGACAGCGTTCCCTTCTTGATGCCGAACACTTCTCTCTCGAAGGATGCCGGTAGCTCGCCACGGCGAAAGGCACCGAGGTGTCCCCCATTGCCGGCCTCAGGCCCTACCGAATGCGCTTGAGCCAGTTCCTCGAAGCGAGACGTGTCCGCGGTCAGCTCTCGATGCAGCCGACTCGCCTCCTCTTCTTTCTCAACCAGAAGTTGGGAAATCGCTACCGCCTCTGGCCGTTTGTAAAAGGTGCGGTTGGCCTCATAGTAGGCCGCGATCTCTTCTTCGGTGACCGCGATGTCCCTCAAAATTTTAGCCTCCATGAGCTTCTTGAGCGTCAGGTGAGCCGTCAGGTCGCGAAGATTATGGCCCGAGTGTTCCTGCGACTCGGCCGGGCCAACTTGCTCCGGTTTTTCCAGCCCCGACACCAACTGGGCGCGGAGCACCTCGACCTCACCGGGAGCGACTTCTATGCCTTCATCCTTGGCGGCTTGCAGCAAGAGCAACTCCTCGATGAGCTGTTCCAACAAAGCCGATTTCAGCTCGCCCCCGACAAGGGGAACGTCTTCCTCGCCAACCGCTCGGACGTAGGCTTCGAACTCGGACAGGGTCACCACGTCGCTGCCAACCTCTGCGATAATTGGATCCGCCGCAGGCTCTGCGCAACCCAATAGCGGCGCGATAAACCCCACAATTGTGGCCGCTTCCAGCCACCTCACGTCCTGGCCTCCGTCTCCCTAGGGCTAGTTCCTTTCATTTTAGAGTAGGGAGAGAGCTCGAGCAAAACCTCCCTCACCCGGAGGAGAAGGTCGGCAGTCTCGGTTTGAGTAAGCGGTAGCTTGAGGACTCCCCCCGGCGTCATCCGCGCCCCCGGAAGCTCTCCAGCAAGCTTGACCAAGCTCGTAGGGTCGACCGGAGACGCAGCGTCGAATCGAAAGGCCAGCAGATCGCCCTCGCGATCGATCGCCACTACCCGCAGACCCTCCGCCAACAGTCTGAGGCGAGCGTACTCGAAGAGTCTTTCGACCGAGTCCGGAATCGTGCCGTAGCGATCTCCGATCTCCGCCGCCAACGCTTCGATGGCTGCGGCGTCGCTGGCAGTGGAAACCCGCTTGTATACCGACATACGCTGATTGATGTCGGGAATAAACGACTCTGGGATCTTCAGATCGATCTTGAGATTCAAAGTGGATCGAGCGAGCTCGGCCTCTTCTCCGGACAGCTCCCGAATCGCCTGCTCCAAAAGCTTGCAGTAAAGCTCGAAGCCGACCGCATCAATGTGCCCGTGTTGTTCGCCGCCGAGTACGTTCCCCGCGCCCCGCAACTCGAGATCCAGCGCCGCGATGCGGAAGCCGGCGCCGAGATCGCTAAACTCGCGGATCGCGGCGAGCCGGCGCCGGGCGACGGGGGTCAGAGCACTCTCATCGGGAACGAGAAAATACGCATAGGCGCGCCGGTTGGAGCGGCCGACCCGGCCGCGAAGCTGATAGAGCTGGGAGAGACCAAAGCGGTCGGCACGATTGACGATCAGGGTGTTGACGAGCGGTATGTCCAGACCGTTCTCGATGATGGTTGTGCTGACCAGCACATCGAACTCCTGCCGGACGAATCGAAGCATGGTTCGCTCGAGGTCGGCTTCTTTCATCTGGCCATGGCCGACTCCGATGCGAGCCTCGGGCACGAGCCGCTGCAGATAAGATGCCATCGAATAAATGGAACTTACCCGATTGTGAACAAAGTAGACCTGGCCACCTCGTCCCAACTCGTAGCGGAGAGCCTCGGCCAAAATTTTGGAGTCCAATCGTGTGACGTAGGTTTGAATCGCCATCCGATCCTTCGGCGGCGTCTCGATAACGGAAAGATCGCGGATGCCAGCAAGCGACATATGGAGCGTACGCGGGATGGGGGTGGCGGTCATCGTCACGCTGTCCACTTGCTTGCGAAGCTGCTTCAACCTTTCTTTGTGCCCAACGCCGAATCGCTGCTCTTCGTCAACCACCAGAAGGCCCAGGTCTTTAAACTGAACGTCCTTGGAAAAGAGGCGGTGAGTTCCGATGACCACGTCGACGGCACCGGCAGCGAGCTCCTTGACGGTTACCTTCTGCTCCTTCGGCGTCCGAAACCTAGAGAGCATCTCGACACGAACCGGAAAAGCGCTGAACCGTGACCGGAAGGTATGAAGATGTTGAAACGCTAGGACGGTAGTAGGCACGAGAACTGCCACCTGTTTTCCATCCATCACCGTCTTGAAAGCAGCGCGCATCGCGACTTCCGTCTTCCCATAACCCACATCGCCGCAGAGGAGCCGATCCATAGGGAAGGGTGCCTCCATGTCACGCTTGACCTCTTCGATGGCCTGGGCCTGATCCACTGTCTCCTGATACTCGAATTGATCCTCGAGCTCGCGTTGCCAATGAGTATCGGCAGCAAACGAGTGACCGGGCATGGACTTCCGCACCGCGTACAGCTTCAGGAGCTCCTGCGCCATGTCGCGCATCGATTTCTTAACCCGGCTCTTGACCCGCTCCCACCCCGTACCGCCAAGCTTCTCGATACGCGGTTTCTGGCCCTCGGGGCCCGAGTACTTCTCGAGCAGATCGAGCTTCTCAACCGGAACGTAGAGCTTGTCCCCTCCCAGGTACTCGAGAATGACAAACTCACCGCTTCCCGACTGCGGGGCAATCTGACGTAGGCCGGTGAAGACACCGATCCCGTGATCCGCATGGACAACGTAGTCGCCGACCTTCAAGTCCCGAAAGTCGGAAAGAAAACGACCGAGCTTGCTCGAACGCCTGCGCTCCGGTCGTGGAGGCTCTTCGAAGACATCTCTACCCGCAAACACCGCCTGACCGAGCGAAGGAAGCAGGAAACCATGTGAGAGATTGCCGATGTGAAGCACTACCGTCCCCCGCGCTTGTGACTCTTCGGAAGCCATCGCGGCCGAGATCTGTGCTTCTTCGAGAATCTCAACCAATCGCTCGGCCAACCCCCGGTTGCCAACAAAGACGTGAATACGACGGTCCTTGTCGAGCTGCTGCCGGATCTCGGCGAGGAAATCCTTGATCCTCCCCCTAAAGGAGGGAAGCAGTTGGCTCGGCAGGTGAAAGGCGCTAGCGGAACCGGAATCTTCATCCAGGACGTCCAACTCTTGGATGGTCACCGAACGGTTTCCGAAGTGAGCGGAGAGGTCTTCGGGAGTCAGGAGCAGCTCCGCTGGACGCGCGTAGGCGGTGTCGCGGGTCGTGGCTGCTTCTCCGTAACTCTCGAGGACGCGCTCCCATTCTGACGTCGCTTGCCGGGCGATTTCTGCCGGTTCCTCGACCAGAAGCGTGCCGTTTCGCAAATAATCGAAAAGCGTCGCGCGATACTCCGCGAGGTGGGGAAGAACGAAGGACGTTCCGGGGGGAAAGCTTTCTCTCTCGAGCCTCTCCTTCAACTCGAGGTCGCCTACGTTTTCATCGCTCAGCCGGTCGATAAGGCGTTGACGCTCATTTTCTCTGAAGATCCACTCTCGAGCCGGATAAACATCGACCGATTCTAACGTGCCGGTCGCACGCTGGCTCTCTGGGTCAAAACTCCGGATTTCTTCCAGCGTGTCACCCACGAACTCAAGCCTAAGCGGTTCGTCGCGCGAGGGCGGATAGATGTCCAGAATTCCTCCCCGTCGCGCAAAATCGCCAGGGCTGACAACGGGGTCCTCATGTAGATAGCCGGAATCGACGAGCGTCCGCTCGATGTCGCTCGGCTCGATAACTTGCCCACTACGAAGTGAAAGGATCCCCTCCGAAAAAATCTGAGGAGACGCCGTTCGAAAAAGGAGTGCAGCAGCCGGTGCGATGAATAGCGCCGGTGTCTCTTGCAGAAAAGCCGCCAGCGCACGTGCACGCGCTGCCATGATGTCGAAATGTGGAGAGAGCCCGCGGTAGGGGTCAACCTCTAGCGCGGGAAAAGGGAATATCTCTCGACGGATTCCCATCGACGTGAAAAATGCCGCCACGTCGGAGGAGACTTCCGCGACCCGCCTCTCGTGCGAAACGACTAGGAGGACGGGGCCTGGCTCGGGGGCAGCCAGAATGGCTTCGACCAACGTGCGAGCCGGTCCCATGAGCCCGCTGATGCGTCGGACGCCTGGTCGTCCTCCAGGGGGGGTCGAGAGGCCGGAGCGGATCTCGCCAATCCCCGCATCCTCCAGAACGCGCGCCAACTCGTGCGTCTCCAACACCGGCTTCACTCGTCTTCTTCAAGTTTGTTCTGGCCTCTGACGACCACGTCAATGAGACGGGAGGTGGAATAGCCTGGCGAGAAAGGCAGCGACATAACGCGCCCTCCCGCGGCTTGGACTGTGTCCCGACCTACGATCTGATCGGTCGACCAGTCTCCCCCCTTTACTAGAACATCCGGCACCAGATCCTGAATTACTCGTGCCGGCGTCTCTTCATCGAATGCTATGACGTAGTCCACGGCCTCGAGGGCAGCCAAAATCTCCATCCGTTCCGCGAGCGGGAGGATGGGTCGTCCCTCCCCCTTCAGCGCGGTGACCGTACGATCCGCATTGACTGCCACCACCAGTCGATCTCCTTGCGCTCGCGCCTCCGGCAGGTAGCGAACGTGTCCAGGGTGGAGTAGGTCGAAGCAACCGTTGGTAAAGACGAGTCGGATACCGGCGGCGCGAAGCCTTTCCCGCTCGTTTCTCATGGCCTCCGAGTCGAGCAGTTTCGCGGCGCTCATTCGTCTTCCGGCGGCTTCATAACGATGTTGGAAGAAAACTCCCAGCGGTGATTTGGTCGATAGATCCCGGTATCCTTGATTCGCGAGTTCACGCGGAACGTGTGGAGCGCGCGGTGGTAGTCGAAGGGGTAACCGTCTCGCTGGTGAGCCGCCACATCCACAAAGTAGGTCCCTTCCACGAGATCCAATCGATCGAGGGCTAGCTTCACCTCGCCGTCCCCTACAAGCGAGACGGGCGTGAACTCTTCGATCTGAGTATTGGTCCCATAGCAGCATATACCGTCGGCGTTGAAGATCCCGACCCCGAACACGAAATCCTTGATGGTTCCGCTGCTCTTGATTTTCAACCGGATGCTCACCGACTCTCCGGTGTCGAAGACGTGGCGGGGTTGACCGTTTTCTCCAATCAACGCGGCTTCGCTGATCTCAACCTCTCGCGAGCCCCAACGACCCTTTTCCCTCGCGGAAGACTCTTCTTTCTCAGAATCTCCCGACTCCTGCTGCGGCTCGGCGAACTCCGCCACTGCCTGCTCCTCCGCAGCCGCCATCGCCCCCTCTTCGAACGACGTGACCTGCGCCAAGTACGCATCCACCACCTTCTTCGGATCGCCTCGCACCTGGATCTTTCCCTGGTCCAGCCATAACGCCTCGTCGGCCAGTTTCTCCACCAACCCGAGACTATGCGTTACCAGCAAAATCGTCTTCCCCCTCCGGCGAAACTCGCTAATCTTGTCGAGGCACTTATGCACGAATTCTTGATCTCCCACCGCAAGCACTTCGTCGATGATGAGCACGTCGGGGTTCACGTGGATCGCAACGGCGAAGCCGAGTCTCATATACATGCCGGACGAGTATGTCTTGACAGGAGCGTCGATAAACTCCTCGAGCTCGGCGAATGCCACGATCTCCGAGAAACGCTCGGTAATCTCACGCTTGCTGAGTCCGAGCATGATCCCGTTGATGAAAACGTTCTCCCGTCCTGTTATCTCGGGATGGAAACCCGCTCCCAGCTCGATGAGTGCCGAGATCCGCCCCTTGACCTCCACTTCCCCAGAAGTGGGTTTGGTTATTCCGGCGAGGACTTTGAGTAGGGAGCTCTTCCCAGATCCGTTTCGCCCAATGATGGCGAAGGTCGAGCCTTCCCATACGTTGAAGGTCACGCCGGACAAGGCAGAAAAGGTCTCCTCCGGTTTGAGGTCGTCGATCAAGCTGCCCGTGAGTAGAGCGCTCTTTAGCGTGCGGAACTGCTTGCGGTGTGCATAACGCTGATAGACTTTCGTCACATCGGAAACGCGAACCGCTATGCCCACTTCTTCATACCTCCTCGGCGTATGTGTCCCGCAGGCGGTCAAAAAAAGCGTAACCAACCAAGAAAGTTACGACTGCCCCCACCGACACCGCCAAGAGCCAAGGCCAATGCCCCAGGCTGCCGGTAAAGAGGGTCTGGTGATAGCCCACGAGAATGTGGGTCATCGGGTTGTAATTGAGCCAGCGCTGAATATTGGGAGAGATATCCAGGTATGGGTAGATGACCGGGCTCGAAAAGAACCACAACATCATGAGGTTCGCCAGGATGTTTTGAACGTCTCTAAAGTGGACGGATAGCGCCGCGAAGAAGAGACAGACTCCAAGACTGAAGACGAGCTGAATAAGAATCACGACGGGCAGTAACACGACCGTCAGGTGGATCTTCCCGAAGTAGATCAGGAAAGCGACCAAGATCGGAAGCCCGAGAAAAAAATGAAACAGGTTCGAGAGCACCACGACGAACACCAGCACTTCTGCGGGGAAGAGGATCTTCTTGATGAGATTTCCGCTGGTAATAAGAACGTTCGAAGACTCCAGAACCGAGGAGCTGAACCATGTCCAGGGGAGGATGCCGGTGAAGAGAAATAGAGGATAGGGTTCGACCTGGAAGCGACCGGGCATCACGTAGGCGAAGACGAATGTATAGATGAGCAGCTGAAGAAGCGGATTGATGAATGACCAGAGAAAGCCCAGAACCGACCCGCGATAGCGGGCCTTGATCTCGCGCACCACGAGGCTATGGATGAGGACGCGGTAGCGGACGAGGTTTCGTAGGTTTTTGAGCAAGGTAATAGAGTCTAGCTTAGAGGCAAGCTGAGATTTGTAGCATCCCAGCAACTCCGTGTCAAACCAGCAACTTAGAGCAAGATGATGCGTGGAAGAGCGGAGGGCGGCGCGGTGCCTTGACCTCGGCACGGGAAGACGCTATACCCGACAACAACGCATCGTTAATCCGAATGATCAGGGAGGTCGCAATTCGTGATGCTCACCCGCAAGCAGTTCCTCGAGCTTTCCAGCCGCGCCGCGATGGGTGCTGCCGCCTACACTGCTTTTCCGTTCGTAGCCAACCCCGCCTATGCGCAAGATGTCTTGAACTCGGATGCGGTCCGCCGCGCCCACCGGTATATCGCCGAGCACAGAGAGGAGCACATCGCCAAACTACAAGCCGACCTGCGTCAGGCCTCCGTGAGCTCCTGGAACATGGGTATCCGCGAGATGGCAGATCGAATGGTGGAATCCCTCCGCACGCTGGGTTGCCAGGAAGTGAAGTTGATCGAAACAAAAGGATTCCCTGGGGTCTGGGCCTACTACGACGCCGGAGCTCCCAAGACCGTCGCGACCTACATGATGTACGACACGCAACCCTTCGAGAAGGAGCGGTGGACGGCAGATCCCTTGGCTGCAGAAAGAATGCCGATGGATCCCTTCGAGGAGATCATCCTCGCTCGCGGCGCGTTCAATTCCAAAGGGCCGAACCGCTTTTTCTTGAACGCTTGTGAGGCCATTCTCGCCAGCGGCGGCGAGCTCCCGGTCAATATCATGTTCACCTGCGACGGTGAGGAGGAGCAGGGTTCTCCAAACTTCCACGAAGTGTTAGACCCTTACCGCGAACGGTTGAAGACGGCGGACGCCATGCTCCAGGCCGGACCCGGGCAGCAGTCGGACGGTTCGGTCGAGATGCGCCTAGGGACCAAGGGCATTCTCTATCTCGAGCTCGAGGTGAGTGGAACAGAATGGGGACGCGGCCCGCAGAAAATGCCGATCCACTCCAGCCGCAAGGCGGTTCTGGACAGTCCGGTCTGGCGGTTGGTGGACGCCTTGCGGAGTATGTACGACCCGGCGGAGAACAAAATTCTAATCGATGGCTGGTATGACGACATCCGCCCCCCCAACGAAGAAGAGCTGATGCTCTACAACGAGCTCGTCACCAATCATCCCGAGCGCCTGTTCGTATCGGAGTCGGAGAACGTCAAGCGATGGGTCGATGATTGGTCGGACGTGGAGGCGGCGCGGCACCTCATTTTCGATACGTCGTTCAACATCGACGGCATCTGGGGTGGGTATACCGGACCCGGATCGGCAACCATCCTTCCCGAGCGAGCGGCGGCAAAAATGGACAGCCGTCTCGTTCCCGATCAAGAGATCGTGACGCAAAAGCAGCTATTCTTGGACCATCTAACTCAAAAGGGCTACGGCGACATTGCCGTCACTCAACACGGTGGTGGGGACGAGTGGTCACAGACGAGCGTCAAGGCTCCGGTAGTACAGGCGATGCTGTCGGTTTATCGTCATTACGGCATCGAGCCCGCCATTTGGCCACGCTCTCCGACTTCTAGCCCCCGATGGGAGTTCACTCGAAAGTTGGGTCTCCCGGATGTAAGAGGAGGGCTAGGACATGGCGGTCGCGCGCACGCCGTAGACGAGTACATCGTCATCGAGGGGAACGAGAAGGTGGCCGGGATCGTGAAGGCAGAGCAATCTTTAGTCGATCTCCTTTTCGCCTACGCGAGCTATCCGGAGGAACCTCGCGGCTCGTCCGCATAGCGGCTGGCAGCAAGGAGGGGCTGCAACAGCACGTGAAGATACTTGGTGTTCTGTACATCGTTTTGGGGACGATGGGCGTCCTTGCCACGCTCATCTGCCTCATGATTTTCGGCGGGGTGGCGGAGATCCCTTGGAATCGTCGCTCAGGAAGAACCGGACGCCCGCATCGCTGTGCCCATCGTGGGCGCGTTCGCGGGGGGCTTTGTGTTTTGGCGGCCCCGCCTGGCCAGGTAGGGTAACAGCACTCCATATTTTGGCGGCCGACCGCCAATCCCCAGTATTGCGGCATAATGGAGACAGGAAAAGTGCAGAGGAATGAAGCGCTGGGCAATTGGTTTCGTAGGCCTCATAGGACTGCTCGTCCTCCTTTTCCTTCTCCTGCACACTGCGCCGGGAAAAGAATTTCTCCGCGGCGTATTGGTACGCTCGCTCTCCGGCTTGTCGGATAGTGAGGTTTCGTTAAGACACCTCGACTACCGGCTCTGGCGCGGTGAGATCGGACTTTCCGATCTCGCGCTTAGGTCCGAATCCTTCGACCTGGAAGTAGCTCGCATCGATCTCGACATCACGTCGAGTCTAAGCATCGGTGGCGATATTCGGGAACCTCGGCTCGACTTTCGTTTTGTACCGGACGAAGAGACCGAAGCCGAAGGCGCGTCCTGGACTGGCCTTCCGGTGAACATCCGGCATCTCAATCTCACCGATGGACGCGTGCGATTGGCATACGAAGCGGAAGCCACGTTCCTCGAGATCGGCGACATTGACGTCCGGTTCGACGACCCTCATTCCATCCTGAAATCAGGTGCGGGCCGTTTGGCGGTCGGTGACAAAGAGCTCTCCCTGGAACCTTTCGAGGCATCCTTGCAGTGGAACGGATCGGAGATCTTGCTCGAGCACGCGACGGTCCGTACCGGAACTTCTGAGTTACGAGTCGACGGAACGGTGAGCCCATCGCCTCTCACCGTCGGCCTCGAGCTCGACTTCGATCTCGACGCTGACCTCTTGGATCTATGGGAGCAAGACTGGCAGGTCACAGGTCGCGTGGACGGGAGTGGCCGGCTCGAGATGAACGACGATCGACTTCGATTCGACGGAAACCTCCGCTCCGAGCACTTCGAGTCTCAGGAGATCGGTACCTGGACGATCGCGGGCAAGGTGGCCCTAGCGGACGACGTTCTCGAGTTGGCTCCCATCTCCCTAGTCGGCTATGGCGGGACCGGCGAGCTCGAAGCGCGCATCGAGCTCCGCGATGGCGGAAGAGACAGTTTTCGCCTTCGGTTCAAAGACGTCGATCCCGACCGTTTGATTAGCCAGCTCTTGAGTCTTGAGCTTCCAATGAGCGCGAAGGTTCATGGCGAGGCCGAGCTGTCGGTGACCGACTGGCTTATCGAGAACGCCGACGGTCGAGGTCGTATCTGGTTCTCGCCGACAACAGGAGGGAAACAGATGTCGACGAGGGGAGAGGTTTTCTTTTCCCTCGCTTCGGGCACTCTACAGTTCGACTCCAAAGCACTCGCAACTTCCAACCCGAGGGCCGATCTTTCCCTCACCGGTAACGTCCAGTTGGAAGGCGCACTGAATGTCGACTATCGCATCGAGCTTCCAGACATCTACGAGGTCGGCCTATTGGCGGGTTCTTTCGACATTCCAGAATCATTGCCGATCGAGCTCGGCGGACCGCTCTCAGTCGTCGGGCAACTAACCGGCCAGCTGCCCGACGTGCGTTGGACCGCGCTCGTCGAGAGTGATGCTCTCGTGCTCAACGGGCGGGCTGCAGATCTTTCCAGTGAACTCTCCGGTACGACGAAAGAAATCGTCGTCAAGAAATTCGAACTCCAGGGTGACGAGGGCTCCATCTCGGCACAAGGAAACTTCGGGTTCGGGGATGCATCCGAGGAATCCAACTTAGTCGTCGATTTCGAAGGCATTTCGCTGCCTCCGCGCCTTCCCATGAAGGCTGTTGCGGCGGGACGTGCACAGGTCATCGGGACGAGCACCGATCCGGATTGGAACGTTGAGGTCGCCCTGCGCGATCTCACCTTCACCGGAGCCCATGAGGGCACCGCGGACTTCCGAGTGGTGAAGAAGGGTCGGACGATCGAAGTCGAAGACGCAAAGGCTTCTCTCGCGAATGCCACGTTCGAGGCCGCGGGTACATACTCATTGGACTCCGAGTCCATCGACGGAAGCCTCCAGTTGACGGGACTCGCCCTCGAAGAACTGGCTCCCGTCACGGGGCTAGAAGAAGTTGGCGGTCAAATCTCCCTGAACGCCTTCGCCAAGGGTCCCCTCTCTGCTCTAGTCGGAGAGGCCACCGTGAATTTGAATGCCCTCTCTCTCAATGACAAAGCGATCCCTCCCTTGGAGCTCCAATTGAAATCACGGAACGGCCAAGTCGAGATTCTCGGCCGGCGGGATGACGGCACCCGGTTTCTCGGCGGGACGGCTGAGCTCGAGCCGCCCATCCCGACCCATCTCGAGCTCGATCTGTCGGGACTGCCGCTACTGGAAATCATGAAGGGCCTGCTCACGTTTGCCCGCGAAGATGCGACGGCGTCCGCCGAGGGAATCGTCGAGCTTGATTTTCCTCTCTTCGACCTCGGCGCGCTCCAGTTCCGAGCCAATGTGGATTCTTATGCCGCGAACTACCGCGGAATCGGCCACCAGGTCTCCGGTTTCCAGATCGAGGGCGATCTAAACGAGGCTCGAATCCAGAACTTAAAGATCCTCTCCGCTGAACAAGAAGTTTCCGTCGAAGGGACCGTCCCACTTGCTGCGGAAGGTGAGCTCGATCTGGACGTCTCCGGATCTTTTCGCCTCGAGCTCCTCGAGCCGCTGGTCCCCGACCTCGAGGTTCGCGGGACGGCTCGCGCCGAGTTGAAGGTAGCCGGCAAGCTCGACGACCCCTTGCTACTCGGCGCGTTACACATCGAAGATGGCGCTGGCCAATGGAACAACGTCGCTTGGGAGGACCTCCAGCTCACGCTCGAGTCCAACGAAGAGCGAACTCCCTCGTTGTTTGCGCAAGGGAAACTGATGGGCGGTACGGTCGCGCTGACTGGCTCGCTTCCCCGCCCGTCGGGCGAGACCGCGCAATCCGGCCGGCTGGAACTCACCCTCGAAGACATCGACCTCGCCGACCTCACTCCAATCGAATGGGAGCTCGACCCCACACTCATGCTCGGCGCTCGCGGAGTGATCGAGATTCCCGGCTGGTCCATCGACGGACTTCGTGCATCGGGTGAAATCCTCGGACTGGACGGAAGACTGGATGCGATGACCATTCAAACCGCGGAGCCGGTAGCATGGAGCCTGAAGGACGGCGTCTTCTCGATGGAGGAGCTGCACATCGTCGGAGATCGGACCGACTTCAGATTGCGTCTCCCGCGTTTGGAAATCCAGGAACCTTTTTCGTTGGAGGGCTCCCTCAGCGGCACTCTCGAGACCACGATCTTCAATCCGTTCTTGGCCGCGGTGATGCCGGGGATGACCATTTCCGGCCCGAGCAACCTCGACTTCCACCTGAGCTACGGAGCGGACGGCCTCGCAATCCAAGGCGAAGGTTCGTTGTCGGGCGGCCGATTCGTCATTCCCGACCCCCCGCTCATCCTCCGAGACCTGAAGACGCGAGTGACGTTCGACGAAGCCACCCTCACGCTTTCCGATCTCTCGGCCCTCGCAGGGGGTGGTCGAATCCATGGTGAAGGAACGGTTGATCTCGGGGACGTCAACAACCCACGCGTCGATATCCAAGCCAGCGCGGAGACCGTGCGTCTCCAACTGATAGAGGGAGTTCGGGGACAGGTCTCGGGGGAGGTTCGATTCCAAGGAGAGGAGGGAAACTTTCGGCTCTCCGGCGACCTGCGGGCGTCCCAGGGACTCGTGACTCGAAGCTTCACCACGGATTTCGACGATTCGGAGCGTCGTTTGTCCGCGGTCCAGGCTCCGTCTCTCGAAGCCGGCCGGCGGGTCCTCAACTTGAATCTCTCGCTAACCACGCCAGAGGACGTTCGCATCGACACCGACAAAGCGCGCGTCGAGGCCGGGGCAACGCTGAAGCTCGCAGGGACGGTAGACTCCCCCGAGCTGAGTGGTGTTCTTTCCCTTCGGCCCGACGGGTCGCTGGTGGTGGGCCGAAACTCGTTTCAGGTCATCTCCGCACGCGCGGACTTCGATGGCTTCCCCCGCTCGCCACCAACGCTTCAGGCTTCCATGGTCACCAAGGTGGGCGCGACAGTCATCCAGCTCCAGCTCGATGGAGAGCCGAACGACCTCAACATTCAGCTTCGCTCTCCCGAGGACTCGAGCCTGACGGAAGGCGACCTGATGTCGCTTCTGGTGACCGGCCGTACTTTGGCGGATGCCGGCGAGGGAGGCCAGATGATGGCCTCGACGTGGGCGATGTCTTCGTTCGCGAATCTCATCCACGACGGGCTGGGAGATGTCTTCTCATTCGGAGCTCCCGCCGGCGCGGGCCCCCTCGTTCTCGCCGAAGAACGAAACCCCACCAGCCGCATGACTCTGGGATTCCCCCTCACCGAGAGGTTCTCGATTACCTACTCCTTGCCGCTGGACGAGCCGGAGATGCAGCTTTGGATTCTGGATTACCGCGTCGCCAAAGACCTATGGCTTCGGGCCACACAAGAGAGCGGGATCGATTACACGCTCGGCTTCACTCACCGGTTCAGGGTAGGACGGCGGCGAGCCTCGGAGAACGAGTCAGGAGACATCGTCGAGGCACCGGCGCGCAGCGTGGGTGAGATCACCTTCGGTGGCGACTTCCCGGTGCCGGAAAATGAGCTTCGAAAGAGGCTCAAGATTCGCTCCGGTGCTCGCTACGACTATTGGAAGGCCCAAGACGATGCCAGCGCACTCCAAAAGAGCCTGATCGAAAAGGGCTTTCTAAGCGCGGTGGTCGAAGTCGAAACCGACCAAGAGGACGGGCGGGTGGATCTTCTCTTTTCTATAGACGCCGGGAAACCAACCGAGCTCGTTTGGGAAGGAGACGACCCTGGCTCGGACATCAAGAAGCAGACTCGCGCGAGGTGGGATGGACGAATCCCCGAGAGCTATTTGGTCTCCGACCTGGCGTCGCGCGCGCGCTGGCGGTTGAGGAGCCAGCGATATTTTGAGGCGGAAGTCGAGAGTCGTGTGGAAGAGCTCGACGACAAGCAGCGGATCGTGTTCACCGTATCGAAAGGCCAACGCGGTAACGCGGTCGTGCTCACCTTCGAGGGCAACGAATCCCTTTCTGATACGGAGCTGGCTGACTCGCTTCCCTCTACGTCATCGTCGACCTTCTTCTCTCTTATCGATGGCAAACAGTCTGAGCTCGAAAAGGGTTTGCGCCTCCGATACGCGTCAATCGGGTACTTGTATGCCACGGTAGAAGAGCCGAGGACGATGTACGATCTCGAGACCGGGGAGCTTCGAATCGTCATTCTGGTCGACGAGGGGCCACTCCTAACGATCGCCAACATTCGCTTCGAGGGTGCAACCTTTCTCTCCGAAGAGCAGCTGAGGGAGGCCCTCGGTCAAAAAGAGGGCGACCCGGTCAGTTTTTCCAAGTTGAACGAGGGCGAGACCCACATCAGAACCCTCTACCGAGACGAGGGCTTTCCGGACGCCCGGCTCCGATCCGAGCTCACCGCGGTGCCCGATGGGGTGGATGTCACCATCGACATTACCGAGGGGGTCCCGGTACGGATCGGGCGCGTCCGGGTGGTCGGCAACCTGAAGACCCAAAGATGGGTCATCGATAGGGAGCTAACGTTCAAAGAGGGAGAGCCGCTCAGGACTTCCAAGTTCCAGGAAAGCCGTAGCAATTTGTACGACTTGGGGGTCTTCCGGACCGCAGACGTCCGTGTCGCACCGAGCGAACCGGGAACCGAGACTCGAGACGTCATCGTGCAGGTAGTCGAACGAGAGTTGCTCGATATGTCTTATGGACTGCGTTACAACTTCGTGAGCCAGACCGGAGAGTCCGGCGATATCGATCCCGAATCTCAATCCCGAGGCTTAGAGGGCATACTCCGAGCAACCTTCCCTAACCCGTTGGGACGTAGTGAAACTCTGAGCATGACCGCCATCATTAGCCAGGACCGACCGCTCTACCGTGCGTCCTATCTGACGCCTCGCTTCTTCGGCCGTCGATTGAGCACCGAGCTCTACGCGGAGGCGAGTATCGACGAGGAAAGAGGGACGAACACCCTCGGGGCCCGCGCTCAGCAGTGGAGCGTCAACTTCCAGCAAACCCGGAAGCTACCGAGAGGTAGGCTCAACATCCAGTGGAACTACAGCGTTGGAGAGTTTGCCCTTCTGGGCATTCGCGGACGCTCGATCGACGTTCAAGATGAGGGCGAGTTTCGAAGCCGTTTGGGCGGTTCCATCTTCGAAGACGAACGGGACAGCGTCGCGAACCCGACGCGCGGCCGATTCTGGAATGTCACGCTACAGGCCGGCCCGGAGTGGCTCGGCTCGGATACGAGCTTCTACCGATTCTACGGTCAGATTTTCTATTTCTACCCCTTGGGACGAAACTTGGTTTGGGCTTCGAGTTACCGGCTCGGGCTGACTGCTCGTGGAGAAAGCGACCAGTTCTTCGTTGTCGACGACCGGTTCAAGGCCGGCGGACCGAACTCGGTCCGGGGCTTCGAGCACAACTCCTTGGGTCCGAGCCTCTCGTTTCCAAACGGGGACGTAGCCTTCTTGGGAGGTCAAGCGGTGGTGATCATGAACCAGGAGTTACGCTTCCCCATCTACAAGATCCTTCACGGGGGCGTCTACCTCGATACGGGTGAGATCTACCCGCGGGTGAAAAACATCAGGCTCGGTGACCTGAGATGGTCCGCGGGTGCGGGAGTTCGCGTCGTCCTACCGTTCGGCCCGCTTCGATTCGACTGGGCCGAAGTGTTGAATCGGCACGATGGCGACAAGCTAACTCGCTTCCACTTCAGTTTCGGCTACGCGTTTTAGTCCGTCGGACGCCGTCGGACGCCGTCGCCCGGGGAGCCTTCAGCTGTCGCGCAGGTGCGAAGTCACCGGAGCGACCGGCCTGGGGGTGGAGCCCCAGGCCCTAATTGGATTTCGAGAGCTAAACGACGACTCCCGTGCCAGATACCACTCAACGTACTCTCCAGAGATTCCCGCGGCACCGATTCCACGAAGGGTGACACCAACCATTTCACCGCGACGGGAATCCCTCGACTCAGTCCGATGGACTCACACTCTACGATCACACCACCGTCGACCTGTTGGTATCGCCAGTAGGAATTGAGCCTCCAGAGGAAACCGCTGTCCTCCCCCACCGGTCTCTCGCGCTCTATCGCCTCACCTGGATTCTCAAGCTGGGCAATCCGTGTCGCGGCGCTCCGGCTGGACACCTGATTGAAGCCATGGCGCTGGTATTCCACGTGATGCTCGGTGTTGTAGAAAACAGTAACGACTTTCTGTCTCTTCAGTCTCAGGAATATCTGGAAACTGTCTCCATCCCTAGCAAGGAGTCGCGACTCCTCGACCTCCGGAAACCGTTCGTGGTGTTGCGAGTAGTTCTGAACCCATCCCAAGAGGTCTTGGAGCGAGATATCTGGGATGAAGATGGACCCCATCCAGTGATGCACCATCCCAGATGGAATACCGACCGCCCTCCTATCCTTGTCACGAGTCTCCATTGCGGCGACACAAATGCCTCCCTCGTCGATCGTTTGCTTGCACCATTCAGCTTGCTCTGTTGGAAGGAACTCTCTCACCAAAAAACCATCGTCTGATTCCAACTCGTTTTCGATCCTTGCTTCGGTGAGCGCGACGTAACGGTCCCAGGCCCTGACGGTTTTGCTTTGTAGCTTGGCGGCCATCGCTTGAGCAGTCGGCAGCAGTGTCGCGCCAAGAAACACGAATCCCAAGACAATCCGGGGCGCGCTCATCCCTTGACTCGTTCCACATCCGAGGGAAGGTCGAGCTTGAAGACACTATCCTCGATGATTTGGTTAAGAACGACGTTCTCGAGATCGATCCTGCTGACGCTGTTATTGAGCTCGACAAGCTCTTGGCGAACCGGAAGCCAGATTTCTTGATCGACCCAGAGATCAATTTGCCGGTACATGCTCTCCGTCTCCGGCCTAGCGGTTAGACGAAGGTGGTAGGCCTGCTTACCCTTCACCTCTTCTTCACCCAACAAAACGATCTCGAAATCCTCCTCAGCGCTCGAAAGATCTCCTACCAGGAACGTCAAGAACCCACTTCGACCTCGGCTCGCGTTGGGATCGAGTTTCCCCACCATCGCCTGCTTGATCTTGGGTTGATAGAGAACGTACTCGCCATCGTCCACCGTGACGATTCGGCTTTCGGGCTCGGTGATCTCGAACCTCAGCCGTGTCGGCTTCGCACGCTGCAGATGGATCCGCCCGATTTCCGGCGGATCGGTCAAGGAAAGTTGCGGGTACGACTTCACTTGCACGAGATCGGCTTCGAGGCTGGTCAGAGCCCGGGACGCCTCGGCCATCCGCTCTAGGATCGGCTCGGTGGACGATTCGTCGGCCTCCGCCAACGATATGCTGAAGAGCAACACCGCCTGGAGTAAGAGAAGACAAAGAGAAAAAAGAAAGCCTTTCGCCCTCACCCGGCGTGTGATTACGTCGACTGGGGCACCGCGTTCCTTGACGCCACCCTCTCCCAGAGGGAGAGGGAAAAACGGACTAAGAGTCTTTCTAATCACAGCCCCCCCTGTTGTCACTCATTGGAGTATCCGCAAGGTGCCACTGGAACCTCGGTCGCGGGAACGGCGAATACGAATCGATCGCTGACGAGGAAATTGAGAACGGAGCACATCGCGATGCTGAGCAAGTTCGCAACAAGATAGTGAAGACCCAGAAATTCGACGAACGCTCCCGTGAACACGAGGTTGGACAAAATGGAAAAGGCTCCGTTCGCAAGGTGGAAGCGTACGAGTCGCTCGACCCTTGTGCTGCGGTGCGCCCCTCGACGGTCCACCCAGGTCCATCGCTCATGCCAGACGAAGTTGTGAAGCACTGCCGTCTCTACAGCCAAAGCGGTTGCTACGAGATAGTGCAATCCTACCGAACCGGCAAGAACACTCAGGACGATGAACTGTACCGCGACGCCCATGCCACCAATGAAGTTGAATTTGATCCATCGCCTGAACAGTGGGGACCTCATGCTACGAAGCCACGCTGTCGGATGGGCGTGCCGGATGAGCGCACCATCATCGGCTTCGAATGGGCTTGGCGCAGCGGGGCAAGCCGCTCGGCGAAGTACAGAGTTCGGGTATTCCGAAATACCGAAACGAGAAGCGTCACACCGAGACAAGCGATAGCGATGACGCCGGCAACATCAAAGAGAAGGTAGGTCGTTCCGGCCAAGATCACTTCAGGACGATAGAGCGCGTACACTGTCCCGGCGGCCAGCACGATGCGTAGCTCCGTACCTCCGAAGATCCAGTAAGAGATCTTGAATGTCCCGACGGTATGCGTCGCCAAGTAGATTTCAGCGGAAAGCATCAGGTAGACGAGTAGCAGCCCCAAGGCCACCATAGAGCTCATGTACGGGGAAAGAGCCAACCCGATGAGAACAGCCGCCGCCCCAAAGACGTCCACGATGTGGTCGACGTAAAAACCGTAGCGAGGTCGTTGCCGATCCCGGACTCGGGCCAGCGTGCCGTCCATACTGTCACCCAACCAATTGAGAACCAAAGCGATGACGACTCCGAAAAGCAGGTACGGGTTCCACTGCGCGGCCCAATAACTGAAACCGGCCAAAAACATCGCGGCCAGCCCCAGAAGCGTCAGGTGATCGGAGTTCACCCAGGACGGCGCACGTCGAGCCAACCAGACCAGCGCCCGTTTCTCGACTCCGGCGGTCAGGCTTGTGTTCACTCGGGAGTGACCGATATTCGTTTCATTCATCCGATTCCTCCTTGTCGATATCAATGGGGGGGCGAGCGAAGATGCCGCGTCCCACGGAACTAGAGTGCAATGGGCGTACCAGGAAGCGGCCCTTGGCCCGATTGTGCACCCCTCCACTAATTCCTTGGTACAGAGGAGGTTGGGGCGTCGGCTTAGCATTGCCGAAGGGTCGGAGAACGCCGGGAGCTATCCGATCGGATAGATCGCTATCTGAATTTCCTACCGGCCGTCCTTTTCATTGGACGCGCTACCCAGACTACGTTGGATGGGCACCAGAGCTTTTTCGAGTGACTCCTTCGGCACCGACTCCACGTAGGTTCGAAGCATCCACGCGAGGCCGGAAGGGATACCTCGACTCAGGCTCACCGATTCGCACTCGATCGCGACGCCGCCGGGTAGTTCCTTGAACCGCCAGTAAGAGTTCAACTTCCAGAGGAAGCCACTGTCCAGTCCTGGCGATTTCTCCCGCTCCCGGGGCGTTCCGGGGTCCTCGAGCTCGGCGATGCGAGTAGCCTCACTCTTGCTGGAAGCCCGCGTCGGTCCATAGCTTGCGTAGACCACGAGGTGCTCGGTGTTGTACTGCACGGTAATGACCTTTTTCCGCCTCAGTTTGAGGAAAACACTAAAGACGTCTTCTTCGCGGGACAGGAGTCGGGACTCCACCACCTCGTCGAAATAATCGGAGTGCTGGGCATAGTTCTGCTCCCACGCGATGACGTCTAGAAGCGCCGCTCCGGGCACGAAGATGGATCCATACCAATGATGGATCATCCCGTCCGGAACTTCGATCTTTCGTCCCTCCTCGTTACGTGTCTCCATTTTCAAAACGAAGACGTCCCTCGAAAACATAACCTCCTGGGCCCGGCTCGCATCGGCGGGCGGCAAGAAATCCATCACCAAGAACCCTTCTTCGCTCTCCAGTTCCTCGGCGATTCTTTGCTCGGTCAGCTCCACATAGGCGTCCCAGGCACGTAACGCTTCCGAACGAAGCTCTTCGGCTGACGCACCGACTCCGCAGAGAGTGGCAACAGCGAGAATCTGCCCCACCCGAAGTGATCGATGTGTCATTCCGCCATTATGGCAAGATTT
This sequence comes from Candidatus Marinacidobacterales bacterium, assembly GCA_965226495.1. Lineage (GTDB taxonomy): Bacteria > Acidobacteriota > Vicinamibacteria > Marinacidobacterales > DATDRI01 > CBDCNP01. The sequence goes on along the minus strand of OZ245365.1, from coordinate 5,940,174 downwards.
CAGTACGATCGTCGGATACGAGCCCCGACAATGGAAGACAATTGAAGTCCAGCTATCCAATTGGTACGCTTTGCCGATACGCGGACCTCAGACAACTTTCAGAGGGAGTGAATGGGAAACGACACCACGATTCCCCGATTAGTAGCGGTCAGTGGCCGACTCCAGGGAACCGTCATCCCGCTTGAAGAAGAGGAGACCTCCATCGGACGGGACCCGGAGAACCTGGTCTGCATCAACGAACATTGGATTTCGAGAGAGCACTGCGTCATCAGGAACCAGAACGGGCAGTTCAAAGTCATCGATCTAGGTAGCCACAACGGAACCTTCGTTAACGGGGTCCCCATCAAAGAGCAATTGCTCGAGCACGAGGATCGCATCGGCTTCGCCGGCGCTATGTTCTTGTTCCTGCTCCACGAGGTGGATGCGACGCCGTCGGCCGAAGTTGAATTGGCCGAGGAGGCATCTCCGTTTGGTCCGACCGTGCGGCTCCGCCGAGACGATGCCGTATATTTGAATCCCAGCAAACTCCACTCGGCGAAGATTCCGCCGGCCCGCGTAGAACGGGATTTGAGCGCCCTGCTAAAAGTAAGCAACGCGCTCGCGTCGGAACAAGACGTCAACGCCCTTCAACGAACGATTCTCGAGCAGATCTTCGCCATCGTACCGGCTCAGAGGGGAGCTATATTGCTCGGTCCCGGAGAAAATTCGAAGGAGTTCGTCACATCCTTCGGTTTGGACCATTCCGGGAAACAGTCGGTTCAAGTGAGCCGGACCATCGTCGCCCAAGCGATTAACGAAAAAGCAGCGATCCTGAGCAATCGTCTCGAGGAGAGTGCGAAGTTTCGTGACGCCAAGAGCCTCATCGGACGCGGCATCCAGTCTGTGTTTTGCCTGCCGCTCATTCGCTCGGAGCGTGTGATCGGTGCCATTTACCTCGATTCCCAGGACCCCGAGGCCGAGTTCCACGAAGACCAACTCGAGCTCTTGACCGCGATTGCTGGAATCGCGGCCGCGGCCCTGCAAAACGTGTATCGCTTGGACGACTTGCAGTCAGAAAACCTCCGGTTGCGAGATGATTACGATCTCGAGCACAACATGGTGGGTGAAAGCCCCCGCCTTCGGGAAGTCTATCGGTTTATCGCCAAGGTGGCCCCCACCGACGCCACCGTCCTCATCCATGGAGAAAGTGGTACGGGAAAGGAGCTCGTCGCGCGGGCGCTTCATATCAATAGCCGTCGGGCGCGCAAGCCACTGGTGAAGATCGATTGCGCGACCCTGACGGAAAACCTCTTGGAAAGTGAGCTCTTCGGACACGAGAGGGGGGCCTTTACGGGAGCCATCGCCCAGAAGAAGGGCAAGCTAGAAATTGCCAACGGAGGAACGGCTTTCTTGGATGAGATTGGCGAGCTTCCCGCCTCTCTCCAAGCGAAGTTGCTACGGGTGCTGCAGGATCGCGAGTTCGACCGGGTGGGCGGAACCCGGCCCATTCGAGTGGACATCCGGCTCGTCGCCGCCACCAACCGCGATCTGGCGGAGGAAGTAAAGAAGGGGGCCTTCCGCGAAGATCTCTTCCATCGTCTCAACGTCGTGGCCATCACGCTGCCACCCCTTCGGGAGCGTCGCGAAGACATCTCGACGCTTGCAAGCTATTTCACATCGAAGTACAGCGGGAAAACGAAGAGGCGGGTTACCGGCCTCTCGGCCGAAGCGGTAAAGATGTTGGAACGCTATCGTTGGCCGGGCAACATCAGAGAACTGGAAAACGCCATCGAACGCTCGGTCGTCCTAGGCTCGACCGATGTGATATTGCCGGAAGACTTGCCGGAAACGCTGACCGAAACGGGTCCCGCGTCCGGCACCTCCCTGACGAAGTACCACGATGCGGTCAGCGAGAAGAAAAAGGAATTGATCATCGAGGCGGTCAAGCAATCCGGCGGTAATTACACCGAGGCCGCAAAATTCCTCGGTCTCCATCCCAACTACCTCCATCGTCTTATCCGCAACCTGGATATCAAAGAAAATCTCAAAAACTAACCTTCCAAAACGCGTCTTCTCCGGCGCCCCCTGGGAGTCGAAGGTCGGATATTGCCGCGCCGTGAAGGCGGGGGACCATATCTTCATTTCCGGAACCGCGCCGGTCGATGACAACGGTGGAGTGTTCGCTGTGGGTGACGGCTACGCTCAGGCCAAGAGATGCCTCGAGATCGTCGACAAGGCGCTCCAAGAGCTCAGCGTTGGCCGCGCCGCGGTGGTCCGCACTCGAATGTTCGTGACCGATATCGGTCGCTGGGAAGAATTCGGACGGGCCCACCAGGAGTTCTTCGCCGAGCATCCACCCGCCACCTCCATGATCGAGGTCCGTTCTCTCATCCACAAAGACATGCTCATCGAAATAGAGGTGGACGCGATCCAAAACGGTTACGACTCGGACACCACCTAAGACAATGGTCGACCCGCAGAAATTAAATCGAGCCGCGGTTCGCCGACGTGGCGTGCGATTTGCTCCGCTGCCTGGTCTCGTAAACGAACCATCTCAGCGAGCGAGGCGTTCCTGGCGAGAAGCGGGGCCTCCACCACAATCGTAAGCTCACTCGCGCGAGGAAGCCACGTCCCATCTCTCAGAAAACGTCGGGTACCCACGAGCGCTATCGGCACAATGGCCCAACCCCCTTCGGCCGCCAGCTTGAAGGCACCCATCTTGAAGGGACGCAATCCAGTGGCACGCGTAAAGGTCCCTTCCGGGAAGAAGAAGACCGAGCGCCCCTCCTTCAAGGCATCCCCAAATTTTTCCGCGTCTCTAACGCTGCTTTTTCGATCGCCGCGCTCAACCGACAGGTGACCGAGACGCTCAATGAGTCTTCCCATCAACGGCCAAGCCATGGCGTCGCTCTTGACGACGAAGGCGAAGTCGAGCGGGAGCCCCGCCAGCAAAGGCAACGGGTCGATGTAGCTGGCATGATTGGAGACCAGAACGAAGGGCCCCTCTATCGCGGCCTCCAGATGCTCCAGACCGCTTACTCGAAGGCGGTATCCTGCCAAGAACAAGAAGAGTCGGATTCCGATTCGCGATAGGTGGGAGAACAGACATCTGGGAACAAGCCAGGAAAGTGCCCAGACCGGGAGGAACAAGCCGGCGGCCACGAAGAGAACGTACACTCCGTAGACAAATCGCCCGAGCGCGGACGAGCCGCGACGTACGGACAGCACCGCGGCGTGGATGGCCATTTGCCACACTAGGAATCGGCTTCCTCGCTTGTTTCGCGAGAGCTCCCCCTTCAGGTACTGGCTTCGACAGCTCGAGCGTCTGAGCTTCCCACTGGAGGTCTTGGGAACTGTGCGTGGTGGAACGACAAGAACCTCGTCCGCCGCGATACCAAGCAAGTCAAGAAGACGCTGGTGAATCGTCAGAGCGAGTCTTTCTCTTGCATCGTCAGCTTCGACGCGTGCTTCGGCGACCACGACGACCTTCTCGGTTCCCAGCCGGGCATCGTTGACACCGAAAGCGACGACACAACCGCGCCGCACTCCTTCCACGTCGGCAACCACTTCCTCGATCGTCTGGGGATACAAGTTGCGTCCGGCCCGGATGATAATGTCCTTGGCGCGTCCGGTAATGAAATACTCTCCGTCGACCACGAAGGCGCGATCCCCGGAGTCCAGCCAGCCATCCGGCTTCGATATCGACTCCGTAGCCTCGGTGTTTCGGAAGTAACTCCTCATGGTGGATGGGCCGCGAAAGTGAAGCGCCCCCTCGACCCTTTCCGGAAGTTCCTTGCCCTCCTCATCGACGACCCGAAGCTCATGCCCAGGTAGGGGCGACCCGGCGGAGACGAACCGGAGCGCCGTCTTATCATTATCGGTAGAGGGTGTCGCCCGCATCTCGTTTTCGAATGGGTCTCGTGAGATTCTCTCGACACGCAGTCCACGACCGATAGGAGGAATAGACAGAGCCAGGGAGGATTCCGCCAAACCGTAAACCGGCGTCATTGCTTGGGGTTGAAAGCCGTAGGCCGCAAACCTTCGACTGAACCGATCTATAGTGTCCGCCGAGACCGGCTCGGCCCCATTGAGCGCTCCGCGCCAGCTCGAAAGATCGAGTCCCTCCAACTTTTCCTCTCGGATCTTTCTTACGCAGAGCTCGTAACCGAAGTTAGGTGCCGCAGAAAGGGTGGCCCGCCGGGAGTGGATCGCCCACAACCACCGTTCGGGTCTGGACAGAAACGTCAACGGCGACATGATGGTGATCGGAAATCCAAAGACGAGAGGAGTCAGCCAGCAACCGATCAAACCCATGTCGTGGTACAGAGGCAGCCAGCTGACACCCACGTCGGTCGGTTTCAAATCGAGCGCCTCGCCGATCGCTCGAATGTTCGAGAGAAGATTCCGGTGAGAAAGTAATGCCCCTTTGGGATCGCCGGTACTTCCAGAGGTGTACTGAATGAGTGCCGGGGCAGTCGGATCGACAGATAGGGCCGGCAATGCGGTCGCGCTCGAGCGAAGCTCGTCGACCGTCGTGACATGCCTTATGTTGGGCGTCCGGCTGCGCAAGAGTTGACCCACCGAGCGGCCCCGCTCGACGGTTATGAGCGTGTCGGCCTGGGAGTTGACGAGGATGTCTGCCTGGCGACCCACATACTCTTCGATTCTGTCCAGGCTGAAAGGAGGATACAGGGGGACCGGCACGCCGCCGGCGAGGAGAATCCCGGCAAAGGCACTGAAGAAGTCGCTGCTCGTGGGGAGCATGAGGGCCACCGTATCGCCCCGGCCGACCCCGCGCTCCGCAAGCCCACCCGCCACTTCGCAGGCCCTTCGATGCAGCTCACCGTATCGAATGACTTCTTCCCGACCGCGCTCGCCCTGAAGACGAATGTGCGGTCTTCGAGGCTCCGCCTCTGCTCGGAGACGAAGCACTTCGAGGAGAGTCTCCGATTCGACGAAAAGCGATGGACTGGCAACGACCGGCGGCGCGGCTTCCACTCTTGCGTTGGCGATCGGAGCCTCCACCGAGAGGACGAATTCAACGAGGTCGGCGGGTGTCTCGGCTTCGGCCAAGGCAGATTCGGGAAGCTCTACCGCAAAAGCGCTCTCCAGTCGGGAGAGGAGCTCCACTCGCTCTAGGCTTCCCAGACCGAGATCCCTTTCGATTGAGGCATCGAGCTCCACCGCGGCGAGCGCCCGACCTCCTCCCAAGTCGCTCAATAGCTCACGCAACGCCCGCAAAATTCGTCGCTCAACGTCGGCGCGATTGAGTTTTTCAACGACCACGGCGGCGATTCACCTTTTAGTCGGGGCCGAAGAGACTGTCCATGGGTAGAGTGCGGACGTAGCTCGGCAACTCGGTGTCGTCCTGATCGTTGTCGTAGCTGATGTACAAGTAATCGTCGCCTTGCGCTAGGCCTTCTGTCTTTTTACCCCGGTCGAAGGTGTCTTGGAGGAGCTCTACTCGACCCGCGGTCGAGTAGAACCAGAGACGGTTACCCAGGAAACGGTGCGTCGTCTCGTCTTCCGTGCTGGTGCCAATCAACAGTCCGTGACGCTCGGAAACCCAGAGAAGCGACGAAATACAAAACGGCGTATCCTCGATCATCCCGGCATCGAAGCTCGCCGCCAACTCGAGCTCCGCTGGCGGCCCACCCCGCGCCGCATTCTCCAAGTCGGACAGCGAGAGGCGGTAAACGCGGGCTCGGTCAGTCGGCTCCCTAAGGCCCACGTAAAGCTCCGACGACAACGGGTTGAAAGCCAAGCCCTCGATCTTCATGCCCTTTGGACGCCAGAGCCCCAGTTGCTCGAAGCTCTTGTAGAGTGGAAACGTTTCGATTCGGTTCGCGGTGGGCTCCAGTCCTTCGGCCCCTTCTTTGAGCCGAAACCGAAGAAGTACGCTCGTGGCCTGCAGCCTATCCTGCTCCCATCCCGAATGAGAGCCCACTGCGAAGAAGCTCTGAGAAACCTCGTCGAACGCCAAGTCCTCGAACTTGGCGCCCTCGGCAGGAAACCCCTCCAGGGATACCATCTGCGAGAGTATCCCCAGGCGATCAAAAACAAAGAGGGAGCTCAACACATCGTCGACGACCACTAGCCGGCCCTGACTGTAGGCGATCCCCGATGCCTCGAGTCTCGAAATACGCTGGCGATTCCCGTCTCGCAGCTCCAGGAGGAACCCGTCGATGTAGCTGGGAAGACTTCTGGCCCACGGGGACGCGGCGCTTAGAAATACTGCGGACAAAGCCCCCATGAGGACGCGGTGGGTCAAAGGGCGTAAGACGACCATCGGTCATGATCGTAGCACAAGGGAGCGCGCCTGCTAGACCGTGACGGCCGCCAGAATACCGCTAGGGCGTCCAGTGAGTGTTGGTTGCCACTATCGAACGCGGTAGGACGCCGGGCGTCAAAATATCGCGGTGCTTCTAGCAGTCTAGCAAGACGCGACGGTTAGAACATGATGGGCGTCCAATAACCTTTGGGTGCCGTTATCCAACGCGGCAGGACGCGCCCGCTAGACCGTGACGGCCGCCAAAATATCCCATTGCCACTATCAGCGTAGCCAGGACGCCGGTTGACACGTTCTCACGCTCGGCGCTAGAATTTCTCGTCCCACATCACGACACCCACGTGCACTTGAGCGGGAGGCCTTTTCTTGATCATTGAAAAACGCTCTCGCAGTAACCTAACCATCCTAGACATCGAGGGAGCTATCCGGCTGGGAGAGAGCGCCGAGTTTTTCTCGCAAACACTGGAGAACGTCCTGATGAACGAAACGACGAACATCTTGATCGATTTCACCAGGATCAATTACATCGACAGCACGGGGATCGGCGAGCTCATCGGATACCTCTCCAAGTTCTCAGGGGAAGATCGGCAAGTGATTCTGGTCAATCCTTCCGAGCGAATCTTCAGGCTCCTCAAGGTTGTTCGGCTCGACAAAGTGTTCAAGATATTCCCGGACGAGGACTCGGCGGTAGCCTACGCCGAAGCGCAAGGAACTTCCTGAAACGTCGTTTTTGACCTTCGCTTCACTCCCCTCTTAGGATGACGGGTAGGAAGAAGATTGCGCACCTTGATTTGTTTCGAAGGCGGGCGGGACTTCGGATCCGCTACGATCGGGCAGGAGCAACGCTATTGAGAGTGAGACCAGCGACGCCTAGGTCGCTTAGAATCCCCTTTGTCCGCCGCTGCACTCTTTCCAACGGCGGAAGGGACGAACCCGCTTTCTTGATAGATCTTTCGATCGCGGGAGTCTACGTGACGGCGGACACGCTGCCCTCGGAGGGTCGTAACGTCGTTCTCAAGTTTCGCGTTCCCGGCAACGATCGGCTCCTCGAGGTCCAGGCGATCGTGGTTTACGTCAACCGGGACCAAAAACATCCTGTTCACAGCCTTCCCCCAGGGGCAGGGTTGCGGTTCCAAAACCTTTCCATAGAAGATTCCAAGTTGATAGTGGGGACGATTCGCGCCTACTGCATGTCGAACCCGGTGTACCGCCAGTACTTGTAGGCCATGAGAGGCCGAGCGCTCGCTCGTCGACGGAGCATGAGGCGCGGGGGTGGAGCCCCGCGCCAGTGAGGCCGAAGGCCCTCCGGCCGGGAGGAATTATCCCGGGGGTGATTAGCTTCGAAGTGATACCGGGACATCTGATACCCTCGAAGCAGCCCGATGCGGACGATTGCGCCGTGGCAATGAACGCGAGCACAGCCTTGAGCCCGTGCGGAGTCGCTTGCCGACGGAGCATGAGGCGAGGGGGTGGGGCCCCGCGCCACTGATTGAAGAGCGAGCGCCGGCGCGTGGGGGTGGGGCCCCGCGCGCATTAATTGATTTCCGCCTGGTGGCGAGCTTGACAATCCGGTCACTTTTGGCGGAACATAAAGAAGTTACAAGTTTTCCTCCCTTAAGGGGTTTCGTTAGCGGAGGGTCATCAAGCCCGCACAACGTCAAACTAAGTCCCACGACCCGGAGTTCACTCGCTTCTCGTCAGGCAGGGGGTGTGCCGCCGGCACGCTTGGTGCGCGTGGCGGCCCGGGGGAGCGGTAGGTCATGGAACAAACGCTCCTTCTGAATGCCACCTACGAGCCACTCCGGGTCGTGTCATGGCAAAAGGCCATCACGCTCCTCACCAAGGGCAAGGTGGAGGTGGTGGCAGCGTATGATCGCGACGTTCGCAGCGTCTCCATCACATTCAAGCTGCCCTCGGTTTTACGACTCCTTCACCACGTCCGGATCGCCAGACGTTTTCATCGCGTGCCTTTTTCGCGCGCCAACATCTATCTTCGCGACAAGTACCGTTGCCAGTATTGCGCGCGACGTTTACCCAGCCTTGAGCTGACATTCGATCACGTGATCCCGGTCTCCAGAGGTGGCCGCAAGGATTGGGAAAATATCGTTACCTGTTGCATCGACTGCAACCGACTCAAAGGTGGCAAGACGCCCAAGGAGGCCAGCCTACGCCTCGTCCGTCGACCCAAACGCCCGACGTTTTTGCCGTCGATTCGGATAACGATCGGGCTGCGCGAGGTGCCGGAGAGTTGGCGCGACTACCTCTATTGGAACGTCGAGCTCGACCACGACGGTTGAGCTCCCCCTCTTCCTTCTTCGTTCAAGAACGGTTCCCATGAGCCTCGCGGGGAGCCTCAAGACCATGCACGTGGGGGATCTCCTCCAATGGTGCGGCAACAACCTCAAGACCGGGACGCTTCGCCTGACACGGGGGCCGATCGAGAAACGGCTCTTCTTCAAAAAAGGGCAGCTCTTCTCATCCACTTCGAATAGCCCTCGAGAGACACTCGGTCAATTCCTCATCCGCGCCGGAAAGCTAAACGAGGAAGAGCTGTTCAAAGCGTTGATCCAGCAGGACCGCAGTCACGAACCGCTGGGGCAGATTCTCATTCGCCAGGACTTGTTGACCGACGAGGAGTTGAACGAGCTGCTCCGATTGAAGACCGGAGAGAGCATCTACGACTGTTTTCTCTGGCTGGACGGCGATTTCGTCTTTGAGGATGACCAATTGCCAGAGACAATCTCGGTCTACATCCCTCTGGATCTCACCGCAGTGATCCTCGAGGGGGCGCGACGCAGTGATGAATGGAACCGCATCGAGCAAGTCTTCCCTTCTCGCTTTACCACCTTCACGGTCGAGCCCGACGATGGCGCCGAGCTCTCTGAAGTGGATCAGAAAATCCTAGAGCTCGTATCGCAGGGAAAGAATCTCGGTGAGATCGCCCTCGAGCTCCACGCGGTGGACTTTTATGCCGCCACACGTCTCCACGAGCTCCACGAACGTAAACTAGTCAGTGTCGCGGTCGCCATGGAGGAGATTCCTTTCGAGCAGCAAATGGCTGATCTCCAGGACAAGCTTCGCGAGGGCGTCGTTTGCTTCAACGCCGGCCAGCACTCGGAGGCTCTCTCTGCTTTCGAAGCGGCCCTCGCCATCGATCCCCAAAACAAGTACGCCCGGCTCTTCGTATTGAAGATACAGCGGGAGATGGAAGACGCGAAAGGCGTCGACGAAATCCCTCTTGACGGCATTCCCGCGCTGACCGTGTCACTGAACGAGTTGGCCAAATTGGAGCTCGACCCTCACGAAGGGTTTGTCCTTTCTCGAGTCAACGGAGAGTGGAACGTCCGCTCCATTCTCAAAATCTGCCCGATGCGTGAAGATGAAGTCCTGATCATTTTCAAACGCCTGATTGAAAAAGCGCTCATCGAGTTTCAGTAGGACGTTTTCTGCAGGTCACATTCCCACATGCTATGATGGCGTGAGTTCCCTAACTTAGGACTAAGAATTGTCTTCACCGCACCCATTCATCTCCGGAATCAGTCCGCCACATGCCGTCGCCGGGGGCCGACTGGAGATCCTGGGCAATGGTTTCGAGCCGACCCAGGCGCACGCGCACCGGGTGTTCTTCGGAGAGACCCGCGCACAGATCGCCAAGGTTTCGGCGGAATCGATCTCGGTAATCGTTCCGGAAGGCCGTGGCTCGGTGCCGGTCAAGGTAGAGCTGGATGGCGCGGTGAGTGAAGCGTTCACCGCGTCCGTCGCACGCACCCTTGCGGAGGAGCTGCATCCGGTATCCAATCCCGTTTTCGATCGAGACGGAAACCTCTACACCACTTTCAGCGGAAGCCGCGGCCAGAAGGTGCCAGTGTCGGTCTTCCGTATCGATCAAGAGGGAAACGTCAAGCCATTCCTGAGCGAAGTGATGAATCCCTCTGGTTTGGCTTTCGACCGCGAAGGGTACCTCTACATTTCAAGTCGGCAAGAAGGCGCCGTCTACCGTGTCAGCCCGCAGCGAGACGTCGAGCTCGTAGTCGACGAGCTCGGCATCGCAACCGGGCTTGCCTTCGATTCGGATGGCGTCCTCTACGTGGGAGACCGTCAGGGAACCATCTATCGCATCGAGCAAAACGGTGAGCCGCGGTTGTTTTGCCAGTTAGCCCCCTCCATTGCCGCCTATCATTTAGCGTTCGATGGCGACGGAAACCTCTTCGTCACCGGCCCCAGTTTGTCGAGCATCGATTCTGTCTTCCGTATTAGCCCGGACGCCAAAGTCGAGGTTTTCTCCGCCGGCTTCGGACGACCGCAAGGGCTTGCATTCGACGTCGACGGAAACCTCTACGTCAGCGAGGCTCTGGTCGGCGATAGCGGCGTGTACCGGATCACCCAGAACGGTAAACGATCGCGCTTCGTATCCAGCCCACCTCTGGTCGGGTTGGCGTTCGACTCAATGGGAAGGCTAGCGCTGGCAGGGACGAGCGAGATCTACCAACTCGAAGTGAATATTCGGGGAACTCTACCTAGCCCAGAAAACTAACTCGCTAGGGTCGGATCCGTTCCAAGACCCGACGAATCGGCTCAGCATGTTTTTCGTCCGTCGCCACATCGAGGTAGGACGTACCATCCTCCACGGCACGTCGGCGATTGTCGTCAGACGGAGAACGTTCGAAGATTTCAATCGAACAAAGAGCCAACCGATATCGAGCATCGACCACGCGCTCGTCCTGCGGGTAGCGCGCGAGAAACTGACGCCAATCGGCACACTCTGTTGCGAGCTCGGTATCCGAAAACGCCCCTTCCTTTTCTTTGGCGATGCCCGACAAGCCTGCTGGGCCTGTTGAACCTGTTGAGCCTGTTGAGCCTGACAAATCGGACGAGACCGGTGCTTCGTCTCTGATAGGATACCGGGCTACTAAGTCGCGATAGGCTTGCGCCGCCGTCGCGGGAACTCCCTCTAAAGGTGGTGGGGCCCTCAAACTCCGGGAAACGGAGACGGATTGTGCCGCCGGGTCTTGGTCAGAAGGGGGTTCCGCGCCTGCCGGTTTCGGCTCTTGACCCTCCTGGTCTTTCGCATCAGGAACATTCGCGGTCTCGTCCGGCATCGTAGACCTCGCCCTTACCTTGTCTCGGTTCTTTTCGTTCAACTGAGTCGGTTTCAACTCGTCGAGGTCCTGCTCGAGTCGCCCACGCCTGCCACCAATGACAGGCCGGTCTGTAGCCTCACCAGCCTCATCCTGCTTTTTCTGTCCCGCCTTTCCCGGCATCGAAAGAGCACCGGTCGCGAATTCCTCGCGGGCAACCGGAGGTGCGGGCTCACGCGCCACTCGTTTACGAGACGCTTGCTCGAAGCTTTCGTCATTCAGTGCGACGACTTCCTGCACAGGCTCGGCAGGCTCGGCAGGCGCTTGACGTCGGACGGAAGTCAAAGAGCCGGCCGACTCCGCGGCGGGCTTTTCGTCCATGACATTTTCCGCAACAGGCCCAGCAGGCATAGCAGGCATAGCAGACGCCGGCGCATCCCGTCTAGAGATCCCGGCCCCGCGTTCTTCCTCGTTGGAGCGAGTGACCGACGCGGAGGACGGTGCGTTCCGGTCCGCCATCGGAAACTCGAGAACCCGCAGTCCCACAACGGCGGCCACCAACGTTGCGGCCAGGGCTCCCGCCCATCTGAGCCACGAGGGTGCGAGTAATCGGCCGAACCAACCCCTTCGCCCTTTGTCTCTCTCCCTCTCGATGCGAGACATGATCTTCCGGGGCAATACATCCCAGTACATGTCGGGGGGGTCGGTTAGAGACGCCTGACGAGCCGCCGCAGGCAACGCTTGCAGAAACCGAAAGTGCGACTGACAAGACGTGCAGTTTTCCAGGTGAGCCTCGGCCCGTTGTTGTTCCGCCGACGTAGCCTCGCCGTCCGCGAGCTTTTCGATGAGTGGTAGAAAATTGTCGCAACGCATCGCTTCCGCCTAAATAAAGTCTTTCATCATCGCTTTGAGTTTCTGACGAGCCCGAAAGAGGCGCGACATCACTGTTCCGGTTGAGATGTCTAGCACTTGGGCGATTTCTTCGTAACGCATTTCTTCATGAACCTTGAGGTCGAAAACGATCCGTTGGTCCGGCGGCAGTTTCTGAACCGAGGCATCGAGCGCCCTCCGAAACTCCGACGACAGCAAGTCGGCGAGCGGCTCGGGCTCACCGTCCGTTTGTGGTGCCCGAGGCTCGGCAGCCGGACCTTCGCCTTCGGCGAACTGCTGCTCGCGCCTGGCAGCTGCCGTCAAGTAATTGATGCAGAGGTTGGCGGCGATTCTATTGAGCCACGGCGCGAGCGGTCGGCCGACCTCGAAGCGGTCCAAGTGGGAGTATGCCCTAACGAAGGTTTCCTGAACGATATCGTCTGCCACTTCGTGCCTCCGCGTCATGCGTAGGGCCACGCCGTAAACTCGTTTCTGGTAGGCGCGCACGATGGCTTCGAAGGCTTCCGCATCACCCCCGCGCGCGCGTACCACGAGGTCGCGGTCATCTTCGACCCTTTCACGATTTTCGACGTAGGCTGGGCTTCCCAAGCCCTTCCTCCTTATACGTGTTACCGGCAAACGTGCCCTTTATTCCCAGGCCCAGAAAAAACCCGAGGGGGAATGGGTCCGGACGGATTGGGCACAGGGCTCCTCCCTGGAGAAAGAGAGAACACTAAATTGCTTCAGGATAGCCCCTAGTGTCGTTCCAACTAAGCTCGCTGGGCACGACAGCGGTGCCCAGAGGCGCCAAGGGTGAGCTTGGCTATTCAGTTCCTAGGCGAATCGAGTTGGAACGCTACTAGGAGAATCCTAGCAGGGAGGTGGGGAGCGCACAAAAAAGAAATCCGGCGGACCCCTGCGCGCCGTAGGAGGGGTCCGCCGGCTCCTCTGGCCCGTATCAACGAGCCGGAAATCAGGAAGGACCTACTTATTCAAGGACCTTTATGACCACCCGGCGATTACGGGCTCGCCCTTCCCGGGTTCCGTTGTCAGCGATAGGTTGGGACTCGCCAAAACTGAACACCGAGATGGCGTACAGAGGAATTCCCTGCGATTGGTAGAGGTAGTCACGGACGGCGACCGCCCGCTGCTGTCCGAGCTGCTCATTATAGGACTCCGGTCCGCTGCTGTCGGTGTGGCCTTCCACCTCGATATAGAGTCGGCGGTTGTCGGCTTTGACCTTCTCCGCCAGCTCGCCCACGATTTGCTCCGCTTCGGGGGAGATTGAGGCAGCATTGAAATCGAAGGCGACCTGATCATTAGAGAGCGTGACCTCGTACAGTAGCTTGCCCTTGGCCGCGCGCTGCGCCTCGTCGTACGCCCGCGCCGCATCACCCTTCGCATCATTCGCGAGCTCTCCCGCTTCACCGGCCTTGGCGTCAACTCGCTTGAGCTCGGCCTCGTTGCGACCGATCCGTTGCTGGTTCTTCTCGACCGACTCGCTCAGGGTCTCTACTTTCTCGTTGACGGAGCCGACCTCTTTACCGACGTAACCCTTGCTCGCGCAGCCGGACGCAGCCAAAAGCGTTACCAACATTGGAACAACCCAACCATTTTGATGAAACATGATTACTTCCTCCTCAATTAATCATTGGGGCTCTCGGCTCTTACTTGTGACGCATCCAGGAGAGCTTCCGACTCGGATTTCGGCTTTTTTGCGTAATATCCCCTGCGGGCGTGCACTACGGCACCCCGGCGGCGCACCTCGATATCCACTTGCCGAAATTTCCCATCCTCCGCCTTGTTGGCGGGAACATATCCAAGCCGGTACTGCGTCTTGAGCTCTTCTCGAATCTGTAGAGCAATCAGTCGCAGCGCACCGATCTCACTGCCGGTGAAGAGCCGTCCACCGGTTTCCTTGCTGAAGAGCTCTAGCGCGTCTTCCTTCTTCGCCTCTCGGCCGTGAACTCCCAGGTAGCGGTCGCTCGACGGATCATCCAAGGGGGAAACCACGCGAACGCCATAAACCGGCAAGTCGACTCCCTTGGCAAGACTCACCGCCTCTTCGATCGACAGGCGACTGGAGGTGTCGACGCCATCCGTCATGACCACGATGGCGCGGCGGCCGAAGCCTTGGTGCTCCACCTCCGAGGCAGCCAAAGCCACCGCGTCGTAAAGCGCCGTGGAGCCGAAAGGCTCGATCTTTTGCAGTTTGGCGATAGCCTTCTCTTTGTCTTCGGTGAAGCCGATCGCCTCATAAAGGTGCTGGTCAAACGTGTACACCGCCACCCGATCCTCGGGGTCCAGACTATGAATGAGCTGGATGCCCGCGTTGCGGGTGTTGACCACCTTCGAAACAACGTCCATGCTGCCGCTCGCATCGATCAGAAGCAATATGTCGACCGGAGAATCAGTGCCTCGAGCGAAGTACGTTAGTTCTTGGGGAACGCCGTCCTCGAACACTCGGAAGTCTTTTTCCTTCAGGTCGGCGACGAGGCGGTTCTTCTTGGTGACCGTGACGGCAAGGTGCACCGCATCGACAGACGTTTCGAAGCGATAGCCGGAAGGGAGGTTTTGATCGTCGCTAGCGCTGGCATCCCCACTTTGAGCAGAGACGCCGGGGACCACTACCGTCCCGATAAGCCAGAGCGTGAGCCATAGCGAGCGATGCATCACCTGCCAACAAAGCAAAAGCTTTGCCATCCGTCCCCCTCCCCCCAGTCGTTCAAGACCGAGCGCCCCGTCCGCGCAATGTCCCCGTAATATCAAGAGGAACAGGCCCATATCGGCCCGGCCCGAGCCCATAGGGGTGCGAAACCCCCATCCGCTCCAGCGAAAGATTTACCCTTCGAATGTAAGTCTTACTCGAAAATGGGTGGTCGCCGCGAGGTTAGCGGTTCGAGAAATGGAACCGCTCCATGTCTTTGGGCTGGTAGCCGACACCCGGATGATCTGGTGCCCGGGTGCTCAACAACCAGACGAAGTGGACAATTACGACACCGAGGACGATGGTGAGAAGAAAGACGAGAGTTCCTGTTCGACTAGCGTGAAGCGCAGAGCGAAGTCGTCGGCCGCCGCATAGAGGGCAGCGATACGGCCGCACGAACGAGAATGGAGAAAGCAGGACGCGCTCCATGAAACCAAGTTCGACGCGACCCTGGGCGTCTTTACCCGCACCACCCAAAGCTTCGGACCGATACTTGCCGAGCGCTGGGAAACCATCGGCGCTGGCCCGATTCTCCTTCGGCTTCACATTTCAACAATTCACTTTTGACACCGTCGAGGGCTTGGATCTCGACAACATCCCCGCGGTTTTCACCCACGACGGCTCCGAGCTCGGCGGCGGCCGGGCAGATGTCGTCACCACCATCAACTCCATTAATGCCAAGGTAAACCAGTCCACGGCCTTTCTTACCTACGGGGCCACCGATCGCCTGGACATCTCCATCGCCATTCCACTCCTCAGCAACGAGTTGACAGTGATTTCCGATGCTACCGTGCAGCGGATCGGGACCGTCGAACCAGAGGTCCACTTTTTCCGAGACCAAGCCGGCGACCTTGGTTCGCGACGATTGTTCACCGCGTCTGGGACCGCGACCGGTCTTGGTGATGTGACGGTTCGGATCAAGGGTGCCGTCAGCGGGACTCCGGGCGGAAATGGGCTCTCGCTGGCCTTGGATCTTAGAGTCCCTACAGGCGATGAGGAGGATCTGCTCGGCTCCGGCGCCGCCGGGATCGCACCGTTTCTCGTTTGGTCCGCAACCGCAGGGGCCTTTTCGCCACACGTTAATGCCGGCTATCGCTGGAACGGAGAAAGTATCCTCGCCGGCGATCCCGCAACTGGAGAGACTGGTGACCTTCCCGATCAAGCCTTCTACACCATTGGAGCCGATTTTGCTCTTGGCTCCCGGTTCACGTTCGCCGTCGATCTCGTCGGCCAATACGTCATCGATTCGCCGCGGGTGGGCGTCGAGGAGTTCTTGGCGCAGAACGGACAGTCGAGGTTCCAGAATTTGGTCTTCACTCAAGACTCCTTCAACGAGATGAGCGGCGCCGTCGGCTTCAAGCTGAACGCGTTCGAGAACCTGCTCATCGACTTCAACCTTCTCTTCAACATCGACAACAACGGTCTCCGGGACAAAGTCACGCCGCTCGTCGGTGTGGAGTACGCGTTCTGGACAAACGCCGGCGTCAAACTGCGCGGGAACTGCTAACCGGTTCGTCAGACACCTGCTAGAATCGCAGGGATGTCTTCTGTCTGGCCGGGCCTTATCGCGCGCTACAGGGATTGGCTCGAAATCTCCACCGACGCAGAGCCTGTCACGCTGCTCGAGGGAAACACTCCGCTCATCCCCCTTCCCCACCTCGCGTCCGAGCTCGGTGCGGAAGCCGTCTACTTGAAGTACGAGGGCCTCAACCCCACTGGCTCGTTCAAAGATCGGGGCATGACGGTCGCGATCACGGATGCCGTACACCGTGGCGCCCAAGCCGTCATCTGCGCCAGCACCGGAAATACGGCGGCAAGCGCTGCCGCCTACTCGGCAAGAGCGGGACTCCGCTGTTTCGTGGTCGTTCCCGAAGGCAACGTGGCCGCCGGCAAGTTGGCGGGCGCCCTGGCCCATCGTGCCGAGATCGTGCAGCTTCAAGCATCCTTCGACCAGGCGCTCGACCTGGTGCGGACCGCCTCGGAACGATTACCGGTGGCCCTGGTCAATTCTCTCAACCCGTACCGCATTGAAGGGCAGAAAACGGTTGCCTTCGAGATCATCGAAGCCTTGGGGCGCGCGCCCGATTGGACGGCTCTTCCCGTCGGCAATGCCGGAAACATCACGGCGGCGTGGAAGGGCTTCCGCCAACACCACGAAGTGCACGGTACCGACAAACCGAAACTGCTCGGCGTGCAAGCGTCCGGGGCGGCACCCCTCGTTCTAGGCCATCCGGTGGACGCTCCCTCGACGGTGGCGACAGCGATCCGAATCGGACGACCGGCTCGCGGCGAAGAGGCTCTCTCCGCAGCGAAGGAATCCGGTGGGCGTATCATCGCGTCTCCCGATGAAGCGATCCTCGACGCGCAGGAACGACTCGCCTCGTTTGGAGTTTGGGTCGAACCGGCGTCGGCGGCGGGAGTCGCCGGACTCATTCAAGAAACTTCCGCGGGACGTCTCGACGTCAATGGCCAGACGATCGTCTGTATCGCTACCGGCCACGGGCTCAAAGACCCCGGCATCGTCACCGACCGCTATCCCTTGCCGCCGTCCATTCCCGCGGACTTCACCGCCCTCGAAAAAAAACTCGGTTCATGAAGCCCGTCATCGCTAGTGCTCCCGCGTCAACTGCCAACCTGGGACCAGGATTCGATTGTCTCGGCCTCGCAGTGAAGCTCTGTAACACCGTCACCATGAGCCCGGCGAAGCAAGGAGTGCGCGTCGAGATCGAGGGAGAGGGATCGGCGAGCCTGCCCCGAGGAGCCAGAAACTTGATGGTGCGGGCGGCTCGAAGGGTATTCGATCTCGTTGGCAAAGCCCCATCCGGAATCAGGTTAGAAGTGACGAATCAAATTCCGTTGGGGTCGGGTCTCGGATCGTCGGCCGCCGCGGTGGTGGCAGGGATGGCGGCCGCCAACGCGATGACCGGGGAAAAGCTGAAACAGGAAGATCTGTTGCAGTTGGCTTACAGCATGGAGGGGCACCCCGACAATGCTGCGGCGTCTCTTTTCGGAGGTTTGAATCTTGTGAGCGTCGGCTCGGGAACCGCGATCGCTCGCCAAGTCGGGGTGGCAGACTTCAAGCTCATTGTCGCCCTACCGCTCGTCCAAATCTCGACCAAGGAAATGCGGCGAGCGTTGCCGCGTCGGGTTCCGCTGCGAGACGCCGTTTTCAACGTGGGTCGAGCTCTGTTCACCGTCGAGGCGCTGAGAACCGGTGACTATGAACTGCTCGAGCTAGCCATGGCGGATCGACTGCACCAAAGTCATCGCTTGCGGTTTATCCCAGGAGGAGGGGCGGCGATGGCGGCGGCGCGGAAGGCGGGCGCTCGAGCCGTTGTGTTGTCCGGCTCGGGACCGGCTATTGTCGCCTTCGCACCCGATAGGCATGAGCGTATCGCGAGAGCTATGACACGGACCTTCAAAGGCGCGGGGCTCAAAGTCAAGACGTTCATCCTCGATATCGATCGGCAGGGGACTCGCGTCCAGCAATCGAAGGAGAGCGCCGGTGCCCAGCCCGGATGATTCAGGCTCTACGGCGTTAGAGATCCGTAGACCACCTCCCCAGCTAGCACGGTGGCGACAACCTCGATTTCGTTGATGTCCTCGGCCGGAACGGTGAGGATGTCCTCGGCCAAAACCACAAAATCCGCGTACTTACCCGCCTCGATCGAGCCCTTCTTGTCCTCCTCGAAACTCGTGTAGGCCGATTGGTGCGTGATCGCCCGGATGGCTTCCTCGCGGGAGATCCCTTGATCGGCACCAAGGACGCCCCCCCAGCCTGTTTGACGGGTAACAGCTATATCGATCTGCATTAGAGGGGTTGAGCGAACTGAAATGGGTCGGTCGGCTCCGAAAGTCGTCATGACGCCGTTATCCAGCCAGTCCCTAAATCGGTAAGACATGTCTGCCAGTGGCTTACCCCAAAATTCTGTGAACTTGTCTCCAATAATGTAGTTGTGCCGGGGCTGCGCGTTCACGATCAAGCCGAGCTCTTTGATGCGGTCATATTGATCCGGCTGAAGCAGTATCGCGTGATCGAGCATCCAACGCTTACCGGCGATAGGAGTTTGAGCGTTTGCGTATTCGAACGCCTCCAACGCCAGGTCGATAGCCGCGTCACCCACGACGTGCGGACCGGGACGCCAACCATGGCGAGCCGCGGCCGCCGCGAACATGTTGAACTGTTCCTGGGGGACGACTAGCACACCATGATAGTCGGGACGACCCTTGTATCCACCGCGAAGAAACGCCGACTCCTCCGCGCCGTCGAGTGTCAGCTCGGCAAGCCCGTCGGCGCGAAACATCCCGTCACCCCATGTCTCCCCCGGAGGGCCTAGCGCCTCCAAGGCCGCGTCGACCTCCTCTTCGGGTGTATTCGGGTCGACGTCGTAGCACCAATCCACGCGGGCGGTCAGCTCCCCTTCGTCATAGAGCTCACGGAGCATCTCGACCTGTTCCCTCGTGCCGCCGCCCTCCCGAAAGCTCGTCATACCCCAACTGTTTACCCGCCGGATTGCCTGACGGATGCCGCCGAGCTGCTGCTCTCGGGTCAGCTGGGGCACATATTGGAGCAGGGGGGCGTGCGCCGCCTTCAAAAGAAACCCGGTGGGCTCGCCGTCCTCGTCCTTCCAGATCTCGCCACCGGGAGGATCCTTTGTCTCTTTCGTATATCCGAGACGCTCGAGTGCCAAGCTGTTGACGATGTTGTAATGACCGCCTCGCAGGACCACTGGATTGTCCGGCGATACCGGATCGAGATCATGGCGGTTCGGCAAACGCCCATCGGCCAGCATGAACTGCCACCAACCACCCTCACTAAAGATCCACTCGCCTGGCTCAGAACTCGCCACGCGCTCCGCAACGACCTCTTGAATGTCGGCGATGGACGTCACCGAAGTGAGATCGATGGACGCCGGAAGGTTGAGACCCATCTTGACTACATGACTATGCGTGTCGTTGAAGCCGGGGAGTACCGTCCGGCCCCCCAGGTCCACCACTCGTGTTTTCGGATCCGCCATGGCAAGTATCTCGGTGTCGGTCCCAACAGCGACAAACTCGCCATCCTTAATGGCCGCCGCCTCTGCAATCGAGAAGCTATCGTCCACCGTAAGGATCTTAGCGTTGTGGATGACTAGATGCTGGGCCGGCTGCGATGAAGAGCTTTGGTCTCTTCCACCACACCCACTGAAGCCGCCGAGCCCTAGCGCCAATATGATCAGTCTTGCAATACGATCCATGGATCCCTCCCTGCGCTAAATACTCGTGAAGCATAGAACGAACTCGGACGGAAATCCATCAGCTAAAAGAAAGCGTGAGCTCGTGCTGAAGGGAGCGAACGCGTCGCGACCAGAAAACGAGTAGAACGGCTCCAACGAACACCAGGCCGACACAAAAGCCAATCCAAAGTCCAATCACTCCCCAGCCCTTCACGAAGCTCAACGTGTAGCCAACCGGCAGCCCTACGAACCAGTGACCTACCAAGTTGACGAACATCGGGGTTCGCGTGTCACCGGAGCCGCGCATGATCCCGGTAGCGACTATTTGCACGCCGTCGAACAACTGGAAGTAGGCGGCCACGAAGAGGAGAGAAACACCGATTGTGATCACCCCCGCGTCGTTGGTAAAGGCGCTCAGAATGTAGGACGGAAAAACCACAAAGGCGGTGGCCGAGCACGTCATGAACCCGGTCCCGATGACTAACGCCACCCATCCAGCGCGCGCTGCACCCGCCACATCCTTTCGTCCAAGAGCGTGCCCGACCCGAACCGCACCCGCGGATGATACGCCGAGTGGAACCATGAAAGTAAAACTCGCGGCAGTAATCGCGATTTGATGCGCGGCGATGGATGCCGAGTCCAGTTTGCCCGCCAACACCGTGCCGACTGCGAACGCTCCCAACTCCAGTGTAATTTGGAGTGCTGCGGGGAAACCGAGCGCGAGAAGACGACGAAATCGGCCAGCGTCGATACCGAAGGGGGTCTGGAAGAGACCGGTTCGGTGGACGTGGTCGTAGTAAAATGCGTAACCGATGAGACCAATCGCCAGATAGGCTCGCGAGATGCAGGTAGCCCAACCCGCCCCCTCGACGCCCATTGCGGGTGCGCCCAGGTTGCCGAACACCAAGATCCAGTTGGCAGCCACGTTGACGAGGTTGGCAGTGACCAGCACCACCATGACCGGCTTGACCAAACCCATACCTTGCAGGTAGCGGCGAAACGTGGCGTAGAGAAGAAGCGGGAGCATGCTCCAAGTAACCGCTTTCAAGTAAGGAATCATGAGCGGAAAGACATCGGGGTTCATTCCCAAATGGGAGAGAAGCGGGATGACCGACCAAATGACGCCAGTTAGAAACGGCGCCAGCATGAAGCTCAGGTACACGCCGTGAACCAAAGATCGGTGGCACTCTTCGATCTTCCCGGCACCGAACGCTTGGGAAACGAGAGTATCCAACCCTAGCAACATCCCGATCCCGAAGATCCCGACGGCAAGAAAAAGGGCGGTCCCAAGGCTGACGGCACCAATGGACTCGGCGCTGATGCGACCCACCATCAGGGTATCGACCATCCCCATGGCGTTCCAACCCAACTCGGCCGCCACCACCGGCAACGCGAGCTGCAACATGGGCTTGAATTCCTGCTTCAGGTGGCCGAGGTTTCTCATTGCGGGAGGAGTTGAGTCCCCGATAGACAGGAGATTTCTAGAAGCGAACTTGCAGAACCTTTTCGATGCCTGGTATCGTGGCGACGGAACGAATCTCCTCTGCATCCAGGCAACGGTCGATGTTCAAGACCATCACCGCTTCCCGAGCTTGCCGGGGATCCCGGCGTCCCACCGCCATGTGAGAGATGTTCACCGCCATCTCGCCGAGCGCGTTGCCAACCGCCCCCACGCGTCCTGGACGATCCTCGTTCTCAACGATGAGGATGTAGTCTTCCCCATGGCTCAGCGCGCTCCGGGCGACGTCCACCTCGAAACCATCGATCTCAACGATGTGGGGAACGCCATGGACTAGAGTGCCGCGAACGCAGGCTTCGCCGTTCTGGCCATGGAGACGAACTGAAACGAGGGCAGTAAAAGGAGCCGCATCGTCTATTTTGCGTTCTTCGATATGCCAGCCTCGTCTCGTCAAAACATGTTGCAAGGAAACCACGTTGACTTGCTCTTCGCTGATCGTCGATAGCAATCCCGCGACCGCTGCCGCTTTTAGGGCCGTCGTGTCGTAGTTCGCCAACTCTCCCTGGTAATCGATCTCGATCTGCTTCCACGCGCCGCCGCCGAGCTGCGTCGCCACCCTACCGCACATCTCGGCCACTGGCAGGTAAGGACCGATAGCGGCGAGGGTCTCCGGATCCAGAACCGGCGCATTCACCGCAGTGGTAGCCGGCCTTCCAGAAAGCACCCGCACGACTTCGCGAGCCACGTCGAGCGCCACCTGCTCTTGGGCTTCGACGGTGGACGCTCCCAAATGGGGAGTGGTGATGACCCCCGGATGTCTGAGCAACGGGTTATCTTTCTTAGGGGGCTCGTCCTCGAACACATCGAGCGCTGCACCAGCAATATGCCCGGACTCGAGCGCTGCCAGAAGCGCGGCTTCATCGATCAAGCCTCCACGAGCCGCGTTGATCAAGCGAGCGCCGGGCTTCATTTTCATTAGTCGTTCCTCACCAAGCAGGTGCTTGGTGTCCGGAGTCAGCGCGCAGTGGAGGCTTACGAAGTCCGAGCGACCGAGTAAACTATCCAAGCTCACGAGCTCGACTCCCAACATCTGGGCGCGCTCTTCGGGAACGAACGGATCGAATCCGAGCACTTCCATCTCCATCGCCCGCAAGCGGCGAGCAACAGCAGAACCCACCTGGCCCATGCCGACGATTCCCACCGTCTTCCCACGGACTTCCACTCCGACAAAGGATTTCCTATTCCATTCTCCGCGGTGGAGACTATTGTCCGCGGAGACAACGTGACGGGACAGTGCCAGCAAGAGCGCCACGGTAAGCTCGGCAGCGGAAATGGTATTTCCGGTGGGGGCATTCACGACGATGATGCCGTGTTCGGACGCGGCCTCGACATCAATATTGTCGACTCCGACACCAGCACGCCCGATGACACGAAGCTCGGAAGCTTTTTCCAAAGCCTGCCGGGGTACTTGTGTTTGGCTGCGCACGACGAGCCCGTGATAGTTGGGCAACGCTTCAACGAGAGCCTGGGCGCTCATCCCAGTGCGCACGTCCACCTGCGCCGCTCCCCTCAGGATCTCGATCCCCTCGGGCGAGATCCGGTCGGCGACCAGAATGCGGAGATCCACCCTCAGGCGTGCTCTCGTGATGCCGATTCGGTGGGGAGCTCGTAGCCGAGCTCGGGCAGTGCCTTGGTGATCGCAGTGATGGCCCGGTCCAAATCGCTATCGTCTACCCAACCCAAGTGGCCGAGGCGAAAGATGCGTCCCGCCAACGTTTTTTGTCCGCCCCCCACTACGGTGTCATGCTTCTCACGAAGAATTCTCGTCAGCTCCTTGCCGTCCACACCCGCGGGGACGGACACCGCGGTGACGGTATCGGATGCGAACCGCTCGTCGGCAAAAAGCTCGAGGCCTAGTGACTTGACACGTTCACGGGTCTTCGCGGCGATGCGGGCGTGGCGGGCGTAGATGGCGTCCTGCCCCTCGTCCATCATCCGGTCGAGGCTCACATCGAGACCGTAGATGAAGGAGATGGCGGGAGTCCAGGGGGTCTGACCCTTGAGGGCCGCGTCGCGGTGGGCGCCAAGATCGAAGTAGAAGCGCGGCATTTTCGACCGCTCTGAAGCCTCCCAAGCACGAGGCCCAACGGCAACGATGGCCAAGCCGGGGGGGATGGCCCATCCTTTCTGAGATCCACTGACGAGGACATCGATGCCCCACTCGTCGACGGGTAGAGCGATAGAGCCGGCGCTCGAGATCCCATCAACGATGATCAGCGCATCGCTCTCGGCTTTGATCGCTTCGCAGAGCTCGCCGAGCGGGTTGGTCACCCCGGTGGAGGTCTCATTGTGAGTGACCAGAACGGCGCGTATCCCCTTCTCCTCGCGAAGCGCCTCTCGGACCTTCTCGGGAGAAGCCGCCTGGCCCCATTCGAATTCCAATCGACGTACGTCGGCGCCGTAGGTCTCGGCGATGGTGCAAAAGCGCTCTCCGAAGGCCCCGATGGTGATCCCCAAGACGCGGTCCTTGGGACTCAAAGTGTTCACGACCGCAGCTTCGAGTCCTCCAGTGCCGCTCGCGGTGAGGAGCAAAATGTCGTTCCGGGTGCCCAGAAACTCCTGAAGCCTATCGGACACCCTCTTAATCAGCGCCGCCATTTCGGGTCCACGGTGGTTGATCATCTGCTGCGCCACCGCGCTCAAGATCTCTGGAGGGCAAGGGGTCGGACCTGGAATTCTAAGGTTCACTAGTTACTCCAAACTCGGTTTAGCTTTGGGTTCGTTCCGCGCTTCGAGCGCGACCCGCTCTCGCCAAATAGTATCACGACCGCCAAGGCGGACAGCGACGTGTTCAGCCCAAGAACGGGTCAAACTGAACAGGCTGAACAGGCTGAACAGGCTGAACAGGCTAGTATCGAGAGCCGAGCAGGTTCCAGTAGTGGAGAAACGGAATGAAAACCAATGCCAGGATCGTGGTCAGAGAAAAATACACCCGCGCAGGTAGCGACCCCACCCCCCGTTTCCAACCGATACTGGTGACGGCGGCGAGTGCCAAGGTGAGCGCTGCAGTTGGCAATGGCATCAAGAGCACGACCATCATCACCGCCGGCATCCCGTAGAGATAGCTATAGGCATCGACTCCGCGACCAAAGTAGCCGAGGCCGACGAGGAACGAAAGGTTCAAGACGCTCAGCGAGATAGCGATGCAGTACGCAAGGCGGTCGGGACGATTGACCGGGGAGCGTCCTGGTCTCGACGATCTCAGCCGGCTCAACTGGCCCGCTGCGTAAAGAAACCCTCCCGTTACGGCCGCGACAATAAAAGCGAGAGGAAAGAACGCAAATAACTTCTTCTGGAATGTCGGCGTTTCGTACCAGGCAATCTTCTCATAGGCCTCGGTTCCGATGAACATGTGTGTCACTTCGCCCCGATCGTTTTCACGAAACGCGAGATAACCATCATCGTCGATTCTGCGAAAAAGCAGGGGCTCGACGTTCTCCCATCGGGTCGATTGGCGAAAATCGCCCGGATAGCGGACGTTCAGAGTGCCGTCCTCCGCGGTCACCCGATACTCGGATGAGAGGGTCATCAATTTTTCGAAGGATCGGCTCGAGAAGTACCGGAGTGAACGGTAACTTCCCTTGAATCGTTCGATGAGGCTGGGGGAAGACGGTGCTCGAGTCGCCGCGGCGTTCGGCGCTGGAAAGTAGCGATCCAAGAACTGCCTCCGGAACTCCTCGTGTAGCTGCTCCTCGAACCGGTTGAGTGCGAGGAAAAAGCCCACGTTTCGTTCGGGGAGTAACAGGAAATAGCTCGAGTAGCCACGGAGCCCTCCAGCATGAGCAACGATTCGCTCACCATTTTCGAAGCGCTCATGAAAACCGTACGCCCTGCCCGGTAGACGTGGGTGATGCGCGAAATGGCGTCGCTGCATCTCGTCCTTCGTTTCCGGACGAAGAATGCGAGCGCCCTGATAGCTTCCGTCTTGGAGCTGCGCGATCATGAAGCGCGCCATGTCCGGCCCGGTGCTGCTGAGAGACGAGGCAGGAGCCACGTTGAAGTAATCGTACGAGGCGGGAAGGTACTCGTCCTTCAAGTATCGGTAGCCAACTGCGAGATCGGCCTTGAGTCGAGACGTCAACTCGAAACTCGTGCGCGTCATCCGCAACGGACGGAATATGTGCTCGTCCACGTAGGACTCGAACCGGGCTCCTGAAATCTCTTCCACCAAAAGGCCGGCGAGCGCGTACCCGTGATTGGAGTATGCGATGAGCTCCCCCGGTGGGCGGATCCGAGGAGGCAGTCGATCTGACATATATTCGGGAAGCGGCAAACGATCGGCTCGACGGCGGGCGGCGATTCCGATGTATCGATCGTCGAAGCCGGCGGTATGAGTCAACAAGTGCGAGGCGGTAACCGGTTCGCGGAAGCTGTCGTCGATCTCGACGGGGTTTAGATATCTTCCGACGTCCACATTCAAGTCGATGCGTCCTCGCTCCGCAAGCTGCAAGAGGGCGGCGGCGGTGAAAAGCTTGGAGACAGAGCCCACACGAAAGAGGGTCTTTTCGGCGGCCACCGGTATCCCGCCCTCCATGTCGGCCCAACCGAAACCCTTCGTGAGAATCACCTCTCCATCTTTTACGACGGTGAGAACGAGGCCCGGGATATGCAAACGATTCATCTGCGCCTCGAAGAACCGTTCGACGAAATTCTCCAGGTCCTTCGGGTCGGAAAGCCGATCTTCTTCCGTTGCCGAATAGAGGGGTGACGCGCAAAAGCACAAGCAGACCACGAGCCCGAGTGCGGCCTGGCCACTCATGGCCTGACTTCCGACAAGGTCTCGACGAGCACAGAGGTCAGTTCGTCGATCTGTTCTTCCCTTATGATTAAAGGTGGTGCCAGCATGATCAGGTCTCCGTCGATGCCGTCCGCGCAACCTGCCGATCGATAGACGATCAGACCCTTAGAAAAAGCTTTCTCCGCAACTGCCTCGACGAGCCGACGACTACGAGGGAACGGCACCTTGGTTTTTCGATCGGAGACCAGCTCGATTCCCGCCAGGAGACCGATGGCGCGGACGTCGCCTACCAGGGGAGATTGTTCGAGCTCGCGAAGTCGCTCCGAAAAGTAGGCCCCTTTGGCCCAGGCCTTTTCGGGAAGTCGCTCCCGCTGCAGAGCAAGCTGGTACTGCCTCGCCAGCTTGATGGATGTTTCCACTGCCTCCGCCCCACCCGGCACGAGGTAGACTTTGTCCAAGTCTCCGGGCAGCAAGTTCGCTAGCGTCGCGCTCAGACGCTCGAGAACCTCGGTGGTGAAGTGAGTCCCATGAGTGTAGGCAACCTGCGACGCCTGCCGAGACATCGCTTCCGCAACTGCTGTGCGGCCGTGGCCAATGTTGACGACTAAGGCTCCCCCCGAGCCGTCGATATACTGTTTACCGCTTCGGTCGTAGAGATAGATCCCCTCGCCGCGGACGACTTCGGAGTAGGCTCGGTCCAGGTCGCGGCAGAAGACGGGGCTGTTGGGGAACTTGAACATGATGGGCGGCCAGTTTAGCCGCGCCTGGCGCGCTCGCGCAATGGCGCGTCATGTTTTGGCGTGAGGCCGCCAAAATGCAGCGGTGCTGTTACTCAACGTGGACAGGCGGCCCCCTTTCCTCCTATGATCTTCTCCCATTCAGAGACGGAGGTCTTCATGGCCCAGGAAGACGCTTTTAAGATCACCTACGCCACACTCTCAGCGCCCAGCGAGGAAATGCACCTCGAGTACGACCGTGCCCTCGAGAACGTCAGAAAAGGCATGGGCAACACGCGCTCCATGTGGATCGATGGAAGAGAGGTCTCGGGACGGGAAACCTTCGACAACCGATCTCCAGTAGATACCGGACTCGTGATCGGTCGTTTTCAGGACGGAGCTGCCAAGGATGCGGCGGCGGCCGTCGATGCCGCTGCCTCTGGTTTCCGAGCCTGGAGCCACACGCCGTGGCACAAAAGGGTCGAGCTCATGTTGAAGGCGGCGGACATCATTAGTAGCCAGCGCTTTGAGCTCGCCGCGCTCATGAGCTACGAGGTCGGCAAGAATCGCTTCGAAGCCCTGGGAGACGTGGAAGAAGGCGCCGATCTCATTCGCTACTACTTGTGACTTCAAGTTTGAAGCGCACCATTCGTTAGTTCCCATGGAAACGTTCCTCCGGTGTGCGGTAACCGAGCCTCTTGCGGGGCCGTGTGTTGAGCTTCTTTGCGATACCATCGCAGTGGCGTTGCGTGAGCGCTGCTTGGCTGGTGCGCTTCGGCAGGTATTGTCGTAGCAATCCATTGAAGTTCTCGTTGCTGCCTCTCTCCCATGAGTGATAGGGAGTTGCAAAGTAGAACTTGACGCCGGTCGCTTCCTCGACGGATTCGTAGTCGTGGAACTCCGTGCCATTGTCCGCGGTGATGGTCTTGACCTGATCCGGCACCCGCCGGAGCAACATCTTCGTTCGCTGGCTAGTGCCGAACATGCTGCGGTCGGACAGTTTGCCGATCAGCGCATAGCCCGTCTTTCGTTCCACGAGCGTGGTGACGCAGTCCGGCGCGTCTTTTCCTACCACGGTGTCAATCTCCCAGTGGCCAACGGCACGGCGCTTGTCGATACAAGACGGCCGCTCGGAGATGTGACGCTTCCCGGCCAGGCGGCCTCGGCTGTCGTAGCTGTTGTGGCGCTTGCGTCTAAGTTTGGGCGAGCATCGAAGGTGGCGGTATAGATGTCCTCCGGCCTCCTTGTCCCGCCAAACGTGGGTGTAGATCGTCTCGTGGCTGATCGAGAGCTCGCCGTGAAGGCGCAGGTGGCCGGAGATCTGCTCTGGGCTCCAGTCGGCCTTAAGCTTCTTCTCCACCAGGGCAAAGTCGGCCTTTGTGAAGTACTGGTTCCGGCGAGACCGCGAGCGTCGTCCGTTCGTTCTCTCGATGGCCTTGCTCGGCCGGTAGCATCCATCACTAGGTGAGCTGTTCCTCCTGACCTCTCTCGAGATGGTGCTCCGGTGGCGCCCCCTCTCGGCCGAGCAAAATCCCTCCCGTCGCAGCGCCGCGATGGTGTAGCGTTCTTCCGAGGTGATCTGGTAATAAGTCATTAGCGAGTCCCCATTCTTGGTTGTTTGAGGAATCGTGGCACATTCCAGGTCACCTCATCCGGGAGCTGTGTTGCACTTACTTTATGAATTCGCGACTGCAAACAGATGGAAGACGCGGACGGATTCGACCGGCCGATGGGTAAATTATCTCCTAACGAAAAGACGAGAGATGTGCTTCGTCCCTATGGCGTATGGGTGGTGATCTCTCCCTTCAACTTCCCGCTGGCCTTGCCCGCCGGAATGATCGCCGGCGCCCTCATCGCGGGCAACACCGTGGTCTTCAAGCCAGCACCCGACTCACCCTCGACTGCGTTGCGGCTCTACGAGGTTCTGCGGGAAGCCGGGCTGCCTCCGGGAGCCATCCAATTCGTCACCGGGACCGGTCCGACCATGGGTAAGGAGCTCGTTGCCAATCCCAAGGTCTCGGGCTTGGTCTTCACCGGCTCGAAGAAGACCGGGCTCCAGATCCACCAAGAGTTCACCCGGGACCTGCCAAGACCTTGCATCTTGGAGCTCGGCGGCAAGAATCCAACGATCGTCACTGCGAAGGCAGACTTGGACAAGGCCGCGGAGGGAATCGCTCGTTCGGCTTTCGGGCTCGGTGGTCAGAAGTGCAGCGCTTGCAGCCGCGTCTACGTCGAGCGAGCGGTGACGGAGCGTTTCAAAGCGATTCTTCTAGACAAGACGCGGGAGCTCAAGGTCGGGGACCCGCTCGCCCGCGATACGTTCATGGGCCCTCTGATCAGCGAACAGGCCTGCCGCAACTTTGAGCACCACGTTTCGGACGCTCGGCGGGACGGAGAGATCCTCTACGGAGGTGAACTTCTTACCGACGAGCCCTTCCACAAGGGACATTTCGTGTCACCGACGCTCGTCGATGAACTTCCGCTCGATCACCATCTGTTCCGCGAGGAGCTCTTTATCCCGCTTCTTGCTATCGGTGAAGTCGACTCGCTCGGCGAAGCTCTCGAGCTCGCGAACCGTACGGAGTATGGGCTGACGGCCGGCATCTTCAGCGAGGATCGCGAAGAGATCGAGCTTTGCTTCGACCGCATCCAAGCGGGTGTTACCTTCGCGAACCGTAGGAGTGGTGCGACCACCGGTGCCTGGCCAGGAGTCAATCCTTTCTGTGGATGGAAGGCGAGCGGTTCGAGCGGCAAAGGGGTTTGCGGGCCGTACCACGTCCAGCAATTCCTCCGCGAGCAGAGCCAGACTGTGTTGGAGTAGTGCTATGGTTACCCCAAAACAAGGCGCCAGTCCGGTGAGGAATTTGGGAATTTTATTGGCGACGTGCCTGCTGAGCCTGCTGAACTTGTCCGGTAGCTGGCTCACTGCCGCACAGCAAGCCCCCCGTTCGCCCCGCCTCTTCAATCCTAAGAATGCCGACCTGCTCGAGGAGCCTTCACGGGACGGCTGGCAAAAACCAGCTCAGGCCGTGCTGGCTTTGAAGTTGCAGCCCGGTGACGTGGTCGCGGACATCGGAACAGGCTCGGGCTATTTCGTTCCGTACCTCTCCGCTGCGGTCGGTCCTTCCGGGCGAGTTTTAGCGGTGGACATCCAGCCCGAGATGTTGGCCTTTGTCGAGCGCAAGGTCAGCGAGCTCGGCCTCACTAACGTGAACACGGTGCTCTCTCAGGAAGCGAACACGCGTCTGGAACCAGAGTCCGTGGACCTTGTACTTATGGTCGATGTTTATCACGAGCTGGGTTCGCCGAGCTCGTTGCTCTCGAATATCCGGGCGGCGCTCAAACCCAACGGACGTTTTTCAATCATTGATTTCAAACGAGACAAAGAGGCCGAGGAGGTCGGGCCCCCGCTCAGTCACCGCGTCCCGCAGGAGCGGGTGATCTCGGAACTGAAGCGTACCGGGTTCGAGCTAGTGGAGAGCCTCACTATTCTCCCCTACCAATACTTTCTCGTTTTCTCGCGCACCAACGCCGCGGCAGACTTGACGGGTGACGAATCAACGCGGAGCGCGCCGCAATGAGTCTGGTCTTCGACCGGGAGGCCGTCGAGAAGATCCTCCCCCACCGCCACCCTTTTCTCTTTGTCGATGAAATCATCGAGCTCGTGCCGAGCCAGCGCGTCGTTGGCCTCGTTCGCATCGCCGAGACCGGAACCTTCCTCTTGAAGGATGGAGCCGAGACGTACTTTCCTTCAACTCTTCTGATCGAGGCCATGGCCCAGGTGGGAGCAATCCTCGTTCTGCATCCTGAGGAAAACCGGGGTCGCACCATCTACTTTCGGGGGATCGATCATGCCGAGTTCCATAAGAGGGTGCCCGCCGGCACCACCGTGCGAATCGAGGGCACCGTGCGGCGGATGCGGGGTCGCCTGGGAAGCCTTCAAATGAAGGCCTTCCTCGAGGATATGCTCGCCGCCGAAGGTCTCATGCGCTTCGCGCTCTAGTGCCCTAGGGCCGCCTGGCAGCCGGTTTTGGGCAACAGTGTGATTCGGCGCCACTCTTGACATCTCATAGGACCCGCGGTACGCTTCCCCCGACTTATCCAGAGTGGCAGAGGGATCGGGCCCTTGGATGCCACAGCAACCGGCATTGCACCGGTGCTAACTCCCGCGGGAGGCCCTCAGTGGGTCGCCCTGGCAGATAAGACCGGGCCCTTCCGCAGTATTGGAAGGGCTTTTTTTGTTGCTCCCGGCCCAACTGGCTAGAGGCCCCGAAACGTGAAGGATAGTCCATCAAATGGACAGAGTCGTGTCGTCTCAACCCGACTCTGGTGAAAGGGATATCATGAGTTACCTCAAGGGCCTGGAGTGCAAAGAGTGTGGGACCGCCTACCCCGCCGACCGCAGTTTCTACTGTTTGGAGTGTCTCGGTCCGCTGGAAGTGGTCTACGACTACGAACGGATCGGGGCCGATACCGGCCCGGATCGCATCGCGGGCAGGGAGAAGAACCTCTGGCGCTACCGGGAGTTGCTTCCTGTAACGGGCGAGCCCATAACCGGTCACCACTCCGGCTACACTCCTTTGGTCCACGCCAAACGGCTCGGCGAGTATCTCGGCGCTCCCAATCTGTACATGAAAGACGATACGGTGAACCACCCTTCCCTTTCCTACAAGGACCGTGTGGTCTCTATCGCCTTGACTCGAGGAGCCGAGCTCGGCTACCAAGTCTTCGCCTGCGCCTCCACCGGCAATCTGGGAAACTCTCTCGCCGCTCATTGTGCTCGCACTGGATTTCCTAGCCTGATCTTTGTCCCCCAAGACATCGAAACACCGAAGATCACCGGTTCGTTGATCTACAAACCTCGCATGGTTGCCCTGGAGGGAAATTACGACGACGTCAACCGTCTGTGTTGCGAGATTGGCGACGAGTACGGATGGGGCTTCGTCAACGTCAATCTGCGTCCCTACTACACGGAAGGAGCCAAGACCATGGGCTTCGAGATCGTGGAGCAGCTCGGCTGGAGGGTTCCTGACCACATGGTTCTACCCACCGCCGGCGGGACGCTCCTCCCGAAAGTATCGAAAGCGTTCTCGGAAATGCTACGGCTCGGATGGGCGTCCGGCGATGTTCGGATCCACTGTGCGCAAGCGGAGGGGTGTGCGCCGGTCGTGCACGCACTTCACCGCGGCGACGATCTCGTCGACCCCGAAAAGCCGAACACGATCGCCAAGTCCATCGCCATCGGAAACCCCGCCGATGGTCCATACGTGTTAAAGGAAGTCCGGCGAACCGGTGGATGGGGAGAGACGGCCACCGATGACGAGATCCTGGACGCTGTTCACTTGCTTGCCGAAAAAGAAGGGATCTTCACCGAGCCCGCGGGCGGCACGACGCTCGCGGTCACGTTGAAGCTCATCGAACAAGGCCGAATCGATCCCAAAGATACGATCGTCGTCGGTATCACCGGCAGTGGCTACAAAGCATTGGATACGTTCTCTTCTCGACTCCAAGTCGACACAGTGCTGCGTCCACGATTGAGCGTCTTCCGCGAGTGGTACGAACAACACCAGCCTGTCCACGCCGCCCGCGCCTCGACATGATCGGTCGCCGTACTCGTGTAAAGAAGTACGGTGGAAGTTCCGTTGGGTCGCCGGAGAAAATCCGCAAAGTAGCCAAGGACCTAGTAGACGAGCACCGTCGCGGAGTTCCTCAAGTGGTCGTGGCTTCCGCCATGGCCGATACCACCGAACAGCTGCTCAGCATGGCGCGGCGTGTGACCAAGCAGCCTCAGGCTCGCGAGCTGGACATGATGCTAACAACGGGTGAACAGATCTCCATTGCCTTGTTGGCGATGGCGGTTCAAGAGCATGGGGAGAAGGCAACCGCACTCACCGGCGCCCAGTGCGGGATTCAGACCGACGACAACTTCACGCGTGCCCGCATCCAGGAAATCTCGACTCAAAAGATCTTGGATATCCTCGGACGAGGAGACATCGTTATCGTTGCCGGCTTCCAAGGAGTGACTTCCGACGATGAGATCACAACACTTGGCCGAGGCGGTTCCGATCTTACCGCCACCGCCTTGGCGGCGGCTCTCGAAGCTCCGCTATGCGAAATTTACACCGACGTCGACGGCGTATTCACTGCCGATCCCCGTATCGTCCCCGAGGCGCGACTGCTCCCCTGGATAAGCTATGAAGAGATGCTCGAGTTCGCAGCGGCAGGCTCTCGGGTCCTTCACCCGCGATCGGTCGAAGTGGCCGCCCGATTCAACGTTCCGTTGCAGGTGCGTTCCAGTTTTCACGAACGCCCCGGAACCACCATCGTCAAGGAGGAAGAGTTGGAGAAAGTAGCGATAACCGGTTGTACGGGAGATCCCAATGTGGCTAGGGTCGCTTTGACCCAGGTCAAAGACGTACCAGGGGTAGCGGCGAACATCTCGACCGCGCTCGCCGATGTTGGGATCAACATCCGACTCATCATTCAGGGTATCCGGCATGACCAGAGTAACGACGTCTCCGTCATCATCTCCGAAGATGATGCCGAGAGGTCAGCCGAAGTGCTCCGCAAGATCGCCGAGGGGGTTGGTTCCACCGAGGTTCTGGTGGACACCGAGGTGGCCAAAGTCTCCGTGATCGGCTCTGGGATCGCGAGCACGCCCGGCGTTGCGGGACGCATGTTTCAAGCACTGGCCAATGAGGGCATCAACATCGAGCTCATCAGTAGCTCTGAGGTCCGGATCGCCTGCGTGATTCACCGCGATCGGCTTCCCGACGCGGTCCGCGCCATCCACCGCGAGTTTGATCTCGAGAATCTCGAGAGGAAACGCGTTGTCGAAAAGCGATAAGGGCTCTCCCCCCCGCTCGCGAATCGCCCTCGCCGGCCTGGGCACCGTGGGACGCGCAGTAGTCCGGCAACTGAAAGAAGATAGCGCCCGCTTGCAGAAGACCAGCGGTTCGAATCTCGAGCTCAGCCTGATTCTCGACCGCAGCCACCATAAGAAAGATCTCTCCACTTTGGCGCCAGGTGTTGCGGTAACCGATTCGATCGACGAGTTCCTGGCTAGCCCCGCTGACATCATCGTCGAGTTGATCGGGGGAACGGACCCCGCCGATCGGATCATTCGGGAGGGCTTGCAGAAGCAAAAGGCTGTGGTGACCGCCAACAAGCAGCTGATGGCCGAGTCGGGAAACCAGTACCTAGAGCTGGCTGAAAAGAGGGAGGCCTACCTCGGCTTCGAAGCGTCGGTGGCGGGAGGCATTCCCATTCTTCGCTTGTTGCGACGCTCTCTCGTGGCGGATCGTATTCTCTCCATCCGGGGGATTCTGAACGGGACGTGTAATTTCATTCTTTCTGAGATGGCGGAGACGGAACGGGAATTCGGAGACGTCTTGGCTCAGGCTCAGGAGCTCGGCTACGCGGAGGCCAATCCCTCGCTCGATGTCTCCGGCAGAGATACCGCCGACAAATTGACGATCCTGGCTGCCCTCGCCTTCGGCCGATGGGCCAAGCCAGAGCAGTTGGCTACCCAGGGTATTTCCGAGATCGATCCGGTCGATTTCCTCTACGCAAACCGAATGGGGACGACGATACGCATGCTGGGCGTGGCAAGCCTCGGCGAGAAGAATGTCTCTATGTGGGTAAGCCCGTTCTTGATCGACAAAAAGCTTACCTTGTCGAAGATCTCGGGAGTGGTGAACGCGGTCGAGGTGACTGGCGCGCGGCTCGGCTCTGCCCTCTTCAGCGGCGAGGGCGCAGGAGGTAATCCGACGGCGGTGTCCGTCGTGGCCGACATCCTGAATGCAGCTCGCTGGCGGCAAGGAAAGACTGTCTTTACCGCTCCATCGGCTGATAACAACGCCAGCGCAGAAGATTTCTCGCCGCTAGAAAGCTGGCCTTTCTACATAAGGTTCTTTATCCGCGACCAGCCGGGGATTATCGCCACCCTCGCTGAGATCCTGGCTCGTCACAAGATCAACATCGATTCGGTGCTACAGGAAAGCTGGCACGAGCGAGACAACTTACCCTTCGTCATTTCCGTCGACCCGACTCCCCTTCCCGCACTCGAGAGAGCGTTGGCCGAGATAAAATCGCTGGACTTCATTAACACTCCGCCGTTGGCTTTGCCGATTCTCCGTCGTTGAACACTCTCTGCGCTTTGACTGAGGGACGCCAAAATAGGCGGTTGCCTCGCATGGAGCTAGCCAGGCGTCACTTCTGCACGGCATAGGTGCCGCGACCCACGGCGATCAACGCTCCATTGGAATCTCGAACCTCGACGTCGGCGACACCGATGGTGCGGCCTACTTTGACAGCACGTCCGACGGCGACCAGATCTCCTTTACGGGCTGGCCGGAGATAGT
This sequence comes from Candidatus Marinacidobacterales bacterium, assembly GCA_965226495.1. Classification (GTDB taxonomy): domain Bacteria; phylum Acidobacteriota; class Vicinamibacteria; order Marinacidobacterales; family DATDRI01; genus CBDCNP01. The sequence goes on along the minus strand of OZ245365.1, from coordinate 5,904,699 downwards.
CGACACGCAGATCGATAGTGGGAACGTTGCCGCTCGCTTTGGTGGTGATCGCGTAATCGCCGGCGAGGTCGATGAGAGCGCTGATCACACCCCCGTGCAACCAGTCGGATCCGTCTTGTCTCAGAAATTCATCGCGAAAGGGCAATCGAATCTCCACCATGCCGTCCTCGCTGCGAACCATCTCCACGCCCAAAAACCGCTGATAGGGAGAATCGTCGATTCGGATTTCGTTTTCATTCATTCACGACTACTCACTCTCTCCTCTGCCATGGCGCGGAGGGCGGCGCGGTCCAGCTTTCCGGTACCGCCGAGCGGGAGGCGCTCGAGAAAGAAAACGTGTCGCGGGTGCGCGTAGGCCGCTCCGTTCTCGAGAAAAAAGCCCTTGATGTCCTCTTCCGAAGTTCGCCCCTCGGTTCGTTCTACGACGAAGGCCACCGGCACTGCTCCTTTCACTACGTGCTGCACCGGGACAACGCACGCGTCCTTTAGTTGAGGATGCCTTAGAAGAACGTCTTCAACTTCCTTGGGATACACGTTTTCGCCGCCGACGTTGATCATGTCGTCTTGTCGTCCCAGGAAATAGTAGAAGCCGTCTTCGTCTCGGCGCATCAGGTCTCCGGTATAAAGCCAACCATCGCGGAATCTCTCGGCCGTGGCCTCCGGCCGCTTCCAGTACCCTTTCGCCAGACCCGGGTTGCGTGTGGCAAGCTCCCCGACTTCGTTCGGGCCCACTTCGGTGGACCCGTCTTCGGCAACCAGCTTCACGTCGCATCCTGGAAAAGCGGTCCCGCAACTTCCCTGCCTTTTGAGTCCCCACCGTGAATTCACGATCGGCACCGGCCCACCCTCGGTGAGACCGTAGCTCTCCGCCATCGGCGCGCCAAAAACACGACCGAACTCTTCTAGAAGCTCCTCGGGGACCTCGGCCGAGCCGCAGACTGCGTAACGGATGGAGCTCACGTCATGCCGAGCCAGGGCCTCTCTTTCCGCGAGGATCATTTTGTACATCGCCGGCACGCCGGTCAGGTAAGTCACGCGATGGCGCTCGATCGCTTCGATCACCTGAAGCGGATCGAAGCCGGGCAAGATCACGAGTGAGCCGCCGGCGAGCAAGAAAGGCTTGACCGCTCCGATCATCGCGTTCTTGTGATACAGAGGCACGGAGATGAGGGCCCGCTCGCTCTGGTCCGCGTGAAAGGCCTTGCGCAAGATGTCGGTGTTCCAAATCTGGCCGCCGTGGGTGAGAAGAACACCCTTCGGCTTACCTGTCGATCCGGACGTGTATGGCTGCATGCAGATCTCATCGGGATCGGTGCGGCGATGCTCGAGGCGATCAGACTGCGAGTCGAGAAGCTCGTCATAGGAAAGGAATCCATCGCCCGCCTGAGCATCAACGATGATGTTTTTCAAACTCGGCACGTCCTTCGCGATGAGCCGGACGCGATCTGCCATGTCTCGATTAGCGATGAGAACCGACGCCTCCGAGTCGTGGAGCACGTAGCTCAGGGCTTCATCACTCATCCGAGTGTTGAGCGGGACCGGAACCGCCCCGAGGCGCATCGGGCCGAAAGCTGATTCCAGGAAGCGGTAATCGTTGCTGAACATCAGGGCCACACGCGCGCCCTCGCAGACGCCGATCCCGCGGAGGGCATTGGCCATTCGATTACATCGAGCCTCGAGGTCTTGGAACGAGAGTACCGTGTCGTCCTGAAAGACGGCGGGCGCGTCGGGGGTGACGCGTAACGGGACTTCGAAGATGTGCCCCAGGTTATCGGGCAGCATCTCCATTCTCCGGTCGGATGACGACTTTTCCGAAGACTTCGCGTTTCTCGAGAGCGATCTCTCCTTCGGCGGTGCGTTCGAGAGGCAGCGTTCGATCCACTACCGGGCGGAGCTTGCCTTCGAAGGCTAGGGTGGTGACTTCCTCGAGCTCCTCATGAGTCCAACCGTTACTGCCCAGAAGTTTCTGCTCGCGCCGAAATAGATAGCGGATGTCGGTAGGGCCGATAGGACCCGAAGTAGCACCACAGGTTACCAGGCGCCCCCCCTTGCCGAGCGCCCGGATGCTACCTTCCCAAGTGGCGGCACCGACCGACTCGATCACCACCTCCACCCCACGTTTTCCAGTGAGCCGCCGAACAGCCTGGTCCCACTCCTCATCCTCGACATAGTTAATGACGTCGTCGGCCCCGAACTCCTTGGCCCGAGCCAGCTTCTCTGCGGTGGATGCAGTTGCGATGACCCGAGCGTTCAGGAGCTTCGCGATCTGCATCGCGGCTACCGCAACGCCGCCTCCTGCACCCAGCACCAATACAACTTCCCCCGGCTTCACGCGCCCATGCGTCACCACCATGCGCCAAGCGGTCCCGTAGGTAACCGGCAAACACGCGGCGGCGTCGAACGAGTAACCCGCGGGAATCAGGATCGCTTGACCGGCGGGGCAGACCACATATTCCGCGAGGCCGCCGGGCTCAACCTCGCCCAACATGTGTATCCGCAGGCACCGCGGTGTCTGACCCTCGAGGCAGTACTCGCACGTGCCGCATCCCCAGGTGGGATTCAGAAGCACGCGATCGCCTACCGCTGGTCGCGTCACACCCTCCCCCACGGAATCGACCACACCTGCAATATCACCGCCGGTAATGTGAGGAAGGGGTGTCGGCTCGCCGGGCATCCCTTCGCGAACGAAAACATCCAGAAAGTTCAAAGCGCACGCTTTGATCTTGACCCGGATCTCACCCGGCCCGGCCTTCGGTCGCTGCCAAGCCGGTTCGAGCTTGAGTACTTCCGGGCCGCCGTGCTCATGAATCACGACCGCCCTCATGGTGTCTGCTTCGGATACAGGCATTGGACGTCAAGAATAGTTCAAAGCCCTCTTGGAACACAAAGTGGCCCAACACCAAGCCAAAACCGGGAAAAGAAGGGTGGTATAACTACCCACAATCCCATGGCTCAAACCGAGCGAGGCACCGAGCGCTATCCCCTTGCCGAGGCCATTCCGCCTGCCGAGCTCGAGGCCGAAATCAAAGAGCTCGACCGACTGGACAAGGCGCCCTGGTTGTCTCGACTTCCGGGCTACTTGCGGCTCGGGGGCCCGGGCTTCATGGATGCGGCGCTGACCCTCGGTGGGGGCACCTTGACCGCCGCCATGCTCTCGGGCGCCACCTTCGGCTACAAAACCATGTGGCTTCTCTGGGTATCCATGGGCTTGGGCTGTTTCATGATGGCCGCAAGCGCACGGTTCACCACCCGCGGTTTTCGCGTCATCGCCCTCCAGAACGAGCATCACGGTTGGATCATTGGCTCCCTGATGACGGCGCTGGTCGGCACCGCCGCGGTCGCAATCCTCTTCAATTGGGGCCAGTACAGCTTGGGCACGCATTTCATCGAGTCGCTAACGCCTTTGTTGGGGTTCGAGTTCCCTCGTCAATACAACTGGGTGCTCTACATGGCGGTCACTACCTGCTTGACGTTGAGCTATGGACGGGGAAAACGCGGCATCAAGTTGGTCGAGAACTTCATGAAGATCAGCATCGGGGTCATGCTGGTGAGCTTCGCGATCTGTCTGGTGCTGGTCGGAGTCGATTGGAGCGCCATGCTGCGTGGGCTCTTCGTCCCCTGGCTTCCATCTGGGGTCGAGGGTGTGGATCTGTTCGTCGCCTCTTCCGCGGCTGCGATCGGTGTCATGGATTGGGTTTTCTTTCAGTACGCCGGACTAGCCCGCGGTTGGGGACGAAAGCACGAGCCCCTCGCCCGGTTCGACATCGTCTTCGGGCTCTTCCTACCCTTCGTACTTGTGAACTATTTGGTCATGGCTGTCTTCGCGGGAACGCTTCATAAAGTCGGGCTCTTCCCGGAAACCGCCACCGAGCTTGCAGGATCCCTTATGCCTCTGCTGGGACCAACCTGGTCGCAAGCGCTTTTCTTCGTGGCGTTTTTGGCGGTGCCGGTGACGACGACCGTGGGCATGAGTCTGGCGGGAGCCATCGCTATCCACGAAGCGTTCGGTTGGGAACCCGATACGGGCTCTTGGCGTTGGCGACTGAGCGCGCTCGCACCGCAGATCGGCTTTCTCGCGGTCTGGTACGACCGGCCGGTTTGGCTGGTGGTAGCGATCGGGGCCTTCTTGTCGCTGGCGAACAACATCGTCGGTTGGTCGTTCTATTTACTGTTGAACGATCGTAAGGTCCTGGGCGAAGACCGCTCCAAATCGTATCTTTGGAATCTGGGCATCATGCTCCAGATCACGCTGCTCAACGGAGTCGCCCTCATCTACATCTTCAACCGACTCGGATGGTGGGTGCGATGATCGACCTCGACCAACGCTACGGTCCGGTGACCGGCCGCGTTTGGGGACTGGTGTTCAATTTCTGCAGTAACGCCCTCGCCCTATACGGCGCGGTTCGTTTCGTTAGCGACGGAACGCATTTGAGCCTGCTCGTCTTGGGAGGGCTTGCTACGCTCGGCTGCGTATTGCTTCTCGCTCGACCCAGCACGTGAGACGCAGGTCGAGCGGATTATTCTTGGTGGGCGGGTCTACGAGAGGCGTAAGTTCCTCGAGGAGGCGGCGGGGTGGGCCGCCATGCATGAACCTCCCGAGAATTCATCGGCTACTCGCTGATGGTGTACCGCATCGTGCCCCCGGTATAGCCAAGCGAAAGCTCGGATCCCGATCGCACGAAAGTGGACGTCGAGCCGAGAGCGGCTTGATACTGCGAGTCCAAAGACCCCGGGGGACAAGCCGCTACGGTGCAAGCCATGAGACCAAAGTTGATGGAATTCCCTTCGGTTTCGTAGGATCCGTTGCATACATTGCAATCCACTTGCGCATGCGCGTTTCCATCGGCTGAAAAAAGGATGGTGTAATTTTCCGGGTTGGGAACCTGTTGGAGGCTCCCGTCATTCAGCTCGAAGGCTTGAAGCTCCCACTCGCCCTGCACGTCGGAGAGCGTGCTAACCGAAGTCGAGTTGCTACAAGCGGCAAGAAACGCCCCTCCTAGCAGAATCATCAAAGCTTGTCGTTTCATTTATTCTCCTCCTTGTTGTTTGTTGCTCGTGCCCCGTATCAGCAATTCCACTGATACAGGACACTAGTGAATGGAGTCATCCGGTGAAGACTTCTCGCTCATGGTGCGATTCAACGGCCGAATCGCTACAGATTTGTCCGTCTTTCATGCGAACTATTCTCATCGAGTAGTTGGCCGCTTCGGTGTCGTGTGTGATCATTGCGATGGTCTGGCCGAGCTCCCCGTTTAATTTTTGAAGCATGGCAAGAACCATCTCCGAGTTCTCCGAATCGAGGTTGCCGGTGGGCTCATCGGCGAGAAGAATCGAGGGGCGGTTCACCACCGCACGCGCCAGGGCTACCCGCTGCTGTTCCCCCCCCGAGAGCTCGCTCGGCTTGTGATGGAGTTTCTTGGCCAATCCCAAAAGGCCGAGAAGCTCCTTTCGCCGCGCCCGGTCTCCGGTGTGACGAGGACTGCCCCCGGCATGAATTCTCTCTGCCAACACAAGGTTTTCGTCCACGCTCAGTGTGGGGAAGAGGTTGAATCGTTGAAAGACGAAGCCGATCTCTCTACGCCGCAGATCCGTTCTTTGAGAGTCGCTCATGGAAGTGATGTCTTCCCCGCGAACGAAGACGCGGCCACCGGTGGGAGACAAGAGCCCCCCGATGACGTGAAGCAACGTTGACTTCCCCGAGCCAGAGCTACCCATAATGGAAACGAACTCTCCCTGAAAGATCTCTAGATCTACGCCTTGGAGGGCGGGTACCGTCACTTTCCCCATCTTGTAGTGCATCTCGAGACCAGTCGTCTCCAGCACCGTCGGCGAGTTATCGAGTGGCGTCCTGCCGCGCTCGATTTGTGCCACCCAACGCCCACTGGACGCCCCGCAGGATCTAGCGGGGCTCGACATCTCGACCTGAAGTTCCTTAATCATGTGATATCGCCTCCACCGCGTCCTGCTTGGCGGCTTGAAGTGCCGGATAAAGAGCGCCCACGGCTCCGGCCAGCAAAGCTACGAGACCAGCCTTCAAAACCCAAATGGGCTCCATCTTCACTACTAACGAAGTCAGTTCCGAAATGCCCGTTCCCACCAGCAAGGAAAACAGGAGTCCTACCACGACGCCGATTCCGCTGATCGCAAGGGCTTCTTTTTCGATAATGGAAACGATGAAGCGCCTTGAAGCTCCCAGCGATTTGAGGATCCCGATCTCTCGAGTTCGCGCCGAGACCGCGGTGTACATCGCCAAGAGAACCACCAATCCGCTGATGGCGACCGCCAACCCCAGCACCACGTCGAGAAACACGGTCAGGCTCGGAATCCCCTTCTCGTAGAAGGAAGGGATGTCTCGCGTGAAGATGATCTGGTTGCCGGGAAAGCTCGCCTCGACTCGCTCCGCAACCGCTTCCTGCATCTCCGGTGTGGATGTCTTTATGAGGACCGAGGAACACTTGTCATGAGTGCCCAGCAGCTCCTGCATGGAACTGAGGGGGATCTTTATCCGCGCGCCCATCTCCGGCTCGTAGATCCCGACCACCGTGAAGTCGCGGCCGAATAGCTCGATAGTCGAACCGACTGCGGCTTCACCGTCGGCGGCTCGCTGACGGTCGATGACGATTTCCAAATCGCCTTCGGGCTCCCGCCCTTCGACCACTGTGAGTCCCGTGATCTCCGAATAGCTCTGGTGACCGGACGTCGATTCGAATTCGATGCCCTCTACCAGCTCGAAACCGATCCCACCCGCACCACTTCGCACATAACGACCCACCGGCGTCGCGGCCTGAACGCCATCGAGCTTCGAAAGCGCTTCCGCGTATGGCACCGGTAGTGAGAGAGGCGTGGTGGTGACGCCGGCCCCGAAGCTGCCAGGTGGTTGAAACAAAAGCTCCGCCCCCACGTTGCTTTCCCGCTCCGCGGTGCTTCGCAACATTCCCTTCGCAAGACCCGATGTGACGACGATGAGAACGATCCCAATCGCAACTCCGAGAATGCTCGCCGCCGCCCTCGTGGGACGTTCGGCGATGTTCGCAGTGACTAGCCTATCCATTCCGTCAGATCCTCCGGCCGGTCCTACTGCAACGTCTGTTCCACCCCGCGTAGCGACTTCGAAAAAAGGCCTATCGAACCGCAAGTCAATGATTCGTCAACGGTTCAATGAAAAGCAGAGAGACACGGACCTACTCTCGGGGTGGACTTTCCATGGGACGCCCTAACCAAAAGGATAGGACGCTATCCGCGCGGTGAGCTCCCCGGACGCGGCGCGTTGGAATACAATGTACAAAGATTTTAAGGCGGAGAGTTGAATGAGACGCAAATCGTGGATTCTAGGGATGGCCGGACTATTCGTAGGTTTCGCAGGCTGGGCTTTGGCCGCGATTCAAAATGCATGGCCCTTCGACGTCACCGACCTTAGCGATCGCGATAAGCTCGTGCTCCTCGTTTTCGGTGACGGGGGCACTGGCGAGGCGGGTCAGTATCGCGTCGGCCAGGCCATGTACGAAGTCTGCCGCGAAAGGCAGTGCGACTTTGCGTTGATGCTCGGCGACAACATCTACGAAGACGGCATCGAAGTGAAGTCACGAGACAATGTCGATGCGAGCTATCGAGAGATCATCCGTCAGTTCGATGACAAATTCGAAGCACCCTACGAGTCGTTCCGTGACCTACCCGGCTTTCATTTTTGGGTGGCGCTGGGGAATCACGATTATCGCAAGAACGCGATCGCCGCCATGCTCACCTACTCCGAGTTCAGCACCCTCTGGCGGTTCCCTACCTTCCACTACGAGGTTCCGCTGTTGCCGGAGTGGATCCAAATTTATGCCCTTCACACCGATACCGACGAGAGGCGCGATTTGAACGGACTTCAAATCGCGTCCGCGAAGAAGGCGCTTTGCGCGGAGAGGCAAGCCAATCGTTGGAAGCTAGTCTTCGGACATCAGCCGGCCTACAACAGCGGACACCACCGAGGAGATTCCAAAGAAGAGCGGACGCGAGCGCTGATCGAAAACCCTTTAATCCGAGAATGCGGTGTCCACGTATACTTGGCGGGGCATGCTCATCATCAGGAGCACCTGACCGCGCAGGGTTTCGAGCAGATCGTGCAAGGAGCGGCCGGGAAGAGCAAAGGCAAGAACAACCCGCCGAAACAACAGCCGTCACTCACTCAGCGACACTTCTCGCAGAATTTCGGTTTCGCGATCGTGGAAATCGACCCGAAGCGAATCCGTATGGACTTCTACGACGTTCTCAACACCAAAGAGAAGGCGCGCGTGGTGACTCCACCCACCGCCGAGGACATCAACCTTGTGTACTCTTGGTGCGGAACCCAAGAAGGGATCGGCCGGCCCGATCTCAGCCCAAAGGGCTGTCCGTGAGCGTCGCCTCCGGGGTCGGACCACGAGCTTCCACCTCGCGGCCGGCGACCGCGCGATAACTTCCCACGATCGCAACCGCCAGGGCGAGACCGGCGATCACGTCTAGTGCGTAGTGGAAACGACCGTAGACGGTCGCCACGTAGATGCCTGCGACGATCGGCGCCAGGAAGTAACCCAGCCGACGGTCATGGTTCCAGACCACGAGTAGGACCACCGTCGAGACAGAGACGTGAGAACTGGGAAAGGCACCACCTCGCGCACCGCCCTGCCCGGCCATGAAGTGCACCAACTCGTAGAAAAAGTTGCCGGCGAGCGGCTCACCAAGCGGCTCTGAGAGATAGAAGGGGCTATCCACTGGGAACAAGACGAAGAAGAGGTAGCTCACCGTCAACGTCACGGAAACGAGAAACACCAGCTCACGAAATTTCGTCAGCTGCTTCGTGTAATACCAATAGCCTCCCACCGCGGGAACCATCAACACATACGCGAAGTAGCAGAAATGCAAATATTCTGAAAGAGGGGCCCACGGGAGGTGTTCACTCAAGTAGAGGCTCGGATGACCGGCGAACAGGCTCACCTCGAGGTCTTGGAGAACCGCGGTGAGGCCCCAATTGCCGAACGCTGCGGCGAAGACCGCGACTTCCTTGTAGAGCAGAGGGAGAACCATCACCGGATACCAGTCGCGGAAGAATTGCACGGCCCCCGGCAGCTTGGGTGGTAGAAAACGGAGACTGGAGATGAAGGCGCTCGCGAGTAAATGGACCGCCACGAGCGACTTCCAGGGCGCGAATTGCTGGTGAAACGCCGCTACCAGGACCGCAGTGGTTAATAGGTAGCCCGCAATGACGGCGTCGGTACGCCGTTGCAGATGGTCCAAGGTGTCACTCCCAAGTTGTGGCTAGTGCTTACTCGGCTACGCGATAAACCAGCACGCCTCCGGCGTATTGAATGCGGAGCTCCGCGCCTTCCCTTATAAACGAGGACATGCTCGAGAGAGCCGCGGCGTACTCGTCAAAGAAGGAAGGAGGCGCACAAAAAGCCCGCGTGCAAGCAACCGCGCCGCCGGTGCTAATGTTGTTACCTTCCGTCGTGTAGCCGCCGCTGCACTGATTGCAATCATTGCGTGCGTTGAAGCTGCCATCCGCGTTGAACACAATCGTGTAGCGCGCGGGCACCGGGACTTGACTCCCTCCGATGGAGACCAACTCCCAGTCGCCTTGGATGGCGGAGAGCTCGCTAACCTCGGTCGCAGTACTGCAGGAAGCCAGCATCCCGCCGGCAAGTAGAATCATCAGGTACTTTCTCATTTTTCGTTTCGCTCCTCTCAATCTGTACTGACCCAGCAAGTCCCGCGGGTGGCGGTTACTGCAGGGAGCCACTGGTAAAATACCACGTTCTGGTAGGAAACTTCACCATGCCATGGAAACAGTCGTCTGGAGCTCCCGGAATCTACAGAGGAACCCATGTTTAGTCTGGAAAAAAACGTCCTTTTCAAGTCAAGGCTCAGTCGTACAGCCGCTATCGGCGCCCTGTTCGCGCTCGCGGCGAGTCCCGTCCAGGCACGTCCCAAGACAGACGTCATCATTCTCATTAATGGCGACCACGTCACGGGCGAGATCAAGAAGCTCGAGCGTGGAAAGCTGACCGTCCGCACCGACTCCATGGGAACGGTGGAGATCGAATGGGAAAAGATCGAGAAGGTCACCAGCCAGTACCGCTATACCGTGGCGCTCCGCTCCGGCCTCCGGTTGGTCGGCTCCCTCGCGCCGGGGGACAAGAATCAGGTCCTGGATGTCGTTTCCATCGGCGACAAAGTGCCCGTCGATTACCTCCGGGTGGTCGAGATCGAGCCTTTTGAAGAAAGCTTCTGGGAGCGCGTCAAGGGGTCGTTCAGCTTGGGCTATAGCTTCGCCGAGGCCAATAGCGCAGAAAAATGGGCTCTCGATGCGCAGGCGAATTATCGGACCCGAAAGTATCTGGCCACAACACACTTCAGTTCGCTCTTACAGGATCAGGAAGGCGCAGAAAGAATCACGCGTAATGTTCTCGACCTAGGTTATGAATGGTTTTTGGGATCTCGATGGTACGCTTTCGGCCTCTCTTCCTTCCAACAGAGCTCGACACAGGGTTTGGAGTTCCGCGGGCTCTTTGGTGGGGGCGCCGGCCGTCACCTCTACCAATCCACCAGAAGTGATCTTTCGGTCATCGGCGGCCTCGGCGTCGCAAGAGAAAAGTACGTGGACACGGACTTCATCACCAGCAGCGAGGCGATCGCCGGCTTAGAGTACGAAACCTTTAGCTACGACACCCCGAAGGTAGAGATCACGGGACGTTTCTTCGTTTTTCCGAACCTGACGACATGGGGTCGCGTCCGCCTACGGGTGGAGGGCAGCGTTCGAGTCGAGCTCATCAAAGATCTCTTTTTTGGCGTCAACGTCTACGAGAGCTTCGATAGCGATCCCCCCGTTCAGACCTTCTCCCGCAACGACTTCAGCATTGCGACCTCACTCGGCTGGACATTTTAGCCTCCAAGAGCTCGGCACAGCGCTTGCAATGTGGCCCGTTGCCGGCCGTGCAAGCCCGCTTCTAGCGCGGCCTTCTCGCCACCGGCACGACGTACGACGCTATCCGAACGGATAGGAATCTATCCGCCCGGATATTCGAAGACATTCGCGACCCGGTCGGTTCGAGACCAGAGGTCGGGGAGGTGTGATGAAGGATCTGCCTTTGCTAGAACAAACTAACCGCCTGGCGGGTGAAGGAGCTCCTGGCGGTTTCGCTATAGTAGACCCCGAAGCCTCGAGGGCCGACGAACCTGTGCAGACTCGATGGAAAGGAATACAACCCTGGGCAGCGTTGGATGGCGCGGTCATTCTCTACACGGTGCTGACCGCTTTGCTCGTCCTTGCTTGCTATAACAGCATCGCCGACCCCTTACCCATTCTCGTACTTCACGCCCTCGTCGTATTTGGGGTCTTCGTTCTTCCGCCGCGCGGGGCGCGCTGGGAGCTGGCTCCGCCGGATGAGCCGATTTGGCGGAAAATGGTTCGCGGGGGCGCGCGATTCCTCCGATACAGCTATCCGCTTCTCCTGGTCGTGCTCTACTTCGAGGAAGTCCAGCAGACTGTCAATGCGATCGCACCCGCGTCGCCTTACTGGTTCGAGCCGAAGCTCTATGCGGTGGACCGCTGGCTCTTCGGCGATCTGCCCGCGCTTCTTATGTCAGGCTGGGAAGGACTACCCCAAGACGAGATCCTGCATGCCTTCTATTTTTCGTATTACCTCATTCTAATCGGCGGGGTGACGGTCGCGTGGTTCGAGCCTAAAGGAACAAAGGGTGAGCCCGGCCCTGGGTTCGAGGGCGCCATCACTTCCATGATGCTTGCCTTCTTTCTCTGTTTCATCTGGTATCCCTGGCTTCCTGCCAGAGGACCCTGGGAGAATCCAGAAGTGATGGCGGGTCTCAAGCCTTTCGAGGGAATCGTCTTTACCCCGATCATCGAATGGATCATCGAACGAGGCGCGGTGTCGGGAGGTTGCTTCCCCAGTTCGCACGTTGCGGGCAGTTGGGGAATGGTCTTCGGTTTGGCGCCGTTTCATCGGCGTGCGTCTCTCGTCCTTGGCTTTTTTGCAGCGGGGCTGAGCCTCGCGTGCGTCTACACGCGCTACCACCACGGGGTCGATGTTCCCGCCGGTTTCTTAGCGGGTACCGTGGGCGCGCTCGTCGGCACGACGCTGGCGAAGCGAGCCCGAGAGAACGCAGCGACTGATTGAGCTTCCCCGGGAGCGAGGCGGAGCCTTCAGCTGCCGCGTAGGGTAACATCCCGAAGCGGCAAACCGAGCCGCGAAGAGCGGCGAGGCATTAATGGAAGAGCCGAGCGAGTACTAGGTAATGCTCGACCATCTAATTTGGGGAACCCACGACCTCCAGCGTGGGATCGACGAAATCGCGGGCCGGACCGGAGTTCGGGCGGCTCACGGGGGAAGCCATCCCGGCCTCGGAACCCGGAACGCCCTTCTCTCGTTGGGGGAGAGTCGCTACTTGGAGATCATCGCTCCCGACCCCGGACAAGGAAACGTTTCCGGTCTAGCTACCGAATTGGCAGAGCTCGAACAAGGGTGCCTCATTAGCTGGGTCGCCCGGGTCAACGACATGAAAGAGCTTGTCGCGCGCGGCAAGGAACACGGCTATCCAATCGCCAAGGTTTCCGAGTCCCGCCGAAAGCCGGACGGAACGGTGCTCCGCTGGAGTTTCGCGACTATCGAGGGTCGAGGACTACTTCCTGATGTTCCGGGATTCATCGAATGGGGAGGTACTGCTCATCCTGGCCAAGATGCGCCCATCGGGTGTAACTTGGTGCGGCTGGAGATCGAAGCTCAGCATCCCGAAGACGTAAGAGCTCTTCTCGCCGCGTTTCGATTGGACGTCGACGTCAGAAAGGGTGTCGCCGAAAGGCTCAAGGCGACTCTCGACACCGCGAAAGGGCAAGTCGAGCTTTCGTAAGACTCATGAAACGTCACAGAGGTGGAACCGATTGAGCCCTTCAAGTGAAGACCGGACGCTTCGAGAGCATCTCGGCAAGCTCCTTACCGGAAAACAGGCCCATGTGGACTTCGACACCGCCACCTCCGCCCTACCTTTGAAGCTTCAGGCGAAGAGACCGCAAGGAGCACCGCACACCCCCTGGGAGATCTTGGAGCATTTACGGATCGCGCAGCGGGACATCTTGGAGTTCAGTCGCAACCCCAAGCACGTATCTCCAGATTTTCCAGCCGGTTACTGGCCGGAAGAAGCGGCACCACCGGAGCCCGGGTCGTGGGAGTGGAGCGTCGGGCTCTTTCAGGCGGATCTCAAAATGTTTCGGGAATTCGTCCAGGACCCAGCGACCGACCTTTACGCTCCCATCCCGCATGGAGATGGGCAAACCGTCCTACGAGAGGTCTTGGTGTTGGCCGATCACAATGCTTACCACCTGGGCGAGTTGGTCGTGGTGCGACGCCTGCTCGGCGCCTGGTGAGCCCTGGCTTGCAAAGTCCAGCAAGTCGAGAGTGTAGAACAGGTTTCGAGCTCCGGGTGAGGTCGGGAGCGGGGCCGCTGGGAAACCGCTTCTTCGTAACACCTTGCCGATCAAAGGGTTGACGGATCTGCTTCCAAGTGGTATAGTTGTTTTTGTGCCTCTTTATGAATACGAGTGCGAGATTTGCGGCCACCGCTTTGAGATGCTGCAGAAGGTGGCAGACTCGCCGCTCACCTCGTGCGTGAAGTGCAAAGGTAAGGTCGAACGGCTCTTATCCTCCCCGGCAATTCAATTCAAAGGGACCGGGTGGTACGTCACCGACTACGCCCGCAAAGGCCAGGACTCATCCAGCAAGAGCGAACAGGACTCATCCAGTAAGAGCGAAAGTGAAAGCTCCGATAGCACTCCTAAAACAACCCAATCTGAAAAGAACCGCTCCAAGAGCGGCCCTGCGGCGAGTGCTTCGAGCACGTCAAAAAATTAAAGACTAAACCAACCTAGTCTTTGCAAGTCCCCTGAGAGAGACCTTCAGGAGGACCCCTCCGTCTGTACGAGGAAAACCAGTAATCAGTTATCAACTATTGGATGTACTGGTCACTGATCACTGATCACTGATCACTGCTCACTGACTACCGACTCTTGATACGGATCGCCCCAGCCTTCTCGGAGGCTTCGAGGACCGCGACCACGTCGTCGAGCTCGACCGGGCTGTAGTACCACTCGCCGACGGAAAGAGACGCTGCTCTACCATACGGTAGATATCGAGCACAGCCCGTTTTCCATCAACCAGGTTGCGCACCTCAGTCTGATAAAGACCGTGCAATCCTTCGACCTCAGCGCGCGGACCTCTCCGCATCATCTTTTCTAGACTCTCCGCCAACGACATCGTCCATTCCGGCACCCTCTCGGCCGCCGCCTTTTCATCGGGGGAAAACTCGCTTCTTGGAGCTTGGCCGGTTCGCTCCTCGTAGAATGCATCCACGTCTTCTTGAAGCGTCCGACCGAGGTTGTCTACTCGTGCCCGCACTTGCTTCAACAGCCTTTCACCGGCCCCGCCGGAGGACACCAAGACCAAAGCAGAATTGATGGTCGCGATCTCTTGAGCGGTGGACACCGAGAGAAGCATCTCGGCATCCTTGTATCGAGAGGAAATGGATCCGGCCGAGTCGTCCACGAGTCGCGCCAGCGCCGACGCTCCGTCTCGTCCCAGCCTTGTCTGCGCCCCTCCTTGCAGCAAGACCGCGAGGCGACCGATGTTGGGCTCGCCCAACGAAGCGACGGTGTAAGCCGTCGCGGCCACCACGAAGGCATTTCTTTCGAGTTGCGTGGGATCCACTTGCCAAAGGTCATCGTCACTGGAATGGATATAGGGATCCGGCCAGTTGTCCAGGGACACCGCAGGGACTCCAACCCGTCCATCGTTAAAAACCAAGTGATCGGTGTTACCGAAAGCGGGGACCGCCATCGCCCAGAAGGGTTCCCGAGTGCCTAGCGTCGCGACGATCGGCCGTGCGAACCCCCCTTCGTCCGTCTCGTCGCGCGTGAACGGGAACGCCGTGTTCCCCCTGCGTACCGTCTCGAAGACACTCACCGCCACGTCGTTCACGAAACTCGGCCGCGAGAAGGGCGTTCGGCCGAGTATCGCCGAGCGTGGACCCAGGCTGAGCTTCGCTCCCACCATATCTTGGTTGAAGGCTACCAACATACGTTTTGCTGCATCCGGGTTTTCGGCAAAATACTGGTAGGGCGCACGGATCTCGTCCACCCACCAAAAACGGATGTCCCGCCGGGGACGAGGGAGCTTCCCCTCCTCGATCAAACGAGCGAGGCTGCGGCCGATCTCGAGGAGACTTGCGCAGCCGGAACGATTGTCGTTGGCCGAGGGCTTTTCTTCCTGAAGGTGCGCGACCAAAACGACTGCCGATAGGTTCGGGTTGGTCCCCCGAATCCAACCTGCGACGATTCCTCGGGTAGACTCGCCGAACTCGGCATCGATACTGACCTTCACTTCGATCGGCTCATCGGCGCGTTCGAGCTTTTCTCGCAATCTCTCGCCCTCACGTTCCGTGAGGATCCAGGCGAAGGTGCTCGGACTCTCCGTTTCTGACGCTCGCTCGGAGATCCGACGCCAGGGCATTTGGTCGGGATAGGCTCGACGTCGGCTCCCGTAACTAATGACGCCGACCGCCCCGTGCTCCCATACCGATAGACGGTGCACCGTACCCGGCTCCCCGGAGGCGAAAACAACTTTGCCCAACACGTCCTTACCCTCGTCCTTACCCTCGTAGTCGGACTCCTTCGTTCCCTCACCGACGTCCACGAGTGGAGCCGTGACATCGGTTGCGTGAGAATTAACAGCGACGCGGAGCGGTGTCTCGCGCACATCGCCAAGCTTCAGCTCGAAGGGGGAGACGATTCGGGCTTCTCCGCCGCGGATGGTCCACCCTCTTGTAGGCTTGTTCAACGAGAGTGTCTCGACGTCTTGGAGCCCTATTTCTTCTGCCTTGGCCGCGACCCACTCCGCGGAAAGACGAAATCCCTCGGAGGCCGCGTTCGGAGAGTGATAAAGAGTTAGATGTCGGAGGTGGTCGAAAGCTATGTCGCCAGAGAGCTCGTTCGCCAGCGCCTCCCAGACGCTCTCCGGAACGATCGGCGAGCTCTGACTCCAAAGGTCCGGCGGCGCCGACAAGTAAGCCAAGCAAAGCAGAGTTGAGACGCGGATGCTCATCCGAGATCTCCTTTCAGCATCGACACACTCCTAGTAACGGGACATACTGGGCACCCAACTTTACCTCAATCGGGCGGCGGGATTGCAGAGCGTGAAGCAGCGAGTGAGTCGATGGGTCAAGATTCCCGAGCTTCGTTGGCTAGCCTTTGCATCGCTGGTGGCCGTGAGTCTCGGCTATCTTATTCGGCCTACCCTCGTGATTTCTCCCGGCTCAGGACTACTCGGTGCTCTCACCGTTCACAACTTTCATGATGCCGAAGGTGCCTATCGTTGGACCAGAGCGCGGAGCTCCCTAGTTTTTCCAGACCCTGGGCCTGGCCTAAAGGCTCGGGTGGAAACACACGTTTCGGGCTTCCGTCACCCTGGTCAAGATCCGCCGCTTCTCGTCATCCAAGCGGAAGGTGAGTCCCTCCAAACGAGACCGGGAAGCCGTCCCGAAACGATCTCCTTCGCTGCGGAAACACGTGGCTGGTGGCGCTCCGATCTCGAGATCGTCTTCCGTTCCGAGACGTTCACCCCCGGAGAGGGGGATCGGCGCTCTCTGGGTGTGCGGGTCCATGAGGTCCGATTGGTACCGACCGGTTCATTCATCCAGCTCGGGCTTGCACCGCTTCGGCAGTTGGTTTTTACGAGCGCCGGTTTGCTTTTGATCTTCACACTGCTCGTGCAGAGTGGACGCACGCACCGACGCGCATTCCACATCGGTATGGGAGTCGCCGCCGCCTGGGCTGTCGGCTTCGCTTTCGCCAGGCCCTATGCGGCGCTCCTAGCACCAGCTACTTTCTGGATCCTGGTTCTGGCCGCAGCCTTTCGGTTCGTCTTCCCGTCCGCGACATGTACTCTCTTGGAAATTCTCGTTGAGTCCTTCCGTTCCACAATCCGCGGTCTGAAACTGTGGCGTGGATGGCCAGTCGCGGCTTTGGCGTTACTGAGCTTGGCCGGCGGCACAGCATCCTATTTGGCGCGCTCTTCACTAGAGGTGGACCTAGGCTCGGGTCGGGAAACAACACGTGCACACCGTTTCGCCGGTTTTGACCAGGAGGAAGGAGTCACGTTTCGGCGCGCTCTTCAAGGAGCCGAGATCGACCTACGCGATTTCGGTGGGGGCAGTGAGTGGACGGTCGAGATCACCGCGTCTCTCCCGCCGTCGCCCTCCGGGCTACGGCGTGGTCCTCCCGAAGAGGTTGACGTACCTCGATCTCTCATCCTGGCCCGTGCCGGAGGTAAAGAGCTTACCGCCGAGCTTGGTCCGTCATGGAGCCGGCACTCCTTCGTCGCTTACGCACCTTTGAGCTGGAGATCCGGCCTCCGACTGCAGCTACCCTCGTCATCCGCACCGCTCGGTCTGCGCATCGACGGTGTTCGAATCAAGCGAGGACGAAGCTTCGCATCTCCAAGAATCCTGTTCGCCTTGTTCGGCGCGAGCTTATTTTTCATGGGGGCGTGCGGAGCCGCCGGATTGAGCGCCAGGGCGGCGGCAACGGTCACGGTCTTACTTCTTGTCGGAGAGCTCTTCGCTTTAACAATCGACCCGGTCCTCGTCATCCCGTTCGTCCCAATCTTCTTGGTAGTTACCTTCGCGGGGCTGGTTTTTGCCTCTTTAGTCACGGCCGCGCTGGGTGTTCTAAACCGACATGGCTGGCTCCCCGTTCTCGGTCCATCGGCCATCGCCGCCGCGATGGCGGGCTTCGTCGCGTGGTCGACCGCCACGCTGTTTCCACTCTACGAGGGAGGTCACTTCGTTTACCACTCCTCGATTGCCGAAGAGATTTGGCAGGGGCGATTCATGCATTACTACCTCCCCTCCCCCGAGAACATGCTCAGTCACCAACCGCACTGGGGCGACGCCGTCATACCGCACTCGTGCCTGTACCACACCTTAGTGTCGCCGCTGGCAACGTTTCCTCGGGCGTGGTTTTATTCGCTCGAAAAAGGCGTTCTAGCTTCGATGTTGGCGCTGATTGCGCTGGCGGCATCGGCTTTGGCCACCCGTTTCGGAAGCATCCGCGCAGGAGTGTTGGCGGGGGTGATCGCCGTCAGCCTTCCTCCGACGTTTCAGCTCCTGGGGTTGGGGCACTTGATGACCCTCTTCGGGATGTGGGCCGCTACGATGGCCCTGACCCTCATCACGTTACGCTTCGACCATCTGCAGGAGCGAGCGACGTGGTGGTGGGCAACCGTGGCGCTGACGATCTGCTTTCTCTCCTACACTGCCTCCTTGTTGTTTGCGGCCGCAGTGCTGACTCTTGCCCTACCCCTCCTCTACCGCCAGGCACCGGGACCCACACGCGCCTTGGCGGGCGTGACCCTCACCGCGACAGCCGCCGCCTTCATCCTTTACTACATTCACTGGACTTGGCCCTTCCTAAGCGAGTCCCTGCCTCAGTTGTTCTCGGGCTCGACATCCCAGGCGGGGGGTCCCTCCATCTGGAATCGAGCCGTGAATCTCCCAGGAAGGCTCTCCTTTACTTACGAGAACGCCCTGCTACCCCTGGTAGGCCTGTTGGGACTCGGGTTGGTTGCGAGGTCTCCCGAACGAACGGTTCTGTTTCTGTGGGGCGGCATCCTTATCTTATTCAGTGGTTTTGACTTATTTTTCAATTTCCTCCTCAAACACCATTACTTCGTTATGGCGCCGGTGAGCGTCGGGCTCGGCCTCGGCGCCGCTTGGCTCTCGGGAAAAGGGCGAATAGGGGTAGCCGCGGTCGCCGTTTTTCTCGTCTATCTCCTTGTGATGGCTGGACGGGCGGCTCTCGACGTGGCTCTGGGGAATGCCTAGAGCCTCGAACGTATAGATATAAATGGTTTATGTACAACAAATTAAAAGCGGTTCGGCTGACAGTGACCTCGATCGTAGTAAA
This sequence comes from Candidatus Marinacidobacterales bacterium, assembly GCA_965226495.1. GTDB lineage: Bacteria > Acidobacteriota > Vicinamibacteria > Marinacidobacterales > DATDRI01 > CBDCNP01. The sequence goes on along the minus strand of OZ245365.1, from coordinate 5,885,714 downwards.
AAACCCACATCTAAAAAGCAGCCAGAAGCTTTTGGATGCCGGCACGATTCTCGTAGACTGGGGGCTGGCGCGGTGCTATACTCCTGCCTCATCGTCTACATATAGGGGGGTTCGATAGCTCGGGGCCCATGATGTGGTGGGCCCGGGGCACTTTAGCTGCCATGGATTTGGACTATATACAATGGGGCAGTGGGTACTCTTTTTCGATTCCACGCAGGGAAGCCTTAGAGCAATTAATACACGGATTACTTAGACCCATGTACCGTCTCCCGCTGTACCGCACCCAGAGGGGTTCCGACAACGCTGTCCGCATGGCGCGCCGCCCGATTCGTCGGGGGGGGAGCGGACGGCAGCGGGTGCAACCAGGTGAGCTCGAACGAGCGTCTCAACGCGTCGTACCAGTTTCGTTGGGGGGGTCGCTCATTGGAGGTCGCCAAACTCCGTTAACGGAGGCTTCCTGAATGGCAAGAACTAGAAAGGATTTGATGAGTGTAGTTGGAGCCGCAAAGGACGTGTCTCTCGAGCAGGTGCCGACGGGGGAACGTCCAACGAAAAGCTCGACGGGTAGATCCATTTCCTTCCGTCGAGCTCCCTCATGGCAGGTGGTGGCGTTGATCAGCATGTCGTTTCTCCTCCTCATAACCATCGGCGTGGCGTTTTACGCGTTTTATCGAGTCGGCGAGTTGAACCAAGAACTCGGGCTGAGCGTGCACCGAGTCGAACAAAAGCTTCAAAGCCTCGATGCCGGCATCAGCTTCGATTCCAGAAGACAGCAACTCTTGATCGGGATCCGTGACGAAATCATGAAGGCCAATCCGAGAGTCAGTCTCAACGAGGCCTACGAGTACTCGCGGCTCATACTCCAAGCATCTGACAAATACCCCTCCGTGGACCCGCTCATTTTTCTCGCGGTGGGTATCGTCGAAAGCGGCTACAACCCATCGGCTACCAGCCACGCGAACGCCAAGGGTCTCTACCAAATCTGGCCTTCCACCGGGAGGATGTTGGCCCGAACGCTCAACTGGGAGTACTCCGACGAGATGTTGTACGACCCGGAGAAGAACACGGAGATGGCTGCTCTTTATTTGGACATACTCTTCACCGCTACAACGATGAACGGATGGTGCTCGCCGAGTACAACGGCGGACCGCTCAACGCCGGGTATCTTCGCGCCGGTAGCAGCCGAGCAGCCGCGGAAACACGGGACTACGTCATGAAAGTCGGTGATGTCTACGATCAGCCTCCAAAACAAGTTCGAACGAGGCATCGATGTCCGCCTCGAGCCCATGCACCGGGACGGGGAGCGGGACGGAAAATTACTCGGTAGACACAGCAGAACGGCCAAGAAGAGCTATCGCGAAGTTGCGGACGCGGCAGCGTCGGGCATGCGATAGCTGGTTCATACCAGAAACGCCCGCCCATTAGGGCCGATTGAAACCGACTACAAAAGGGGCCGCAAGGCCCCTTTTTTTGCCCCGCCGAAGGGGCAAGTTCTAGCAGACCCCGTCGGTCCGCAGTTTTTCGGCTTCGCCAGGACTGACGCCGAGCTCCTCGAGCAGGCTCAGGGTATGCTCTCCCAGCTCCGGAGCAGGCTTATCGGAGTCGGCGGGCCGGGCAAAGGGCACCGCTAACTCGGGATCGGACATCTGCCGGTGTGAAACCTGCGGGTGCGATAGGGTTTCCCGCGGATCTCGAACCAGCTCCACACAGGCATCCCGGTCCTTGAAGACGGCGTGCCATTCCGCCGCGGACTTCCCGGCGATAACCCGAGCGACTTCTTGCCGCACCACCGGGTCACCCATGCGTTCGACCAAGTCCGGTCTTTGGATGCCCTCACAGAAAGCATCCCAAAACTTCGACTCCAGCGCACCTACGGACAACCACCGCCCATCGCGAGTTTCGTAAAGGCCATAGTTCGGATAACGGCCGGAAAGTACGTCGCCGAGTGGAGACATCGCGAGCCCTAGCAAGGAGACGACGCCGTCCAGCATGGCAAGGTCGATGTAGCACCCCTTGCCGGTCGTGGCAGACTTGTGAAGACCGGCCATCAGGGCGAGGGCTCCATAGAGCCCGCCTCCGGCGAGGTCGGCGAACTGAACCCGAGGAACCTCTTCCTTCAGCGCTCCCGCCACCGCCATGTAGTTGATGTCGTGCCCCGCCCTGCTCCGGTAGGGACCCTGCTGCCCGTATCCGGTAATCGAGAGGTAGACGAGCCGAGGGTTTTGTTCCGTCAATGTCTCGAAGGCTAACCCCAAACGCTCCATCACTCCGGGGCGGAAGCCCTCTATCAAGGCGTCGGATCGCTCGGCGAGGCGAAGGACGAGCCGTCGGCCTCGATCCGACTTCAGATTCAGGGTCAGACTCTTCTTGCCGCGATTGAGTCGTCGGAACGCATCTTCATCCAAACCGCGCAGAGGATCCCCGTGTCCGGGCTCTTCGATCTTGATGACGTCTGCGCCGAACTCCGACGCTAACAGACTGCAAAAAGGACCCGGCGCGTAACGGCTGAAGTCTAGGACGCGGGTGTCACGTAGAAGAGACCGCAATGATTGTCACTCCGTCTCGACGACCATGCTGAAACCCAGGCCGCCGGCGGCACATACGCCAATGAGTCCGAACCGTTTGCGCCGTCGTCTGAGCTCGTTCAGGAGACTCAGCGTGATACGTGCTCCGGTCGCCGCGAAGGGATGACCAATCGCAATCGAGCCCCCGGTCACATTGAGACGATCCATGTCCACCTGTCCCAGTGGTTCCGATCGCCCCAACCTTTCTCGAGCGAACGTTGCCGACTCGAAGGCTTGGAGCACGGAGAGAACTTGCGCAGCGAAGGCTTCGTGAAGATCGATGAGATCCATGTCGCCGAGGGTGAGTCCGGCTTTGTGGAGTGCGATCGGGGTGCTCAGGGCAGGACCGATAAGCAGTTGATCGAAGGGGTCGACACCACAGAAAGCGTAGGACCGAATGTAACCGAGAGGGCGGTAGCCTAGGGCCTTGGCCTTCTCTTCGGACATGAGCAACATGGCCGCCGCACCATCGGTCAGTGGGCTGGAGTTGCCCGCGGTAAGGCTTCCATAACGGCGATCGAACACGGGACGTAGAGAAGCGAGCACGTCCAGAGAAGTGTCTCGACGGATGCCGTCGTCTTCTCCCAACGACTTCGCATATAGCGGCGGGATATAGGCGCGGACGATCTCATCCGGGAGCCTCCCGTCATCAGTAGCGGCGGCGGCAAGTTGGTGACTCCGCACAGCAAACTCGTCCTGCGCTTCGCGAGAGATCCCGTTCTCCTTCGCCATTTTCTCGGCCGACTGCCCCATGGTCAATCCGGTGGAGAGCTCGGCGATCGCCGGGGCGACCGGTGCGAGATCCTTCAGTCGCAATCCTGAGAATCCCGTCAGCCGTCCGGCGAGTGTTTTCGCCTTGCGCGCCGCGAGGAGCGCTCGGGTCAAGGGTTTGGAAACCAGGATCGGCACGTTCGAGAGCGACTCGGCTCCTCCCGCGATCACCGTATCCACCTGCCCCGATGCGATCGCCTCGGCTGCACCTACGATCGCTTGGTTCGAGGAAGCACATGCGCGCGACACGGTGTAGGCTTCGATAGTCGGTGGGAGCCCGACGCCGAGGACCACCTCGCGCGCCAAGTTAGTTGCTTTGACATCGGGTACAACGGTGCCGAAAACCACTTGGTCGATCGCGCGAGGGTCGATCGCGCTTCTCTGAACGAGCTCCGCAGTGACCAGTCGGCCGAGATCCAACGCCGATAGGTCTGCCAGCATTCCGCCCGCTTTAGCGAACGGCGTTCGGCAACCCGCGACGAAGGCCACCCTACGCCCCTGCATCGAATCAGATTTGGAGTTCGCGCTCATGTTCAGAACTTTCGCTGCGTTACGTTCGTCAGGTTTTCTCAGAATCTATGATGTGGGGAGGGAAAGAGCAACTCTCCTTCGCTCGCCGTCAAGCGAAGTAGCTACCCGCCTACGCTGGCGGGGCAAACCCTCATTTCGCGCTATTATGACATTAGCGGGTTGGCAGGGAGGCTAAACTGACCGATCGGTAGGTAACTCGGCGAGGGTGAGCGCGATTTGCCGTCGTCGGGCCCTTGTGGTAGGCTCCCACGCCAGGGTCTCATGTCGCCTCGGCGACTCACCCGGAAGCCCCAAGAATAACGCTAGAAGGAGAAATTTGATGAACAAGTGGTTAGCAGTGGCGATCATGGTCCTGCTGGCCGGCGAAGCTGTGGCGCAGCAACAGCTCCCCGCCGGTGGTAAGGAGTATCAGGAAGGCCAGGCGGCCATCAAAAAGAACGACATGGATGCCGCGATCGTCGCCTTCGAGAAAGCACTGGCTGCGAACGCCGAGTTGTTTGCCAGTCACTACTTTCTGGGCTTCGCCTATCAGAGCAAGAAGAATTACCCCAAGACCGCCGAGCACTTTACCGTGTTCCTCGAGAAGGTCGGGAACAATCCCGAGGCCGCCGAGCAGATAGGTCACGCCACGCGCCAGGGTGGCCTTGCGTGGGCGCGCACCAAGAACTCTGCGAAGGGCATCCCTTATCTGGACAAGGCTGCCGCCGCAAAGCCCAACGACAAAGAGGTGCACTACTACCTAGGCATGGCATTGATCAGAAACGGCCAGGAGGGCAAGGCGGAGGAGCACTTTTCGAAGGTGATCCAGCTCGATCCCAGCCTGCCGCGCCCCTACTATTTCGTCGGCCGCGTTGCCTTCAATACGGAAAACTGGAGCGAGGCGCAACGGCTCCTCAGCAAGTATTTGGAGTTGAAGCCGGACGATAACTTTGCAGCCGACGCTCACTTCATGCTGGGCTCGATGGCGGTTAGGCAGGCCGAGGGCTCCGCGGATGCGGCCGCCCAAAACAATGCTGCGAAAGCACACCTCAACAAGTTCCTAGAGATGAAACCGAACGCGCCTCAGGCACCACAGGCTCACTACATCCTTGGGAGCCTGGCGGCGCAAAGCGAAGACACCGCGACGGCCACCCCCCATTTCCAAAAATACCTCCAGCTGCAGCCGTCAGGCGCGCAGGCCGACGAGGTCAAACAGTTTTTGGCCGATCTAAGTGAGGGCGAAGAGGAAGGTAGCTAGCGATACTTCTGCCAAAGGCTTTTTCTCGAGGCCCGGTGTTCTTCCTAAAAGAAGACCGCCGGGCCTTTTGCTATTGGGATCGGTTCAGGAAATGGAGCGCGTGACGGGAAACTCGCTGCGCACCGCTTCGGCCTTTAGCCGTTCCCGTTCCCGGAGCACGAGGGGGGTCAAGGGAGGCTCCTCTAGTTCGAGTCTCTGGCGCTCGACGTTCCAAAGCTTTCCCAGCTGAGCGTGCAGCCAGCCGAGCTCTTCGAGGGAGTAGCGAGCGTCCGTGGATTCATACCGTTGGATCCAATGGCTTTCATCCTCTCGGACGACAGTAAACCACAACCAATCTATGCGGTCGTTCAAGCGGCGTGATTCTTCGAAGCCCTGGATGACGGCATCCAGGAGGCCGCCCCTACCGAGCAGCCCGTTTCGGGAGGCGATGTATCCAACGCCCCGAATCAAGTAGAGAAGACACCAACGGATTTCGGGGGTTAACGACTCCGGGTCGGCAAGCATGCGAGGAACGAGGTTGTAAGCCACTCCCTCCTCTTCATTGAGGAGAAGGCGATACAACTCCTCTCGAACTTGAAACTTTCGACCCAACATCGTCTTATCAATTGAAACCCTACGGGCGTCGGCCAGATACGGCAGCCACCGTCCTCGCGAGACCCGTCATCTCTAGGATACCAGGAAGAAACCTTTTACGCAGTTTTTTTTCTCAACGCGCGTAGCCGAGAGCACGTAGTTTGTCAAGCTGGTCGGGGGTTAGCTCTACCGGAGGTGCGGGAGTGCCGCTTTCTTTCCGCTCGCTCGCTCGGACAAAGTAAGCGTCCACTTGCTGTAAGGCCCGCTCCACCCAGCTCGACTCGCCGGCAACCAGATCGTCGCGTTCTTGAGGGTCTCTCGCGAGATCGTAGAGCTCGACCGATGCTTCCGAGCCATCGTCGTGACGGCTGACGATAAGCTTCCTACCGTTGCCCCCCTGCCTCAATGCCAATTTGTGTGAGTCGTCTGTGGTGTGTTGGGTTTCGGCCCAGACCTTGTCAGCAGGGCCAGCAGGGCCACCGGGACCATCGAGCGTCTTCTCGGAGCCTCGAATGAGCCCCGAAAGGCTCCGTCCTTGGAATCCAGCGACGGCCGGGAGCTCCATCTCTTCCAGGATCGTCGGGGCCACGTCGACCAGGCTTACCTGCCGAGAGACGCGGCGGCCCGCTCCTTCGCTCCCGGGCAGCTTCATCAACAGTGGAATACGCAACACTTCTTCATATAGCGTTTTCTGGTGCTCCCACCCTCCGTGTTCGAGAAATTCCTCGCCGTGATCGGAAGTAACCACCACCAAAGACTTGTCGTATATTCCCATCTCTCTCATCACCCCGAACAACCGCCCAAGTTGCCGGTCCGCGTATAGGATCTCACCGTCGTAGAGCGCCAAGATGTGCCGGAGATCCCGCGGCGCTATCGAGTCCGCCGTCTCCTTCTTGAACTCCCACCAAACGCCGCTGGTTGCGCCCGAGTAGTCTGGGTCGAAGGTCCGGTCGTAGGGCGGCGGTGGGTCGTAATGCCAGTGAGGGTCGTAGTAATGAAGAAAGAGAAAGAAGTCACGATCGCCCCTCTCCCTCAAAAAGGAGATGGCACGCTCCGTAACCTGCTCCGCCCGCGCGTCGTAGCGATACCAGTGACCGTCGAAGCCGTGGCCGAAGCCGTATTGCTTCGATAGATAGAGGTGTGTCACCACCGCCTGTGTGAAAAACCCTTTTTGTTGCAGAAGATGCGGCAGGCTCGATACGTCATCCGGCACCCCGCGTCGGAGATCCACGGCACCGTGGGAGGAGGGATAGAGCGACGTCAAAAGGGAGGCGTGCGCGGGAAGCGTCCAGGGAGCAGTGGTCACGGCATCTTCGAAAGCGACTCCCTCGCTGGCGAGGGCCTCGAGAGTCGGGGTGGTCCTTCTCCCGTAACCGTAGACGCTGACATGATCCCGGCGCAAAGTATCTATTGATACGACGATGACTCCCCTGCCCTCTCGGTAGCGTGCCCGATCGTGAAGGATCGGGTCTGCAAAGAGCGCCGCAAAACCGAGTGGTCCTATCGCGCCTCCAGTTGCGTTCGCGCCAGCCTTTCCACCTTCGAAGCTCAACCAGATCTCTTTTCCCGCGAACGGGCGGAGGTCGACCGATTGGTCGATCCACTGATCGCTACGCGCGGCATGGATCTCTCGCTGGAAAACAACGGTGGACGGGCTCTCGACGCCTGCCTTCACCACGAAGCGAGCTTTGTCGCCCGCAACTCCCTCGTCTATCTTCTTCGGTTGAATGCCAATGGCGAAGGTCAGCAAGGGGCGGGGCGGAAGCTTGACGCGAAACCGAACTTCGGAAGGAGTCGGTGCCGCGAGGCATGGCCTCGAGTCTTTACCCAGACTCACCGGAGAGGAGATCGCAGATTCGGAAGAGTTGGAAAAAACCACGTACGTCTGTTCAAGAAGAGAAACCGGCGGCTCGGATGGCACGGCCCGACTGCAGGCCGGGAGCACCATCAAGGTTAGGACGGTGGAAAGGAAGCGAAGCGTTCCGACGTCAGACATCGAGCTCCGCCTAGGAGGAGCGCCGATGCTCTCGTGGCTCTTCGGGGAAACTGAATCCGCAAGGGTCCCACGGATTCACGATGTCGCGGTCCCGCAAGTCTCTCTCATCGATGGGGAAAGTCGTGCAGTTCTTCGGGCGACCGTGGTAAATCCCACATAGAGGAATGCGGCTTGCCCAATTCAAGAGCGGGCAAGGAAACATGACGTTGCAGCACGCACCGGTGCGGTGGCATTCACCGACTCGTCGGCTGAGACTCTCTTCAACGTAGCGGGGTCTGACGTTTACCAAATAGAAACGTCGCAGCTTGCCCCAAAGAAGAATACCGCGTTGTCTCCAGCTCAGCGACCGAAGCCTCTCTCGACCTCGCTGCTGGTAGACGCCCGCACCTTCGTAGAGTACCTGCATGGAGGGGGAATATTAGGCTAGCTCGCTGGGAGCCGTCAACCTACTGTTTGTTTTTCTTCAGCAAGGCGGTTCCGGAGCCCAAAGGAGAACATTCTCTTGTCCTTAGCTATCGGGGCCTATCGGGTCTGCCGATCACCATAACGAGGTAATCCGCCAGGTGATGAAGGCAAGAAAGTTCCCGCCGCCCTTCCCGACGACGCGCTGCCGCTCGGTCGATATGTTGCGCCACCCATCGAAAGCCGGGTTGTCAGTGGAGAACACTTTGCTGCTACCCTCGGAGAAGGTGGCTCCCCGATCCGCAAAGAAGTTTTTCACTTCTTCAGACAGCTCCGGTTGGACGAGCTCGCTGAAATTGATGTCTCCGATGCCGTCTAGTTGAAGGAACGTTGTTCGATAATCGCCGTCCCCGGCGTCATTGAACAGGATCTGCCAGGCGAAACCCAAAGACACCGGCTTGTACCAGGGGAAGTTGATCTGCAGTCCCAGAACCATCTCCACGGGATGGACGAGCCTCTCCGTCGCGGTTCCGTTACCGACATAGCGGGTGTAGGTGAACTCGCCGAAGAACCAGAGCTGCTGATTTTTGATCTTGAAACCGGGGTACGAGCCCCCGGCAGCCAAGAAGAGCTCGTCCTTAAGGTTGAGACCGATCTCGACCGGATCCCCCACCAAGAACCGGTCCGGCCGATTGCGGGAAGAGTCAACGTGTTGGATCCGGAGCCCCCGATCGGGATCTCCCACTCGTTTGTAGCCCACATTAGCGAGGACTTCGCTCCCCTTGACTCTTTTCGAGAACAACAGGTCGAGACCGACGTCGACTTTCCCCGATACTCCTGTGAGCTCGCGCCAGGCAGAATCGCTGGAGGTATCGTTGTACCGCGGCGTCTCCATGGGGACCTCGACGTAGCCTCGCACGCCGAATCCGATCGAATTGGCACGTTCTTCGGATAGCAGGTTCACTTTTCCACCGAAGACGACGTCTCCGTCGGAGGAGGCGAAGGCTCCATTTCCGGGCAGAGTAATCGTGACATTGGGAACAAAGTAAGTCTTGTACGGAACTTCCTGTGCGTAGAGGAAGTACGGTTCGGGGCGCTCGGCTACTGTGGGAAAGGTGTCGATGAAAAGATCCAAAGGAGGAACCGGGAACCGGTAAGGGTCTTGGCCCACGCTGTTCACCCTGTAGATCGGCGACACGCTGAAAAACACTTCGGTTCGTCCCGGCAGGCCCAGCGCTCCCTGGAACGGAAACTCGAAGAAGTCGATGTCACCCGGGTTGCGATCGAAGTTCATGACGAAGGCCCCGGCCGCAAGATCGCCTGATGGGAGGGTTTCCGGTGAAAGCGTCTTCCCGAGCCCACGACCACCCCGGTTCGAGAGATTGAACTGGGACGGGAGGTACTTGTCGAGAGACCCGTTCGGCGAACGGTTCTTCGGAGCCGGCGGGGTCGAATCGGTCGAGGACGTGGTTCCCGAGTGCTGTGTTAAAAGAGGCGGCTGGCTCAGTGCGGCGGGATCACTATGGAGCCCCGGGATCGTGAACCATCGTTTCGTATTTCTTTCTTCTTCTGGTGTCGCTGCCAAGTTAGCGGCTAAACCGAGCGACAGCTTCAACATTAGCAACGTTCTCAACATCAGCATGGTCCTGCTCACTTCCTGAAGGTATGGGGTAAATGGTAATTACTGTTCGAAGGCGCGGTAGGCGACGATACGCCATTGGCCGTTCTCGCGATTCCAAAGCAAGCCCAGAATGCCCCCGCCCTCGTCTTTGAAACGGAAGAGAACACCGTAGTAGTCATCGGTGGCGGGCCGCTCTTGCCCACAAAGATACGGTTCGGCGTCTTCCTTAGACATTTTGTCGAGAGCGAAATCCCCTGAGTAGGGATGCTCTTCGAGGACTATCGTGGGATCCCACGGTTCGACCATATCCACGGCTTCGGTCAAATTGTCTCTGTCGCCCATCTCCTTGGCCGAGTACTCCATAATCTCACGGAGATGCTCGCGCGCTCCGCGTGCGTCCAGAGTTTCCTTTCCCGCAACGTCGTCCACGTTGAGGCAAGCCAGGGCCTGATCGGAAAGAAAGTCCACCGCTTCGTCGTAGTTCCCGCGTACGAACCAGTCACTTAGGAATTCCTGAACCGCATCGTGGATCTCGGGGATCTGGGCGTTGCCTGGACGATCCGGTGGTGTGGCCGTCGGGGGCTCGGGTCTTTCCGTTGCATAGAGATCTCGGGCGCTCCTGTCTCCCTTGGGCAACTTGCCGAAGCGCTCTGCCCACCACGCGTGGAGGCCACTCCATCGCACCGAGTGCCGTTCGTGGTTGTCCCCTTGTCGCACATCCGAGTTCGCCGACGTCAAATGACCGTTGAAAAGAGCTTGCGGAGACTTGCTGGAACGGTAGTCCACGTCGATGTCGGCTTTCGTCCCCTCTTCCGAAATCGAGAACTGAATCGTCGGTTCCTTGCCGGCTTGGCGGAAGGAGTTGGGATACCCGGCGTGGTAGACGGTGTTCAAGTGGCCGAGGCCGAACTCCTGGGACTTTTCGAGTGTCTCTTTTGCCCCTGGCTCCAGATGGACATAGAGGCGGAACTGCTGGTCTCCCTCTCGACCGTAATATTGACCGGCGACGCGCTCGAGGCTCTTGACCAGATCGAGCGCCACTCCCAGCGAGTTCCCTTGTTCGTCTGTCAGCTCGGAGTTCATCAACGCATGAGTCACCGCGTCGTAGGTCGTGCGCTCCGATATGGTAAGGGAATCGAAATACTGCTGGGGCGTATAGTTCTTACCGGTGCTCTCGTTGTAGAGCTCGGTGTAAGGCCCAAAGAGAGACCTTTGTATCTCCTGGAGGTCGGTGTATCGGCTTCGTCCGGTGTCGACATCCTCGGCCGGATCGGCAATCACCTTGCCCGGCCAGCTATAGTCCAAACCCACAACGTTGAGGGTGCGTGGCTCCCGACGAAGATAGACGGTGACTTCGTGCTGCTCGCGGTCTTCCGCGCCAATACGGGCGGCGAAGTACGCCGCCGGCTCGGCATTCTTCACGCTTGATGGAATGGTGAAAGAGGTCCGCCCGCTCAACACGCTCAGAACACCAGTTTCGTTGTCCAGCTCCAGCCATCGAACGTTGTAGTTGCGAGATGATACGAAACTCTCCTGGAGCTCCCGATCGTCGTACCTGAGCTCATCGTTCTCTACTCTGAAGTTGTCGAGCGGAAGGACCTTCGCATAGTACGTCCTGAGGATTCGGTTGCGACGGGTGATGAGGCTCTTGGTGATCCACGCCCCCGCACGCGGGTCGCTGTACTGGGCCGTACTCACCACAGCCTCGATGTCCTCGTTGGTTAGGGCCGCCAATTTCTTAGCCGCCCAAAACGTGTCATCGGGCAGCCGGTTGGCAAAAGGAGCCATCTCGTAATTGGGCGTCCACTTTTCGGGGTCGAAGGTCTCGTACTCGAAGCGTCCGACCGACCTAAACCCTGGGTAGTCGGCACGCATCCACCGAGGCGTGTAGATGCCCATGCCGGCAACATTTTGGGCGGTGCGGCCGCCGTCGTAGTAGGGGTCGTTGCCTTCGCGGGCCCTCTTCGGCCGCGAACCGGCGCTTCCCAGTGTCTCGGTAAAGTCGATGAGATAGTGACGAATATGCGGTATCCCATCCTCCTCGACCAGCACGTCCAGCGTGTTCATCGCCCGCATGTTGAAGTGATTGAGCCAGGCGCAGAAGACATAGAGCCCCCGGAGGTCGCGCCGGTGTTCATGGGGGACGATGTCGTTGGGATCGTCGCTGCGGGTCCCAAAAATCTGGTAAGGCCCCAAGAGACCCTTCCAGCGAGCGGGCGCGCGAGTCGCAACCGCACGGTAACCCCTCTCCGGATCCCGGGCAGCGCGTTTCAGGAAATTGTCGATGTTCTCTTCCGTGAGGTCCCGCGTCTTTCCCATACTGGTAATGTCCTCACCAGCCTTTGAAGCCACGAGCTGATCCCGTCCGAAGTAGACGATGTAATTCTCAGGCACGTAGTAGCCGAGGGCGTAGAGAGCCCTGGAAGACACCATTGTCGCACCGGTAGCCATCTCGAGGTAGCCCACGGGATCGAACCGCAATAGATACAGCTCGTTCTCCGCGTCGCGGATGAGGATCCCCGGTCGGAACCCGTGAGATTTGACGACCAACGCTTTCCATTTTTCGTCTCTCGAAGGGGGATCGTTATTTCCCGGACCACGGATTAGTTTCTCTTTCGTCAGGCGCGATTTCGCGTGACGATTCACGTACCAGGGGCTGTCGGGAACCTCCCCCAATGTATTGACGCCAGCGGCGGGAATCACGCCGACGTCGGGGTGCCGCTCTCCGGGATTGCCGAAGATGTTGTTAACGAACTCCATGAGCTCGCTAAGGTCGCGGAATCGGGATCGTATGTCGCGACGGGAGCCGGGTCCTTCTCGAGCGGATCGTCGGGGTAGAACTTTTGTGCGGTCGCGGGCGTTGTCAGGACAATCAGCAGGAGGGTACAAGATGCGATGGTCCAAATCCTTGGAATACAGAAGCCGAGAGTTCTCTTACGCATATAACATCGTCCTACTGCCCGAAGGGTCTTATCTTGAAGATGTCGCTGAACGTCCACATGAAGCGCGCCCCTTCGTTTCCGTAAGCGAAGTCGATGCGCATCACCACCGAGTTCTGCATCCGTACGCGAAAACCGATGCCGCCGCTATACCTCATGTCACTGAAATCGATATCCCTTCTCTCGTGCGCGACGGTGCCGGCGTCCGCGAAAAGGGCGACGTCGAGTGCGGTGAAGGCGTACCAGCGGTGCTCGACGTTCACAATGAGGTAATTGTCGTCGTAGTACCGATAACGAGCGAAGCTCCGTAGATCGTCGTTACCTCCTAGCTTGGGCTGCCCATAGAAGGGAACGGTATCTCCTCCGTCTGCATAGGACAAGGCCACTTTGGCCCGGATCGCGACGACCCGCGTCTTGTTGAAGTACGGAATGTACTGTTGGAACTCAAACTCGGGTTGGGAGAAGTTGAACTTGTCCAGCCCGCGATCCGAGTACTTGCGAAAACGTGTTGCGTAGAAACCGCCGCTCCTCGGCCCTCCGGGATGGTCCCGGTAATCGTAGAGAACGAAGCCCGCGAAGTTCAAGTACCAAGTGTTTTCACCGAGGCCGGGAGGATTGAAGACCTCTTCGGTCGAGGGCTTGGTCCTCCCGGTTCCGGTGGCCGCGTCCAGGATGCCCCCGGAAATACCGACCCGGAAGTTATTGAACAATTCGTAGGCCGCACTACCATCGAAACTGAGAGTGTCCCACGAGTAGCTGGTGCGGTCGTCCTGGCTGGAGTTGATACCCTCACCGTAGTAGTCCATTTGCGGCGAGCTCTCGAACTTCGAGTAAAGCGTGATGTACCCTCGCTCGCTCCTGAGCTTCGGGAAATCGAGCTCTGCATCGAGCATCCACGCATTTTGCAGCGTACCGCGAGCGGTGAACCGATACGCGAGCTGATCGTTCCAGATGTCGCTGCGACGATAGCCGATTCCGAAAGACGCACCTTGACCCGATCGCATCCCGCCCAGAACTACTTGAAAACCGTTGGCGCCGGCGCCCTCCGAATCGTCCAGGAGGCCCCGCTCCACGAACCCGTTGACCATATCCACCATCGGAGACTCCCGTTCGGGCCATAGCCGCGCGATCTTCTCCCGCCGAGCTATATCGATCTCCTCGGCGCGGGTCTTGGGTTGTGCATCAACGGAAGCCGCCCCGAGCAGGAGCTGGATGAGCAAGGCTCCAAGAACTTTTTGTTTCATTCGCTTACGTCCTTATCTTGTCGGCGCGCGTCCATTTTTTCTCAACGAATTGAAAAGAACCCGACTTCGGAAACCCTATTCGTACCACACGGTCAGCGCATCGACAAAACCTCCGCTCGTTACACCGCAAGACCGGCCCCATGGGGGGGCCGGTCTTGCAGAGGCGTCGCGTCCCTCGGCAAGTCTCACGGCTACCTTATCGGGTGACGATGCGCTACTTGCTACCGGCGCGTGTGGCTTCCAGCTGCTGGATGATCTTGTCCACACTGAAGCTTCCATGGCTTCTCATATCTCCCAGATCAGTTGTTCGGCCTCGCGATGGTCTCCAACTCCTTAAGCCGCTTGAGTGCATCCATCGCCTTGAGGGTCTGGTAATTGATCCCCGCGGCGTTCAGGCTGCTACCCTCCTGGAAGGGATAGTCCGGGATCGTCACTAGGAACTCCTTGATCAACCCCTGTACGGGAACGAAGATCCACATGTTGTCGGCATACCAACGCAGGTAACCTCATGTCCCCCTCGAACATGGCCTGCTCGTACGAATCGGCGCGGAGGTTCACGAGCGCGGGCCAGCCGGTCAAACCCGCTTTCCGAAGGACACTCGATGAACCGTACCTCTTCGAACTGACCCAACACCTGGGCAGCCCCTTTGATAGCGTGGTAGGTCTGAGAGCGCAAGAATCGGTTCAGTGCTTCTCGACTGTGCCAATCTCCCATCCAGCAAATGAGGCCATCGTCGCTCAGATCTTGCAAGATCAATCGGCGAACCGGCTTCACGGTCTGTTCCGCAACGAAGGAACTGAGGGCCTGGATCAGCTCCTGACGTTTGTTAGACCGTACTCGCACCATCAATCTCAAGGCACAAAAAGACTCACTCAATTCGCCATACCTCGCCTAGGTACAAAGTTCGACCTAGCTACTCCCGGAACACGAAAGGAACCACAAAAGCGATCCGGAATACGGTGTCCGGGGCGCCGTCCGGTTTGACCGCGTTTACATACGCTTGAAAAGAAACGTTGACCGACGTCGTCTTGAACGGGAACCGCTTGCCAATACCACCACCGAGCGGTACGAGCCACTTCTGACCGGAGCTCGCGTTCCAGTTTGCGGTAATGATGGGGGAGTAGACGAAGAACCAGTTGTTCGGGAGACGGCGTCTGACCAGCCCTCGCATCATCAGCTGACTGATGTCCGCACGCCCTTCGTCCCCGGCGAAGGACCATCGAGTCCCGGCGAGCAGTGCAAAACGCCAGGGTCCTGACTGATGAGCGATGCGCACCGCCGGCCCCGCCGACCACTTACCGCTCCCGAGCGCGCCGTCGGTAGCAGTGGGGAAGCCGAGCAACGCACCGACACCCCACAAAGCTCCTCTCGCTTTGTTCGGAGTGATGAGGATCGCGTCGGCGAAATCGGAGAGCCCGAAGACCGTGTCGCCGGGAACTGGGTCCGGGTTGCCCGGGCGCCCCGGCACCCCGCCGGGTGCATTCGCGAGCGTGACGATGGCAATGTTCATCAATCTCCATTTGTCGCTGACAGGGATCGAGTTGACCGGGAGTAGCCGGCTGATCATGGCGTCGCCGTTTCCGGCGCCCCGGTCGAAATCGAACTCGATCGGCAACAAGAAATACTTTGGTGGACGAGATGGTTCCTCCGCTGCCGCTGATGCGCGGCCAAGCCATAACAGGAGAAGCCCCAGAGTCGATACGAGTACGCTCGCAGAGTGCATGCCCTCTTCTTCCCTCAAAAGACAAACTCCACCAGTCCGCGCAGGTCGTAAACGGTTCCTTTCGTGGGCCGTACGACGTTCTTGAAAAGCTGCAGGCCCAGATTCATCTGCAGCGAGCCGAGCTGGAAGTGCCGCTGAGCCCCTCCTCCCAATGGAAGATACACCTTCTCACCCGGGGCCTTGTTCCAATAAACGGACACGCCATAAGGCATGTAGAGCAGGTCCCATTTATCGGTGAGCTTGTACACGAAGAAGGGCTTGATCATCAACATGTTGACGTCTTTGCGCGCCGACTCTCCTGCGAACGACCAGTTCTGAAGCGCAATGGCGCCCGCGAAGACCCTCCCGCTCTCATATTCGTAGTCGAAGCTGGGACCGATCGACCACTTGCCGCTGCCCAGAGTGTCATCCGTTGCGGTCGGGAATTGCATCGCCACGCCGGGCGCAAAATGGTGCTTTCCGTGGTGTGGGCTTTTTTTCGAAAACCAAAAAGCCGTGAGAAGATCATTGATGCCGTTGGCGGCCTCCGTACCAGGTATGGGATTACCTGGCGGTTGGCCCGGAATCGCACGCGGGTAGGAGTTGACCTCGAAATAGCTGATGTTCTTGATCTCGACGTTTCCCAGGCTCAAGTAGCTCTCGAACTCGAGACCGAGGGTGTCGGCATCGTCGCCGTCGTCCTTCAAGAAGCTACGAAACAGCCACGTTCGCTGTGAGCCGAGACGAAATCCGTTGGAGCTCGACTCTTGCGCTTCGGTCTCGGCTCCTTGCGCCCCGGCAGCGGTATCAACGCCCAACAGTACGAGCGCAATGAGCGCGATCCTCGATGCCTTTTGCCATGTGCATTTCATTATGACTCGCTCCTTGGTAAACGAGGTGCCTAGTGGCAACGGCGTTGTAACTATTTCGGCTGCCCTTGCGCCAACTCTTCCAAAACCCGGTCCAGCGAGAAACTGCCCGGCTTCTGGCGAGGCGGAAACTGCTGGAACGTCATCAGGAAATCCCGGACAAAGGCCTGGGCCGGCACCAGAACCCACATGTGATCGGCGCCCCACTTTTCGTAGAGGATAGATTCGTCAGCGGCTCGTTCGAAGGGGTCCATACGCAGGTTCTGGACCAACGGCACGCGCAATGAGACGAAGGGCTCCGACCAAACCTCGATGCCGTGGGCGCGTTGGACGGTGAAGTTCATCTTCCAATCGTTGTAGCGAAATGCCGATAGCGACCCGTCGTCCGTGAAGTAGTAGAACGCCTCGCGGGGGCCCTTGTCCTCTTGACCGGTAAAGTAGGGCAGGAAGTTGTATCCGTCGAGGTGGACTTTGTATTGCTTCCCATTGATGGTCGCGCCGTCGAGAAGCTCCTGCTTGACGTTCGTTTGCCCAGCGGCTGCCAAGAGGGTCGGCATCCAATCCTGCTGCGAAATGATCTCATTGGAGACTTGGCCCGCGGCGATCTTGCCCGGCCAACGCACCATCATGGGCACGCGGAAGCCGCCCTCCCAGGTGGTGTTCTTCTCGCCTTTGAAAGGCAACGTGCCTCCATCGGGCCAGGACATCGCTTCTGCGCCATTGTCGGTGGAGTACATGACGATCGTGTTGTTGGAGATGCCCAACTCGTCGAGCTTGGCGAGCAACTGTCCGACGTGGCCGTCGTGCTCCACCATGCCGTCCGCAAAGATGCCCTGGCCGGTCACCCCCTCCGACTCCGGTTTCAGGTGCGTCCAGATGTGCATCCGAGTGGAGTTGAACCAGACGAAAAACGGCTCGCTGTTCGCCTGCGCCTTGTCGATGAAGCCGAGCGCGGCGTCGAGGAATTCCCCATCGACGGTTTCCATTCGCTTGCGGGTAAGCGATCCCGTGTCCTCGATACGGCCGTCGGCGTAGGAGTGAATCACGCCTCGGGGACCGAAACGCTTCCTGAACTCGGGGTCCTTCGGATAATCGGGTTGCTCAGGCTCCTCTTCCGCGTTGAGGTGGTAAAGGTTCCCGAAGAACTCGTCGAAGCCGTGGTTCGTGGGGAGGTGCTCGTCTCGATCCCCCAGGTGGTTCTTGCCAAATTGGCCGGTCACGTAGCCCTGGCCCTTGAGGAGAGTAGCGATGGTTGGGTCCTGGTCACTCATGCCCTCGGGGGCACCGGGAAGGCCTACTTTGAGAAGCCCCGTGCGATAGGGGCTCTGGCCGGTGATGAAAGCGGCGCGGCCCGCGGTACAGCTGTTCTCACCATAGGCATCGGTAAAACGCATGCCTTGCTCGGCGATGCTGTCGATATTCGGCGTACGATAGCCCATCATCCCATCGTTGTAGGCGCTGATGTTGGACCACCCAATGTCGTCACCCCAGATGACGAGGATGTTGGGCTTGTCTTGGGCGAAGACGGGCGTCGCAACGAAACTCGCGAGAACCATCAACGTAAGACCAAGAACGTACTGCTTGCTTTTCATGGAAACTCCTTTCAGATCGAGCAGTTGCAACGAAAACACGTGGGCGACCTTGTTCATGGTGCATTACCTCCTGAGAAACTAGTAACTATATAGGCATCGTGTAGCTGACGTTAACGCGGTACGAGTTCTTGACCGCGGGTCCCGGATAGCTCTTCTAGATCAAGCTCGTCTGGTATTCCCCGTAGATATTCCAGCTCCCCTTCTCTTTGACGATGACCTTGCCGAAGCGAACGCCGACCGGAAGGTAGAACTTGTTGGAGTCCCAGTCGTAGAGAGCGACCATGTCCCCGTTTCCGATGTACCACCCGCCCCGAACTGGAAGTTCAGGAAGGGAGCGATGCCGAGAGGATTGGTATCCGACTTGCCCGGCGGAAGTGCGGTGGGGTCGATGGACTGCCACGACTGAGTAAAGAGCAGCCCATAGAACCAGGGGCCGCTGCCGTTCACCACCGCCGCGGCGAAGCCGTAGCCCCACTCGTCCCGCGCCACGTCCTTGTTACCCGGGAAGGTGACGAGCGGACCGACGCCGGCTCGTCCGGATCCCCAGTTGAGCGCATTCGGGATGATGAGCGCGAAGAGCTCGGTGTTACCTAGACCGAACTGTCCCTTGGCATTCTCGTAGTGGCGGAACGTCAGCCGGGGGAGAATGGTAAGGCTCTTGAGCGGCACCGGCGCCACGATGCGAGCCTGGATGTAGTCCGTCGCGCCAGCAGGCCGCGTCTCACCGTTGTCCAGAGTGTCCTGGTGGTAGTCGGGCATCGCCTGGTAGGAGAACTGGAAGCTCCACTGCGTCGCGGTAGAGTCGAGGGCCTTTTGCTGGGCGGACTCCAGGTCTTCCTTTGCCGGCTTTGCGGTGCTACCCTCCTGCGCCACCGCGGGTGTGGCGAGTAACGTCAACGTCACGAATGCGGTTGCGAATCCGAGTGTGGTGGTGAGTGAGCCGAACAACTTTGCCTGCATCATCTGTCTCCCTGTGCGTGATCTACCGACCCATCGACCGGTGCGTTCCTATACACAATGCTCCCGCTCCCCGCCCCCGTTGGAAAAAGGAATGCTCCGAGACTCCACCAGCTGGACCTCCTCGAGTGTACCGAGGACCTGGCCGGCACCCTTGAGGGCACGGTAGGTCTCCGAGCTCAAGAAACGCTCGAGTGATTCCTGACTTCGCCAATCGCCTATCCAGCAAATCAGGTTCTCGTCGCTCACGTCCTGCATGATGAAACGGCGGAACGGCCGCTCCTCCCTCTCGGCGATGAAGGAACTAAGTGCCTGCGTCAACTCCTGGCGTTTGTTCGGTGGAACCCTCACCATTAGCCTCAATGCCCACATCGACTTGCTTTGCCCCCTCGCTCGCGGCCGACGTTTCGACCGCCGACCCGCTCGTCCTATGGGCACGATCTCTGCCAATTCTCGGTTCACGAGTTACCCTCCTCTAAACTCACTCTTTTCATCACATTATGGCGCGTGAGCGCGGATCACCGAGCCACAAAAGGTGGCCCAAAAACCACAACATTCCGTGGGTCCACGAAATGCTGTGGGTATCGTGAGGGCCCCGGAAGCCCGGTTAGGCCGGCTTGGAAGGCCGTTTGATCCCGAGCTTTCGCATCCGGAATCGCAATGTATTGGGATGAAGTCCGAGGAGCTCGGCCGCTCCTTCATTCCCTTCGATGCGCCAATCGCTGAGCTCCAGGACACGGCCGATGTAGTCTCGCTCGACGTGCTCCAGACTTCCTCGGTAAGTCGCCGGGGCACCGTCCTCGACCGCTGGTACAGCAGTCGGGGTCAGCGGCGCCGCCAGGTGAAGCTTGTTGTCACGCGTCGTGACCACCGCGCGTTCGATGACGTTCTCCAATTCCCTTACGTTTCCCGGCCAGTCGTAGCGAACGAGTTCGTCCAGTACGGGTTGGGGAATTTGATCGATCTGCTTACCTTGCGCTCGGGCCAATCGCCGAACAAATGAGTTCACGAGCAGCAGGACGTCATCCTTTCGCTGTCGCAAGGTAGGCACGGTAATCGGATAGACGTGCAAACGATAGAAGAGGTCCTCACGGAAGCGACCCGCATCGACTTCCTCTTTCAAGTTACGATTGGTGGCGGCTAACACGCGGACGTCAACT
This sequence comes from Candidatus Marinacidobacterales bacterium, assembly GCA_965226495.1. GTDB lineage: Bacteria > Acidobacteriota > Vicinamibacteria > Marinacidobacterales > DATDRI01 > CBDCNP01. The sequence goes on along the minus strand of OZ245365.1, from coordinate 5,865,555 downwards.
TGGATCGTCGCTTCGCCGCCCACTCGCTCGAGCTCACCTCCCTCTAGGACTCTCAAGAGCTTGCCCTGAAGATCGAGTGGAAGCTCACCGATCTCGTCGAGAAAGAGCGTGCCACCGTTTGCCAGCTCGAAACGTCCTTTACGTAACCTCACAGCGCCGGTAAAGGCCCCGCGCTCATGCCCAAAGAGCTCCGCCTCGATGAGGTTCGCGGGAAGTGCGGCGCAGTTGACCTTGACCAACGACCGCTGCCGTCGCGGGCTGTGCTCGTGGATCGCCCGAGCCACCAGCTCCTTTCCAACGCCGGTCTCGCCCTCGATCAAGACGGTGGTATCCAGTGGCGCTACTTCTTCGATTTTCTGAAGCACATACTGGATCGCATCGCTCTCTCCCACGATCGTGTCGAAGTGTCCAATGGTCGTTATCTCGCTCTTTAAGTAGATAACTTCTTCTTCCAATCTCCGTTTCAGGGACTCGACTTCCTCGAGCGCTTTCTGTGCGTCGTTCAAGGCTCGATCCCTCGCCGCTTCGGCCTTGCGTCGCTCTGTGACATCCGCCCCGATGCTCAGCGTGCCGGCGATTTCACCGCGTGGCTCTCTGAGAGCCACGCTCCTCCAGATAACTCGACGCTCGTCTCCACTCTTCGTCGTCAACGATGCTTCCTGGAGCGGACGGACCCGACCCTCCAAAGCCTCTTGAAAGGCAAGCAGCAGCTCTTTGTCCTGCTCGGGCAACAACTCCGCAATCGGCTTGCCGATGAGCTCTACCGATGAAAATCCGCTTACTTCCGTGAAGTACGGGTTGACGTAATCGATGCGCCCCTCGCGGTTCACCCCCGCGACGAGCATCTCCACGTTCTCGAGAAGCGAGCGCCAACGTCGTTCATTAGACTTCACTTCTGCTGCCAACCTCGATGCACGTGCCACATCGCCGGCCAACTGGTAACTCATCGCCAAGGCAACCGCGACATAACCGAACGTGTATAGATACGGGATCTCCACCAACCCCAAGTCGACGACGATGCCGGTCACCAGCAACAGAACAAGGTAGAGCAAGAGGCTGCCGCCGAGGAACCAGGCGCTGCGGCGGTCCCCTCGCCGCCAGAGCCTCACCGTGCCCTCAAACGTAAGGGCGATGACGCCGATGAACGCCAGATCCGTGAAGACCCTGCGCAGACTGGTCGTTCCCACCGCGGTTACGAAGGACTCGCCCCAGGGAAGGACAACCTCCCTCAACCCCGTGATGTCTTGGTAGAGGAAGCCGTACGGCAAGAGAGTGTTGGCCACCGCGGCGAAGACGAAAATAGTGGCCAAGGCAAACGCGGGTCGGCGCCGAGCCGGCCATCCCCCGGTGTAGACCACCACGAATCCAACGAGCGCGATGAACCAAAAGGCATTGATGCTGTTGGACCACTTGAAGGCCGGGTTGAAAGCTGCCACCGTAACGGATTGGTAAAAAAACACCTCCGCGACGGCGTTGGCCGCGGAGCCAAACGCGGTGAGGGCGAAGAGAAGATGCACCTTGGGCCCGGGCTGCCGCGCGTAGATGAAGGCGTGGGAGAGGCCGACCGTCGCCAGGGCCCCCACGGCGATGAACTGGGCGATGATGAGTAGACCCATGGACGTCAGCCAATCATAAAACGCAGCTTATCTTCAAATCCCCCCTCATGAGTACTCGGCAAGGAGTTTTACATTGTCAGGCCGGTTAGGGGAACCCGGAAAAATACTGGTTCTCAATCTGGGATTCGTCGATGAGTGTAACCTATTTAATTTAAGTAGGTTAACGACCTTAAATTGAGATGGTATCCATCTTCCTGGCGTGGATCCGCGGTATTAGACTTGCGCTCTCACCCTCAACACCCTATAGAAGGAGACCCATGCTACGACGACGCCTCCTCCGAAGCCTAAGCCTGGTCGTTTGGATGTCCGCCACAGGAAGTGCAGCGGCTCAAACGGGGGAAGAGCCGCACACTTTCCTGAAGACGCACGCGGGTTTTTCCGAGGAAGAACTTCGAGCGATCGATCAGGGAAGCGTGATCGTGAAGACGGTCCGCACTCCCTCGAAGGAGGAAGTCACCATAGTGGGGGTCGGTCTTTTCAAGGCTTCCACCGCGTTCTTCCTGAGGATGTACCGGGACATCGAGCGCTTCGAAAGCGGGCTGGGTCCTTTGAGAAAGTTAAGCGATCCCCCTGGTGCAGAGGATTTCGCCCTTCTAACCCTGCCCGATAAAGACTTGGAGGACTTAGCCGAATGTCGCGTCGGCGATTGCGAGCTCAAGCTCGGTGAGGAGGCCATCGCGCGTTTTCAGACCGAGGTGAACTGGACGAGCCCGCAGGCGCACCAGCAAGCGATGGCTATCGTCCGCGAGCTCGCGTTACAGTTCGCAAACGCTTACAGCAAGGGCGGCAACCAGGCGCTGGGAGTCGACCGCGACAAGAAAAAACCGACCTTGGTTCGGGAAGAGTTCGAGGGACTGCTCGAGAACTCCCCCTACATTCTGAGTTACATCCCGGAGCTGCACGAGTATCTCCTCGAATACCCGAAGATGGAGCTTGCGGGATCCACCGACGACTTCCTCTATTGGGCTCTCAACGATTTCGGTTTGGAACCCGTGCTTAGGCTCAGCCATGTAACCATCTACCAGCCCGAAACAGGGGACAATGCCTCTGCCGTAATTTCTTCGAAGCAGCTTTATTTCAGCCGGTACTTCCACACTGGGCTGGATCTCCGTTTCCTCGTCCAGAACGACGGCGACACGAACCACGAAAGCTTCTATTTAGTTACCGTGAGTCGTTTCCGCTCGGGTGAGCTCGGCGGATTCTTCGGGGGGCTGATTCGCAAGGCGGCCGAAGAAGGGGCGAGCGAAGGACTCCGGCAATACATCGAGGTCAGCAAAACCGCCATCGAATCCTACTACCGAGATCGTTGAGTCGGTTCTCCGCCTTGAGAGTGCCGCAACTCATGAGGGGGCGAGCACCCAACAAACCAAGAACGTAGCTCGCTATCGCTGGACGCTAGTTCCTTTGTTTGATTGGAGACTTCTTCAATCCCTTTCGCCAACCGGCGACACAATGTCGCCGACGATGCGGCCTGTGCCACGCGCGGACCCTAGCCATCGGCGCTTCTCCCTTTTCACCACGGGCGGAACCACTTGCGCGACGGGCTCCCCTCCTTCGGTGATGAGGATCGGCTCTCCCGTTCGTTGCACTTTCTTTAGGAGCTCAAGGCAGGTGGCTTTGAACTTCGAGATGCTTACAGTTTCCATTGGAGAGATTTCACCATAGACATTTCCTATGGTCAACACTACTGCAAACCGTTGATTCCAAGTCCATTGGATAAGACCACGGTCCGGTAGCTACCTGTCGCTGACTATGGAGTCGTGGCGGCGCTCGACCTCTGCCTTTCGACGCGGCGGGTGTGGTAGATCTGTCGATCTCGCTTGTGGGCTTCTGTCTCGGGGAAGCTCTCGCCGGGCTCGTACGGGTAAGCCGTCATTTCATGAAACGGTAGCGGCTCCACCGTATCCGCGTACGCCGAGTTGAGATCCATGTCCTTCCCGAAGCCATCGGCGAACACCAGGAAAGTGCGCGTCCAGCCGTCCGGTAATGAGGGAAGACGGTCGGCATCAAAAAAAAGGGTGAGCTCGTCCCCGTTCTTGGTGATGACGTAGCGATCGTCGATGGCTTCCACGAGCTCGCGCACGTCGCCATATCGAGTGTAGCGGCCCTCGTGCGCGTCCCAAACCTCGGTCGCCGAGATCTGAGAGTAATCATAGATGTACGGTGCTCGGCCGTCCGGATTGATGGAGGCTGGAAAACCCCGGAAACCAAGCTCGGCACGATCCGGGGCCAGCTCGGTGACTCGTAGATCGATGCCGGGCACGACGGTCGCCACCAGGATCTGATCCCAATAGATTTTCTGGCTCGTCGTGATGCGCACGCGGCGATGTTTCGCATCGACGATCCCTTCTAGATCGACCAACATGGTTTTGGGAAGACCGGCCGGGAAGCCCATCTGTTCAATCGCCATGCGAAAGCCGCCCTCGCCGTCTTCCACCTCGAGATACGGTGTCCTCACCGTGGCCCCCGCCTGCCAGGCAGCTAGGTTCGAGCTCGAATCGGTGTAATCGATCCACCCATACAGAAGCAGCACTGCCTCTTCCCCGTCGCCGATCTCTCCGAGATCCAGCGTCAGGGAATGCGGCTCGGCATAGCCCTTGAACGGCAACGCCGTAAGCTCACCGGGATAGAGTCGATCCTTCTCGGCGATCAGATGCGTCACGTCGTTGCCTTGATGATCGACCGCCTCGCTCGGAGGACGCGCATCTCTAACGGGATAGAGTCGCGACTCGGGATAGGGCGGTGCCGGCAGAAGGCGTTCATTGGGAAAGACGTCGACCTCGGCAGGATGATCTACCGCGATCAGGGAAGCCTTGTCATAGCCGAGTACTTCTTCGAGTTGGTTTACCCACCGGAGCTCATACGAACCATCCTTCGGTTCAGGAGGGAAGTGCTCGAGCTTTATGTATTCATCGGTGTCCGGATAGTTGTACTTCCCGGGTGCATGAAGGTAACCAACCGCGGCCCCACCGAGAAAATCGGTCACGAAACGAGTCTGCTCCCCATCCCACGTATAGAGGATCGGGCAGGAGGTCCCCTTGCGGTTCAGCTCTTCGTAGGTCACGGTTTGGCCGCCTTCGACGTCCATCTCGATCTGCTTGACACCACCCGGCCAAAGAAAACGAATGTAATCGGCGGCTTTTTGTGACCCCAGTCCAAAATGAAGGGGCCGATTGTTCTGGGACATGTAACCGGAGACCGAGCGGGCTTCCCGGCGGAGACGCGCCGAGCCCGCTTTCACTTCGATCTTGGTCCCGAGGCCATCCTTGTTGCTTCGGAGTCCTTGCGCGATGACGTTTAACCACCCTCCTGCGTTGCCGCCATCGTTTCGGAAGAGCAACAGCCGACCACGATCGGTACCGACCACCGCGTCGAGATCGCCATCGTTATCGATGTCCGCGACCGCCAGAGCTCGTCCCGCACCGACGTCTGCTGCAGATGCTGCAAGCTTGCCCGCACGACGGAAGCCAGAGCGCGAGCTCTCATAGAAGGCAGCGACGGCTCCGGGCTCGTTCGTCACCACGAGCAGATCCAGGTCAGCGTCGTTGTCGGCATCCAGAAAGGTCGTGCCGAACCGACCACCCGGGACGCCCGCCGACAGCAAACCCGGCGAATCGACGTCCGGCGTGAAACCCCGGGACGCGGGTCCACGCAGAAGCAGGTTTAAGGGAGCGCCCTCGGCGGTGAAGAACAGGTCGAAATCGCCGTCGCGATCGAAATCCGCCGAATCGACACCGCGTGACTTGCTCGACGTGGCTACCCCCCATGCCTCGGAAACCTCGGTGAAGGTACCGACGCGCTCGTTCGAAAAAACCTGTACCGGCTGTCCGTCGTTTACGACGAGGAAATCGATGTCACGATCGTCATCCAGATCGGAGAACACCGCCCCCAGGCTACGAGTGGCTCCACCCGCGGTAAGACTCTCGGCCCCAATCTCGACGAACGTGCCATTGCCGTTGTTTCGATAGAGACGATTCGGAGCACCCACCAGGTCCTGTGGCACTCGCAAAGCGTCCTTGGCGGGGCGCGCTTTCGGGTCGACGTAGTTCGAAACGTAAATATCCAAATCCCCGTCGTGATCGACATCGGCGAAGGTTGCACTCACCGAAACATCACTGCCGCCCACCTCGGCGTCTGACTTTGCGAATTGCCCCGCACCGTCATTGATGAAGAGCGCATTCGGTCCCGAACCCACGAGATAGACATCGGCATCACCGTCACCATCGACGTCACCCACCGTTACGCCAACAAACTTCCCTGCTTCCGGTAGGCCAGTAGTTCCCTTAGCGAATCGTCCGCCGCTGTTGATGAAGACGACGGCTCCACCGGCTCGCACGAAGATCAGATCCGCGTCACCGTCAGAATCTAGATCACGGAACGCTAGACCAGAGCCCCAATGTGGCAAAAGGCGGCTCTCGATGAACTCCATTCCATACTCCTCAGCCGATACGGAATTCGGCCATGAGGGGGGTGATGGCAGGGAGCGAAGCGCGAGACCAGCCTCTTCGCTGATTTCGACCCAGCGAACCTTCGACCGCGCTCTCGCTTCCGGCTGTGTCTCCTGCAGGGGTGAAAACTCTTCGATGGCCTCGGCGTACGGCCCGAGCTCGGTGTACTGGAGTCCTGCCGATGCGGCCTCGGCGGGAAAGCTTTCCTTGAGGTTGCGGAAGATCCCTAATTCTTTTCGACCCTCATCCGTCCTCCCCTGACGAATGAGAACATTGCCCAAACTGAAGTGCGCCGATTCGTTATTGGGTTGAAGCTCGAGGGTCTTTCTAAGCGTCGCCTCCGCGTCTTCCAGACGCCCCAGGTTGGCGTAGAGGGTACCCAAGTAATAAAGAGTCATCGAATCCGTGGGGTCTTCAGCTGCCACTTTCTCGAAGGCGATCACCGCTTCCTCCGTGTCTCCCATGAGCTTGAAGATAAGCCCGAGGTTGTAGTGGACATACGGATTGTCGGGATCGAGAGCCTTCGCTCTCTCGAAGGCTACTTGCGCCTTATCGAAGTCACGTTGGTTGAAATAGGCGATCCCCAGGTTCACCTGGCCGGCCAGTGAATCCGGCTCCAGTGAGACGACCGCTTCGAACTCAATCGCCGCCTCCTCGAATCGAAACTGCTCTAAGAGGGCAACGCCACGGTTGGCGTGAACCTGCGCACTAGCCGGGGTTTTCTGGCGTGACGAAGAGCCCTCCAGGGAGAATCCGAAGACCAAAACAAGCAGATAGATACCGACGGTTAGATTCGTTCTTCTCATCACGGCCCGATTATGAACACACGGTCCAGAGAGTGTCAATGTTACGTAGGGTCACGAAGCGTGCGTGCTATAATTTTGTCTACCCCGGCTTTCACGAGCCGGGCTTTTCACTTTTCACTGATAGCGCCAGCGCCAGCGCCAGGGCCGCCATGCAACAAGTCCAAGCCCTCACTAAGGGCTTCGGTAGTCAAATCCTCTTCGAGAACGTCACTTGGAACGTTTCCGAAGGGGAGCGAGTAGGTCTCACCGGTCCTAACGGTTCCGGGAAGACCACACTGCTGCGCATCCTCGCAGGAACGGACACCCCCGACAAGGGTGACGTCACGGCGCCACGGGGAACGAGAGTCGGCTTCCTTCCACAGGACGGACTCAGTCATCGCGGCCGGACACTCAAAGAAGAAGCGACCTCTGTGTTCGCCGATGTCTTGGCATTACGGGACGAGCAGCGAGAGCTCGAGGAAAAGATGAGCCGGTTCGACTCCGAACGCAGCGACCACCAGGCGGTGCTCAAGCGATACGGAGAATGCCAAGAAGAGTGGGACCGGCATGAGGGCTTCAGCATCGAAGCACGCGTCGAGGAGGTCCTTCGCGGCCTGGGGTTTCAAGGTGCCGAGCTCGATGCCCCTACCGAGACCTTCAGTGGCGGTTGGCAGATGCGCATCGCCCTAGCCAAGCTGCTTCTCGCTCGCCCCGACATTCTTCTGCTCGACGAGCCTACGAATCACCTCGATCTCGAGGCAAGAAACTGGCTGGAGGAATTCCTCGCCGTGTATCCGCATGCGGTGGTCCTCGTCTCCCACGATCGCTACTTCTTGGATCAGATGGTTACCCGCATCACCGAGATCGATCGACGCCAACTCCGAGACTACCCGGGCACCTACTCCAACTATCTCAAGGTTCGGGAAAAGGCGATTGCCGAGCTCCGCGCGCGCGCTCGGCACCAGGAAGAGGAGATGGAGCGCATCCAGAGATTCATCGGTCGTTTTCGCGCCAAAGCCAGCAAGGCTAAACAGGTGCAGAGTCGAGTGAAGATGCTCGAGAAGATAGAAAAGATCGAGGTCCCTCCGGAGAGGAAGCTCATGAAGCTGCGGCTGCCACAGCCCGAAAGGAGCGGCCGGGTCGTTTTCGAGCTAAAGGCGGTCACCAAAAAATATGGTGAGAAGCACGTGTTCGATGGTGTCGATCTCCTCGTGGAGCGCGGTGAGCGCGTGGCGTTGGTGGGATCAAACGGCGCCGGCAAGTCCACTCTCGTGCGCCTCCTGGCTGGACTGGAGCCGCCGGACTCTGGTGAGCTCAAGCCGGGTCATAAAGTAAGCCGAGGCTACTTCAGCCAAGAACGGGCGTTCGACCTCGACCCAAACAAGACCGTTCTTGCTAATCTGATGGAAGTCGCACCGGTCGATCTCATTCCCCGGCTCCGCAACATCCTGGGGGCCTTTCTTTTTCGAAACGACGATGTGGAAAAGAAAGCCAAGGTGCTTTCCGGCGGCGAGAAGAGCCGACTCGCGCTCGCCAAAATGTTGCTGCACCCCGCGAACGTGCTCTTGCTAGACGAGCCCACCAACCATCTCGATCTCGACTCCAAGGAAGTGCTACTCAACGCGCTCAAAGGATTCACCGGAACTCTCATCTTCGTCTCCCACGACCGTTACTTTATCGACGCGCTGGCAACCAAGGTGGCCGAAGTCGGAAACGGAACGGTTCGGCTGTACTGGGGAAATTACGAGGACTTCGTGCGTGCCACCGCCCTCCCAGAACGCGAGGAAGTCTCCGAGAAATTCGAGGTCACCTCAAAGAAGTCTCCACCCCCGTCTTCTACGAAGGAAACGAAGGCGGCGACACGCAACGGGAAATCCAACCAAGCGCGGAGACGGCGAGAAAAGACTCAGAGGCTCGAAGAAAGCATTGCCGAGACCGAGTCCGCGATAGGCAGCCTAGAGGGAAGAATGGCGGTGCCCGGCTTCTATGACGACGCAAACGGAGCGGCCGACGTGGTCGCCACGCACGAGAGCCTCAAAGTGGAGTTGGATCGTCTCTATAAGGAGTGGGAGAGCCTGGCGGCAGAGAACGAACGACGTTAATGACAGGGATGCGAACTGTAACTAGTAATCACCGACTTCGAGCTCGTTGATGGCTTCCTTGGCGAGGGCATCCACCCTTTCGTTCTCCGGATGACCATCGTGACCTCGCACCCACTCCCAAGTCAGCCGATGTTTCTCGGCGAGCTCCCAAAGCATTTGCCATAGGTCTCGGTTTTTCACCGGTGAGCCGCTCGCCGTCTTCCAGCCCTTTCGTCGCCAGGAGTGGATCCAACGTGTCATGCCCAACGCAACGTACTGGGAATCGGTGACGACTCGCACCTGGGAAGGTAGTGAGAGAGATTCCAAGCCGCGGATGGCCGCCATGAGCTCCATGCGATTGTTGGTCGTCGCGGCCTCGGCACCATGGAGCTCGCGACGCTCGCCATTCTCGTCGACGATGGCCGCCCAACCGCCGGGTCCTGGATTGCCCTGGCAGGCGCCGTCCGTAAAAACCGTGACCTCTTTCATGTTGGAGCTGGCCCATCATACCGCCGTCTGGCTCGCTTTTTCTCTGGCACTGCGCATTTTGACGGCCGAAAGGGAGAGGGCCGGGGTGAGGGTGGTTAGAAAAAGCTAGGGAGCCGGAGGGGAAGGCCGGTATCCGTGAGGGGTTCCTATGACCGGATCCGGGTGCCGATTTCCACTTCAATCCCCCGACTCCCGCTACCATGCAATACAAGGTGTGTGCCAATATCCCGCAAATGTATAAGTCTATTAAAATTAGTAATTTAAAGAGAAATAGCTTCTTACGGGTCCATGAAGAGGGAAAGAATTACATAGCAGAAAGAACTACAAAGCATCCAAGCGGTCGTGGATCCTCTCCCGTCCCCTCCCGACGAGGAACGTAGCTTCCTCGCGAGCGGACGGTGATCTCGTAGACCCACTGGTTTCCGGAAGGCCCTCGGAACTCCTGCGGCCGACGGAGAGACAATACAATTGCCTCGCGGGCGGAGGACGTAAGCAGTTTGTCCAAAGGATCGGCACCCCGTTGCTTGATCTGCACTCGGTTCTCGCTTGGCGTATTCGTGAGGATTAGTTGAAGCCTTTCGATGGGATGGTCCGCTTGCACGAAAAACTGTGTCTCTTCGCCGCCGGGAACCCAAACACCTCGGTTCTCGAATCCGTAGCGGCCCTCCGTCCAGAACTTGGCCGTTTGTGCGGCGCGGCGGATCGCGTGGGTGTCGTTGAAGACGGGGCCGGTCTTGGTCGTGGCATTCGAGGGCAGGCGTTCCAAAACTCCCGCCACGACCACGAGAGCTCCGACCGCGGCGGCAGCACCGAGCGTCACTCTCCTGGGAAAAAGCGTCGCATCGCGATCGCGTTCACTCTCGAGCACTTCTTGCTCAACGCGAGGTGAGAGCGTGTAGACCAAGAGAACCAGCAAGACAACCAATGCACCGAGCTTGTAGAAGTGAGCCGGACCCGATCCCACCAGCCCTTCGCTCAAGAAGGTAGGCAAGTATTGGTAGGGATCGCTAAAGAGCGCCTTGTCGAGTAGTAGCTTGGTGAGATGACTAGCAACGATGTCCTTCTGAAAAACAACCGTAAATGACATGGTCGCCGCAAAAAGCACCATGGCCACACCGGCAAGGATGCCATCGGAAGAGCTTCTTCGTAGCACGAAGACTAGAGGCAGCGCGGCCAACGGAGTGACACTAAGAATGTAGCGGGCGACAGAGCTCACCGCCCCAGGCCAGTGAGGAAAGGACGCGATCACGAAAACGTAGGACAAGACCACCACCGCCAGATAGAAACGGATCTCGCGGTAGCGGAACGCCAGTCGCCCTAGCCCGGCGAGCGCGAGCGCATAAATGGGGGCGTAAATGAAGAGCCCGTTCTCCCTATCGAGGAAGAGGCCTAGAAGGCCGGAAAGCACGTTACCCGGCTCGAAGGACGTTCGTCCTGCCGCCCGGAACGTCGCATCGGGAAGAATGCTTCCTGTCAACGCGTGGTTATAGACCGAGATCGAAAGCGCAGAAACAATGAGAGGCGCAAAGAGAAGACCCCAACGGACGATGCGCTCCGACCGGCTCGGTGCCGAGCCGAAAATCCGCCAGGCGATGAAAACGCCCATGATCGCGGCGGTGAGCGAGTACTTTTGGTGAAGCCAAGGCAAGAAGGCGAGCGCCATCGCACCAAACAACAACCCGTTTCCGCTCGGCGCCGGCTCGATGAAAAGCCGTCGAAATGCATACAGCAAGAGAAGTGCGGCGGGAAGCTCTGGATAGATTTGGTACGTATAAAGAAGGAGCGGGGGCGACACCGCGAGGACGAAGGCGGCAACAAAGGCCGCCCCCCACCCCACATCCACCTCGCGGGCGGCTCGGAAGATCTCCAAGACCAACATTGCACCGAGGAGGTTCCAAAAGAGAATGGCCGCGACTTGACGGTCCCACCCCAGCCATCGATTCAACGCTCGATCCAGCAAGTAGGGCGGGACCAAGAGGAGCCCCGGCCCGGGGGCGTTGATGTAATAAATCCCTCCGTTTGGGCTTCGAAACATCGAACGGTTGGCCCGTGTTGCGACGACTTCTCCGACGTAGAGCTTTCCTTTGCTCGCGGAGCTGACGAACGCTCCCCCAAGCTCGGACGTTTCGCCCACCCATCGCGAAGCGATCTCGGGAAGTCGTGAGAGGAATCCTGGGAAGCTTGCACTTTCGGCGGCCCCTTCCGCCCTCGCGATGTCCAACGTTCCCGACGAAGAAATGGCCGCCGCCATGCGTAGGTACTTGAACATGTTCCCTTGACCTTCACCGTCCTTCCAAAGCCAGGGCGGAGTGGCCAACGCAAAGATGGTCATCGCGAGAACCACGATCGCAGCACCGCCGAGCCGCCAACGACGATCGTGTCGACCGGTCATGATCAGGAAAGCGAGTGACGGTCGGGGATCGGCGAGATGCCAGATCGTAACGGCGAGAGACAAAGCCAAGAGAGCCCATGTAAGCACGGAGGCGAAGGAGCCTTCGTAGCTAAGCGTCAAAATGAAGTTCAAACCGAAGGGGAACTGCGGCGAAAGGATGAGTGACAGACAGGAAACGAATGTCAGCCCGGCCGGGAGCAGAAGAGGTGCCATCGAGCGGCCGATCCGGATTAGCAGTTCACTCATCGGCCGTTCGCAGAGCCAGGCGACAAGGAACGAGATCGCCAGCCAGAGGAAGAGCCCAAAACTCATCACCGTCAGGACGTCTCCGATGGCCTCTCCGGCACGAAGATTCCTGGCCGACGCGGTGAGGAACGATTCGCCGGTCTGCTGGCGGAGGAACACTCGAATGAACCCGTCCAGGTATCGAGAGAAACCAAACGCCGCGAAAATGGAAGCGGTTACGAGTGTCGCCCGAAGATAGCTGATCATGCTTTCAGAGCGGCGATTATACCCAGGACCTTAGGAGTGTGGTATTGTCACCGAAAACATGGCCGAGCCTTTCTACCAAGGCGGACTTCGTTTTGACTGCCAGCAGTGTCACAACTGTTGTCGAGGCGCGCAGGCCGGTGGCGTCTATCCGAGCCGACCCGAGGTCAAGCGCATCGCCGGCTGGCTCAAACTTTCCCTCAGCAAGTTCCGAAATAAATACATGCTCAAAGACCTCGACGGAGCGCCGAGCCTGCGCATCCGTCGGAACGGAGACTGCATCTTTTGGGATGGCGGCTGCACGATCTATCCGGTCCGGCCACGACAATGCCGCACGTTCCCGTTCTGGCCGGAAAACCTCGAATCGCCCGAAACATGGAACGCGGTGAAGGAAACGTGCCACGGTGCCGGCAAAGGAAAGTTGTATCGCCTCGCAGACATCCGGTCGGTACTGCACGGCCGGGCCACCTAGTCGGCCCTCTCCCAGAGGGAGAGGGAGTAAGCTCGAGTATCCCTCACCCGCCGTCTGGCCACCTTCTCTTTGGCACAGCGTATTTTGACGGCCTCGGTCCCCAGAGGGAGAGGAAGTAACGGAACAAGAGCATCCATTAGCGCAGCCACTCGAGCCGGACCGGCTCGCTCAAATCATAAATAACCGGATAGAGGAGATCCTCGCGCCGGTAGGTCACGCCCTGGGCATCGAGACGCCGGCCGATACGCTCTGCCATGCGGAAGCTTCGGGGGATGAGAGCCACGTTTTCCGCCTTCGCCATCTCGTCACGATACGGTGGGTAGCGTTCGGTCTGCTCGGGACCGAGCTCCGAAGTCATCAACAACCGGCCATGGGAGAGAAAAATGTATTTATAAGAGATGTAGAAATCGGTATACGCGTACCGCACCCCAAGCTCCTCGAGCTCCCGAACGAACTCGCGATTTGCGGCAGCGCTCTCGAGGGCCCGCACGCTGTAGAGCCCGCTGCCGTAAATATTGAGGGCCAGAACGAGGCCCGCCACTAGGCCCGCCGCCCAACGCGAGTATCTTCTCATGCCTGCCAGACCTGCCAGAGACGACGCTAGGAAAATGGGAATAACCGAAAATAGAAAAATGAGGTAGCGCGGCTCTTTGGTGAGCCAACCGAACGCACTCTGCGCGAAGACGGCTACGACGAGCATCGCAAAGACGACGAGCATGCTCTCTGGAGTCAACCGGGCCCGCGCCACCTCCCGCAGACGGTCCCGCTTCTGGAAGATGAACCCGCAGAAGGCGGCGGGAAAGATCACCATGAGGGCGACTCCCAGGATGAATGCCATTGCCGGGTGCGTCGGGAAATCCATCGGCCACCAGCCAGCCAGTACGGGAAGAGATTCGACGGCGACCGCCTGAATCTGGTTCGCCGTTCGAACGACACGTTCGGCGAGAGTGGACTCGTCCTGGGTCCACCAGCGGTAGCTTTGTCCGTAACGCGTGAGGTTCCAGAGAAAGAGAGGGAGGTTCCCCAAGAGAAAACCGACCAGAAATAGCGCCAAGCGCTCGAAACTCTTGCGAGTCCAATCCGCGGCAACCAAGACGATAAGAGCCACCAACAAGTAGTACGTGGAAAGGATGTGGGCCCACAGGGCGAGACCTCCCAGGACACCCATCCAGAACGCCCGCCGACGAGCCCGGTCATTCGGATCTCCCAAAAGGCGCGCACCAACAGCCAAAAGCGCCGTGCCGAAAAAGAGCACCTCGACGTAACTGCCGTCGGCCTTCACGCCCCAGGCAGTGAGAAATCCGGGAGACAAAATCGCGTAGGCCGCGGCGAACGCCGACTCACCCCGGGTCAGCACGGTTCGGGCAAGCGCATAGAGCGCGACGACGAATCCGCCATAAAGAAGGATGCCCGCCGCAGTGAAGCTCACCACCGGGTCCCCGCTCAGCATCGTGAGGAGCGCCGTAAGATGCGCCTTCAGGCTTCCGTCATAGGATTCGGCATAACTGAACACAGGATGGTGTTTCCCCTCGAGGATGTGCAGAGCCATCACGCCGTGGACCGCGGCGTCCGAGCTAGGGATTCCGTAAGCCCCGACGAGGAGCGGGATGCGAGTGATCAGGCTCAGTACAAAGAACAAAACCGCGAGGCGATTGTCCGCTTTCTCTTTGAAGAGCTTGGGGAAACCCTTCTGGCGCAAGAGAACCCCGAGTGCGATTGCGAAAACCACGGCCGGGATCACAGGAGACCGAAGGAACGCAGGTAGGAAGGAAAGGATCTCTTTGACGCCGGTATCGAACCAGAAGAGGCAAAAAAGCACATAGGAGACAATCGCGACAACGAAGGCTCCCCGCATCGACATTTTCGATCCTTCCATCATTATTATCTAATAGGGCTCCAATTACCGGAGGAGGTGCGCGGGTGGCATGGATTCGGATGATTCGAGAGGACGAAGCCGACGGAGAGCTCGCGGAGATGTATGGGCGCTACCGTGAACCCTCGGGACGGGTCGACAACATTCTCAAGATCCACAGCCTAAACCCTCCGTCTCTCGAAGGGCATTTGAAGCTGTACGCTCATCTCATGCGAGGACCCTCCGGCCTCACGCGCATCGAGCGGGAGATGATCGCCGTTGCAGCGTCTAAAGAAAACGAATGTCACTATTGAATCGAGCACCACGCGAGGGGTCTCCTCCGATTGAGTGGTGATCAAGAGCTGGTAAGCGCCCTGAAGCAAGATCCTCGGAGCGCGCCCCTCGAGCCTCGACAAAGGGCACTCGTCGATTACGCCCTCAAGCTGACGCGAGAGCCCTGGAACGTCAAGCAAGAGGACTTGGAGCCCATGCGAAAAGCGGGCCTGCAAGACGCCGACATCTTGGACGCGTGCCAGGTCACCTGCTACTACGCGTACGTGAATCGGCTGGCGCAGGGACTGGGCGTCGAACTCGAGTGATCCGATCCGGATTGCAAGATGGAAGACTTTTCCGACGGCGAGCTCGTGCCCTAAGCCACGCAAACGTAATCGCGACCGTCCACGAAGCTGGCCTCACCGAGCTGGGCGCGAATCTCCTCACGCGCCGAGACAAACGCCGCCCCCGCCTGACGACTCAATGCGCCGACCGCGACGAGAAGGAACGTTCCTCGAAGCGTGTCGAGCTCGGTCGCAGCGACGACCTTCGCATCGTGAATGCGTTTACCGATCTTGCGCGGGTCCACCTCGACGAAATGACTGACTTCGACTCCCCTGGCCGCTAACCTGCGCGCCCAGCCTTTACCGACCGGGCCCGCGCCCCAGATCGCGACGGGAGCGCGATCGGCGAGAAACTTTTCCACGAGATAGTGTTCTTTCAATGACAGGAAGCTTTCCTCACTGAAGCGTGGGTCGGTGCGGCTCGCTCTCTCGCTCCAATCTCTCCATAAAAGCAGCTCCTCGGGAGTTTTCCCGAACCGCACCTTCGCTCTCGCCATCCGCATCCACAGGTCGTAGTCCTCGGGCCAACCGGATTCCCTATAACCACCCGCGCGTTCAAGGCATTCCCGTCGCATCATCACCGAGGGATGAGGTAGAGGGCTCTCCACGAAAAGATCCCGCAGAATTTGGTCGTGCGCTAGAAGCCCGTTCACCCAACGTTCGTACCGCAAGAGCCCATCGGACAACCCGTCGCGGGGGAACATGCGGACGCGCGATGCGACGACCCCGACGTCGGGATGAGCTCGAAGAAACTGCGTCTGCACGGCAAGCCGCTCGGGTTGGCAAATGTCGTCGGCATCCATTCGGGCCAGTAGCGGAGCTCGCGCCTTTCGGCTTGCGGTGAGGAGCGCCGTTGCAATACCGCAATGACCTTGCGTGAAGACTCGAACTCTTTCGTCGGATTCTGCAACCTGAGAAAGAAGACGCTGCGTGTCGTCCTCGGAGCCATCATCGACCACGATGATCTCGAATCGATCGAGACTCTGGCAGAAGAGGCTCGCAAAGCACTCCGAAAGGTAGGTGGCAGCATTGAAACAAAGAAGGAGGATGCTGACTTCAGGAGTCATGTTCGCTCAGTGTATGATAGCTCGCATGGAAGTCCCCTTCATCCAGGCTGATGTCTTCACCGATCGCGCTTTTGCCGGGAATCCGCTCGCCATCATCCCCGACGGCTCGGGGCTCTCAACGGAGCAAATGCAAGCTATCGCCAACGAGATGAACCTCTCCGAGACGACTTTCGTTTTACCCTCCGAGGATCCCTCGGCCACCTTCCGCCTTCGAATTTTCACGCCCGCGAAAGAGCTCCCACTGGCCGGGCATCCCGTGGTGGGGACCTGCTTCGTTCTGGCCCAGAAGGGCCGATTCCCTCTCGAAGAAGGCACCAACCGTATTTTTCAAGAGTGTGGAGCCGGTGTCCTCCCCGTCGATATCCACGTCCGGGAAGGCAAGGTCGCTCGCGTCTATATGACGCAGGCGACCCCTCAGTTCTTCCGGAGCACGACCAGCCGCCAGCTCCTGGCCGCGGCGGTCGGTCTCGAAGAGGATCGACTACTCCCCGACGGACTTCCCGCCGAGGTCGTGTCGACCGCCGTTCCTCAACTCATGGTTCCTGCGCAAGGGCTCAAAGACCTCGAAGCCATCGAGCTCGACCTCGTCGCCATGCGAAAGATCTTCAAGACCATGGAGACCGACTGCTTCATGATCTTCACCCGGCAAACCGTGCAACCGAACTCCACTGTCCATGCTCGTATGTTCGCCCCCGAGCTCGGTGTGCCCGAGGACCCCGCGACGGGAAGTGCGGCGGGGGCTCTGGGTGCCTACTTGGTTCGGCACGGTGTACTGAACGCCAGTCCCACTGCCCACTTGATCGTGGAGCAGGGGTACGAGATGGGACGCCCGAGTACGATCTACGTCGAGGTCGATGGAACCGAAAACAACCCGACCGAGGTGCGGGTGGGTGGCACAGCCGTAGAAGTCGCGGAGGGAACGATCAAGGTCTAGGGTCAATCAAGCCGTTAAGACCTTTTGTCGGCAGTGCTATTTTACCGTGACTGTTCTCACATCTGAATGCCCGTGACAAAGTATATGCTCTCGAAGGTTCGCCCGAGAGAAGGGCTCGAAAAATCGCGCATCTCCACGCCCCGCGAGATCGACACCTTGTCGCCGACCGCTATCTCGGTCGTCGGACCGGCTGCCCATATCAACCTGCCTCCGCAATCAACGTTCACGTAGGTTTACTTCGAGAAAGAGAGTAGCACGCCCGGTACGGGTAGACGAGGTCGCCATTGCTTGTCTGCTACCTCTTTGACTTCGTCCTAGCCGCCCTCTAACATCGATCGTATGCAACTTCTCGACTCGAATGCGGCGTGGTTTCGGTAGACTGACAATCAACAAGGAGAACGGAATGACGAGGAAGGTTTACTCTCTTCTTCTCGCCGTCGGAATAGGCTGGCTCGGATGTTCTTCACCGGCGCCCGAGTCCGAGAGCGCTTCGGACGACCAGGTCGAAAAGGCCATCGAGCTCGTGCAGGCGCGAGACTTCACGGGCGCTGTCGTCATCCTCAACGAAGTGACGAAGAACCAACCGGACAACGCCAGGGCTTGGTCACTCCTAGGAATGGCCCTTCACTCTATGGGATTCCTCGACCGCGCCTTGCCCGCTTACCTCAAGGCAACCGAGTTTCCCGACACCGCACCGGATGCCATGTACAACGCAGCGTGCGCCTACGCTCTGAATGGTGACAAGGACAAGGCCTTCGAGTGGCTGACGAAGGCACAGGAGACGGGTCGGGTCGACATGACAAAGATCGAGATCGACCCCAACTTCAAGAGCCTTCGAGAAGACTCCCGTTTCCAAGAACTGCTCCCGAAGCCGGCAGATTTCCGCGACCCCTTCGTTGAGGACACCCGCATTCTCAATGAGTGGATCGGCGAGGCCAAGGGCGGCACCTTCGGATGGATCGCTCGAAACATCGGTGATGTCGACGGCGACGGCGTGAACGACCTCACCACGTCGGCCCCCAACTTGGAGATGGACGGACCAAGATCGGGACGCATATACGTCTACTCCGGTCGCACCGGAGAGCTCATTTGGACTCAGTCGGGCAAACCCGGCAACCAACTTGGCTTGGGCATCGAAGCGGCTGGAGACACCAATGCCGACGGTATTCCGGACGTCATCGCCGGCGCACCCGGAGCGGCCGAGACTTACGTCTTTTCGGGAAGGGATGGCAGCCTGCTGCTCACGCTCACCGCCGAAGTGAAGGGCGATATGTTTGGCCGCAAGGTCTCCGACCTGGGAGACCTAAACGGAGACGGCCACGATGATGTCATCGTAGGTGCGCCGGGCAGCGACGTGGAAGCGGAAGATGCAGGCCGAGCATACGTTTTTTCTGGGAAGGACGGTGCGCTTCTACTGACCCTGACGGGTGAAGAAGAGGGAGATGGCTTTGGCAGCTCTGCCGCCGGACTCTTCGACGGTGAACACGAGCTCATCGTCGTAGGCGCACCAAACGCCGGCCCCGAGAACAAGGGGCGCGTATATGTCTACTCCGGCGCTTCCGGTGAAATCGATTTCGTAATCGACGCCGAGGAGACGGGGTCGCAACTCGGAGGCATGTTCGTTTCCGTCGTGGGCGATGTGAACGCAGACGGTGTGGCAGACGTCTATGCCTCGGACTGGTCGGATAATGCGCTCGGGGCTCAAACCGGGCGCATCTATGTTCACTCCGGCGCCAACGGCGAGCGCCTGTTGACACTTACCGGCGAAGGGGCGGGGGACGGGTTCGGCATCGGCCCCGCCGATGCGGGCGATGTCGATGAGGACGGGCACGACGACCTCATCGTCGGTGCGTGGCAATACAGCGGGGCTGCTCCGGCCGGCGGAAAGGTCTATCTTCGCTCCGGCAAGGACGGCTCACTCATGCGAGCCTACACCAGCAGGGTCCAGGGAGATACCTTGGGCTTCGACGCTACCGGCATGGGCGACGTGGATGGTGATGGATCGATCGATTTCCTGGTGACATCCGCCTGGAGCGCCATCGGAGGCGCTCGCACCGGCCGGATGTTCATCTTGTCGGGTGAAACTCCGTAGCAAATCGGGGACAGGCAGGCTTCTTCCGCTATGCTCCAACACGAAAAGGGTGCCAGTCCCCGACTTCATAGCTACCAGGCTATCCCGTAGTCCTCCCCGTGGTGGCTCGACCCGCCCCACATGGTTCCGTGCTTCCAATCGAAGAAAATAGCATTGATGGGACCCGACGTCCGCGGCTCAAAATCCAGGTCGTAGCCCATCTTCTCGAGCTCGTCGCGCACCCAGGGGGATACGGAGTCATTCAACGTCAGCCTTCCAGGCTCAGATTCGTGTGCCCCAAAAGAGCTCTGCATCTGAAAGCTTGTGATGTTCGGAGCTTCGGCCGCCTCCTGCACGTTCATTCCGAACTCCACCATGTTCAGAAAGAACTGCAACAGATTCTGATCTTGCGTATCGCCCCCCTGCACCGCGAATGAGAGAAACGGCTTTCCTTCCTTGAGCGCCAGGCTCGGCGTCAGGGTAGCACGTGGCCTTTTCCCGGGCTCGAGCACATTGAATGGATTCTTCGCCGCGTCGAGGACGAAACTCTGCATCCTCTGGCTCATTCCGATGCCGGTCTTACCTGCGATGGCGGCCGGGATCCATCCCCCGCTGGGCGTCACCGACACCACCCATCCTTCCTCATCGGCGGCTTGGATGGAGGTCGTGCCGGCATAGAAACCCTCTTCGAAGGAGCGCGCGGCGGCGGCCGTGACCGGCTGCTCGGTTCCCCAAGTATCCAAGTAATGAAGGAAAGGGTTTCGTTGTGCTTGAAAAGGATACGGGTCTCCGGGTTTCACCTTCGGATCGTTTCGCTCCCAATCGATCTGCTTCAATCTCGCTTTGGCATACTCCTTGGACAGAAGCCCCTCCACCGGCTCCTCGGGTGGGAAGTAGGGGTCGCCGTAATAGAAGTCGCGATCGGCGAAAGCCAAGTTCATGACTTGGTAAAGGGTATGGATGTATCGGCTGGAGTTGTAACCCATCGACTTCACGTCGATGTTCTCGAGAAGGTTGAGTGCCTGCAACAGTACGGGTCCCTGAACCCACGTCGTCAGCTTGTAGACATCGATCCCTTTGTAGGACGTTTTCACGGGTTCTTCGAGATAAACCTTCCAGCTGGCCAAGTCTTTCAGGGTGTGGAGCCCGCCCTGTTCTTGCGAGCTCCGGACGAACTCTTGAGCGATGTCGCCCTTGTAGAATCGATCGTAGGCGGCGTATATGGCCTCCTTGCGGTTCTTTCCCGCAGCCAGTGCTTGTTGCTCTGCCTCCACGAGTTTCCGAAGCGTTGCTGCGAGATCGGCTTGGCGAAATATCTCCCCTGGACGAGGGGCTTCATACTCTTCACCCAGGTGCGGCAAGAGAACCTGGCGCGAGTACGGCCACTGCTTGATCCTCTCTTTCTCCTCCTCGATGTTCGCCGACCGCGCTTCCTCGATGGGATAGCCGTCGGCCAGCTGGATGGCGGGCTCCAGCACGTCCTTGAGACTCAAGCGGCCGTACTCGGCCAACATGACCAGCAGGCCACCCGGGGTTCCTGGAGTGACTGCGGCAAGAGGACCGTACTCGGGAGGGTAAGGCATATCCTTTCCCCGAAAGTAATCGATCGTGGCGCCAGTGGGAGCCACACCCAAGGCATTGATCCCATACACCTTCTTGGTGTTCGGGTCGTAGATAAGAGCCTGCGTTTCCCCACCCCAGCTTAGAGAATCAAACATCGTACAAGTGGCAGCCAACATGGCCGTGGCGGCATCGACGGCATTGCCACCCCTTTGGAAGGTCATCGCTCCCGCCGTGGCGGCCAGAGGCTTGCCGGTGATCGCCATCCAGTGCTCCCCGTGAAGCACAGGTTTTGCGGTCTGCTCAGAGCTAGCGGCGGCCGAGAACAGCATACCCGTAGCCATCAGCGCAAGCGTTGTCTTTTCTACGTTTTGTAGGCGCATCTTCCCTCCTTCCGAAGGACTCAACGCATTGTATCCTGCTCGCCCCTCGACGGCTACACACCGCGAAAGGCCCGTAGCATCATCATTTGCGAAGTGGACCCCGATCATCTAATCTGGGCGCACAGGGGGGAGCTGCTCCTTGTTTAGATTGGCGTGGGTAAACCGCCGATCGCGTCATACCTGAGAGTTTACGAAAGCAAGCCCCTATGGAACTAGAAAACGACCCAGTCACACCATCTACCAGCGATACCGATGGGGAAACGGCTAAGCGGTTCGCCAGGACGGGATCCCGCTCCTGGTTGATCCCGGGGGGGCTCTTGGTCCTCTGCTTGGTTACCGCGGCATTTTTCTTTCTGGCCGCGAAACACAAATACACGGCGACTACCGCTGTCGCCAATGAGCCGGAGACCATTCAAGGCGGGGTCTTCCGTTTCCCTATCTTCCGACCAGTTCAGACCCTCGACCCAGCAAGGGCGACGAGTGGCAGCGAGATCATGCTGATCCAACAAATCTACGAGGGCCTCACCGCGTTCGACCAGCATCTGAACATCGTGCCCGCGCTCGCTCGTTATTGGGATATCTCACCGGACGGCAAGACCTATACCTTCGAGCTCCACCCCGAAGCCCGCTTTCATAACGGTGAGCCGGTCACTGCCGAGGATTGTGTCTTCTCCTTCGAAAGACTCCTCACGCCAGGCTTGAACGAGACGAACTATCATTACTTCACGCGCATCGTTGGAGCACAGGATTTTCGAGAAGGCAGAGCGAAAACCGTCGCCGGGCTTCGCGCCATCGACGAGCGAACGTTTCAGATCCGTTTCACGACGCCGTTCGTCCCCGCCCTCTCCGTTTTCAGCATGTACAGCTCGAAGATCTTACCGAAGAAAGAGGTCCTCAAGAGGGGCGAGAACTTCTTCAAGGAGCCGATCGGCGCGGGGCCTTTCCGATTCTCGCGCTGGACGAGTCGAGAAGAGGATCCGGCCATACCGTTCCTCAAGGGAGTTCCGCAAGGCGTTCGACTGGACGCGAATGCTCACTATCTTGGAGGGCGTCCTCATCTAAATGCCGTCGTCTTCCGCGCGATCGTCAACGTACCGAACGCACAGGAAGAAAAACCCCTCAACGAGCTGGTCGATTGCATCGAAGCGCCGATCGACCGCTACTACGACTGGGTCCGGGTAGAGACCGACAAACTGCTGGAGCTCAACTACTACTATTTTCCGACACAAGTGGCACCCTATGACGATCCGCGCGTGCGGCGCGCCATCAATTACGCACTCAACAAACGAGCGCTCCTGGATTCCAGCCGTTTTACCGCGGGAACTCCAGCCGCGACGGGTATCGTGCCACCAGGGATCCCAGGATTCTTCCCGATGGGTGCATCCTGGGGACACGACGCTGATAAGGCGAAGCAGCTCCTGGCGAAGGCCGGTTTCCCAGAGGGAAGAAACCTTCCCCCCATCAAGACGATCGTCTTTGGACGGGACGACCCGCACTCGGCGGCCCGCAGAGAATGCATCACGAGCTGCATGGCGAAGATCGGAATCGAGGTCCAACCCTACAAGGTCAGAAACTTGGTCCCGTTGAGCGATCCGGTCTTCGAGGAGAGTCCGTTTCTACTGCAAAACGGCTGGATCGCCGACTTCCCGGACCCGGACAACTTCCTTCGCGTCTTGTTCCATTCCGCGTCGCCCGTTAACCGCTCCGGCTACAACAACCCCGAGGTGGACAGTCTGCTCGACCTCGCTTGGTCAGAGACCAGCTATAAGGAACGGAACAATCTCTACCGTCGTATCGAGAAGATGATCCTTCATGACTCGCCGATCATCCCTCTCGATTACGGCCGGTCTCGCTTTCTGGTTCGACCCAACGTGCGGGGCTTCTCTCTATCACCCATGGGCTACACCTATATCAAGATGAACAAGATCTGGCTCGACGAGCCGGAGACGGAAGCGTCCAAGCGTAAGGATCTCTAGCCTCGATGCTCACCCGTCGCCCCTTGAGCCTGCGGAGCCGCTTCATCCTGAGCTCCACCGCGCTCATCACGCTACTCATGATCATTGTGGTCTTCTTCGTCGAACGCCGGCAGACGGCGGTGATCCTAGAGCAAGCGCGCGAGCACGGTGCCGCCTTGGCCAAAGCGGTGGCCGATTTGTCGGTAACCCCCCTCCTTTACTACGACACCGTCGCGCTACAGCAGAACATGGAAAAGACGGCGGAAGACTCCGACATCCTCTACGCCATCATCTTTAGTCGCAGCGCCAAGGCTCTGGCCTCCAATCAGGAGGCTCGTCGCAACTTCCCGGCAGAGCTTTTCGAAATGGGCGCCGAAATGGGACGTCTCGAAGAAGGCCGCGTCCTGATGGGCTCTTTGACGTTCGAGACTCCTGGACCCAACGACAGCGAGGTCCTGCAAGAAATCGCGGTCTTGGAAATTGTCGCACCGATTCTCGCCGGTGAAGACGAGCTCTGGGGAGCGGTGAAGTTAGGACTCTCGCTCGAGCAGCTCAATGCAGAGATCCACCGCACCCGAATCGGCCTGGTCAGCCTCGGTTTTCTGGGGCTCGCCTTGGGTACCTTGGGAGCCATGTTCCTTGCGAAACGGATCAGCAGCCCGCTCGAGACCCTCGTCGAGGGAACGATCAAGGTCGCGCAGGGTGACTTGAACCACCGCATCCACATCGCGCCGGGGGACGAGATAGGAGAGCTCGCTGCGAACTTCAACCAAATGACGGCTCAGATTCTGGAAGACCGACGCGAGATCGAAAGGACCTCCCGGCGACTCGTCGAAGTCGAAAAACTGGCGACCATCGGTCGACTGGCGGCGGCGATGGCGCACGAGATCCGGAATCCGTTGACCGCCATCAAGCTCAACATCCAAAAGGTCGGAAGAAGCCCCTCCCTGGTCCCCCACGAGAAAGAACAGATCGAAATCGCGGAGAGCGGAATTCATCAAGTCGAGAGAATCGTGAAAGAACTGCTGGCATATGCACGCGAACCGATCCTCACCAAGGACTTCTTTTCTTTGGACAACCTCATGGACGACGCTCTCAAATTCGTCCAGGATCAACTCGAAGACAAGAACGTCCGGATCGTCAGGGAATACGCTCCCAACGTTCCGCTCATTCTGGTCGACGGCGATAAGCTACGCCAGGCCTTCCTGAACATTCTTCTCAATTCCGCCGAGGCGCTGGGGGCGGGAGGCAAAGTCGTGGTATGGACCGCCCTGGCACCAGAGACGCCTGCTGAGCCTGCTGAGCCTGCCGAGAAAGACGGGGAGAAACGGCGGCGCGCCATCGTCCAAATCGCGGACGATGGAGCCGGCATCGAGGAAAAGGAACTGAAATCAATCTTCGAGCCTTTTTTCACGACCAAGAGTCTCGGAACCGGGCTCGGACTCACCAACGCCCGTAAGGTCGTCGAGATCCACAACGGTACGGTCGATGTAAAAAGTACGGTCTCGGTGGGTACCACCGTCACCATCCACTTGTCCTACGGGGACGGTCAACCCGCAAGCCACAAACCGAGCGTGGCAATGAGAGATTCCAATGAAGTCCATCCTAGCCATTGACGACGATCGCCTGATCCGCCAAACCTTCAAGAACCATCTCTCCGGAGAGGGTTTCGAGGTCCACCTTGCCTCCGACGGCAAAGAGGGGGTACAGCGCTTCAAGGAATTAGAGCCGGATCTGGTAATTTTGGACATTCACCTTCCGGAGCTCGATGGTCTCGGCGTGCTCAAAGAGATCAAGGCAGTCGATCCCAAAGCTTACGTCATCATGATCACTGCCTTCGACGACATGCGTACCACGGTCGAGGCGGTGAAGCTCGGTGCCTTCGAGTACATCTGTAAACCCATCGACTACGACGAGTTGATGCTGGGCATCCGCAAGGCGATGCGGATGCAGGAAATGGACACCAAGCTCGATTACATCGTCACCGAGGCCTCTCGGGAGTGGAGCATCGACAACATCATCGGCCGTACCTCGCAGATGCGCGAAGTGTTCAAAACCATCGGCATGCTTTCCCGGAGCAGAACCACCGCCATGATTCGGGGTGAATCCGGAACCGGAAAAGAGCTGGTGGCACGAGCCATCCATTACAACGCCGATAATCGTCACGAGCCCTTCGTAGCCGTCAACTGTACAGCCTTGGCGGAAGGTGTTCTCGAAAGCGAGCTCTTCGGTCATGTGCGTGGAGCCTTCACCGGCGCGGTACGTGACAGCCGAGGCAAGATCGAGATCGCCGGCAACGGAACCCTATTCCTCGACGAGATCGGTGACATCTCCCCGAACCTTCAGGCCAAGCTCTTGAGGGTGGTCGAGAATCGGGAGTACTCGAGGGTCGGCGGAGAAAAAACCCAGCGCACCGAGGCACGCATCATCGGGGCCACTAATCGCAACCTGGAAGATCTGGTCCAGCGAGGCATCTTCAGGGAAGACCTCTACTACCGACTCAAGGTCGTAGAAGTTACCCTCCCCCCGCTGCGAGAAAGGCGCGAAGACGTTCCGCTATTGGCGGCCCACCTGTTGGAAAAAATCAACCGGCAACTTCACACCAACGTTCGGAAAGTGCCGGATAGCGTCATGCAGCTTCTCGTCAACTACGAGTGGAAAGGTAACGTCCGAGAGCTCGAGAATGCCCTTACCCGCGCCGTGACCTTATCGCGAGGAGACGTGTTGGTGGGGGAGCATTTGCCTCTGGCCACGGAGCCGGGCAAGATTTCCGGCGCGCTCATGTCGCTCAGAGAGATGGAGAAGCAGTACATCGACAGCGTGCTGCGCTCTACACGCTGGAATAAGTCACGGGCAAGCGAGATCTTGGGGATCACTCGCCCCACCCTCGACAAGAAGATCAGAGACTACGAATTGGTCGACCCGAGAAAAACCGAAGAGGCGCTCTCGGAAAAATCGTAGGCGCTTGGCTCTCCCTCACATCACTTTTTGATTACCAACATGAGGCCGTCTCGAATCGTCAACAAGGCGTGATCCACTCGATCGTCCTTACTCACTCGCTCGTTTAGAGTAGCGATGGCACGGGTTTCCTCGTCCTGAGGATCCAGCACCCGGCCGCTCCACAGCACATTGTCCACAGCGATGGCGCCTCCCGGTCGAAGTCTCTCCAGACACAGCTCGTAGTAAGTAGGATAGTTTTCCTTGTCCGCGTCGATGAAGGCAAAGTCGAAGGGGCCCTCGAGTTTTTCGAGCGTTTCGAGTGCCGGCCCCATACGAATCTCGATCTTGTCGCCGTGGGGACTTTCTCGGAAGTAACGGCGGGCGACGGCCTCCGCTTCGGGGTTGACTTCGCAGGTAATGAGCTTGCCATCGACGGGAAGCGCCTCTGCCATCGAGAGTGCGCTGTAGCCGGTGAACATGCCGACCTCGACAATGCGGCGGGCTTGAAGGGCTCTCACCATCAATCGCAAGAAACCACCCTCGAGTCGTCCGGTGAGCATCTCCGGGTCCTTCATCGACCCGTGCGTTTCCCGGGCGAGACGATTCAACAACTCCGGCTGAGCCCGGGTGTGGTTAGCGGCATATGCTTCGAGCTTCTCGTCTACCAAAACGATCATTCAGTGACCCTCCAAGAGTTGTGTTACTTGCCGAGTGTCCTGTATCAGTAATTCGTCACCTAAATCTCGGCCCCTTTTGCGCGCTGGCTTCGTTGTGCCTCGGTGCAGTTCAGCCTTCGGCCTAGCCCTCCGCTCGGCACGCCTCGCCAGCACACAAAATGGCCTCGAGCTTTAGGCAACGATCTACTGATACAGGACACTAGCCCATGATCTGAATCATATAGTTCCGGCTCCGAGGCCGGGTGTCGAAATCGATGAGGACGATCTGTTGCCATGTGCCCAGGACAAGTTGACCGTGCTCGAAGGGTACAGTCAGCGATGGGCCAAGCAAGGAAGCCCGAACATGGCTATGGCCGTTGTCATCGCCCCAGGTCTCATGGTGTCGATATTCCAGCTCTCTCGGCATGAGTCGATTGAACGCTGCGTCCAGATCTTTCACTAGGCCGGGCTCGAACTCGACGGTGGTGACGCCGGCAGTCGAACCGGTGACGAACACCGTCGCGACACCGGTTTCGATTCCAGCTTCCGCAACCGAGCTAGCGACTTCGGAAGTAATATCGATGACGTGGTTGTCGCCGCGGCTGTCGACAGACTTCTGGACGCTCACCACCGACATTCTTTCTGTTCCTTCCGCCGTGAATGATAGCACCATGTGCTGACCACTTCATCCTTGACTGCGATCCCCTAGAGCATTAATTTAGAGGTGTAGGCGCGTCCCACCAGACCCGACAGGCCGACAGACCCCATGGACGATCGGGAAACCCTAGAGCTCGCACGCAGTCTGGTGCGTATCAACTCGGTCAACCCCAAACTCGTGCCCGGAGCGCCGGGAGAACAAGAGATCGCTCGCTTCGTGCACGCCTTTCTCGAAGAGCACCGCATCGAGGCCGAGATGATCGAGGTCGAACCGGCGAGACCGAACGTCGTGGGCCGTCTGCGGGGCGGCGGCGATGGGCCCAGCCTTTTATTGTGCTGTCATCTGGATACGGTCAGCGCCGAAGGGATGGAGGACCCATTCGAGGCGCGGGTCGAAAACGGCAGGCTATACGGCCGCGGCGCGCACGATATCAAGAGCGGCTTGGCCGCCATGCTGGCGGCAGCCGCCAAACTTGCCGAAGGCTCTCCACACGGAGGAGAGATCGCCGTCGCCGCTGTGGTCGATGAGGAATATCGATCTTCCGGTACCGAGGCGCTGGTCGAAACCGTCCAGGCGGACGCCGCCATCGTGTTCGAGCCCTCAGACTTGAAGGTCTTGGTCGCCCACAAGGGTTTCGCCTGGTTCCACATCGAGACGCAAGGAAAAGCCGCGCACGGAAGCCGCCCCGAGGAGGGTATCGACGCCATCACCCACATGGGACGGGTTCTCGTGGGCCTCGAGGAACTCGACAAAAACCTTCGAGGCATTTTGCCTCACCCTCGCCTCGGCACACCTTCCGTCCATGCCTCACTGATAAAGGGAGGTCGCGAGCTTTCCAGCTATCCGGATCGATGCGGGCTCGAAGTCGAGCGGCGCACCCTCCCTGGTGAGTCCGAGGCCGATGCCGAAACTGAGCTCGACGCGCTCCTCGATCGACTCCGACAAGAGGATCCGCGTTTCAAGGCCGAGTGCGAGCTGACGTTTGCCCGCCCGCCCTACGAGATCTCGACATCTCATGCCCTGCCGCAGGCTGTGGCTCGGGCCATCGAGCGCGCCACTGATAGGGGAGTCGAGTTCGGGGGGCTTACCGCATGGACCGACTCCGCGATCCTCGCGGAGGCGGCGATTCCGAGCGTCGTCTTCGGCCCCGGCGGCGCCGGGCTTCATAGCCTAGTGGAGTACGCGGAGATCCAAGATATCTACGACTGCCGTGACATTTTGGTAGATCTGGCCCAGGAGTATTGCCGGAGAGGCTAGCTTCCTGTATCGGCACCCCGCCATTCATCGTAGAGCGCGACGAATTCCGGATCGCGCTTCTTCAGCTTTTCGTAGTCGACTTTCCTGCTGCGGGTCATTAGCTCGTAAGTGAGTGGGATCGGCTCCAGCTCGATCTTTTGTTGCGCGTTCTCGAGCCAAACCAAACTGGACTCCGCAGCTTCTTGCAAGTCTTGGACAACTGGTTTTCGGACGCTCTGATACTGAGCCAAGGCTCGTGCCACGTCGAGGGTGCTTCGAAAACAACCGGCGAGAGAGATGGCATCTTCGAGTGCCAATTTGGTACCGGAACCGATCGAAAAATGAGCGGTGTGAGCAGCGTCACCGAGGAGAACCGTGTTTTTGTGAACCCAGTTTCCGTTTCGCACGATGACAAAATTGAGCCAGCGCACGAAGTTGTTGTGCAGGAGCGGTTTTCCTTCCAGGTCGTCCTTGAAAACTTCTTCCAAGTAACCACACGTTTGCGCATCGTCTTTGTCTCGGAGGCCCGCCCTTTCCCATGTCTCTCCCACACACTCGACTATGAAAGTGCTGTGGGCGTTGTTGAATTTGTAGGCATGGGCCACGAAAAGCCCGGCCTCATTGGTACGTAGAATCAGCGTCAATCCGTGGAACAACCGCTCCGTGCCAAGCCAGATGTATTTGTTCTTCCTCACATCGAGGCTGGGCCTGAAAGCGTCTTCATAGGTTTTCCGCACCAAACTATTGGCCCCATCGGCGGCCACGAGCAGGTCACAGTCCGCGACATGCTCCACCTTGGTAATGTTGGCGAGAAATTTCAAATCCACACCAAGTTCCTTGCAACGCTCCTGCAGGATGTTCAGAAAGGAGACCCGGGCGATACCCGAAAACTGGTTGCCTAGAACTGAGTGCTTCGCGCCACGATGAACCACATCCACGTTCGGCCATGTCTCGAAGGCGCGCGCAATACTCTCGTGAGACTCTCGGTCGGCATCTCTTAGATAGGTCATCGTTTTGTCGGAGAAAACGATTCCCCACCCATAGGTATCGTTGGACCCGTCGCGTTCGTAGAGTGTGATCTTGTGACCCGGGTCGAGCTTCTTCATCAGGATGGAGAAGTAGAGGCCGGCGGGCCCGCCTCCGACAACGTTGATTTTCATCATTTGATAGTACTCATGGTTCGCGGAGAGGGCAATCTGCCCTCACCCGCCGCCTGAGCGCCTTGCTCGTTGGCACGACGTATTTTGACGGCCGCAGTCCTCCCACGGGAGAGGGAATAAAGGAAGAAGAGCCACGGTTACCCTCACCCGGCGACTGGCCACCAGCGTCTGGCTCGCTTGATTGTCAGCTGCTACCTTTTTTGGCTTGCATCATGGGCATGAGGTGTCTTGACGCCACCCTCTCCCAGAGGGAGAGGGAAAAAAGGAAGAAGAGCTTATTTAGCGAGCGTTTGAAGTACCGCGCGGAATCTAATATACAAGTGATCGCTTTAGCCCTAAAAGGGAGGTTCTAACAATGTCGAGCATACCGCCACCACCACCGCCACCCCTGGTGTCCCCTCCGAAACCCGCTGGCGATCCCTCCCAAGAAGTTTCGGGCCCGGCCATTGGGCTCTTGATTACCGCGGTCTTCGGTGGTTTCTTCGCGTTCCTTGGCCTGCTCGGTAATCTACTCGGGGTCAGCCTCGGTACCATGTTGGCGGGAAGCGCCGAGGAGGAGTTTGCTCAGTACTTGTCCGGGGGAATCGGCATCACCTCGAGCATATTGGGGCTCTTGGTGGCTGGATTCCTCGTCTACGCAGCGCTCGAGATGAAGAAACTCAGCCAATACGGCCTCGCCGTCGCGGCAAGCGTAGTCGCGATGGTGCCTTGCGTCAGCCCGTGCTGCATCATCGGACTTCCGGTCGGGATTTGGAGTCTCGTGACACTAACCAAGCCCCACATCAAGGAAGCTTTTAGGTAGCAGGGTGCTCAGGAATGCACAGCACCGTAGCGAGGAGCCATCAGCTTTCCCGAAGCCGCTTGTCGGCGAAGGGACGAGCCGTGGAGGTGGGGCCCCGCGGCTTTGATGGAAGAGCGAGGCGCAGCTCGCGGGTCGAGGAGACCCGCGAGCACTGAGACACAATGTTGCACCGCGAGCCGGTAGCACCCCACCTCGTGATTCTCGCGGCATGCGCTTCGATCCTGGTCCTGGCGATGCTTCTCACGCCGGCGCCAGACACCGAAACGTCGCTTCGCATCGGCGGGAGAGCCGTGCCGAATTTGTGCGTGATGAAACAAGCAAGCGGGGTACCGTGCCCGGGGTGTGGATTGACCCGCTCAGTGGTGGCTGCTGCCAACGCGGATTGGGCGGCAAGTACGTCGCACCATCGGATCGGTATTCTCGTTCTCGTCTACCTACTCTTGCAGTCATTGACGCGATTCGCCTGGTTGAGCCTGCCGAACCTTCGGGAAGAGTTGGCCCGTTATTGCCGCGTGCTCGATCTCAGCCTCGTCCCCATTCTAATTCTCATCTTCATCAACTGGATCCCCACTCTTCTCGGTGCGCTGACGGCACCCACCGCTCTGTGACTCAATAAAAAAAGCCCCGGCAGCTTTCGCCACCGGGGCCGGTTGTTTTGTCTCACTTTTTCAAAAAGTAGCTCAGCGCGCGCCGATCTCCAGCCACCCTTAGTCGCTGCAAGGCCTCGACCTCAAGCTGACGAACGCGTTCGCGCGTCAGATTCAAGACCTTACCAATTTCCTCGAGATTGTATTCGGAGTTGAAGCCAATCCCGAAGCGCATGCGCACGATCAGCTGCTGACGGGGAGGCAGGAGCTCGAGAGTCGCCCCCACCTTCTCACGCATGTCGCGATCGACGACCGCCTGCCAAGGGGACTCCGACCGCTCGTCAGTCTGAAGCTCCCAGCGGGGGCTTCCGTCCTCGACCGCCAACGCATCCAGAGACTCGAGGTGAGGGATCGACTGCATGGCCGCCTCCACTTGGTAGACCGGAGCGCCGACCGCCTTCGCGATCTCCTTCGTGGTCGGTGTTCGTCCGAGTTGCTCCTCCAGCTTGACCTTGGATCGGGTCGCGATCCGGACGAGCTCCAGCTTGTTGATGGGCACCTTGATGGTCCGTGACTTCTGCGACAAGGCTCGGGTGATGGCCTGGCGAATCCACCACGTCGCGTAGGTGGAGAACTTTAGATTACGACGAGGGTCGAACCGCTCGACCGCCTGCATCAGCCCGATGTTCCCCTCCTGCACCAAGTCGGTGAGCTCCATGCCCATGTTTTTGTAGCGTTTGGCGATCGAAACGACCAACCGAAGGTTGCTCTCGATCATCCGGGCCCTGGTCTCATCGAACTCCCTTTGGGCAGCCCGCCTCTTGCTTGTGGTCGAATCCTTACGTTTGAGCGCCCGCTCGGACTTTCGCATGGCCCGAGAGACCTTCTGCTCCTGCTCCCGATTGAGAAGCGGATGACGGTGCGTTTCCTTGAGGTATTGGCCAAGTGTGTCGAGCTCTCCGACTCTGGGATCGGCGGCATCGGCGGCTCGGGCTCGCGCGTCGAGTTCCGCTTCGGCTGTCTCAAGGGCAACGCGGCGGCCATCTACCTCCGTTTCGTAAGTGCCGTCGGAGATTTCGATGTCAGTCGCTCTCATAAGTTCTTCCCTTTCCTGAGGACGGGCTCCCTCCTCTTAGCTATGTATCCTTCAAGTCCCGTGCCAAAGCGCTGGCCAATCCAAAATCCGTTAGTAATCAGCAGTTTAAGGGATTTTGTGCGTTTTCTCGCCGGCGGCG
Organism: Candidatus Marinacidobacterales bacterium; assembly: GCA_965226495.1. GTDB lineage: Bacteria > Acidobacteriota > Vicinamibacteria > Marinacidobacterales > DATDRI01 > CBDCNP01. The sequence goes on along the minus strand of OZ245365.1, from coordinate 5,833,070 downwards.
AGAGCCTCAAAACTTTACACCCCCTGTCCACTTTTTACCCCTTCCGCGTCCCCAATTATGCCGGTGATTCCTGGTGTGCTCCCTAGTTGCCCATTAAACTTGACTAATAAAGATGGGGATTTATAATATGCAAAGGTATACACAGTCTGCAAGGAACCGACCAGTTGGGAGAACTGGGTCTTGACCAAACCCAGAATGCTAAGCTATTCAAACACAAGGACTTCCGCGGGACCGAGCACGTTGGAAGGGGCCGTCGGCGGGACCCCTCTGCTCAGTATCGGAGAGGACCAAGGTTCTCGTACCGAGATCTACGCCAAGGCCGAATGGTTCAATCCAGGGGGATCGGTTAAGGATCGGGCCGCCCTCGAGATGTTGCAACAGGGGGAGAAGAGCGGTCGCCTGAGACCGGGCAAAGTCATCCTCGAGGCCACCAGCGGCAATACGGGGATCTCGTTCGCCATGTTGGGGGCCGCGAAAGGGTACCGCGTTCGAGTGTGCCTCCCCGCCAATGCCAGCAAGGAAAGGAAACTGATCCTCCGAGCCTACGGGGCGGAGCTCATCGAAACGAGCGCCCTCGAGGGAACGGATGGTGCTATCGTCAGGGCTCGCCAGCTTTCCGCTGAGAAGCCTGACCTTTACTTTTATCCGGATCAGTACAACAATCCGGCTAATTGGCAAGCCCACTATCGGACGACGGCCGAAGAAATTTGGGAGCAAACCGACGGACGTGTGACGCACTTCGTCGCAGGGCTCGGAACGAGCGGAACCTTCGTCGGGAATAGTCGTAGGCTCAAGGAGCTGTCACCGGCGATCCGGTGCATATCCTTCCAGCCCGATTCACCGATGCACGCTATCGAAGGCTTGAAGCATATGGAGACCGCTATGGTGCCAGGGATTTATGACGACACGATTGCCGACGAGACGCTGACGATTCGGACCGAAGAGGCCTACCAGGCCTGCCTGCGGCTATCCCGGGATCGCGGGCTTTTCGTGGGCCTTTCTTCCGGTGCCGCCTTGGTCGCCGTTGAGCATGTTGCCGAGCTCGTTAAAGACGGTGTGGTGGTCACGATCTTCCCCGACGGTGGCGATAAGTATCTCTCCGAAGGACCGTGGACCCGTGATTCGATTTCCTGAACGGCTACTAGAGACCATCCGCGGTCATGGCCGAGAAAGCTACCGCGACGAAGCGTGTGGTGTCATGTTCGGACGGCAGGAAGGCCCGGACATGACTATCAAGGACGTTCAGGACGTGCAGCCGCTTGCCAACTCTCGAGACGGTGAGCGCCATCGCCGCTTCCTCGTCACCCCCAAGGACTACCAGCGAGCCGAAGCCGAGGCGTCGGCACGTGGATTGACCTTGCTGGGTTTCTATCACTCACACCCCGATCACCCGGCGTTTCCTTCGGGGTATGATTTAGCACATGCGTTCCCTTTCTTTTCGTACGTCATCGTTTCCGTCCAGAAGGGCGAACCGACCGAAGTGCGGTCTTTCGTGATGAAGGAAGACCGCTCCGAATTCGATGCAGAGGAACTCCAAACGGTCTAGGCACTCGGCTTCGAGCGATTTCACAAGAAGGAGTACTTGTTATGGCAGTCAAGGTAATGATTCCCACCCCTCTACGGGCTTATACCGACAAGCTCGAGGCTATCGAGCTCGAGGGCAATACGGTGGCCGAGTTGCTCACTAGTCTCACCGAACGGTACGAACCCCTCAAGAAGCATTTATTCAATGATGAAGGGAAGCTCCGAAACTTCGTCAACATCTACGTCAACGAAGAGGACATCCGATACCTGTCGCGAGAAGAGACTCCGGTGACGGACTCCGACGTGGTGAGCATCGTGCCCAGCATTGCCGGGGGGGCCGGAGGGGCTGGGGCAGCGACCGGCACGGCCAGTGCCAGGGTGACCTTCAGTCACGACGAGATCCAGCGCTACAGCCGACACCTCATCATGCCCGAAGTGGGCATGGAGGGTCAGGCGAAGCTGAAGCAGGCCCAAGTGCTACTCATTGGCGCCGGAGGTTTGGGTGCTCCCCTTGGGCTCTACCTCGCGGCGGCCGGAGTCGGACGCATCGGGCTCGTGGACTTCGATGTCGTCGACTCGTCGAACCTGCAACGCCAGGTGACCTACTCTACGGGCGACGTCGGGCGACCCAAGCTCGAGGTCGCCAAGGAGCGACTGGCAGGAATCAATCCACACATTCAGATCGATACGCACGAGGTGCGGCTGAGCTCGGAGAACGCTCTCGAGATCTTCCAAGAATACGACATCGTCGCAGACGGCACCGACAATTTTCCGACGCGCTATTTGGTGAACGATGCCTGCGTGCTTCTAGGCAAGCCCAACGTCTACGGCAGCATCTTCCGCTTCGAGGGTCAGGCCTCGGTCTTCTACGCAAAAGAAGGACCCTGCTACCGCTGCCTCTATCCGGAACCACCACCACCCGGCCTCGTCCCGAGCTGCGCGGAAGGCGGAGTCTTGGGAGTTCTCCCCGGGATCGTGGGGACGCTGCAGGCACTCGAGGTGGTCAAACTAATCCTAGGAGTGGGGAGTTCTCTCATTGGAAGGCTGCTGCTCTTCGACGCTCTCAAAATGAACTTCCGGGAGCTGAATCTTCGAAAAGATCCCGATTGCATGCTCTGTGGCGAGCACGCCACCATCAAGGAGCTCATAGACTACGAGCAATTCTGCGGCATCCCCCGCGAGGAACCGGCGGCGGCGGGCACCGGAGCGGGCGTGCCGACAATATCCGTCGAGGAGCTGAAGTCTCTCATGGATAATAAGGAAGACGTCTTCATCCTAGATGTACGGGAAACGCAGGAGTGGAACATCGCTCACCTAGACGATGCCAAGCTGATCCCGCTCGGTGAGCTCCCTCAGGCAGTGAATCAGTTGAGCTCGGCGGACGAGATCGTCGTTCACTGCCGAAGTGGCGCGAGAAGCGCCCAGGCTGTCCAATTCCTGATGGGCATGGGCTTTCGCAAGGTGAGAAACCTCGAAGGAGGAATTCTCGCCTGGGCAGAGCGGATCGACCCCTCTTTACCTCGCTACTGAGTTTCGGGAAAGGTGATTTGATTCAGCCTTCCGGTATACGGAATTAAATCACCTGTCCCCGAAACTCTGCTTTTGACAGTCTCGAGACTTCTAAGATAGAAATCTGTTGTGGGTGAGCCCAACGATCCCCTAAAAGAGGAAGTGTCAGACGCGCTCCGCGATGTGCGCGAGCGCGTGCGATCCGAAGACAATCCTTCACCCAAGCCTTCCCCCTATCAGAAGCTCTCGGAGCCGCATGCTCCACTAGGTTCGGTCCAGCCGGCGGAGTCGCCATCGACGGAGGTCCCGACCTCGCCGAGCACCGAGCGGTTGAATGCGTCATGGGACATCTCTACCGCTTTCGAGACCCTTCCCCCAGGTCGAATCGCGAGGATTTTTTCTCCGCTGCGCCGCCCGCTCCAGAGACTCGTACGCTTCGCCCTCGGCCCCATTGTCGAGCGCCAGGTCGAGCTCAACTCCGCGCAAGTCCGGTTCGGAAACGAGCTGGTGCAGTACATCGACAAACGATTGGATCGAATTTCAGTGCACTACGATCAAATGCTCGGGCTTTACGGGAAGCGGATGGAAGAGATCGACGAGCGTCATCTGATTCTTCAACAAGAGCTGGTCAGGCACGTGCACGAGCTGGTCAAACGCATGGATTTCGTTTTCGAGACCGCCGAGCAAAACCACCTCTACCTCGAGGGCACGCTCAAGGAAGCTCGGGAGGAGCTTAAGGACATCGCTCAAAGGGCTCGCCAGTTGGAGGAGAAGCTGTCCGCCTCGGCGAAACGCTGAGCCCTACTCCAAATGCCACGCCGAACAATCTGCATTTGTTCCGTCCAAGCCCCGTTGATCACCGGGGGAGCAGAGATCCTGGTCGGCGAGCTCGCGGCACAGCTCAAGACGAGAGGCTATGCGGTCGACGTCGTCAACATACCCTTCAAGTGGTATCCAGTTCGAGACCTCATCAAGCAGGCTCTCCTCTGGCGCTGGGTGGAGATCACCGAGTCGAACGGAATGCCGATCGATATGGTCATTGCCACGAAATTTCCGTCGTACCTCGTTCGACATCCGACCAAAGTCACTTGGCTCTTCCACCAGCACCGCGAGGTCTACGACCTTTATGGGACCCCCTACTGCAGTTTCACCGACGACCCCGAGGAACAAGAGATCCGGCAAACTATCATCCGCATGGACAACAAAACGCTGCGCGAATCTCGCTCCGTTTTCACGATTTCGCAGAACGTGTCTTCCCGACTCGAGCGCTACAACGACATTGCATCGACGCCCTTGTACCCGCCGCCGAATTACGCGGGGCGTTATCGAGAAGGCCCCTTCGGTGACTACGCGCTGTTCGCAGGACGACTCGACCCACTGAAGCGATGCGATCTCCTGGTGGACGCTTTTCGCCACATCGGAGAAGCCAAGTTGGTCATCGCAGGATCCGGGCCACAGCGAGAGAACCTGGAGCGTCAGATCGAGCGGCTCGGGCTCCAGGATCGCGTCGTGCTCAAGGGCTTCGTATCTGATGAAGAGCTACTCGAGCTCTACGCCGGCACGTTCGCGGTTCTCTACGCGCCCCTCGATGAAGACTACGGCTATGTCACAGTGGAAGCTTTCATGGCCGGGAAGCCGGTCGTGACTTGCAACGATTCCGGAGGAACCCTGGAGTTCGTAGACCATGAAGTGAACGGCCTTATCGTCGAGCCGCGAGCCGAGGCGATCGCCGAGGCGGTGAAGAGTCTCTTCGCCAATCGCGATCGGGCTCGGGAGATGGGAAAACAGGGTAAGCCCAAGGTAAGTGGAATCGGTTGGGACCACATCATCGATTCCCTGACCGCTCCTCTCAGATGAAGATCGCCTATTGGAGTCCGCTCAGCCCCATGGAAACGGGCGTCGCTGATTACAGCGAGGAGCTTCTACCTTATCTCGCCGACGGGGCGGAGATCCATTTATTTGTCGACGGCTATACGCCGTCCGAGCCTACCATCGCCGAACGGTTCCCATGGCACCAAGCGAAAGAGTTCGAAGAAGTCAACCAGCGAGAAAAATTCGACCTAAATCTGTACCAGCTCGGCAATAGCTCCTACCACCGTTACGCCCTCAACGCCGCACTGCGCTTTCCGGGCGTCGTCGTGATGCACGACCTCGTTCTCCAGCATCTGTTTCTTGGACTTTCCGTGGAGCGCGCGAACGTCGAGCTCTACGTGGCGGAGATGAAACGAGCCTACGGTGACCGCGGAGCCGCGTTGGGTAGGCAGATCGCCCTGGCATTGGGAAGCGATCTACTGGTCTCCAAGTTTCCGCTGTGCGAAAGAGTCGTCGAAAGAAGTTATGGGGTCTTGGTTTTGACGCGATTCATGCAAGGCTGGCTGAGGCGTCGATTCGGAAGCATGCCGGTGGGTAAGTTCATCGGCAAGGCACCACACCACTACGCACCACCGCCCCCTCTTCCTACGACAGACGTGGCCGAGGCCCGTAAGATGCTTGGCCTACCACAGGATGGCTTCCTGGTCTCGTCTTTCGGGCTCGTGACTCGAGCCAAGCGCATGGAGGAAGCCCTCGAGGGGTTTCGTCTGTTTGCTCTTAACCGACCTGATGCCCGCTTCCTGATCGTCGGCGACGTGCAGAAGGGCTTTCCGATCGAAGCCCACACCCGTTCACCGGAGCTCAAGGACAAGATCGTGGTGACGGGGCGGCAGCCGATGGATCGCTTCTACCTCTATATGCTCGCGTCGGACGTCGTAGTAAACCTCAGGTTCCCTTCCACCGGAGAGCTCTCCGGCACTCTTATCCGAACCCTAGGCATGGGCAAACCGGTCCTGGTCTCCAATACCGGTCCGTTCGTAGAGTTCCCAGAATACACGGTGGCTCGGATCGATTTGGGACCGCCGGAGGTGAAAGAGATCGCAAGGACTCTCGAGCTGTTTGCAAACCGGCCCGAACTGAGGCGCGCGATGGGGCGATATGCTCGGGAGCACGTCGAAGAGGCCTATAGCCTTCGCGCAGAGGCGAACGCCTATTTAGCGTTTCTCGAAGAAGTGCTCGCCGGTCTGCGAGCGGGAACAGTAGCCCCGCCGCCCCCTTTCGAACAAGCCGATCTGGCGTCGGCGATCACCGCCAGCATCTCGGACATGCCGCTGGGCGGCACGTTCGGATTGGAAACCGTGCGGGAAGCCCTACGAAGCGCCACAGAATAAAGGAAGGAAGGAAGCCAGCAGATCGACCCTCACCCCGGCCCTCTCCCAGAGGGAGAGGGAGTAAAGGAAGGAAGCCAGCTTCTATTGCCACACATACCGGCGCACGTGTGCCCGCGACTTGAGATCCCCAATCCAGCGGTCCACCCGCTGGTTGAACGCTTTCTCTTCTAGAATCCTCCTAATGCTTCCCGCGACGCTTTCGACAGGTGGTACCGCTTCGCCGGCGTCGTCGAGGACCGGAACAAGCTCGTCGGCATAGTATTTTTCGATGTCGGCCTCGGTGACGTAAACGAGTGGCCGAAATCGACGCTCCAGGTAACGCTGGACCGTGAGCTGCTTTCTCACTAACGCTTCCAACTCGTCCAGAGTCATTCCTTGGATATCAACAAGCGTTTCCTCCAAGGGGAAGGACTGCCGGATCGCGTCGAGCACCTCATCGATTTGTTCTTGAGGTATAGACTCTTCGGGATAGCGATTCACTTCTCTCTCGACGAGACGCGCTTCGATGAGCCTCTCGACCAACTCACTCATCGACAACTCTTCTTCACCCCGAAGCGCGCGGTACTCCGCCGCTTGCTCCGCTTCGGAAAGAGTAATGGCTTCCCGGTCTAAGACGGCGGCAATCCGATCCACGATTTCCGCTCGCACGATGGGTACGGCAAGCGTCAGGCTTCCCAGTACTAGACTCGCGGCTCGTATCATCCTTGTTGCGTTCATCTCAGAAGGGGTGTCCCAGACTCACGTGAAGACGCCCGTTCGGCTCGTCGAGGCGGCGACGGTTGAGTTTGATTCCGTAGTCCACCCGTACCGGGCCGATCGGGGTCTCGTAGCGGAAACCGAACCCAGCGTTGTACCGCCAGTTGAGGAGACGAATGAACTCTACTCGTCGGTAGACGTTCCCCTTATCAGAAAACACGACGCCCCCCAGTTTCTTGGTGATCGGAAATCGGAGCTCGAAGTTCAGCAACATCAAGACGTTGCCTCCCACCGGATTCCCATCGTCATTCTTGGGGCTTGCCTCATCGAGCGCGAAGCCGCGCAACGTGTTGGCGCCTCCTGCAAAGAAACGCTCAGTAACGGGTAATCTGGGATCCTCGTCATCAAACGTGCGGCCGATACCGCCCCGAAGCGCGAGGACGAACACCAAGTCTTTGGGTAGCGGGAAGTAGAAGAACTGCTGCGCCAACCCCTTGATGAACGCCAAGCGGGTCCCCAAGAATTTGGGAGAGAAATCGAAGTCCACGATGCGAAACTGTCCGCGCGTTGGGCTGACCGGATCGTCTCTGGTATCCGTCACCGACGATACCGAGACCTTGGAGATAAAGGCGGGCTGAAACTCGAGTGGAGGCGGTTTCTCTGGCTCCTCCAGCAGTTCTACGTCCTCTAGCGAGTATCGAAAGAAAAACGTCTGATGCTTCGACGCACGCTTAAGAACTTGCATACCGACGCCGACCCGTTTGAACTTGAAGTCGGCCCGCTCCCCTTCTTCCCGAACCGCGGTCACGAAAGACGGCAAACCCAGTCCGAACGTGTCTGGCTGTTGGTACGAGAAAAAGAGGCGATTGCTCCGAAAACTCGCGCGGGCGAAGACGCTAGCCGAGCGGTTCATTCCAAAGATGTTGTGGCGAGTAACTTGTCCTTCCACCCGCGCCAGATCCCGTTCGCTATATCCGAATCCGTAACCCACCGTCGTTCGAGGGGCTTCCTTCAGGTCGATCAGAATGTCACTGGATCGGGTGGCCGGATCGCGAGGTAGCACCTCGACGCTCACATCACGAAAGAGGCCGGTTCCGATCAGTTGCTGTCGCGTCTCGAGGAGGTCCTCTGAAGAAAGAGGCTCCTGAGGAGAGAGCATCACATGGGGTTGCACCGTTTGCTCCTTCGTCTGGTCGAGCCCGGTAATGATGATTCGATCGACACGCGTCTCGGTGCCCTCGTCGATGAGAAGACTCGCCGTCCCCCGGGTTCCACTTGCGTCTAGCTCCGTGGCAAGCTCCACAACCGCTTGTCGGAAGCCACGGTTCCGGTACAAATTGATGGTTCTCTCACGAGCTCCTATTAGCTTGGTCGCATCGAAGACCTCTCCAACTTTGAGGCCGCTATTCTTGATGACGTCGTCAGGCGGAATTTGCTCCGCCCCTGAGAGGACGATGCTCTCCAAATGAGCCTCGGGACCCTTCTCGATGCGCAAGACGAGATCGACTCGGCCGGGATCCTCGTCTGTCGCCTCCAACTCGCCCGTGACCACCGCACGGTGATATCCCTGTTGGAGTAAGTATCTGCGAACCACCCTCTGGTCTTCGTCCCACTTGCGCGGGACGTAGGGAGAGGAACGAAATCGGCCCGTCGGTCTTGTGGTGAGAAGTGTGCGAATCGTCTTTTCGTCGGCCTCGCTCAGGCCTTCGATTCGCACCGACTCGATCTCGAGATGTTGCCCGGGCTCAATACGGAACCGCAATGTAAGTCGCTCCTGACCCACCCACTCGCGCTCAACCAAAACCGACGCGTCGGGGTATCCGCGCTCCCGAAAGTGGGCTTCGATATTCGCCCGCGACTCTTCGATCAAGTCCTCTGAATCGCTCGTTTCTTTTTCGATCGGCGCCAACCGGCGCAGCGTTTTCCGGCTCAACTCGGCCCCGGTGACCTCGATCACGACGCGAGGGCCTAGCGACCCTTGGATGTCGATCGAGACGCGGTCAGGCGGTTGCGGTAACGGCTTGGCGTCGAGCCGGGCCTCGTAGAACCCTCTGCTCTTCCACCGCTTCAGAATCGCATCGAGTTGCTTATTAACGGTCTCCTCGTCATAGAGGGAACCGGGCTTAAGTGCGGCCTGCCGTCTCAGGTCTTCCTTCGTGTGCTCCGGCACTCCTTGAATGCGGATCTCGTGAATCCTTGCTCGTGGACCGAGCTCGACGTGAAAAATCACCTGCGCTTCCGCCTCTTGGATCCGAGCCTCTGGATCGACTCGAGCCCAAAGAAAACCCTTCGTTTGTAGCAGGACAGCCATTCGCGCCGCCGCTTCTTCGACCCGCGTCGCGTCGAACGGCTCCCCGGGAGAAATGGCTCCCTCTTCGAGCAGCCTCTCTCTCATCGAAAGAACTTCCTTCGAGCTCGCGGTGGGTTCCGAAAGCAAGACCTCACCGACGGTCAAGCGGGGGTAGAGGTGAAAAGTAAGCGCGACGCCATCTCCCTCGGGTCTAGCGTCCACCTTGATGTCACTAAAGCGCCCCAGAGCATAGAGGCGTTTGATCGAGCGACGCACCGCCGCCGGGTCGTAGGCATCGCCGGCTTGAACATCGACCAATTCCCTCGCCCGCTCGGGAAGCGGCCCACGCGAAGACTCCATTTGGACGTCGTTCACCACCATTCCGGTGAATCGCTCCGAGGCGTTTCCGCTAGGTAAAGCGAGTGCTAAGGCCACTCCAGCGAGCATCGACGTAAAGAGCATCGCTTCAAAAGCTCTTTCGGAACTTCATGTCCACCGCGAGGGCGCCGGTCTCGTCCCGAGAGAAAATCCAAGACACCGGTCCCTTGGGTGTGTACTCGATGACGACCACGATCGACTCCGTGGTCTCACCGAAGGCGGTCGAGTAATTGATGGCCACGTCACGGGAGACTTGTTTCCCCACACTGACGCGAGCGACCGGGTTCGCGAATTGCCCTACCAAGGAGGGATTGACACTAAAGCGATCGAGACCGAAGAGCCGCTCGGCGCGTCGGCTCAACTGCTGGTTGAGTCTCTCGGTGAGGAGGCTGGCGACGGTCACACTGGCCAACTCCTCTTCCGCGGTACCAACGGTTCTGAGCTCGCTTTCGGTAGCGCCGGCGAGGAGCCTCAAGATCTCGACCGGTCGGAGGGGTGGGTCGGAGCTCAATTCGGGAAAAAAGCGATCGGGTGTTCCGGTAAGACGGAGCTGAACCTGGTAGCTCCTTACACGGGCCTCGGCCGCTAGATCGAAGAACGGTTTGATGGAACTAGGGTCGACGAACTCCACTTTCCCGGAAACGATGATGTACCGCTGCCCAAGCAGAAATACTTCGCCTCGCGCGGCCTCGGCGCGTCCAAGCAGAGCCGGGCGGTCAAACGTCCCGCGAAGCTGGAACTCCGCGCCTCCATCGATCGTCGCCAGCGAATTGCGAACCCTCAAGCTGTCGGGCGCGACAACGCTCACGTCCAAACGGAGATCGGGAAAACGTGATTCTACGGTCGGCTCCACCAAATCGATGACGTCACGAGTACCGAGGATTCCTGCTGCAATGTCGTACTCCCTCGTCCAGGTCGCTTCCTGAATCTCGACTCGTCCCGCGAGGATCTGTGCGCTCGCCGTGCCGGTGAGGGACAGGTCCGCATCCACTGTCGCGGCCAGCCCTTGCGGGTAGCGAAGACGGAGCCCGCTGCCACTTGCCCTCAACTCGAAGGAATCGGGACGGAGCCCGGTCAACGATAAAGAGCCCGTCAAGCTGACCGGTGCTCCCCCGAAACGAGCTTCCAGACCTTGCAGTCGCACGGTCCGGTTATCGAAGAGGACGCGGCCATGAATATCCCCGAACGCGTGCGGAAACTCCCTGAAGCTCAAGGCTCCCTGGTTGAGATCGACGTGGCCGGAAACGGAGGGATGTGCCCAACCACCTTTGAAGTTCGCCGCCACCTCGGCCTTTCCAGACCATGTCGTGGAAGGGAAGAGTGAGCTCAGCAGGTGGAGATTGACCATGCCGTCGGCATCCAAATCCATCTCCGTTCCATCGAGGCCCAAGCTGCCGCCCAATCGAATGCGGGTATCGTCGCCGACGAGCTCCATCGTGCTCACCTCGAGGGTCCCTCGCCGAAGCTTCAGTTGGACCGGCGCGGACGAAACGAGACGATAGTTGGAAACATCGGTGGTAAGACTGGACAACCTACCTTCCCCGGAAAAGGTCTCGATGGATTCGAGTCGTCCTTCAAAAGAGGCCTGGCCGTCCGAGATCAGGCGCAAAGATTCGGGCAGCTCATCGCGCATGGAGCGCAGCATGGGGGCGAGATCGGCACCGCGAAAGCGCACCTGCCCCTCGACGGGAAAACCGGGCGCGATACGGACTTGCACCTGGGTCTCTAGCTCGAGGGATCGCCCGGTGACGGTCAGGCCCCCGCGTAAAGACTCACCGCGTACGTGTAACTCGACCCGTCCGCTGCCAAGCTCTGCTCCGGCGACCGCCAAGCCCGAGACCTCGGCTTCGACATCAATGTCGGGCGCGGAGACTCTTCCCGCGACCGAGACAGATCCATCAAGCTCACCCTGGATCTTCGCGGCCATCGATCCGAGTGCCGATACCGGCAGGCGTCGACCTCGGAGGTCGCTCTTCACCTCGCGCGAGTCGATATCCAGCCTGAACGTGCCGCTGAGCTCGGCAGGTCCGCGAGAGATTGAAAGATCGTCTAAAGACAGCTCTCGTCCGTGAAGCCTTATGCGGGATGATGCGCGGTCGAAGTCTTGGCCTTGGAAGGATCCCGACACCAACGATCCTCTGGCTTCTCCACTGCGCTCGCCGGCGGCGGATGAAAACCTCCCCTTCCCGGTGAGCCGTCCCTGCAGATCGAGCGGGATCCCCAAAAGGATCTCGAGCGACGAGGCAGGCCAGCCGCGGAGCTCCACCGCCACGGCGAAATCTCTGGTCGACTCGGCTAGGGGACTGGAGCCTAATGCCAGAGTGCCGCGACCGGCGAGCTCATCGTCACCCGCTTTGGATTGGAAAGAATCGAAGTGCACTTCTTTAGCGCTAAGGCTTCCATCCGCCTCCACATCTCCCCATCGAATCCCGTAGTAAGTAACGTCGCGACCGCTGAACGTACCTTTGAATGTCAGCCCGGGAAGCCGTCCTTCCAAACGGCCCTTGGCGCGACCGCTTCCGGTGACGCCGAGTAACTGCGGCTGACGTTCGGGATTCACGAGAGCGCGCAGTCCTCGCTGCAGTCGGTCGGCACGGGCAAGATCTTGGGCGACGGCTTCGAAGCTCAGACTCGCCGGCGCAGTTCGTGGGTACGCGCCCGCTAGGGTCGCGACAACGCCGTCGCTCTCGAAACGACTCGGGCGCAGTTCCAGTTCCCCACTTTCCAAGACGCCGCCTACCGAAAAGTCGAGTCCGGGAAGCTCGGACTCGTCAGGCTCATCGGGCTCATCGGGGGCGACACCTACGAGCTCGAAGTCTCCGGTGGCAAAAGTCGGGTCGGCCAAAGGGAAGTTGAGGTTCGCACCACCCGACACGCGAGAAGCAAAACGCTCCAGGTCATCGCCGGATGACTCCATGAGTTGTGACAAGCGAACGTCTTCGAACTTCAAGTCGAGCTCGGCAGTTCTTGTAGCTATCGGAGCTGGCTGTTTGAAATCGAACGACGCCGTCCCGCCAGCAAAAACTGCCTCGGCGGACTGCAACTCGACGATGTTGCGATCCCAAAGTACGTTCCCCTCGAAATCGCGTAGAGGGATTCCGGCGAATCGTGCCTCCGGGATCCGCGCGACGCCTCGCAAGAGGTGCCAGCCCCGCCCCATTAGGAGACTGCCCTCAAAACTTCCCTTCTGATTTCCCCGTCCGCTCGAAAGCAGGGTGAGACCAAGTAGACGCGTAGCCGCCGGCCCGACCTCGCTCTCGACGTCAATCGAGAGCTCGACTTGTGGGTCCGTCCCAAGCGTTATGCTCCCTTTGGACGAGAGCTCATAGAAAGATCCCCGAGCGTTGAGCTCTTCTAGTTCCAACTCTCGCCCGCTGAGCCTGAAGCGAGCGTCGACTGCGGCCTCGATCGGCTGACGCCCCTTGACTCGAACCGAGCCGCGCTCGTATTCGACCGTGCCCCGAAACCGGCCGGAGCTCTCCCTCTCCAAGTTCGCGGCGAGCTCGTCCGCTTCCAGCCGCCAGGGGATATTCGTGTTGTTGTAAACGAAGAACGCGTTCTCGATTCGAATCCGATCCGCCAGAAGGGCCATTCCGCTGGCTTCTGAATTTGCGGGTCCCCCCGGTGTGCGCAAGCGCCCGGGCGCCTCGATCCGACCTCCCCCGTAGTCCTGCACGCGAAACTTGAGACCGCTTACTTCCAGAAGCGAAAGATGGAGCTCTCGGTCGAAGACCCCGGTCAAGTTGAGCTGACCACGTACGCTCTCGATCTCGAGTGGGGCCGGCCCATCCGTTCGGGCTTCGACCCGAACGCCCGCAATAACGAAACTATAATTAGGTAGATCAACCGAAATACTGTCGATTGAAACCGAAGTGTCCAGGACCCGGGTCGCCTCATCCTCGATCCATTGCCGCAGGTAATCGGGATAGTCGAAGAATAGGATGAAAACTGCTAAAAAAAGGAGGGTTGTCGCTGTGACTGAGGCGGCGACTCCGATCACCCAACCTAGAATGCCGGTTAGGATGCGTGTCCAGCGGCGGCTCTTCAAGGTCTATCTACCTAATAATGTTTTCGGGGGTTCCGCAGCACGGTTCGCCCGACCTGGTGTGCCTTTACGGGAGCTGCGTTCCATTGTAGCGCTATTGAGCGCTCGGCGCGGCACCGGGATGGCTACTTCGCGCCGACCTTCACCGTAAACAGCCGGTCCCGCGACTCGACCACTGCGCCCTCTCGAACGTCGATCGCCACTAGAGTCCCGGCCACGGGACTTCGGATCTCGTTCTGCATCTTCATGGCCTCGAATAGCAGCACCCCTTGGTCCGCTTGCACCTGCTCTCCCGGCTCGGCGAGCAGCTTGACCACCTTACCGGGCATCGGGGCCACGACTTGCGCGGAACCCTGCCGCTTCCTGCCCCCGGGCCGAACGTCTTTCTCGGGAGCATCGTCCAACTCGAAGACCCGTCGCTCTCCGTCTATTTCAACGGCGATGCGATTGCCATCGATCGTCACTCGAGCCTCATAGGATCGCCCTTCGACAATGATGGATAGTCCTCCCCCTCGCTGATCGCCTAGGTCGAACTCCAAGGGTTTACCGGAAAGAGTTACCTGCAACCGCCCTTCGCCTTCACCGACCTCCATCGGGAAGGACTCTTCGCCTGCGAGCAGCGTCAGCCTCTTCGCATTCTTCACAGGCTTCACAGGCTTCACAGGCGGCTCCCATGCTGCTCGCGAATACCGGTTCGCTTCCATACCGACGGCGCCGCCACCGCGGTTGTGCGCCGTCGCGGTCGGACAGCCGAACGATAAACAGCCACCGCGGCGGCGATGAGGGCCGCTCGGTCGCGATCGACAGCGATCGATACAGGGGTCGACGCCGATCCTTCCCAATTTCGATCGATGTAACCGACATCGATCTCCCCAGCGAGAAACTGAGGATCCTGGAGTACTTTCTGGAAGAACGGCAGAGTCGTCGAGATCCCGTCGACCCGATACTCCTCGAGCGCACGCTTCGCCCGTGCGAGACAGTCTCGCCGGTCTCGACCCCAGACGATGAGCTTCGCGAGCAACGGATCGTAATGGGGCTGAACTTCCCAGCCGGAAAAGACGCCGCTATCGTCCCGGACCCCAGGCCCACCCGCCGGCCTCAGAAAGTCGATTCTTCCCGGCGACGGCAGAAAATCCTGATACGGATCCTCCGCCACAATGCGGAATTCCATCGCCCAACCATGCGGGCGTATGTCGGCTTGCGTGAAAGGAAGTGCTTCTCCGGCAGCCAGGGCGAGCTGCAGCCGAACGAGATCCAGACCGACCACCATTTCGGTAACGGGATGCTCCACCTGTAGTCGAGCATTCATTTCGAGAAAATAGAACTCCCCATTGCCGTCCAATAGGAACTCGACGGTACCCACGTTCCGGTAGTCGGCTTTCCTCGCCAACGCCACCGCCGCTTCACCCATACGTTGCCGGAGCTCGGAGTCCAAGCGCGGTGATGGACACTCCTCGATGAGTTTCTGATGCCTTCTTTGAATCGAGCATTCACGTTCGAGCAGGTGGACGACCGAACCCGCATCGTCGGCCACAATCTGAAACTCGATGTGACGAGGTCGATGAAGATAGTGTTCGAGATAGACCGAGGGATTGCCGAAACTCGAGCTCGCCTCCGAAGCCGCTTGCTGGAGCGCAGTTTCTAGTTCGGACTCAGAGCTTACGATCCGCATTCCCTTTCCGCCGCCGCCGGCAACCGCTTTGACGAGTAGCGGAAACCCGATCCGTTTCGCTTCGCTGAGCGCATCGACATCGCTCGACAGCAGCTCGCTTCCCGGAACGGTGGGGACTCCGGCCTTTCGAGCAACGCGGCGAGCCTCGACCTTGTCGCCCATGAGGGCAACCGCTTCGGGAGTCGGTCCGATGAAAACCAGCCCCACTTCCTCACAGCGCTTCGCGAACTCCGGGTTCTCGGCCAAGAAACCGTAGCCGGGATGCAGCGAGTCCGCACCTGTTTCCCGAGCCGCCTGGAGCACCGCATCCATGTCGAGGTAACTTTCGGCCGACGGTGCCGGTCCGATCCGCCGCGCTTCGTCGGCGTAGCGCACATGCAAACTGTCGCGGTCCGCATCCGAATAGACCGCCACCGTGGCTATCCCGAGCTCGCGACAAGTCCTCAGAATACGAACCGCGATCTCGCCCCGATTGGCGACAAGTAGCTTGCGAAAGATTGGCATCCTTGGCCTCGATGAGATTAAAGCGGAATGTTGCCGTGTTTTTTCGGTGGGTTCCGGTCTTTCTTGGTAGCGAGGGCAGCCAAGGCGGTGGTTAGTTTTCGGCGAGTCTTCCGAGGCTCGATAACCTCATCGATGTAGCCTCGCTCCGCGGCCACATACGGATTGGCCAGCTTGGCTCGAAACTCCGCCACTTTTTCCTTCCGCAGAGCCTCGGCGTCGGAAGCTGCCGCGAGCTCTTTGCGGTAAAGAATGTTCACCGCACCTTCGGGGCCCATGACCGCGATCTCCGCCGTCGGATACGCATAGTTGACGTCGGTGCGGATGTGTTTACTGGCCATCACGCAGTAAGCCCCGCCGTATGCCTTTCGTGTTACCACCGTCAATTTGGGAACCGTGGCCTCGGCAAAGGCAAACAAGAGCTTGGCGCCATGCCGAATGATGCCGCCCCATTCCTGATCGGTGCCAGGGAGGAACCCCGGCACATCCTCGAAGGTCACCAAAGGGATGTTGAAGGCATCGCAGAAACGGACGAAACGAGCCCCTTTGACCGACGCGTTGATGTCCAGCACGCCAGCGAGCACGGCGGGTTGGTTGGCGACGATGCCTACTGATCTTCCTCCCAATCGGGAAAACCCGACCACGATATTCTGTGCGAAATGCTCGTGCATTTCGAGGAACTCACCATCGTCGACAACCGAGCGAATGAGCTCCTTCATATCGTAGGGACGATCAGGCTCTTCGGGGATCAAGCTGTCGATCGCGTCGTCTTCGCGATCCAGTGGATCGGTGCATTCCAGAGTGGGCGCTTCGTCCAAGTTGTTGCTCGGTAGAAACGATAGCAGCCTTCGAATCGTCTGCAGGCAGTCCCGATCGTCCTCCGCCATGACGTGGGCGACCCCGGAGACTTCGTTGTGCGTCGCCGCTCCGCCCAATTCCTCCATCGTCACCCGCTCGTGGGTCACGGTCTTGATGACATCCGGACCGGTCACGAACATGTAACTCGTGTCCCGCACCATGAAAGTGAAATCGGTAATGGCCGGCGAGTAGACGGCTCCCCCCGCACAAGGCCCCATAATGGCAGAAATCTGCGGAACCACCCCTGACGCCAGGGTGTTGCGGAGGAAAATATCTGCGTAGCCCGCGAGCGAGACGACTCCTTCTTGGATTCGAGCGCCGCCAGAGTCATTGAGCCCCAAAATAGGTGCACCGATCTTCATCGCCAGATCCATCACCTTGCAGATCTTTTCGGCGTACGCCTCGGAGAGCGAGCCACCGAAGACGGTGAAATCCTGGGCGAAGAGATAAACGAGACGGTCCTCGATGCGCCCGTAGCCGGTAATCACTCCATCGCCGGGGATAACGGTCTGATCCATTCCGAAATCCCGAGCCCGATGGGTCACCAAGCGATCGAGCTCCTCGAAGGTTCCTGGATCGACGAGGACTTCTATTCTCTCTCTTGCGGTGAGCTTCCCGGCGGCGTGCTGTCGCTCGATGCGCTCGGCACCTCCGGCTTCGCTGGATCGACGATTTCGCTCGTTAAGCTCGGCCGACCGGTCGCCTGGGGGCATGATTTACTTCTGGGCCTTTTCCCAATCCTTGAGGAATCGCTCGATCCCAATATCGGTGAGTGGGTGCTTGAACAGAGAGTGGAAAACCTTGGCCGGCATCGTCGAGATATCGGCCGCCACCCGAGCCGCCTCGATGACATGCAAAGGGTTACGAATGCTGGCCACCAGCACCTGAGTCTCGAACTGGTAGTTCCGGTATACCTGGACAATGTCCCGAATGAGAGCCATCCCGTCGCTTCCGATGTCGTCAAGCCGGCCCACGAACGGGCTTACGATGTAAGCTCCGGCCTTGGCGGCGAAGATGGCTTGCGGGACCGAAAAACACAAAGTAACGTTGCAACGGATCCCGTCGTCCTTGAGCTTCCGGACCGCCTTGAGTCCTTCCGGCGTGAGCGGGCATTTCACGACGATGTTCTCGGCGATGGTGGACAGTTCTTTCCCCTCGCGAACCATGCCCTGATGATCTTCCGACACCACCTCTGCCGAGACCGGGCCCGGGACCATTTCGCAGATTTGCTCGAGCAGCTTCCGATAAGGAGCCGATTCCCTGGAAAGTAGAGTGGGGTTGGTGGTGATGCCGTCGAGGAGACCTAGCTCCGCGGCCGTCCGAATCTCCTCTACGTTGGCTGTGTCGAGAAAGATTTTCATCTAACCTCCTCCACCTAGTCGGCACTGACCTACCCGCCGGCGAGGCGGTGACTCATTATAGTTGGAAGTTAGGTTCATCGGGTAACCCGCGATGAACCTGGAACCTACTTGAGTGCCGTAGCTGCGATCGGGGAACTCGGCTCGCTTTCGTTGGGCGGCTCGGCGGAATCTACCGCGCTCACCGCGTAAAAGTAAGTCTCACCTGGACTCACGTCACTGTCGGTAAAGCTCGGCAAGGGAATCGGCTCCTTGGTCAGGAGCTCGAAGGGTCCTCTCTTTTTATCGGCTCGATAAATCAAGAATCCTTTTAGATCCCGCGCGTCGGACTCGCCCCAGGAAATCATGATGCCGTCCGGCGTCTCTAGGGCGACCAGTCGGGACGGGGCGGCGGGCGGAAATGTGTCGATGGGCTTCAGACAAACTTCGTCGGTGCTCTCGCTTTCGACGAGGGCTTGGGGTTCGGGTGGCTGGAGTTGTTTGGCCGTTTCAAGTGTTGCCGCGGCGGTGCCTTGTAGACCTGCCGCGACGCCTGGCGGAACCTCCTCAACTGCTGCCGCCAGCGCATCGATTTCTCCTTCTGACGGCACTTTCAGATCGGAGACTGCGCCTCCGTCGTCGGGCGCCACGGGGGAGGGCTCCAGAATAATCGGAACCACAACGCTACGAACGACGTAACACGAGGCGCTGCCGAATCTCACGTTCCGATCCTCGAACAATGTCTCTTCCACTGGCTTACGGTTCACCGGCGTTGCAGAACGGTAGACGCCATCCCGAGGCCTCCGGTACACGTTGAAGCCGAAGTCCAATTTCACGCCTTCGGGGATTAGAGCTTTGACGGCCTCTTGCCATTCCGCAAGTCCAGCCGACTCCTCCCAAGTAATCTTCACGTAGCCATCGTCTGCCGTTGCCGAAAGCGCAGACGGCGCGGGAAGTGGTGGCCGTGGGTGTATCGAGCTTGGACCGGAATGGGCACCCTTCAGCCCCTTTGGATTGACGTACCGAACCGCGTACTCGAGTTTCTTACCCTGCCACCGGGGCTTCCACTCGTCTTCGAAAAAAAGCGGGCTCCCGGACGGGTCCACCTCTAGCTTCGCGATGATCCTCGCTTCCTCGCCGAACCTCTTGGGCTTGAGTGTCATTTGCACTATGGACGGGGGCACCGCCATGACCAACGGCTCCTCACCCTCCGCGTCTCCTTCAGTCTGCCCTTCAGGTGGGGACTCCGTCGTCTCTTCGGCAGTCTCCTGGGAGGGGCTCGCAGTCTCCTTTGGCGTTTCGGTTGGTTCCCCTTTAGGAGCCGTCGGGGCCGGTGGGGCTGGCGGGGCTGAATCCGGTTGAGCGGCGTCCTCTGTGATAGGCAAAGCGGGGGTCGAGCCCGCGGGGGCTACCGCGGATGCTTCGCGCTCGCCCGCGGTCCCCGCACCCGGGGTCGTCTCTCCTTCCGTGTCGGTGATGCCAGGCATCCCCTCGGTGTCCAAGATCTCCGGGGTCAGCGGGGCTTCTGGCACAGGTGGCGGCGGCTCGACGATACGTCGAAGCACTTCTACCTGCGTCAGCCGGAGCTCGGAGCCATCGGTCGTCTTCGTCGGAGCCGCCCACTCGATAAGGATAACTGACCCACGCTGAGAGACTCGAGCCTTGGGTACTGGGGAAGGAATGTGTTGAAAAGGAGGCAGCGGATTTCCCCTCTTCCCACAGGCGCTCGAGCCCGCGGTCAGTACCAGCAGGGCCAGGAGCGCAAGTAGGGTCGCGCGGGAGCTCAGGTGCGGTAGCCTAACGCCAGGCATCCGGGTTAGAGAATGTAACGCGAAAGATCGTCGTCCTTGGCCACCTCGTCCACCATCTTACCTACGTAGGCGGCGTCGATAACCCACTTCTTTTGCGTCAAGTCGGGCGCGTCGAAGGAAAGCTCGTCGAGGACTTTTTCCATGATCGTATGGAGGCGCCGCGCGCCGATGTTCTCAGTCGCCTCGTTGACTCGCATCGAGTAGGAAGCCACCGAATCGACCGCGTCTTCGGTGAAGTCCAGATCGATGCCTTCGGTAGCCAGTAACGCTTTGTACTGTTTGAGCAGGGCGTTCTTCGGCTCCTTTAAGATCCGTACGAAATCCTCCTTCGTCAAAGACGAAAGCTCCACGCGGATCGGAAACCGTCCCTGCAGCTCGGGGATGAGATCGGAAGGTTTGGAAACGTGAAAGGCCCCCGCGGCAATGAACAGGAGGTGGTCGGTTCGCACCATTCCATACTTCGTCGAGACCGAGGTCCCTTCCACGATCGGAAGTAGATCACGCTGAACCCCTTCTCTAGAAACATCGGGACCGTGGCCCCCTTCTCTCCCCGCGATCTTGTCCAGCTCGTCCACGAAGATTATCCCCGCCTGCTCGGTACGCTCCACCGCGAGGCGCGCCACTTGATCCATGTCGACCAGCTTCTGTTCCTCTTCCTGGATCAAGTACTCGAGCGCCTCCGGCACTTTCATCTTCCGCTTCCGCGTCTTGCCACCGAAAAGGCCAGGGAGCATATCTTTCAAGTTGATGTCCATCTCCTCGACTCCTCCGCTGGTAATGACTTCGAAGGAGGGGAACGACCGATCCCGTACATCCAGCTCTACGCTGCGGTTATCCAGCTTGCCACCACGCAGCTGAGCCCTTAGCTTCGAGCGGGTGGTCTGAAACTCGTCTTGGGCGGCGTGTTGTTGCGCCGCTTCCTCCTGATCGGTGCGGTATACGGGCTTCAGAGGAGGCAGCAGCAGATCCAACAAGCGCTCCTCGGCGTTTTCTTCCGCTTTGTCCTGGACTTCGTAGATCTTCTCCTCCCGGACCATATCTACGGCGATCTCGACCAAATCGCGCACCATCGATTCCACGTCCCGGCCGACGTAACCAACCTCGGTGAACTTCGAAGCCTCGACTTTGGTGAACGGCGAGCCCGACAGGCGAGCCAGTCGCCGCGCGATCTCGGTCTTGCCCACGCCGGTGGGTCCGATCATGATGATGTTCTTCGGCGCCACTTCGTCAGCCATCTCGGGTGGGAGCTTCAACCGCCGCATTCGATTGCGAAGTGCGATCGCCACCGATCGCTTTGCGGCGTGCTGGCCGATCACGTACTTGTCCAGCTCCTCTACAATCTGGCGTGGGGTGAGTTGATCCAGCGATTGGCTGGTGCCAGCGGTTTCGGGAAGGAAAAAGACCATCGTTTGCCGTGCCGTCCTTCTATTAGATTTCCTCGAGCATGATTTGCGAATTCGTATAAACGCAAATCTCTGCCGCGATCTGCATCGCCTCGGTCGCGACCTGAGCAGCGGGCAGCTCGGTGTGTGACAACAATGCCCGAGCCGCCGCGAGTGCGTAGGGCCCACCGGAACCGATGGCGATGACGCCGTCGTCCGGCTCGATCAGATCGCCGTTGCCAGAAAGCAAGAAGACGTGTTGCGAATCGGCAACGATCAGCAGCGCATCCAAACGCCGAAGCACGCGATCGGTTCGCCAGTCCTTCGCAAGCTCTACCGCCGCTCGCTCGAGGTTTCCACGGTATTCTTGAAGCTTGATTTCGAACTTCGTGAAGAGCGCCTGAGCATCGGCGGTGGTGCCGGCGAATCCGGCGAGGACTTGGCCGCTAGAAAGCCGTCTCAGTTTCTTAGCCCCATGCTTCACCACCGTGTCGCCCAATGTCACCTGTCCGTCGGCGGCAATGGCGGTCTTGTCGTCACGTCGGACGGCGATAACCGTCGTTCCGTGGGGTCGTGGCGAGCTCCTCCCGTGCATCACGAAAAAAGTATACTCAATGTGGTTAGCCGGCGCAAAAGGCTGAACCGCTTCCCTTTATACCGAAGCGCTGGAGCAAACGCTCGGTGAGCGTTTCGCGAAGCAAGTCGACGACGGACTTCTCTTCGTAATCTTCCGGGATGGTGAACGCACCTTCGGGGATCTTCAGCCGTTCTTCAATTCGAATGATCCGCGGACGGCTCAAAAAAACGAAACGTTCCTCGGAGACGAGCGGGAGTCGAGGAAGGCTAGCATAAAGCTCGAGCCGCTTCTTTTGAGCGGCCTCCGCCTCGGGCGTCGGTTCTCCCCAGAATTCCTCATAAACCTCGGTCCATTGGAAGAACAGATCAGGTGAGGCCTTCGGATCCAACCGGTACTCGGCGACCGGTCGATCGTACTCCGGGCTATCGCCAACATAGTGGAGGCCCCGCCTTCCATCGGGGAGGGGTGCACGGCCCCGTCCCTCCAATGAAACGCCCTCTATGAGATCGGGGCTTACCATCGAAACCCACGGAAACCAATTGGGCCCCACGAGCTCGGCTTCAACGACCAGTGGCAGGGTCTTCGAATCAATACGAACGGAGTATTTGTGTTCGGGGTTTACGAGCGTCAGGCGAGACGCAGATATGTCCAAGATCAAATAGACGTCGGTGTCGGGCGGCTCGATACGGATCATTCCCGGTTTGAAATCGACCACGTAGCTCGCCTTCGCCCCGCCTTCCTCGACAAGAAGCCGCGCCCGGAATCCCTCTTCGCTCGACGCCTGCAACGCGAGCGCGAGAACGAGACCAATGATACCCATGACGTCTCCCATTGTAGCGCCTAGAGAGTTTGTCGAGTCTGACGCGTTCTTTCTCCGCACCCCCTGGCCCTTGACCTGGAGGGCGTCGAGCGGATATAGCCACTACCGTGAACGTCACGCGGCTTTCCAACCGGGAGCTCATCGCCCACCTCGCCGGTGCAGGACCCGATGACCCCGCTTGGCTAGAGTTCGTGTCTCGCTTCGAGCGCCGCATCCGGCTTACGATCTATCGCCGGTTTCGAGTCGAGGCGGTGCACAATCGAGCCTCGGATGTCGATTGGACAGGCGAGATGGTGCGAGATCTTACCCAGGACGTATTCCTGCGACTTCTCGATGCAGAGAGAAAACCTCTCGCTCAATTCAAGGGCCGAAACGAGAACTCCGTCTATACCTATTTGAGTGCCATCGCCTGCAATCTCGTGCACGATCATTTCAAGAAGCTCCGTGCTCAAAAGACGCCGCCGGCGGCGACATCACTCGACGAGAAATACCCAACGAGCGATGGTGAGCAAGGGCCGAGCGTCGGCGAGAACGTCGCCAGCACCCGCCCGGGTCCCGAGCACACCGCAGAGGCCTATGAGCTCCGGCGACGGATCGGGGCGGTGATACAGCGACTCGGTTTTCCGAAGCGCGACCGTTTGGTGTTCCGCTTTTATTTCTTGGAAGGGCGGACCATCGCAGAGCTCGCTTCCTGTAAGGCGGTCGGGCTCTCGCGGAGCGGCGTCGAGAAATGCGTCCGGAGGCTTCGGCTTGCGGTTCAAAAGGAGTTGACCAAGGAGACCTAGTGTCCTACACGGAGGGAGGACTGCAGATGGAAAATTCGTCTCATCTGAGTGGGGAGGGGTCGGCGTGAGTCCGGGTGACTGCCCCTCTCCCAGTGTGCTCGCCGCACACGCACGGGGTAAGCTGGATCCGGCGATTTTGAGCGGGGTGGAAACCCACCTCGCTACCTGCGAGCGATGTCAGCTCGCGGTGTTGTTACTTAGAGAGCCCTCGGCCTTCACGAAAGAGGGCAACGCAATGAATTCGGATCCTCCAACTGAGGGCCACCTCAGCCCGGAAGAGGTGTATCACTTCATCGAAGGAACTTTGTCTCGCTCGCAGCGAGCCGAAATAGAAGACCACTTAGATAGCTGCGTGGATTGTCTGAGGGATGTGGCCGCCGCGCTCGGTTCCGAGAAGCCTCCTTCGGCGAACGAGGAGGCCGTGTTGAACGAGCACCCTCACCCCACCCCGGCGGAGCTCCTAGCCCGGCTCAGATCGCGCATCATCGAGACAAGCCCGAGCTCACAACGAAAGCTCCCATGGAGTCAATTGAGAACGACCCTTCCAGTCGCAGCGGCCGTCGCCGGGTTCGCAGTTCTCTTCTTTGTCATTCAAAGCTACGTCATCGCTCCCATGAGTAGCCGCCGGCTCGTGGCGCAGGCGACCGACGCACTCATCAACATCCGGCAAGGAACGGGTCGAGTGCCGCTTCGCTATATTCCAGGCTTCGTGCGCGCCCGGGTAACCCGAAGCGGGTTCGACGTCACGGATCCCGAGCAAGAAGCGATCGAAGCGGAGATCGAACTTAGATTCCGGCGAGCCGTCGCTCTTGCCCCCAACGAAGTAACGGCCAAGCTGGCGCTGGGCCTTTTCTTACTCGATGCGGGGCGGCTCAAAGAAGCCGAGACCGAGCTACGAGAAGCTTCGGAGCTTGCACCGGAGTCGGTCGCCGTCGCCGTCGCCGTCCTCAATGGGATGGCGGTTCTCTATTTCGAGAAAGCGCTCCGAGAACCGGACCAATCCGCTGCGATGATGCGGGAGGGGCTCGGCTTGCTGCAGCGCGCGCGCGGCATCGAGCCGGAGAATCCCATGGTGCTCTACAACCTCGCAGTCTTTTACCAGGAGGTCGGATCGGGCAACTTGGCGGCCCAGTATTGGCTCGCGTACTTGACCCAAGATCCTAGCTCGGAGTGGTCGCAAGTTGCGCGAGAGAACTTGGATTTGCTCCGCGGCCGTTAGATTCAATCCTTTCTATACCAAGCTCCGAATAAAACGAAGCGCACGCTTCAGCGTGCTGTCACCGTTTCCGCCAAGCTCCTAAGAGTTGAACCGATCGACCAGAATGGAGTAAAAAGGACGCCTTCTCTCACGACGGAAGACCAAAACTGCCCCATCGGGGCCCGGAGAATCAGCCATGGCCAAGAAACAATTTCAAATCGACAGCGCAGATGGGAAGCTCGCCGTAATGCTCCCTGGCCTCGGCGCCGTAAGCACCACGTTCATCGCGGGCGTGCAGGCGGTGCTCAAAGGCATCGCCAAGCCGATCGGCTCGCTTAGCCAAATGGGCACCATCCGGCTCGGAAAGCGTACCGAGAACCGTGTTCCCGCCATCAAAGACTTCGTCCCCTTGGCAAGACTCGAAGACCTCGCCTTCGCGGCGTGGGACATCTTCGAGGAAGACGCCTTCCAGGCTTCTACCAAAGCGGGAGTTCTCGAGAGTTCTCAGCTCGAACAACTTCGAGGTGACCTCGAGTCCATCAAGCCCTTTAAGGCAGTCTTCGACCAGAACTTCGTCAAGCGTCTGAACGGCACCCACGTCAAGCAGGGCAAGAACAAGATGGATCTCGCGGAGCAGGTCATGGAGGACATCGAGGCCATCAAGAACCAGACCGGCGCGAAGCGAGCGGTCATGGTTTGGTGCGCGTCGACCGAGTCCTACCTGACGCCCGGGGACGTGCACAAGGACCTCGGGGCCTTCGAGCGGGGTCTCAAGGAGAACTCACCCGAGATCGCGCCCAGCATGATCTATGCGTACGCGGCATTGAAGAGCGGCGTGCCCTATGCGAACGGAGCGCCGAACCTGACCGTAGACATTCCGGCACTCGAGATGCTGGCCTACCAAAACGGCGTCCCCATCGGGGGCAAAGACTTCAAGACCGGGCAGACCTTAATGAAGTCCATCATCGCCCCCGGCCTCAAGGCTCGCATGCTGGGGCTCAGCGGTTGGTTCTCCACCAACATCCTGGGAAACCGAGACGGTGAAGTCCTGGACGATCCCGGCTCCTTCAAGACCAAAGAGGAGAGCAAATTATCGGTGCTCGAACATATTCTCCAGCCGCAGCTATACCCCGATCTCTACGGCGACTTCTACCACAAGGTCCGCATCAACTATTACCCACCCCGGGGTGACAATAAAGAAGGTTGGGACAACATCGATATCTTCGGCTGGCTGGGCTACCCGATGCAGATCAAGGTGGACTTCCTTTGCCGAGATTCCATCCTGGCCGCACCCCTCGTGTTGGATCTGGCTCTCTTTTTCGACTTGGCGCAGCGGGCCAAGTTCAAGGGCATCCAAGAGTGGTTGTCATTTTATTTCAAGAGCCCAATGTCTCCTCAGGGTGTGTACCCCGAGCACGACCTGTTCATTCAGCTCACCAAGCTCAAGAACACGCTGCGGTACATGATGGGGGAAGAGCAAATCACCCATCTGGGCGACTACGTTTTCGAGCTCGATCCGAGTCGCCGCCCATCGCTGGACTCCGAGTAGAGGATCGTCGGCACGTTTCTCGACCTCCGGAAAGAAAAACTCCTTCTCGCGGGCACTTTCCTGGGTAATCTCCGCTTCCGAACCACGTCCAGACTGCACTTCTAGGCCGCACTGCCCCTTCCGCGCTCGAGCGGTTAGGGCAAAATTACTCAATTCCTTGAGCGAGAAGTTCAATCGCTTTGTAGACGATCCGGCAAGGTGAACGAAGATCCAATGTTTTGGATAACGTGGTTCACTGACCGGGGGTGGACTGTATACTGATTTGGCCTTATCCTTGCAAAATAAACACTTTCAGATGACTAGCCCGTTTTTGATTTCGGGTATATTTCTTGCACAATCACCAGGATATGTCTAGTGCTATTGCTTCAAGATAGGGAGCATTTGCTTCCAATCGCACCTACGATTCAAGGAGGAATCATGAAACTTAAACTTGTGGCCTTCCTGGCGATTGTGCTTGTCGCAAGCATGGCGTCAGCGCAGGTCCTCACAGGCACTCTCCAGGTGATCGTGTCTGACGCGCAAGGCGGTCGACTACCCGGAGCAGTCGTCTCCGCATCCGCCTCGGACTCCACCACACCGAGAGAGGTTGTGACCAATAGCCAAGGTGAAGCCACCCTTCAGGCTCTCTCACCGTCGGCTATGTACGTCGTCGAGGTGAAGATGGCTGGCTTTGCTCCATCCAGGAACGAAAACGTCTTGGTGCGTTCCGGTCACACCGCGTCGCTTCAGGTGAGCCTAGCCGTGGCGGGCGTGGCGGAGACGGTAACCGTCACTTCGGTTACGCCATTGGTGGACACCACCAGCGCCTTGACCGGCCAGGACATCACCCTCGAGCTGACGGAATCTCTGCCGACAGGCCGTACCTACCAGGACTATCTCCAGCTCGTTCCTGGCGTCTTCCCCGACGATCCCAGGGCGCAGGGCAACCCGGCCTCCAAGACCGGATTGAACTACCGGGACATCTTCGGAGACAACGGTGTCTCCAGAGACAACTTCTACTACATCGACGGTGTGAACACCACGGACGGGTTGCAAGGAACCTTCGGATCCAACCTGAACACCGAGATCATCCAGGAGCAGAAGGTGCTCACCGGTGGTATCCCCGCCCAGTACGTGGGGGCCCCCGGACTAATCTCGAGCGTGGTCACCAAGTCGGGAACCAACACTCCTCCACGGCTCCGCGAACTACTTCTTCCAGAACGACAGCTTACAGGCGTCGGACACGAACGCCGAGTCGCAAAACTTCTCGCGATTCGACACCGCCTTCACTCTGGGCGGACCGATCGTGATGGACAAAGCCTGGGGCTTCTTTAGCTACCGCCGGGTGGAGAGAGATAACGACATCGCTACCCTAGACACGGCGGAGTTCCTCCGAACTGTGGGTACCGTCGAAAACCAGTGGTACGCGAGGGGAACGGCATCGCCGGGCGCCAGCGACACCTTCTCGTTCACCTTCTTTAGCGATCCGTTCGACCGCGACGGCCGCCTGGAGCGGAACATCTTGAACACCCGTAACCGCGCCCGGGTGCAAGGTGGGAACAATTTCCGTCTCGCTTGGTCGCATCTGTTTGGCACCGACGTGCTTATGGACGCCAACTGGAGCAAACACAACGGAGAGGTCACCGACCTAGCCGCCGACTCCGGGCCGGCTAACGACATCACCTTCCGCACCAATGATGTTCGCACCCTCGAGGACGAGCAGCTCGGCGCATGGGGACGAGAAATTATTGACCAACGCGATGGCCAGGGTTTCAACGTCAGCGCGAATTGGAACATCGAGCAGCACGACGTCAGGGGCGGCTTCGAGTGGGGTGAAAGGTCCCGCTTTGAAAACGAGATCTCGGCGGGGGAGTGGACCTCGGTCGCCAACCAGCATTCCGGCGTCCTCGCGAGCGAGATCGTAGCCGGGGACTTCAGCAACAGCCGCTTCGACCCCACGAACCCAAGTGACGTCAACGGATTCAACGACACCGTCAACGCCAGCCCCCGCAAGCAGGAGTACCTGAACGCCTACGACACCAACAGGGATGGGACCATCACTGGAGAGGAGCTCGGCGCCAGTCTTCGCTACAACAGCACGGCGGGCAATCCCCATGACAAAACCAACTACGAGCGGCGCATCCAGGTGCAGGAGGGTCCAAAGGATTTCAGGGTGCGGGACCTCGCCTTCTTCGTCCAGGACACCTTTTCCGTGAACAACTTCGTCTTCAACGTCGGTCTTCGCGCCGAGAATTACGATCACTTTGCGACGGACGACACGTCGATCAGCTTCTTCGACACGACCTGGGCTCCCCGGCTCAGCGCCATCTATGACATCGGCGGCCAAGGGTTGCAGAAGGTGTCGGTTTTCTGGGGCCAGTACTATGACCCCATTCGGCTCAACATGACGGATTTCGCCGGTTCGCTAACCGGCGCCATTACGCACGAGCAGGTCTATACCTCGGACCTCGAGGAGTGGACGACCTACCGTGTCCGCGGCGGGGCGCAGGTCCAGGACGCTCTGTTCGCTCCCACGACCAAAACGCCGGTCACCACCGACCTCCAGGTCACCTACGAGATCGAGGTAGCTCCGTTGATGAGCTTCCAAGCTCTCTACACCCACCGGAAGACGGACGACATCCTCGAGGACTACGACATGTGTCTGTATGCCGGCGACTGCTATCCGGGGCCGATCGATCATCCCGACTCTCTGTACCTGGGGCTGGATTACTTCGGCTATAGTGAATTCCCGGCATCCAACTTCGTCATCGCCACCCTGGCGGGTGGCGAGCGCACGTCCGACCACCTCGAGTTCGTCTACCGGAAGCGCTTCTCCGATGGCTGGCAGGCCTTGGCTTCGTAGGCGACTTGGCTTCCAGGGTATACCTATAGCGATGCGACGGGGAACTCCAACTCGGACTCCAACGCGGACTTCCAGGGTGCTGTGGCTGGATCCCCGGTCGCCGAACCAGGAGGCAACCCAGCCCGGCCTGATCAACCACTTGTTGAAGTTCGCCGGGACCTACCGGTTCGACATGGGACTCGAGCTCGGCGGTTTCTACCGCTGGAACTCGGGAACGCACGCCAGCAGCACCTTCCGGGCCTTCAGGCGGAACCTACCGTCCCGCGTATCCGAACCGTTCGAGTTCGCCGGCATCACCAATCAACGCTGGATTAGGCCGGGCGCGGTGGGCGCCCTCACGAACCCCTCGTTCGGCATTTTCGACATGCGGATTCAGTACTACGTCAACCAGGGCGGAAGGTGGAACGTGCAGCTCTTCGCCGACATCTTCAACGTCTTCGACAACCAGGACGCCACACGGAACCAGGACCTGGAGTCGGGCGAGGGTGGTGTCGCCTTCGGCGAAGGCGTCTTGTTCAGTGTGCCTCGCAGTCTGTTCCTTGGCGCTCGCTTGAACTTCTAACAGGACAGCCAAAAGGCGTAAGCCGAAAGGGGGCCTCCGGGCCCCCTTTTTTTCGCTCGCAGCGGCATGGGACGCCGAAGTTCCCACCGAACTCCAGCCCTGCTTCTGACCACCGCCAAAGCTGATATAGTTATTTCTGCTGCTACCGGCTCATGAGACGGCTTGGCGCCAACGACATAACTAAAGACACCCTGGAGCCACATGGCAGCCCCAGCGCACTCAACAAAGAAAAATATGCTCGCCTTCCTTTTTTCTGTCCTACTGATGGCAGCGTTTTCTTTCGGCGGCTGCTCGAACCCGCCCAAGGAGGATCCCGCGGGCAATACGGACCTGACCGACCTGACCGAGAAGAAAGCAGATGTCCCGGTGGAGAGCGGTCCCGAGAGAAAAGACGTGCCCACGGGATCCTCTTTCCCTTTCACCGACGTCACGAAAGCATCGGGCATGGACTTCGTACACTACAGTGGCGCCGCGGGCCGCCACTACTACGTCGAGACGATGAGTCCTGGTGTGGCGCTCTTCGACGCCGACGGGGACGGAGACCTGGATCTTTATCTAGTAAATGGATCCCCCCTTCCTGGTGCGCCTCCCGGCACGACCCCCCGCAATCGTCTCTTCCGCAATCGCGGCGACGGTACGTTCGAAGACGTGACCGAGCTCTCCGGTACCGGGGACACTGGCTACGGCAGTGGCTGCGCCGTGGGCGATTACGACGGCGACGGCGACTTGGATCTCTACGTCCTCAACTACGGACCCAATGCTCTCTACCGCAACAATGGTGAAGGGCGCTTCCAACGCGTGGAGGTGGGAGCCGAGGACCCGTCCTGGAGTAACGCCGCCGCTTTCCTGGACTACGACCTCGACGGAGATCAGGACATCTATGTCGTCAATTACCTCCAATACGACGTCTCTAAGGAGAAACATTGCAAGGCCGGTACTCTCGAGATTTACTGCAGCCCTGAGCAGTATCCTCCCGCCCCAGATAGGCTCTACCGGAACGAGGACGGTCGTTTCGTGGACGTCTCTAGCGAAGCGGGAGTCGTGCCCACGGGGCGGGGAATGGGAATCGCGGTCAGCGATCTCGATGACGATGGAGACCAAGATATCTATGTCGCCAACGACCGCTCTCAAAACCTTCTCTACTTCAATGAGGGCAAGCGCCTCCGAGAGGTAGCGGCGGAGTCCGGGGTCGGTTTTGGTATGACCGGGGGGGTCGAGGGGGGCATGGGTGCCGCCGCGGGGGACTTCACCGGGAAGGGGAAGATGACGATCTTCCTGACCAACTTCCAGAAGGAGCCGAACCGCTTCTACGTCGATGCCGGTAGGGGATTCTTCAACGACGATAGCTTTCCGAGCGGCCTGGGCTTGCCCTCTTTGGAGATGGTGAGCTGGGGGATCGGCGCGCTGGATGTCGAGGGCGACGGGGATCTCGATCTCGCGGTGGGAAACGGCCACGTGTTCGAGAACGCCTCCGAGTTCATCCCCGGCAGTAGTTACTTCATGCCGGATCAGCTGTTCCTCAACGATGGGCAGGGCCGCTTCGAGATGAAGGAGTTCCCCGGTGAGGCGCTTTCCTCCCGAGGCCTAGCCACGGGTGACATCGACGGCGACGGCGACCGCGACCTGGTGATCGCGAGCTGCGGGGGGCGGGCGCGGGTGTGGCGCAACGATGCGGGACGGCCCGAGCGTTTCCTGCTTCTGGAGCTCGTCGGGCAGGCGCCGAACACCCACGCCTACGGAAGCCGCGTGATCGCTCGGATCGGCTCTCGCGAGCTGCGGCGTGAGGTGGCCGACGGTGGGAGCTATGCCTCCCATAGCGACACGCGGGTCCACCTCGGGCTCGACGACGCCGACCAAATCGACGAGATCGAAGTACGGTGGCCCGACGGCAGCGTGGAGAAACAGACGAACCTCACGGGCGGTCAGTTGGTGGTCTGGCGGCAGGGCGAAGGGATCGCTTCGCGTCGAGCCTTGGAGGGGACCGGCCAGTGAGCCGGACAATATTACGAGGCTTACCAGGCTCGTTCGGCTTGGCGCTCTTCCTTCTCCAAGCGACGGTCGCGAGCGGCCAGCCGAGAAACATCGAAGCGCTCTACGGCGCGGGTGTGGAGGCCCTTCAGCGCGGCCAGCACTATGAGGCACTGGAGCTTCTGAGCTCGGTCGCAGCCGTAAACCCAGGGTACCGCGACGTGCAGTTTCTCTTAGGGCAAAGCTGTCTCATGGCCGGCCTGCTACGACCTGCCAAGGGCCACTTCGAGAAAGCGCTCGAAGCGGATCCTCAAAACGGCCAGGCCGCTTTCTTCTTGGGCTTGGTGCTCTACCAACAAGCACGCTACTTCGAAGCGGCCGAGGCCTTGAAGCGTGCCCAACATCTGGCGCCGCAGAACCCCTACCCGTTTACCTACCGCGGGCTTTCATTGCTCAAGCTGGGCCGGGCCGCGGAGGCGCGGGCCGACATCGAGCGAGCGCGGGCTCTCTCACCCGGCGAGCCGCTGGCCCAATCCGCTCTTGCCGAGGTCGCGCTGGCCGACGGCGATTTCGAAAAGGCAGAGGCTTTGTTGCGACCGATCGTAAACACCGGGCCCCAAGCCTTGGAGGCGAAGATGTTGCTCGGTCGGGTCCTCTTCGAGGCCGGTCGAGCATCGGAAGCGGTGCCGGTCTTGCGTGAAGTCCTCAAGGCGGCACCCGATCGAAACGACGTCTTGTACTTGCTTGCTCAAGCTCTCCTTCGCAGCGGTGACACGGAAGCCGGTCGCGCCGCCCTGGCCCGCTTCATGAAGCAAAACGCCCGCGAAGAGGAGTTGCGCGTCCTTCAAGCCGCAGTGAGTCTCGACAAGGACGACACCGAGTCGCGAATCCAATTGGTTCGCCTTCTCCTCGATGCGCGTAGGGTGCGCGCCGCTTTGCCTCACTTGGCGGTGCTTCAAGAGCTTCTCCCCGGCGACCCGCGGATCCAGGCCCTCACCGAGGAGCTCGAACGCCTGAGGGCAAAGTAAGGGATCACCCGCGCTTTCCGAGCCGGGGGCTCACAGCCCTAACTCCTTTTATGGTAGTTTTTTACGGTGAATTCCATCCGCAGGCCGGGGACCAAAATCCGGCGGTTTCACGGTTGCATCCAT
This sequence comes from Candidatus Marinacidobacterales bacterium, assembly GCA_965226495.1. Lineage (GTDB taxonomy): Bacteria > Acidobacteriota > Vicinamibacteria > Marinacidobacterales > DATDRI01 > CBDCNP01. Next base: position 5,800,412 of record OZ245365.1, on the reverse strand, counting down.
TCGAATTTCCTGGTATCTCTCTCTCTCTCTCTCTCTCTCTGCGCAATGGATATGGGGCATCCGCCCCGCGGAATTACGGGCCGTTTGGCCCCAAGGAGGAGCTAGCTATGTTGCGACGTATGGTTATGATGGCGGTCATCGTGGGGTTGGCCTTTGCTGTGAGCGCCACGTTGGCCGGGGCAGGAGAGAAGTACTACGCACGTGCGGTGAACATGGGCACGATGGGCGCGGGCGCGTCGACCTCACTGCAGATCACTATCGATCGGTGGACCACCGATGAGGAGCGCAATAAGCTCATGGGAGTGGTGACGGAGTATGCGAACGAAAAGAGGGGTCAGGAAGAGCTGACCAAGGCGCTCCAAGCGTCTACGGATGTAGGCAATGTCCAATTCCATGGTGCCGCCGCCCAATCGTCGGGGTTCCCGAGCACACGGCTGCACTACGCGCGCGAGTTTCCAAATAAAGAAGGAGGAAAGACCATCGTCTTGGCTACCGATCGTCCCATTAGCGGCTCGCAGGCGATGTCCGGCGCCGCAGTGTCGAATTATCCGATATCGGTCATCGTTCTTGATCTCGACAAGGAAGGAAAAGGCAGCGGAACCCTGAACATCGCAGTGCAAGTGCTATGGGACGAGAAGACAGGGCAAATCAAGTTCGGAAAGTACACGACCGAGCCTATTCGACTAACCAAGGTGGCGCCCAAGAAATAATGAATAACCACCCGAAGCTTGCGTGGCTTACGACCTGCTCGCTGGCCGTCCTTCTCTGTGCCCTCTTCAGCACCCCGACGGCTGACGCTCAAACGTCGGGGGCGCTGAGGGGCACGGTAGTAGATGACGATGGTCAGACCATCGCGGACATGGAGATTCTCGCCGAGCCCACAGAGAGAGGCGGGAGTAGGCGGCCCCGAAAGGGGAAGACGAAGGATAATGGAGAGTTCACGCTCGCCAACCTACACTCCGGGAGGTACATGCTGACCTTCAAGAAGGAAGGCTACAAGGAGGCCCAACAGGAGGTGGACGTCAGCATGGGGGAGTCCAACCGCTTGGGTGAGATCGTCGTCCCCAAGCTTCCGGACGATTGGGTGGATCCCGGTGCGCAGGCACACTTCAACAAAGCAATGGATGACGTCCGAGCCGAAGACTACCAAGCCGCGCTCGCCGGATTAGAGAAAGTGGTCGAGCTGGCGCCGGGTTTTCCGGAAGTCCACTACAACCTTGGGTTCGTCAACGAGAAGCTCGGGAACGCGGACAAGGCCCGAGAACACTTTCAGGCGGCCCTGGAGCTGAAGCCCGGGTACTTCGAAGCCAATCAGGCAATGGGAGACCACTACATCAATCAGCAGGACTGGTCGCAGGCCGCCGAATACCTGAAGAAGGCAACGGAGGGGCGGCCCGACGAAGTCCCGGCACAGTACAACTATGGCGCTGTGATGATGAACATGGGCGACATGACGTCGGCGCGAGCGGCCTTCGAAAAAGTGTTGGAGCTCGATCCCGGCTGGGCGCTCGCCCACTTCCAGCTGGGTATGATCTCAGTGAGTGAGACCAAGAACGAAGAGGCCGTCACCCACTTGGAGAAGTATCTGGAGCTCGATCCGGAAGGCGCTCAAGCGGCGGCGGCTCGCGGAATCGTGGAGACCCTCAAGAAGCAGACGCCCGAAGACCCCGGCTAGCTACCCTCCGGGAAGGAAGCCACCCGCTCCTGGATGGATGTCTGTTCTGGATCCATTTCGAGAGAGCTCTGAAAGACTTGCCTGGCCTTGGCGGGCTCGCCGAGCCGCTCGTAGCACTCGCCCAACGCGTTCAGCAAAGAGGTGCCGGGAGGGCGTAGCGTTCTCGCTCGCTCGAGATAGTCCCGTGCGTTCGCGGCGTCTCCCTTCATGAAATAGGCGAATCCAAGGCCGACGACCACCTCGTACTGATTCGGGTGGGTTTCGGCCAAGGGCAGAAGAAGCTCGAGCGCCCGATCGGCCTCGCGCCATCCTAGGTAGAGCCCCGCCAGCCTCCAGCGGGCCGACACCAGCTCGGGATTGTTCGCGGCTACCGCCGCCTCCAGCGCGCGCGCCGCTTCCTCGTAGCGTCCGATAGCCTGGAGCTGCTCACCCAAGGTCAGTGGCAAGAGGCCCGGCGCGCCGACATTGAAGCTGCGCCGGTGAACCCAGGGGCGGGGTAGGCTCGCACGTGGGGAAACGATGAGCGGAGCCGTTGTTTCCTCAACCACGGTCCCCGAGGGGTCCAGGAGACGAGCACGAATCACGTAGCGGCCTCCGACCATGTCGGTCAACGCGAAACTGTGCTCTACCGGCCCGCCGAGATAATCGCCCACCCGGCCAGAGAACTCCTGGAGCACTTTCGTGCCATCGAGAATCTCCAGTCGAAGGCCATAGTCGGACCCGACCCCCAAGGCTTGAAGGAATACGTGTGCCTCCTCTCCCAAGGTGATGACGTTCCCTGCTGCGGGGTGGATGCGGTGTGTTCCGATCTGGAACGTGCGGAGCTCTCCCGCCGTCGCGCCATCCAGCGTGCGCTCACTCTTGTATCCTAGGACGATATTGCTCAAGACCGGCTTGTCAGGCGGAGGCGCGACAACCTTCAAATCTTGCTCTGCCACCGTGAACTGCTCGCCGACCCGATTCTTAAGGAACACACTGATCTTGTAGTCGCCGGGAATCAGCGGAAAATTGTTCTGGAAGGCAAACGGGGAGGTATCGAATTGCTGGATCTGTCCAGGCGAAAGCTCGACGTATACCGCTTTGTCGGTCCCGACCACGATCTTCCCCTCGGAGTCCGTCACCTCCAAAGTGACATCGAGAGTCGTGTAGTACTTCGTCTTGTCCTGTGTCGCGAGAGTGAGATTCTGAGGATCCACCTCGATGGAATAGTGAACGAAGGGAACCCCGCCCGGTCCCGCCAGAACTGCGAAGAAGCTGCGGCTTGGAAAAAAGTTGAAGGAATACTCGGCGGAAACCTTGTCGCCGTAGCGGAGCCAGCCCTCGGCATAGTCGGTGCGTATGCGGCGCTTGGGAGACTCCTCGATGTTTCCAATGACCATATCGGCGCCGAGGGTGGGAGTTCCCGTTCGGAGATCCGGGTTGTCCCCCATGTCGATGGTGAGAGACGCCCTGGCTAGGTCCGGTGACAGCTCCATAAGCCTTTGCATCGCGTCCGCGTTGCTGAAATCGAATTCCTTTCCCTGGAGGAGGGATGCCGGACCGTCCATCCCGGGGCTGTACAGCCGGAACTCGCCCACGTTGATTGGCTTGAAAAACAATAGAACAAAGAAGTTGGGTAGCCCCTTGGTGAGATCGCCACCGTAAAACCACAGCTGACTGGCTGCAAGATCCCTCTGACCCTCGTAGCGTTGTATCTCGTTGGGCTTACCGAGAATGATGTACATGCGTCCCTGATCGGTCTTCCACCCCGGACGCTTAGTGTGCCTGTTAAAGGTGGTGTTCGCGTGCTTCAAGCGACGGTAGTGTTCGTCCTTGAACTCGTTCTCGGGGGTGGCGCTTTCGGGATCGCGCCTTCTCCAGAAGGACTCGATAAACCGTTCCCTTTCTTCGATGGTGTTGAGAATAAGAAAGATTTCCCGCTCTCGATCGGTGATGATGTAAACGACTTCTTCCTCGAGCCACCGGCGGTGCTTCGACGAAAGGCTCGCCGCACCGCTGTCCTGGGCGAGAACCTGGGTCGCCAAGAGGCAGACTAGGCTCAGGCCGATCATCATGACCCAACGTCGTTGATTGGATTCTAGTCGGACCGAAATGGGTGTTTTCATGGCAGGTACAAAGCCTCTAGTTCTCCTTAAGTCTTCTCTGGAACACAAGATAGCACGGGGTCGGGCCTCTCACAAACCAGCCGATTTCGCAGTCCGACCGTTGTCAAGTCGATTGTGCTGAACTCATAGAGCGTCACAGTAAGTCGCGTTTCCTTGGATCTTCATCCAAGAGAAGGTCCCATTCCCACTTGCTATAATGCGGCGGTATGTCGTTGCCAAAGCCGATCTGTGCCGCGATCGCCTTGTCGCCGATCAGCCCCTTCATGCCATCGAAGACGGGGCTGTAGAGCCGGTACTCACCGACCCCGTGTCGCTTGAAAAACATGAAGCGAGGAGCCGGAGGCACTCCGCGAATTTGGAGTCCTTGGTACTGCCAGACCTCGAGAGGGACGAGACGTTGGGTGTTCGGGTAACTGTTAATGTCGTGAGGGGGCCCGAGCGAGATGTACATCTGACCCCGCTCGGTCCGCCATCCTGGACGCGCCTCGCGAAACTTCTGATCCGCTTCCTTCATCCTCTTGTAGTGCTCGTCCCTAAACTCGTTGGCCAAGGTCTCCGGAATCGGATCCCGAACCTGCCAGAAATTCTCCACGAAGACGTCTCGTCCCCGGTCGGTCCTCAACTCGAGGAACTTCTCCCTCTCCTTGGGTAGCATGATGTAGATCGCATCCTTATTCAGGAACGTTTTGTACTTTTCGTCGAGCTCGTCCGTCTCGTCGGCCGCCGCCGGGACGAAGAGACTCGTGGCGAGAATTCCCACCACCACTAGCGCGTATACCAGCCCGTAGGGGCGTCGATGATCCATATCGAGTCGGTCGGAAAAGGGTGTTTTCATGGCAGGTACAAAGCCTCCAGTTCTTCCTAAGTCTCCTCTGGAACACAAGATAGCACGCGGTGGGGCCTCCATCAAACCGAGGGTCGTCCTATCCGAGGGCTCCGGGTCGGACTTGCGTTTAGGCCTATCTATTGGTAAAAAAGGATCTTACACGATGATGCCCTTCCGTTTCACCCGTTTTACTAAGGGCGGCCCGACCGCGCCGCGGGGAGGCAAGTCCGTTCAGGCCAGCAATAACCGCCTTTTCTTTTTGTCCATCCTCACGCTCCTGGTGCTGTCCATCACGCCCATCCAGGTTTACGGGTTGGCTCAGAGACAAATGGAGCGGGTAACGGTAGTGGGTCCCCGTGGTCGCCAGGCCATCCCTATTAGCGAGCTTGCCGGGATCGCGATGGTCCCTCTCGACGACCTCAACCGTTTTGTTGGGAGCTCGGTCCACACCGACCCCGACGCCGCATCGGCGACCTTCGTCGTAGGCAACCGCTCGGCAAAGATTTCCTCTGGCCGTTCACTGGTGCGGGTTGAAGGGAAACTCATCTTACTCTCCGCGCCGATCACGGCCCGGGCAGGACGATGGTTCGTACCGCTCGATTTCCTCGAGAAGGTTCTCCCGGAAGTTACTCAACAGAAGATCACTTACGAAGAGGACTCCCGCCTGCTCGTGTTCGGGGAGGGCTTCCCACAACTCAGTGTTCGCAGTTTCCCCTACCCGGCCTACACGCGGATCGTGCTCGAAGCTACTTCTGAAGTCGACTTTCAGGTAACCCAAGCAGGAGACCAAGTCCGTGTCTCCATGCCGATCGGCTATCTGGAGTCCGACTTCTCGAGCGATGAGCTTCAGGACGGTGTTGTGGATAGCATGACGCTTGCCCGACAGGGGGATGGCTATTTGCTTCTCGTGAACCTCGGAGAGAGATTCGGGACGCTCAAGGCGTTCGAGCTGGACAGTCCTTCGCGGATTGTGCTCGATCTTTTCCGGAGCCGGGTTCCTAACGATCCTGAGATCATTTCTCCGCCGGCTCCAGGGCCGGAGTTGCCAACCAACAACACCGGTACTTCAGGACCGCCCCCGCGGCCGACCGTTCCTGACCGTACTCCGCGGCCCGACCGGCGGCCCGGTGTCTTGACCACGATAACTCTCGATCCCGGCCACGGCGGCTCGGAGTCCGGCGCTACCGGCCGAAACGGCTTGCAGGAAAAAGATGTAGCGCTGGCGGTGGCGAGACGGTTACACCGATTGTTAGAGGATCGCTTGGGGGTTCGCGTTTTGTTGACCAGAGACTCTGATTTGTTTCTTTCTCTGGACGACAGAACCACTCTCGCCAATAACAACAAATCTGACTTATTTCTCAGCATCCACGCCAACGCGTCACCTCGACAGACGGCGCGCGGTAGCGAAGTCTACTACCTTGCTTATAAAGCGAGCGATGAAGATTCTCGCCGGCTCGCCGCCACGGAGAATGCCGGCCCCGAGCGCACGGTCGCCCGAGGCGATGACGATCTCGAGTTCATCCTTTGGGACATGGCGCAGGCCGCTCACTTGAACGAATCGGCGACCTTGGCCGAGTTGCTGCAAGACGAGTTGCAAGCTAACCGCAATGACGACAAGAACCGAGGTATCAAGCAGGCACCGTTTCGTGTCCTCATGGGCGCCACTATGCCATCGGCGCTGATCGAGATCGGGTTCGTTACTAACCCCGAAGAAGAAAGACGACTCGGTTCTGTCGAGTACCAGGAGCAACTCGCGCAAGCCATCTTTCGCGGCGTCGTGAAATACAAAGAGCGCTACGAACGTACGCTAAGTGTGGGCGGCTCGCCTTCCGGACAGAGGCCTTAAGTGACCAGGAAAGGTCTCATCGCCGCGGTATCGATCGCAGTTTTTCTGATCGCGACGATCGTCACATTGACTTTGTGGCTCTTCGACGAGCCCGCCACCGAACCCGACGCCGCCGAGGTGCTAAGCGACGAGCGCCTGGAAATCCCTCTCTCCTCCGACAGTCCTGGAAGCCCCGAGAGTAGGGGAGAGCCGAATGTCTCCACCGAGCGACGCATTCAAATCACCCTCTACCTTGTTTCCCGTTCAGGGAAGACGCTCGCCCTCGAGGACAGAGAAATCGCCTTAGCAGACTCGGTGCAAGATCAGGCAAAGCAAGTCATCCGTGAGCTTCTTGCGGGCTCACACCAGGGCCTTGTATCCGCGCTTCCGACAGGAGTCGAACTGCGGGAGCTCTTCATAACACCCCAAGGTTTGGCCTTCGTAGATTTGTCGCAGGAGCTCATCGCGAACCACGTGGGAGGCACTGTCGCCGAGGAACTTACCGTGTACAGTCTCTCCAACACTTTGATTGTGAATTTTCCTGCCGTGAAAAGCGTCCAGTTCTTGGTGGAGGGTCGCGAAGTCCACACCTTGGCGGGCCACCTCGATCTTACGATTGCCTACGGGCGAGGACCGCGACGGCTGGAACAGGAGCAACCATCTGGTCCCTGAGGTAAAAGACAAAGACATGAAACGAGTAGACGGCCGGCGCGTAGACGAGATGCGCCTTATTTCCATCAGCCCTCATTACCTCCGCCACGCCGAGGGATCGGCGCTCATTCAGGTCGGTGAAACGAAAGTCATCTGCTCGGCGACTCTCGAAGAGAAAGTACCGCCTTTCCTCAAGGGATCGGGGAAGGGTTGGATCACGGCAGAGTACGGCATGATCCCCCGTTCGTCTGCCAAGCGCATCTCCCGTGAATCGAGCCGTGGAAGAGTTTCCGGACGCACTCAGGAGATCCAGCGTCTCATCGGGCGCTCACTACGAGCGGTCGTTGACTTGAAGCGTCTCGGGGAAAGAACAATCTGGATCGACTGCGACGTAATCCAAGCCGACGGCGGAACCCGCACCGCTTCCATTTCCGGCGCGTTCGTCGCTTTGGCCCTCGTTCTCAACAAGGCCGTCGAAGAGGGCCCGCTCAAGGTCTTCCCGGCCCGTGACTTCGTTGCCGCTACTAGTGTCGGCGTGGTCGAAGGAGAATTGCTACTGGATCTCAATTACCCGGAGGACTCGAACGCCGAAGTCGACATGAACGTCGTCAAGACCGGGAACGGTCGTTTCGTCGAGCTGCAGGGCACCGCCGAGTCCGATCCTTTTGATCAGGACCAGCTCTCGGAGCTTTTGAAGATTGCCCAACAGGGGATCGATGGAATCGTCCAGCACCAGAGCGAGGTCCTTGGACCATTGAGCTTCCTTCCCCCGACCGCCGAGAGTTGAAACTTCTTCTCGCCACTCAAAACCCGGGAAAGATCCGAGAACAAGGAGCGGCACTCGCCGTTTGTGGAGTAGAAGTCGTTGGCTTGGACGACTGGCCCGACCTCGCCTCACCCGCCGAACCAGGTCCTACCTTTCTAGACAACGCGGTCGCCAAGGCGATGTACTACCACCGAGCCACGGGCTTGGCCGCGCTCGGGGAAGACTCCGGGCTCGAGGTCGAAGCACTGGGGGGTGAGCCGGGTCTCCATTCGGCGCGCTGGATGGGGGAGAAAACCTCCTACGAGATCAAGAATGCCAAACTGATCGAAGCGCTCGCCGGTCTCCCTGCGACCCAGCGTAGGGCTCGCTTCGTGAGCACCGCCGCCATCGCGGATCGAGAGACGATCCTCTTCAAGACCGTAGAGAGCGTCGAAGGACTCATCGCCGAAGCCCCCCGGGGCGCTGGTGGCTTTGGGTACGACCCTATCTTCTACTATCCGCCCATTCGTAAGTGCTTCGCCGAGCTCAGCCTCGAGGAAAAGCGCCTCTATGATCACCGCGGGAAGACCATGGCCCGCGTCTGCGAGTACCTTGACCGATCGAGCGAACCGGCCCTATAATGACTGGTTTGCGCGGGGCGTAGCGCAGCCTGGTTAGCGCGCCTGCCTTGGGAGCAGGAGGTCGGAGGTTCAAATCCTCTCGCCCCGACCATGTATTCCGCGCGGGCGCCCAGGCAAAAAGCAACAGGAGAGGAAGCCCGCGGACCACGTGTTGCGCCTGTAGCTCAGCTGGATAGAGCAGCGGCCTTCTAAGCCGCGGGTCAGAGGTTCGAGTCCTCTCAGGCGTGCCACTATTTAATGGAGCGACGAGGGAACGAACCACAGTTCCTCGTCGCTCGAACTACCCCTCTCCCCTTCGGGGAGAGGGATTGGGTGAGGGGGATGACGTCATTTCTTTTGTTCCCTCTCCCCTCCGGGGAGGTGGCGGGCGTCAAAAAAGGACGTGCCCCCCGGTACGTGGCCAGACGCCGGTGAGGGGGATAGCTGAAGGGTCTTGTGGTGAGTGTAGCTCAGTTGGTAGAGCACCGGATTGTGGTTCCGGTGGTCGCGGGTTCGAGCCCCGTCACTCACCCCATTTATTAGTGCGCGCGGGGCCCCACCCCCACGCGCTGGCCCTCGCTCTTCGCTCGGGCCTAAAAGCACGGCCGGGTTCCCTTGGCGTCCGCACTTCATGAGCCAATTCCTCCCGGCCGACGACCCTCTCGGGTCGTATGACTAGGTCGCGCGGGGGCCCACCCCCACGCGCTGGCCCTCGAACTTTGATAGTGCGCGCGGGGCCCCACCCCCAAGCCTTGATGCTCCGTCGAATCGTCCGCTTTGGGGCTCCTTCGAAGGAATCAGATGAGCCAGTATCACTTCGAAGCTACTCCCCCTGGCTCAATTCCTCCGGGCCGGCGGGCCTCCGCCCCGCTTGGATAGTTGCCCGGCAGCGCGGGCCGGCATATAGTTTCCCCTAGGTGCGCCCGTAGCTCAGCTGGATAGAGTAACTGACTTCGAATCAGTGGGTCGTAGGTTCGAATCCTACCGGGCGTACCAAAATTTTTCCCCGGCGAGCCCCACCACACGCATCCAACTACTCCACGAAGGCCGGGCTCGACCAGGCGACGCCCCCGTCTTCTTGAATGACGCGCACGTAGACGTACTCGCCCGGCCTGAGCCCCTCGAGTACCAGAGGCTCACCCCAATCGCGCCGTCCTTCACCGGGCAGGCTTTGGACGACTGCACCGCTCCGAATCACATCCACGCGTTCGATGGGCGCGGTGCCGGCGACGGCAAAGCGAGGTGTTTCGTCGAGCCAGAAGCGAAGCCAGATGCGGGGCCCGTTCGTCGCATAGACGCGTCGCGCTCGCAGCGCTTCGAGAACACTTTCGCGCGTGAGGTCCTCGGAGAAGATAGCGGCAAGGCCGCCACTCGGTGAAGCGAGATGAGCGAGCCCGGGATGACCGTCGTGGCTGTCGCCGCTACCGATAAAGCCGAACTGAACGCCCCGGTCGAGAACGTCCCGTACGAAATTCCCCGGAACAGCGCCGTAGATCTTTCCCGGAGAGTCCGACGCTTCGCTGCTTCCGTGCACCGACACGACTTCGGTCACCGGCTCCAACTCCGGATCCGGTACGAAATCCCAATTGGTTGAGACCGGACCGCCCGCCGAGTGGTGCGCGATGGTAATCGCCGCACTTCCTGAAAGGGCCTCCCATAGCTGGGCCGGCGTCTCGTAGGCGGGATCGAGCGAGCTCAGGATCTCCCCACCCTCCTCGAAATAGAGCACGTGGCGATGGCCGTGAAGCCAGTTGGTCCATTCGTAGCCCTCGATCACAATGAGACGGCCCGGCTCGTCGTAACGGCGTCCCACCTCACGGATCGCTTCCCACAAGTCCGGGTTTTGATCGAGAAACCGCATCCCCCAATGATCGTGGTCGGTGAGGGAGACGACGTCGAGCGCAGCAACGTCGCGGGCATACCAGAAGTAGTCGTCTGGAGTTCCGGTGCCGTCCGAAAGCTGTGAGTGCCCGTGAAGATCTCCCCACAAGATACGGGGAATGCCTTCGCGCACAACCAACGGATTGCTCTCGGAAACCATTTCACCCGCTGCACCGATGACGCGATACACTCCCGGCTCTTCGACCGTGAAGTCCACGTGAGTCACTCCCCGATCGGAGAGCGCGAGCGGCCCCGGCAACTCAAGGGTGGATGGACCGGCCAGCTCCACCTGCCCTTCGAAGGCGACCCCGGCGTTTCCGAGTCCGTCGAGGATGGCGATAGTCAATCGGACTCGACCACCTGGACGCGCCGTGCTCGGCAACGTGAGCACGAGTTGCGCCGCCGGTCCCGCCGAGACATCCACCGACGGGAATTCCCTTATTAATGAACGCACTCCATCACCGTCGCCGTCCACGGCAAGCCAGATGGGGGCGCTCGACTCCGCGTAGCGATCCACTCGAGCACCGGCGGGTCCCGCGCCGTAAACCATCCGGACGCGCTCGCCTTCTGCGAGAGCTCGCCCGCGAATCGCTATTGCGAGAAGATCACCGCCCGACGCCGTGGACTCGAGCTCGACCCCGGTAGCGTCGGTCTCGACCTCGGTGTAGCCGGGCGCATCGCTGGCTCGGTTCTGCGGCAGATCCCAGCCCCAAAACGGCGAAGGCTGAAGGAAAAGCGTGCCTCCTTCCGCGATCCCGTGGGGGCCGGCTTCGTAGACGATCTCGAAACGCTGCCGGCTCCCCACCACGATGGGTCCGGACAGCTCTTCGGCGAGATACGCCCGGCCCCCGCCGTCCGACTCATGACGCACCCTCTCGAGGTCCTCGCGTAGTGCTTCGTGTGTCGAAGTCTTCGCATCCGGCGATAGCGTCCCGGCCTTCTCCGAGGCGCAGGAGACGAAGGTGAGGGCCAAGAGGGTGAATCGAAAACGATGCATCTTCGCCTATCATACGCCTTGCCCACGTGGTTGTTACCCTCGCAGCCCAACTCGCGATCTTGGCAATCCACGCTGGCTCCCCACGCAGGCCGCCAACCGATAAACGCTTTCGGCCACCGTCCGGCTCACTCAACCAAGTAGAATTCTTCCTGCCTCGGCCGGAAGAATCTCCAACCTTCGTCGGTAAGGTAGGCCGGGTCCTCCATCATGATGTAGACCTTCTCACCGCCCCACTCCGGAACCGCCGTGCGGGTATTCAGCTCGATGGAGATGTAGGAGCCTTCGCGGAGGCGCTTTGAGAGCAGCTCATCTTGATCACCTCGAGCCGCCCAGAAAGTGATACCAGCACCGAGCCCGTGACCGTGGTTGCCCAAAGGGTGAGAGTAGATCTGTGCCTCAATGCCCTTCTCAGCCATTTCCGCCATCGTGGCGTCGTGCACTTCACCCGCGGTGCGCCCAGGCCTCGAGGCCCGCAAGGTAAGAGCGTCCTGAAGAGCGTTGGTGTTGGCCATCGCCCTCTTGAGCCCCAGGGGAACGTCCTGTTCGCCGTCTCGTAAGACGTAAACGTGTTTCTGCCAGTCGCTATCGAAACCCATGTAGCTGATTCCGAAATCCAGGTGAACGACGTCACCCCGTCGAATCACGACACTTTCCTCGGCCACCGCCAGAAACCCCCGAGACGTTTTTCCTCGAGTCCCATTCGTTGCACACGTAAGTCGGGTTGAAACCAAGTCGTGACACTGTTTTCCCATAGCGCGCCATAGAGCCACCGTCGAATGTCCCCCACCGTTGTTACCCCTGGCGTAATGACCTCGTTCGATAGGGCGCGTCTAGCTATGACTTCTGTGAGATGCACGAGGTTCTCGTAATGGGGAAGCTCCTCCGGAATACGGGTATCCAGGAACTCTTCGATCAAGTCTTGCGCGCTGACAAATCGCGCCGTCGCTTCCTTTCCCATGGCCTCACTCAGAAACAAGTAGCCGTCGTGAGTGAGGCTACGAGTCATGCCCCGGCCGCCGCCGATTCCGAGACCTATCTTCTCCGGCTTGTGAGTTTCATAGAGCTCAGCCAGAACTTCCTCCGCAGGCCGGGGTTGGTCCGGGTCCGGAGCAAACTGGGGTAGTTCGAAAAAACGTGTGAGATGCTCCTCTTCATACCCGGCTAGGACTATTTTCCGCAGACCCTCTTCGCCGGCATCGACGAAGACGAACGTGTCCCTGTTTCCCGCGTACGGTCTCGGGGGTGCCACGTACTCGGTCAACGGATCATCGTGAAACTCTTCATTGACAACGATCCACATGTCGATTTCATGCCTGCGCATCATGGTCAAGAGCATCTCGTAGCGCTTCGGTAGCCAAGCCTCGCGAACCGCGATCTGCTCGGTCCAGGAGAGGAGCTTTGGAGATTCCTCACTGGACTTTGCTTCGACCGGTGACGACCAGAGGATGAGGCCGAGTAGCGAAACGTGGGCCATTCCAATCAGGCCGAGCGGGCTGCGAAGGATCATTGTTCTCCTCCAATGCTCAATGTGTGTCGTTGACTCCGACTTCAAAATACCCTATAGAAGACTCCTGTTTCTTCTGAAAGCACTGGCGATCATACCCTCTGGAGGAAGAAGTCATGCTCAAGAATCAATCGATGAGAGTACTAGTAGACGCGTGTCTCGTTGTGACGCTAGTCATGCTGGTAACGGCGCCCTCGGCGGCCATGGCTCAAGGTTTCCTGACCTATCAGACGGTCCACAGCCCTGGGCTGGAAGGGAACCTCCTCGGGGACTCGGCGAACCGACAGGTCATGGTCTACTTGCCTCCCAGCTACACCAACTCCGACAAGCGCTACCCAGCCGTTTATCTCCTTCACGGGTATAACGGAACCAATACCTCATGGCGAGATGGGAGCTATCAGGGCTTCAATATTCAAACCGCCATGAACCAGCTCATCGGCGAGGGTAGGATCCAAGAGATGATCGTGGTCGTGCCAGACGGCCGCAATGGCTACGGCGGCTCCTATTTCGTCAACTCGCCGGTCATCGGCAATTGGGAGGACTTTGTTGCCCGCGACCTGGTCAAGTACGTCGATGAAACGTATCGAACGCTCCCCGACGCAAGTAGCCGCGCTATTGTTGGTCAATCGATGGGAGGATATTCCGCTCTCTATATCGCGATCAGAAATGCGGACGTCTTTAGCGCCGTTTACGGGCTCAGTGCCTGCTGTTTGGATATAGTGAAAGACGTCGAAGCGGGTAATCCGGAGTGGATTCCTACCATAGAAGCCAAAGACAGGAAAGGCCTGGTCCAAACTCATTTGACCACCGCGACCCACGGAAACTACCCCCACGCACTCACCGCATTGGCGGCAGGCCTGTCTCCCAACCCCGACAAACCTCCCCTTTTCGTCGATTATCCTTTCGAGATCGTGAATGGGAAGGTCCAGCGCAATGAAAGCGCTTACAACAAATGGTTAGAGAATTTTCCGGTCCACATGATCGACAAATATCGTTCGAACCTTCTAAAGCTGAAAGGGATCCGTTTCGCTACCGGTATGTCCGACCACCTGCAGCACATCCCGGCGGGAAACCGGGCCTTCTCGCAGGCGCTAACCAAGGCCGGAATTCCTCACGAGTTCGAGCAGGATAGTGCCTTTCATGGCGAGATGGTGCGTGAGTGGATGGAGACTAGAGTCCTACCTTATTTCTCTCTGATTCTGACGCACCAAGAGGCGGTGTGGGAGGCGCCGGAGTCCTAACGAGCGCCGGTCTAGTCGACGAAATCCTGCCGACGAGGCGGGCAATAGTTCGTTCCGCCTCGATCCGCAGGCTTCCACCGCTGTTGCGTTCGTGCTCCCCCAAGGGCAGAATATCCGAGGAGCGAATACATGAAAGTACCGAGCAAACCAGCAGTTGATATCGACGCGCTTCGAGACGCTATTCAAGAGGAGTACGAAACGGTCGCGAGCGAGCCCCAAAAGGGCTTTCACTTTCATACCGGCCACTCTCACACCCAGCGTGTCGGGTACAACGAGGACTGGCTGAAGGGCGTTCCCGAGGGGTCGATCGCATCTTTCGCGGGAACGGGAAACCCATTCAGCCTCGGCGAGCTTCGGCCGGGAGAGCAAGTCGTAGACGTCGGTTGCGGAGCCGGCATCGACAGCCTCATCGCTGCACGGATGGTCGGTGTCGAAGGACAAGTGATTGGCATCGACATTACCGAAGGCATGGTGAAGAAGGCACGAAACAGCGCGGGCGAAGCCGGAGTCAAGAACGCGGAGTTCCGGCAGGGCTATGGCGAGAAACTGCCCGTCGACGATGGTTGGGCGGATGTCGTGATCTCGAACGGGGTACTCAACCTGATGCCGGACAAGCTCACGGCCCTTTCGGAAATGGCGCGTGTCCTCAAACCAGAAGGCCGATTGCAGATCGCCGACATCGTGGTCCAAAAAGCGGTCTCCGAAAATGCCAAGGAGAGCATCGATCTCTGGACCGGCTGAATTGCCGGCGCTCTGCTGGAAGCAGAGCTCGAGGCCACGGTCTTGGCGGCCGGATTCAAAGACTTCGAGGTGACATGGCGGGCTCCCATCTATGAGGACGCACCGCAGAAGTCGAGCGCACAAAACTTCGGTACCCTGGGCGTCAACTTTCGCGCCAGAAAATAGCGCGCCGCTGATAGATCGCGGAGTATGAAGCAACTGGACGGCGCTACCGTCGAGGTCATCCGAAGCTATCTTTTTTCCGCCGCCAATGAGATGCGGCGCACTCTCATACGAACCGCGTTCAACCCTGTCATCTACGAAATCCTCGATTTCGGTATTTCCATCTACGATAGCCAGCTCGAGCCCATCGCCGAAGCTCCCAGCATGCTCACGTTTCTGGGCAGCAACGACTACGCGATCCGCAAAGGTGTTGAGTACATCGGTGAGGAGAACCTCGACGCCGGCGACATCGTCATCCTGAACTACCCCTACTGGAACTCCGCTCACGCCTCGGACGTCACCCTCTTCGCCCCAGTGTTCCTCCCGGGCGCCGATCGACCCTTCGCCTACACTTGCATACGCGCGCATTGGATGGACCTCGGCGCGAAAGATGCAGGTTACGTCCTCGACTCCACCGACATGCATCAGGAAGGACTCATTTTTCCGGGAACCAAGGTCTATAAGAAGGGTAAACCCGATCCGCAAATTATCGATCTCATCCGTTTCAACTCACGCATGCCGGACTTGGTGTTGGGAGATCTGCACGCTCAGGTCGCGTCCGTACGAACCGGCGAGCGAAGACTCGTCGAGATCCTGGAGAAATTCGGTCGAGAAACTCTCGACACCGCGGTGGCCCAGCTACTAGATCATGGAGAACAACTTTCTCGCAAGGCTTTGAAGGAACTTCCTCAGGGCTCTTGGAGTGCCGAGGGCTTCCTCGACGACGACGGCGTGACGGACGAGATGTTACCCATACGGGTCACCGTGACCATCGACGGCGAGCGCTTCAAGGTGGATTTCACCGAGTCTTCAGGAGCGGTTCCGGGACCGGTGAACGTTCCGTTTGGAGCGACCGTGACGCTCTGCAGAGCGCTCTTCAAGGCGCTGACCACTCCTCACTCACCGGCCAACGCCGGGAACTTCCGGCCTCTCGAGGTGGTCGCTCCCCCCGGCAATATCTTCCACGCCGTTTACCCCGCCGCGACGTTCACGCTGTGGACCGTAACCGTCGCCATGGAGCTGGTCGCCAAAGCACTAGCTCAGGGGATGCCGGACCGCGTGCCTGCTTCTTCTGGAGGCGACGTCGTCGGTTTCATGATGGTTGGGATTCACCCGGACACGAAACAGTTGTTCGCGGTCAGCAATAATGATCCGATGGGTTGGGGTGCGACGATCGACCATGATGGCCCGAATGGCCTCAGCCACCCCCTTCAGAGCGTGGTGCGCAATACGCCGGTCGAGGTTCTCGAAACCAAAACCGGGATGTTCATCGAGCGTTTCGAGCTCAGGGATGATAGCGGCGGCGCCGGCAAGTTCCGAGGAGGGCTCGGCATCGGGCTGGACGCCCGTTTCCTTTTTGACGGCGATTTTCTATCGGTGACGAAGAAGTCCAAGACCCGCCCTTGGGCGCTTGCGGGCGGCACCGAGCCAGAGCCCCACGGGATGATTCTGTTTCCCGGAACATCGCGTGAAAAGCGGGTGGGCACCTATCGTCTGAAGGTCTCTACCGGAGACCGGATCCGCAGCATCACGGCCGGTGGTGGAGGATTCGGCAAACCCGCCGAACGCGATCCAGAAAAGGTTTTGACCGATGTCCTCGATGGCTACGTTTCACGGAAGGCGGCCCGCGAAGTCTACAAGGTCGCTATCGACGAACGCGGTCTCGACCTCGCCGCCACCGCGAAATTGCGGACCGGGAGAAGGCTCTCGACGAAATAGGCTTCGTCCCGCCAACCACGTGCTCCACAAAGAGATACACCTCTCTAGTCGTGTTTTCGAAGCCGAACGTAGGGCAACACCCCGTCGACTTTAGTTTCTTGTTACGGGAGTTTCCCCACAGGCTCGTTGCCGTTTACCCTCTCTTTTTTGCAATGCGGACCCAGGTGCTTTTCCTCTAACCCACGCGAGAGAAGTCAGTTCTAGGGACCGGGAAAGTCCCCAAGGGGTGGGCACAGTTTTTGCTCTAAGTACCGGTTGAGGCGTCGTTCCCCCAGCCTCGTGCCTCCAGAAGACAAAGGAACCATGAGCGATTCTGGAGCAACTGACCCGAAGACCGGCCGTCATGCTGTAGTGGCTGCAGTCGGAAGCCGCTATCACATTCAGTCCAAGGTAGGCACCGGTGCCTTCGCCGACGTCTACGAAGCTCACGACGCCGTCTTGGACCGCACGGTAGCCATCAAGCAGTTTCGTCTCGACAGCTTCGCCTATCCCAGCAAGATAGAGGACCTCAAGAAGCGGATCTTGAGGGAGGCACAGGTGGCAGCCCAGCTGCACCACGCCAATATCGTAACCACACACGACATCATCTTGACCGACGAGCGGTGCGTCATTGTCATGGAGTTCGTCGATGGAGTAACCCTGGAGGCGATTCTCGAGAAGCACGGTCGCCTTGGCCTTCGAGACACCGTCAAGATCTTGTCTCAAGTGGCGGGAGCTTTAGATCACGCCCACCAGCACAAGGTTGTTCACCGTGATGTGAAGCCGGCCAACGTGATGGTTTCTCGCTCTGGCGACGTAAAGGTAACAGATTTCGGAATCGCTAAAACCGAGACTTCCACCAACCTCACCGCCAGCGGAAGCATACTTGGAACGCCCGACTACATGTCGCCCGAGCAAGCGCGGGCCGGTCACATGGACGGTCGATCGGACCTCTTCTCACTCGGCTGCATCCTTTACGAATGTTTGTCGGGCAGGAAACCGTTCCGGGGCGACAGCTTGACCGGCGTGCTCCTCCAGATCGTCAACGAGGAGCCCGAACCTCTCGACTGCGAGAAGCTAGGATTGCCGATAGCCGTTCAGGCGGTCTTGAAAAACGCTCTAGCCAAAGATCCCCTGAAGCGATTCGCTTCTGGACGCGAGTTCGGACTAGCTCTACGGTCGATCCCCGGAATCGAGTCAGCCGAGCCGGGCAAGGTCTTCTTCGATTTGGAGAGCGCGGAAGAATCCGAGAGAAAGCTCTCGACCAAGGAAACGACGCCAACCCTCGACGACTCGGTGGCCGACAGCCTGATGAAAGAAGCACGACGGACCACGCAAATCGAGCCGCACCTTCGTGTCCTCCTCAGGGAAGATCGCCGGCTGCGTCTCGTTTCGTCCCCATTGCTTCACTTCCACAACGTGAACCTGACTCCGCAAGAGGCTTTCATCCTTTCGCGAATCGACGGCACGGTGACGCCGCGTGACGTCTTCAAGGTGAGCGCACTTTCCGAGAAGGACACCGCACGCACGCTCCTAGGCCTGCTTCGCGCCGGAATCACCGAGCTCGATGGGGAGCCGACCACCAAGAAGACTGACAAAGAAACACAGCCTGCCGAAGCTGCCGAGCCGGTCCGCCAAGAAGTCGAGCAGCTCTTTCAGCTGTTTCAGCAACAAGATGACTGGCAGGTGCTGGGGGTGGACCAGGGAGCGACGCCCGCCGAAATCAAGAAAGCGTTTCAAAGGAAAACGTTTCAATTTCACCCGGACCGCTATTCCGGCAGCGACGACCCCCAGTTTCACAAGAAGCTATCTTTCCTTTTCACTCGAGTAAGCGAAGCGTTTGCCACACTTTCGACTCAAATTCACGCCAACGAAAAGAGCGTGCCTGCGGAGAAGACAGCGTCCACCTCGAGCGACGCCCATGACAGGGCGCGGGCGAAGTCCATCTTCGAGAGTGCCTGTGACGCATTCGGCGCAGAGGATTATTGGCAAGCGATCGTGCTCTGCCGGGAGGCAATCGATCTCGCTAGCGATCAGGCCGAGTATTACCACGTGCTCGGTCTGGCTCTTGCCCACAATCGCAAATGGCGACTCGAGGCCGAGCAGAATCTCAAGATGGCGACCGTTCTCGACCCCGGCAACCCGGAATACTTGAGCTCCCTCGGAACACTTTACGAACGCGAAGGTCTCCGATTGCGAGCCCGGACGATGTTCGAGAACGCGACCGCGGTGAGCGGGTCCTATTCGATGACGGACGAAGCACTCGCATCTTTTCTTTTCCAAGACCGACCGACATCGGTCTCGGAAAATCGAGTTTGAGTTAGAACGGTAAAACGAAGCCGGGCCCCCGAACCCTGGCAGAGTTGAAAGAGGGAAAGGGAGCACCCATGAAGACGGTTCTCGATCTTATCAGCGAGTTTGGAGCGCTTAACGACTCCAAACTTCGCTCCGGTGGAAGCCTACCACCCAAAGACGAGGGACGTTGGACAGAGCTCAAGACCTTTTACGAGCTCATGATGTCTCGAGAAGGGCTCCCTCTCCCTCAGGAAACCCCGCGCTTCTCGGCCGGCGAGGTCCGAGAACGGTTGGGTAATCGGGAACGGATCCGGGTGCCGGTAGAAACGCCGATCGTTTTCGAGCACCAGAATCGCTTCCATACCGCACGAGTCGTCAATCTGAGCCGCGGCGGCGTGTTCGTGGCCTCAGAGATTCTGGTGGATACCGGTTCCTTGCTCACGCTCTACCTAGCCGGAATCGGCAGCGACGATGAAGACCTCCTCGAAGCCACGGGAGAGGTCGTCTGGTGCACCAAGCGAGGCGTCCCGGAGGCCGATCTTCCTCGCGGGATGGGCATCCAATTCGTGGACTTCCCTCAAGCGGCCATGGAAAAGCTCGACTCCTACGTCGTCGATACCATCACCAAACGCATTTCGGCGCTCTGGTAAGCCCGCGGCTCCATCGCCGCGACTTCCGTCTCTCCCGCTACTTGCGAGCGTCTCTCCCGTCGAGTATCCTTGTCGGTGCTCCTGGGATGAACTTCGGTTCGCCTACCGAGCGTGTCGTTTCCAGCGTGATGGGCGCCTGTAGCTCAGCTGGATAGAGCGTCTGCCTCCGGAGCAGAAGGCCAGAGGTTCGAATCCTCTCAGGCGTACCAACTACTAATGGACCGACGAGGAAACGAACCGCAGTTCCTCGTCGCACGAATTACCCCTCTCCCCCCTGGGGAGAGGGATTGGGTGAGGGGGATGTCGTCCCCCTTCAAAGCGGTGGGCCGTTAGCTCAACTGGCAGAGCAACTGACTCTTAATCAGTAGGTTGGAGGTTCGATTCCTCCACGGCTCACCAAACGGATCCGCACTTCCGCCGTTTCCTTTGGCGGCGCTTCTTCCGCTGTTACCGTTTCGCTACCAGTCCTCCAAAAGCCGGCCTTTACTTGTACCGAACCCCGCCCTTGATGACGGCGTAGACTCTCTCCATGGTCTTCATATCGAGAAGAGGATTTCCGGCCACCACGATGACGTCGGCGAGCTTCCCTACCTCGATGGTTCCGAGCTCATCGGTCAGCCCGAGCGCCTCGGCGCCGATCCGGGTCGACGCTTCGATCGCCTGCATGGGACTCATGCCCAGCTCCACCATGTAGCGCATCTCAACGGCGTTGGCGTTTTCTTGTTGGAAGTTGACGAAGGCTGGTGTGTCGGTTCCAGTCGAGAACTTGGCTCCGGCTCGGATGAACCGCCGCATGTTCTCGCGAGACGTCTCACGTCGCTTCATGAGCTCGTTGTAAGAAGGGCCCAGAAGGCCAAAGCTGTCGCCCCCCCGCGGCCCTAGGGAGGGCCGGTTCCGGGGCTCATAAATAGCGAGACCGCCTTTATCGGGATTCCTCTGGTTGTAGAGCATCTTATCTCGATAGCGCATCAGAATCCGGTACTCTTTAGGCTCCATTGACATCACGTAAATCGTCTCGTCGAAACGATGCGGATCGGCCGCTCGGTTGGCTAACGACGTCGACTGCACGAGCAGCGAATCGACGATGACGCCTTTCTTGACGTAGCCCTCGATGATGTCCTCTTCGACGATCTGGTGCCGGAGGAACGGGTGCTCCAAGGTATCGACGTCGAACGCGAGCATTCGGCGCAGTCCGTCGTTGTGGCCTCCGCAGTGGACGTCGATGATCTTTCCGTTCTTGTGCGCCTTGTCGATGATGAACCGGAGGTCCTCGTCGCTGAAATCGTTCTGACCATCGTAGATCTCACGCGACATGTAGAGCTTCCAGTAGTTGAACTCGGGACCGAGAAGCCGGTCGGTATCTTTCTCGAGATCGTCGATCACGTGGTAGGCAAAGTCCGTCCTCATCCAGTCGATGGCGTCAGCCGGCGTGCGGGCGCCCTTGGTGTACGACTCGAAATGCTCGGGGCTCATGAGAAGGGCTCCTCCCAGGAAGATCCGGGGACCCGGGATCTCTCCGCGGTCGATGGCCTGTTTGACGGGTAGTAATCTCTTCGACGGCCCGCTCGTCTGCCGTTGGCTGGTCACGCCCTGCATGAGGTAAACGAACGCTCGTTGGGGCATTCGCGCGAAGGTCTCTTCCCAACGAGCTCGGAGCTCGTTCATCGGCAGATCGGCGGTGGGCGCGGGGTAAATGGGGTTGAGCTGGATGTGCTGATTGGAGTTGATGAGGCCGGGCATGATGGTCATGCCTTGGGCGTCGATCACCTGGGCTCCATCGGGGATTTTGGCTTCATCCATCGGTCCCACCCAGGAGATGCGCTCGCCCTCGATGACAACAGCATGGTCCAGCTTGGGAGGGGCGCCGGTAGCGTCGATGAGCATCCCTCCCTGGATGACGATCGGTCGTTCGGGTCTAAAGGGCGGCTCCTGAGGACCCAACGCGACGCCAGGTTGGCTCGCCGTTTGCGCGCTGAGCCCGGCGGGCAGAAAGAGGCCACTGGCCAAGACCCACAGAAAAGGTAAACTTCTAGCCGTCCGCCATCTCAGTTCTTGCATCGTGCGATCTCCTGTTCTCATCTGGACTCGGCAAAGTCGCCGGTCCTACTTCCTTCAGCCACTCCTCGTCATGCGAATCTGCTCTCCATATACTATTGCTCAGATGCAAAAAGCTCCATTTGCGAAGCGGAGGTCCCGCGCTGGCAGGACGAATAGCGGAGTTTGTTAGCGGGCATGAGGAATGGCTGTGTCGTTCACCTTTTCATAAATCGTTAGGGGAGCGTCGAAATAACCTGGTTCCTCGATGGTTGCTACTTGGCGGTAAGCGTCAGCGAACCACGCCTCATCCCGGATGTTCCCGATACGATCGTACCAACGCACGGGATTGATGATGAGGTAATCGGGCCGATAATGCAGATACGCCCACTTGAAGTTACCGTCGGCTACTCGTTCTGGGACGCCTCGGTTAATCAGGCCAACCGCGTCAACCAACGGCCGCTGGGAATAGTACCCAACGAACCCAATTTCGAAGTAACCGACCGTCGTCGTGGGTGGGGTATGTTCCTGCAGCCAAAGTCCGGCGTTCGTGTATAAGCGTTGCACCTGGGAAATGGGACGAATGCGGTAATCCCTGAGACGCATCATTGCACTCGCCACAGGTAGGGCCAATATGAGAACGAAGAGGACTCGTGCTGTCACTCCGATTCCGCGTCCCAAGGGACGCAGGAACCGCTCTATCAAATCGAGAAGCAGCTGAGCGCCCAGCCCTGCCAGAATCGCCCCCCCGAGCGCCAAGGGTGCTGCGTACCAGTGATAGAAGGGAACCCCTAGCAACGAATACCCAACCACATACGACCCCAGCCAGGCCATGATGCCCCACCATCGAAACCGGGGATGGACCATCAGGTATATACCACCCAATGCGGCGAACACGAAAACGACCAGATTGGTATGGCTCGAGCTCAGAGGCAGATCGGGATTGGGGATAGCGTATGCCAAAAGCCACCGCAGTGATGTGGTCAGAAAAGGTGCGAAGTAGCCGGAGTCCATTTGGGCCAGCTTTGCTTGTAAAGTAGCGGGAAGGGGAGAGCCGAAGGAAACGATCGAGAACGCGACCCAAGGGATAACGATCGCTCCCCAAGCAAGCGCGGCCCGCCAAGGGAATCTCTTGTTTACGATGAAGAAGTGCGTGGAAAGCACAAGGGCCGGAAGCACGCCTTCTCCCCGCGTCAGGAAGGCCAGCCCGAGCACCGCACCGCAAAGCACTTGCTGTTCTCGAAAATAGAAGAAAAACCCCGCCAACACAGCGGCGAGGAGAAGAAGCGCCTCGCCTCCCCAAACGTCGAGAAAAAGGGGATGGGTCACAGTCAACAACGCCGCCACCGAACCGGCCGCTGGAATGCCGTCGTCCCGCCCTAGTAGATAAACGAACAAGCCGCAGAAAAAGAGTGATGCTCCACTCAGCCACTGCCCCATCTGTGGAATGGCCACTCCCGGAAGTAGGCGCCCGGATAGCGCCAACGCCATGGTGAAAAGAGGGGTGGTCGTGCCTAGGAAGCCCTCGCCGGGGTTGTAAACGAAACCCTCACCCGAGGCCAGGTTTCTTGCGTAACGAAAGGTGATGAAGGCGTCATCGTAAGTCTTGTCGCCGACGCTAAGCGTGGCGAGTATCGACAAACCCAACAAGGCAAAGATGATCAGAGCATCCCGCTTGTCGACCGGTCGGGAGAGATATGCTTCTGACTCCTTGGTGTCGTCGATTCGTGGATCTAGCTTTGACGGCTTCACGTTCCCGACCATTCTTACTCCCGCCGCCGGATCCGTGCCACCCTGGAGAGGACACCACGCTCTCACTTGTTTTCCCCGTCTTTCGTTGGTATTAGCTTGGGGATCTTCTCGGGGATCGTTCCTCCCCGGCTAACAAGACATGGAGATAATTATGACCGCACGGCAATTGGCATTCGTCCTAGTGCTACCGTTCGCGCTAGCATCCCAGCCGCAGGCGCTCTGGGCTCAGGCCAAAGCACAGAAGATCAGCAAGAATCTCATCAAGCGAGCAGAAAAGACAGTCGAAGAGATCAAAAAAACGGAAAAGCAGCTGGACAAAACGGTTAAGAAGTACAACGACCTCCTCAAAAAGAAGAACGTCAAGGACCGTCAAAAAGAATACAAGAAGCTTAACGATGAGCTGAAAAAAACAGAAAAGAACGTTGGCGAGCTCAGCAGGCGCAACGACGAGATGCGGAAGGAAGCGAGCAAGTTCTTCAGCGAGTGGTCGACGGGTCTTGCGAGGATCACGGACCCTCAGTTGCAAGCCGCTGCGAAAGAGAACCTCGATAAGACCCGTTCCCGTTTCGGCGAGATTACCGCCGCCGCCGGCAAAGCCGGTGAACATTACAATAAATTTCTCACCGACTTGAAGAACCAGATCAACTACCTAGGCCTCGACATGAGCGACGACGCGATGTCCAAGCTGAAAACAAGCGGCCAAACCACCAACGCCGACGCCACCAAGGACTACATCAAGTCTTTGAAATAGAACGGGTGACGACTAAGTGTGATCCTTATCCTATCTGTGAACGCGGACCTTCGAGTAGGTTAGTCCACTGCCCGATCGTTCTTGCTGAAGGCATGCCCGTGCGCCAAGGGAGGTAGGAATGCCACAGATCACGAAGCATCAAAAAGAAGCGTGCGATACCGCACAGAAAGCACTCAAGGGAAATCCGGGAGTCGTCTCGGTTGGGGTCGGCTATCGCTACCGCAGCGGTAAGCGCACCGACGAGGTTTGCATTGTCGTTGGGGTGAGGAAGAAGCTCTCCGCGGAGGAAGTCCCGGCTGGGCAATTGGTCCCGGAGTCCGTGAACGGTGTCGCCACCGACGTCATCGAATACGGCGAGCTAAAACCGCACCAAACGACGTTGTCGCTTACCCAAAGGCGGCGTCCTTGCCCTCCCGGTTATTCCGTCGGACACCCCGAGGTGACCGCAGGCACGCTGGGTGCATGGGTCAAACGCGGCACCGGTGACGAGCACTACATTCTTTCCAACAACCACGTTATCGCCAATTCGAATGACACGACCCTCGGCGTCCTCATCCGACAGCCGGGCCGCGCCGACGGTGGTACCGATGACGATCGCATCGCTCGGTTGACTGAGTACGTCCGGATCCGCTTCGACGACGAAGGGAACGGAAACGGCGGTAAAAAGTCGAGCTCTTCGTTCGCGTGGAGGGCATGGAAGTGGCCCGCCAACTTCCTGGCACGTTTGATGGATTGTCCTTACCGCTTGGTGGTGGCACGACCGAATCTGATCGACCAGCCTCACCCCAATTTGGTCGACGCGGCAATTGCTCAGGTCATGCTAGAGAGCAACGTGGACCTCGACATGCCGGTTATCGGCGAGATCCAGGGGATCGCAGACTTGCAGCTCGGCGACCGCGTCCAGAAGACGGGGCGAACCACGGAGCACACCACCGGCATGGTGGAGGTGGTGGGAGCGGAGAGTATCGTCAATTACGGTGCGGGAAAGGGCAACGCCACTTTCAACGATCAGCTTGTCATCAGAGCCGATACCGGAGATTTTTCCGCTGGAGGCGATTCCGGCTCGGCGATCGTGACCGAAGACAATGTGATGGGAGGGCTACTCTTCGCTGGCGGCGACGGTGTCACCATCGCCAACAAGATCTCGAACGTCGTTTCGCTCTTGGGAATCCGGCTCTAGGCACACGCCTATCTCGAAGTTCCTCGACCAGGCTCCCGAAGCTCGACAACGCCTGCCTGTTCGAGCACGCGAAAATACTGCTCCACTTCGTCCAGAGGAGCCGGCCCGTACTCTGCCGCCACCGCGTCCCGAATCTCCTGAAGATTCCTTTTCCCGTCGGCCAAGTTGAGGGTCTCGAAGGCGTAGTAGCGCCCTCGTTCTGCCAACTGCACTTCGTCCAAGACCGTAGGATCGGAGAGCTTCTCAGCTAGCCAATCTCGCCCGTATTGCGCGCTGGTGACGCTTACCGGCCCTTTGATTTCGGGATTTCGAACCGGGACGAGAAGTGCCACCCCTTGAACATGGCGCGTCCCGGGCTCTTGGAAAACGACTCCCCGGGAACGAGCAACCGCGCGGCCATGTCTCTGGAGCCGATCCTGCGCAGCCGGCTCCCCTCCCGATAGCTCGTTCAGGTTGTCGTTAATGTAGTCGCGGGCACGTTCGTCTCCGACAGCGAAGGCGTCGAGACTCTCGAGCGCCTTGACCTCGCGCTCGTAGCCTCGAGCGACAATGTTGGCCGCCTCCCGGAGATCCTCTTGGGGATCCTTAGAGGACGATTGCCACAGGAGATCCATGGCACGGCGTTCCTCCTCCGCGAGGCGCGTCCGGGCTTTGCCCAGTGCGTTTTGAACAAGCACGGGTATTTCCCGGGGGCCCGCGTTGGCGAGAATGTACGCAGACGCACCGGCGATAACGGTGGCGCGCTTCATTTGCGTTGCGTCGGCGCGCTCTTTCGTATCCTTATTCGTCCCGATGTACGGATCGGGCCAGGTGTTGAGCAACACCGCATGAATACCGAGTGGCGTGACGTCCTCGTGATCGCTCGGTCCCCAGAACTCTTCGATCTTGTAGAAAAACTGATCGCGACTCCCGGATGGTTCCAGTATTGGCAGAAGGAACTGG
Organism: Candidatus Marinacidobacterales bacterium; assembly: GCA_965226495.1. Lineage (GTDB taxonomy): Bacteria > Acidobacteriota > Vicinamibacteria > Marinacidobacterales > DATDRI01 > CBDCNP01. The sequence continues at coordinate 5,774,098 of OZ245365.1, read as the reverse complement.
ACTCCCCGATGCGGGAGTGAGGTCGTATTGCCAGCCGCCACGGTTTCGAACATCTCCTGGACGACATCGTTGACGAACGAAGGCGTGGAATAAGGGGTCCGGTAGAGTCGGAGTATCGACTTGCTGAGCTCCTGGTGGTCACCCACCATGTCTAAGTTGAGAAGCGCTAGCACCGACGGAATCGCATCCGGGTTCTGATAAAAGTAATAGATGATGGCCTTGTGCTCCGCACCCCAAATGAAATGGATGTTGCGGCGAGGCCTCGGGAGTTTGCCATCGGCAATGAGAGAAGCGAGAGTCCGGGCCAAATCTACCGTCGCCCCCACGCCGGTCAGGTTGTTGCCTCCCGCTGAGCTTCGATAGTTGTTGTGAGCTTGGATCCAAACCGCGGGTAGACCTGGCTCGGTGCCTGGAATCGTCGCGTGGACCTGCGGGTAGTAACCGTCTAGTCGCGTCTCGGTGTCCACCTCGGCGCGCACGACGAGCCGTTCTCCTGCTCGTAGCCGCTCGGAAAGCCCCCGGCCGGCACGATAAGAAATGGAGAACGCGAAAGCGGGAGGCTCGCCGTTCGGTCCATCCCGGTGATCGAGAGAGGCCGAGCGGATCAGGTCCGGCTCATCGTAGTGGTTCTGAACGCGGTAAACCAAAACGCCCGCCGCTTTGTTCTCCCAAACCGCGCGGCGGTGAACCTCGCCGGCGCTGCCAGAGGCGAGAACAATTCTGCCTGCCACCGCCTTGCCCTCGTAGTCCGACGAGGAGGTGCCGGCTCCCACATCCACGAGCTCGGTGGTGACGTCCGCACTGCGACTAAACCGGGCTAAGTAGCCCCGATATGCATCGAAGCTCGCGACCCTCTTTCGTTCCGGCTCGACGAGCCAAAGCTCTGCCCTCTTGGCTTCCCACCATGGTTCCGACCGAAACGCCCAATAGAAGAGCTTCCCATCTGACGGAAACTTCTCGATGTGGACGTTGGATAGCCCGGAGGCTCTTGCCTGCTCAGCCAGGTATTCCGCGATTTGTTCGGCTCCTCGCGACGGGGCGTAACCCGAAAACGCGAGCAATTTCCCGAAGTGAACCAGCCCCATCTCGCCCGAACTCTCGTCGATGAGCGCCTTGAACGACCGGTCGTCAATAAGTGTCGAAGATTGTGCGAACGCTATACCACTAGCGCCAGAAACATAAAGCACGGCTGCGAAAAGTACCGCTGGTTTCATTTGCCGTTGCCTCCTCACCTCACCGCCTACTGCCCTACAGCTCGTGAAGCCCGTCCTGTCACCTGCTATACCATATTGCTTCCGGGGCCACCAGAGGCGCTAAACCCTCCAAAATTGCGTGGTTCCAGCGCCCTGTGGAAATCTCTGTGGAAAACTTTAGGGGGTTCCGATTTGACCGGGCAAGTGCCTGTCTGGATTGAACTTTGCCGGATGGGCCCAGATTAGGATATGTGGAAAATACGGGCCGTAGAGCGGCTGCTTCTCAGGCAAAATCGCCGTCCGGTCGAATAAAGTTGGGGCCTCGCTCAGGGGCTCTTATGAACCTCGCCACCCTTCATCACGAACCGCACGTCTTCCATCACCTCGATCCGCTGCGTGGGGTCGCCAGGCACCGCCACCAGATCCGCCAGGCGTCCGGCCTCGATGACACCTCGGTCCTCGAGGCCCAGAAGATCGGCAGCATAGAGTGTGGCTGTGCGGAGCGCCTCCAGCGGACTCATCCCGCGATCGACCAAGGAGATGAACTCCCGGGGGTTCTCGCCGTGTGGATAGACTGCTGAGTCGGTTCCGAAGGCGATTTTGACGCCGGATCGAATCGCCCGCCTGACGCTTTCCTTGGCGATGGGCATCACATATTCCGCTTTGGCGCGAATGGGGGGTGGCAGCGCATCCAGATCGATGGAATCGGCCAAGTAGGTCGTCGGCACGAGGTAGGTTCCGTTCTCCTTCATCAACAGGATCGCCTCATCGTCGAGCATCGACCCATGTTCGATGGAGGCCACGCCGGCTCGGACGGCGGCGATGATGCCTTCCGTTCCGTGCGCGTGCGCTGCCACTTTGACCCCGTGGCGTCCGGCTTCCTCCACCATCGCCCGGAGCTCCTCGTAGGAATATTGTTGGGCACCCACCGGTCCCTCGAAGGACAAGACGCCCGCCGTTGCACACGTCTTGATCCACTTCGCTCCGTGCTTGATCTGATAGCGAACCGCCTCGACCACCTCGTCGACACCGTCGGCGATCCCTTCCTCGGGTCCCAGCTCGCGAATCCCCGGCGCAAAGCCGGTGGCATCGCAATGCCCACCGGTAATTCCGAGAGAGTTCCGCGAGGGAATGACCCGAGGACTCTCGACCCAGCCTTTTTCTTCCGCCCGGCTCAAAGCCACCGTGACCTGTCCACCGAAGTCCCGCACCGTGGTGAATCCCGCCATCAACGTCTTGCGCGCATTGCCGATACTTCGGTACGCCACGTCGGCCGGCCCCTCGATAACTTCGAGCATCCAAAAACCCGGCTCGAGGCCATATCCAAGGTGGGTGTGCAAATCCATCAGCCCCGGAAGAAGCGTCACGTCACCAAGGTCGACGAGCTTCGCTCCTGTCGGTGGCGAAGAGGGATTGACGGAGACAATCCTCTCCCCCTCGATCACGATAACGGCATCTGTCACGATCTCGCCCGCGACGACGTCCAACATTCGGGCCGCTCGCAAGACGGTGACGCCCGATGGGGCTTGCGCGTAGACAGATCCGACAAGGAACAGAAAAACCAACAGCATCGATAAACGCAGTTTCATGTTTATTTACTCCTCTTCACGATGAGGTGTGGAGCGGCGGGAAGTTTGGCCGAGGTTTTAATCGAGCTCGATCGGAGTCGGGACTTTGGTAACCGCGCAGGAGCGACAGATGGACTCGCCCTCGGCACCAGGCTTATCCCATGTTCGCTCCCTATGCGCCGTGCGCATGCGATCGAAATTCTGACTCGCCCAGGCTTCGCGGACGCTTAGATGAGGGCTCGCGGCTCCTTCGACCACTGGGCCACCGTCGATCTCCAGGGTGAATCCCTGACAGCAAGGCATCGTGTGCTTGCCGTCCCAGGTCACCACCATCCGGCGAAAGGAATCCGTACATTGGAACTCTTCGGCGGTCAGCTGACGCCAATGCGCCGCTTTCCAATGATGCTCAGAGCCGGCCGGGAAGTAGCACTCGCTGATCGACATCCAGTCGACCCCCATCTTGTCCTTCCAGAATTCTTCCATGCGTCCGCTATCCACGGCTTGCGCGTTCAAGTGAGTCCGGACGACAGAGGCGCGGATCCGACAATCCGGCGCGGCCTTGCCGCTTGCACGCGTCTCGACCGCCCGGCGTACCGAGTTCAGTAGAACTTCCCAGTCCCCGCCTACCCTCTGAAGACGGTAGGTTTCTTCATCACAGGCGTCCACCGAGAACATCAGATCCGTAATCCCCGCTTCGACGATCTCGGCGAATAGATCCGGGTTCTTGCGACCGAGGCCGTTTCCGTTGGAGTTCATCATAATGTCCGGAAACTCCAGCTCGGCGGCGCGCGCCACGAAGTCGGCGATCTCGGGGTGTAGCGATGGTTCACCCCGGTAGTTCAGCTTGACGGAGCTCACTCCGATGTCCGCGCATTGACGAAGCAAGTCGTTGTACAGGTGCGGGTCCATATAGCCGCGCATGTAGGTGTGATCTTCGAACCCCTGGGTCCGGATATGCTCATGAGTCCAGATCTGGCAAAAACCCTGTGGGTCCTCCTCGGAGCTCCCGCAGCGGAGGTCACAGACCGCCACCGACTCCAGGTCCACGTGAACGGGGTGGTCGGACTCGTCGAGCTCTTCGCCCCGACGATCCCATTCCCCGCGGTACTCCTTGTAACGCTGGCTGCGAGTGGGAGCTTCTCCAAGGAGCCTAAACGTAGGGTCTTTACTCATAGCAACATCCGGCCAGCGGCCGGGCTCTAAGTCTAACGGTTTTGGCCCGCTCGCACCAACTTCATCCGTGATAAAATGGTCGGTCGTCAGCTCCCCTTCAGAGCGGTTTGACTCCGCGTTGGGACGTTCCTCCCTCGTGTCGAGTGCAGGTTTCCGACCAGGGAAATCCCTCAGTAAGTTGCCGTGCGCGGGGTAGGCCCCATCGCCGAGTATGGCTGGCAACACGCGGACAGGCGAAGAGGCGAAAATGTTTCCGCTACTCCAAATAGGGATCGGACATGAGCTCAATGACGAATAGATTCCTAGCGATTCTGACTTGCCTGGCATTGCCTGCCTTCTCGTTGGCTCGCCAAAATGAGCCGGCGGTTCGCTTCAATGTGAATCAGGCCATCGAGTTCGCTCTGGGCGTGAATCCGCAGGTCTTGGAGGCACGCGAGCAAATCAACGAGTTCGATCAACTGGTCCGACAAGCCCGGAGCGAAGCCTTGCCCCAGGTCGAGGCCCTCGTCTCGCTTGTTGCGAACCGAGACCCCGGGCTACTCAACAGTCCTTTCTTCTCTCAACTTCTCGAAGGACCCGATCCGCTTCCGCCCGAGGCCACGGAGCCTCTGCGATTCGAGAACTTCATATGGAACTTCAGTGTCCGCCAACCGATCTACTCCTTCGGAAAGGTGCAAAACGCGATCAAGGCGGCGGATCACGAGCTCGGGGGCATCCACGAGGACGTGCGAGAAGAGGAAAACCGTATTTCGCGCGACGTGGCCCGCGCTTGCTACGCGTTCTTGTTGGCCGGGCAGCGGCTGGAAGTGCTGAAGTCGGAACGGAAAGCCCGAGAGCGACAGCTGGAACAGGTCGAGGCCCACTACGAGCTCGAAGATGCTACACGACTCGACCTTCTTAGGGCCCGCGTGGCCCTCGCTAACTTGGGTCCCGAGATCCTCGCCGCAGACAACGAACGCCGGATCGCCCTGACTTTGATCAACGACACTCTGGGCAGGCCGGTGATGGCACCCATCGAAATAGATGCCGTCCTCGAGCTCCCGGATCCATTGCCGAAAGTGCCGAGTGCTCAGGAGCTGATCCATGTGGCGACCGCAAATCGGCCGGCGCTCATTCGCTTCGCCGTGGATCGTCGGGTACTCGAAAACCGGGTGGGTGTCGTTCGCTCCGATACGCTGCCTCAGTTCGACGCCAACGCAACGATCGGCGTCAACACGTTCGGCCTGGAACAGTTTGCGAATACCGGATTCCGCTCCTGGGCGGTCGGTGTCTCCATGAACTGGACGATCTTCGACGGCATGGGCACCTCGGCAGCCATGAACGTGCTCCGGTCTCAGATCAACCAGAAACAGTACGAGGAGTCGACCTTTCGCTCAACGGTCGCTCTTGAGCTGGAGCGCACGACCGGCACGTGGAAGCGGGCTCTCGAGGCGGTCGAGGTCGGGGAGTTTGCCGTTGAGCAAGCACGGGAAGCGGAACGCGTCGCCGAGGAGTCTTTTCGATGGGGAGCGGCCACCACGCTCGACGTTCTCGAGTCGACGCGCTCGCTGCGAGATGCCGAGCTCAACCAAGCTCTCGCTGCGCACGAGGCGCTCGTAACGTTGGCAGAAATGAAATATCTCATCGGGTTCCGGGCCGATGCTCCCGATTCGGTGTTGGCAACATCGGCCGCGACCGCGCAATCTGATGGACCTGCTGGACCTGCTGGAGACGCCCGGTGAAAACATTCTTTATCAAACTTCTGCTGGCCGTGTCTGTCGTCGTGACCGCTGGATGTGGGTCGAGCCCGTCCGTCGAAGAGCCGCCCGGCGAAAATGCCGCCGAGCTGCCGTCAATAAACGTATCGGTTCTCGAGCTCAAGCCTACGGACCTCACCGAACGAGTCGTTTTGACTGGCCGCTTCGAGCCGTGGGTGGAGGTCCAAGTCTCCACGGAGCTTGGAGGCACCGTTGAGGAGGTGAGTTTCCAAAAAGGACAACGCGTCCGAAAGGGACGTGTCCTCACTCGAATTGGCTCCGACCTGCGTGCCGCGGAGCTCGATGGGGCGGATGCCGAGCTTCTTGCCGCCGAGGCGCATTACCAAAAGACCAGCAAGCTTCTGGAACGCCAAGCGGTGCCCCGCCAAGAGCTGATTGCGGCGACGTCCCGCCACAAAATGGCCCAGGCACGTCAACAACAGACCCAGATCCTTCTGGAACGGTCGATCATCAAGGCACCGATCACCGGTGTGGCCCTCGATCGTCACGTCGAGCCTGGAGAGGTTTTGCCGCCGGGAGCACCCATCACCACGTTGCACCAATTGGATCGCCTCAAGGTGGCGGTCGGTATCCCGGACAACGACATTCCCTACTTTTCGGTCGGTGGTGAGGCTACCATCCAGGTCGACGCCTATCCCGACCGAGACTTCGAAGGTCGCATCCACTACGTGGGGTGGGCCGCATCAAGCAAGAACCGTACCTTCCCGGCTGAGATCGAGCTGATTAACACCGACGCGGAACTTCGCCCTGGCATGATCGGGCGCGTCTCCCTCGTTAAGGAGCGTTACCCGGATGCGCTGGTTGTGCCCCGCGACGCGCTCCTGGAACGAGATGAGGGGAGTGTTGCCTTCGTTCTCCAAGATGATAGGGCTCGAGCGAAGCCCGTCGTCTTGGGACCGAGCGAGGCAGATTACGTCGTGGTGAAAGAAGGTTTGGCCGCGGGTGATTGGCTTATCGTCACCGGGCAGCGTCGTTTGGTAGACGGCCAACCCGTAAAGGTCGTCCAAAGGAACTGAGCCCGGACGACTGCGGCCCGTCAGGGCCGCCGGCCGCGAGGAATTGCGACAACGAAACGAAGTGCGCAAGGGAAGCGGCCGTGGTTTTAGGCCCGAGCACAGCCATGAGCCGATGCGCAGTCGCGAAGGCGACGGAGCATCAAGCGTTGGGGGTGGGGCCCCAACGCCGTTATTGAAGAGCGAGGGCCAGCGACGGGGGTGGGGCCCCACGCGCATTAACGGGCCGTCAGGCCCGTCGGCCAGGAGGAATTGAGCAAGTGAATAGCGGTGCTCAAGGGAACCTGGCCGTGGTTTTAGGCCCGAGCACAGCCATGAGCCGATGCGCAGTCGCGAAGGCGACGGAGCATCAAGCGTTGGGGGTGGGGCCCCAACGCCGTTATTGAAGAGCGAGGGCCCGCGACGGGGGTGGGGCCCCGTCGCACTAATAATGTCCGAGGGCCAGCGTGCGAGCCAAAAGCTCGCGAGCATTAACTAATCATGCGCATCACCAACATCGCAATCCGCCGACGCCTGACGGTCTACGTGCTCATCGCCCTCATCGTCGTGGCCGGAATGGGCTCCTACATCTCCCTTCCTCGAGAGTCCTTTCCTGAAGTGAAGATCCCTCTCATCTTGGTGTACACGATTTACGGAGGGGTGAGTCCCGAGGACATCGAGACGCTCCTCACCCGCCCCATCGAGACCGAGCTCAAAGCCATTTCCGGGATCAAGGAAATCCGCTCAACGAGCAGTGAAGGCATTTCGGTCATAGAGGTGGAGTTCAACCCCGAGGTCGATCTCGACACCGCCATACAGAAAGTCCGCGAGAAAGTAGACCTCGCTAAGCCAGAGCTTCCCCAGGAGGCGGAAGACTCCAGAATCCAAGACGTCGACGTCTCTCAGTTCCCGATCCTCGTGGTGAGCCTCTCCGGTCAGGTGGGACTGGCCCAACTGAAGGAAATCGCCGACGACCTGAAGGACGAGTTGGAAGCGATCCCGGGTGTCAATCGAGTTCAAGTCATCGGCGGACGCGAGCGAGAGGTTCATGTATACGCGGATCCCCGGCGGTTGAGCTTCTACGAGCTCAGCTTGGTGGATCTCGTGACGGCGGTTTCCCAAGATAACCTGACCGTGCCCGGCGGCGAAATCGACGTGGGCAGTTTGAAGTATTTGGTGCGGCTCCCCGCCGAGGTGGAGCGCCCCGCCGAGATCGAGGACTTCGTTGTGGAGGTGCGGGACGGTGGCCCCATCTACGTGCGAGACGTGGCTCGTGTCGTCTTCGGGTTCGAAGACGAAACGACGCGCTCTCGTCTCGACGGCACGCCCTCGGTCACCCTGACCATCGAAAAGCGAACCGGTGCGAACATCATTGAAGTCGCGGACACCGTCAAAGAGGAGCTGGAACGGGTAGAGGCGACGTGGCCTCCCGGCACAGAGGTCACGGTGGTGGGCGACGTGTCGCATGACATCCGCATGATGGTATCGGAGCTCGAGAACAACATTATTTCCGGCCTCATTCTGGTCGTACTGGTACTCATGGCTTTCCTTGGGTTCCGAAACTCCGTCTTCGTCGCGGTGGCAATCCCACTTTCCATGCTGTTGTCGTTCTCGGTCATCCAGATGCTGGGCTATACGCTGAACATGATTGTCCTGTTCAGCCTGATCCTTGTCCTCGGAATGCTGGTCGATAACGCCGTCGTCATCGTGGAGAACATCTATCGTCACCGCGAGGAGGGAAAAGACGGACCGACCGCGGCTTCCGTGGGAACCGATGAGGTTGCGATCCCTGTCATCGCTTCCACCATCACAACTCTCTGCGCGTTCGGGCCTATGTTGTTCTGGCCTGGGATCGTGGGCGACTTCATGTCTTATCTGCCGGTGACACTCATCATCGGCCTCACCGCTTCACTCGTCGTGGCCTTGATCTTCAACCCCACGCTCACTGCCTATTTCATGAAACCGCCATCCTCGAACCAGGGCGGATCCTGGAAGCAGGGAGTGGTTCTCACTCGCTACCGGCAATTGCTGGGCTGGGTGCTCGAGGCTACGGACACCACCGAACGTGGATGGTTCTATCGCAATTGGGCTCTCCTGCTGATCTTCGTCGCATGCGTCGTTGTTGCCGCGGGTTTCGTTCTTGTGAGCTTCGTCGTGGAAGCCCTGGCCCCGCTGCTCTTCCCCCTCACGATGTTGCTCTTCGCAGCGGGAGGTGTTGCCTTCATCGTCCAAGGGATCATCTGGCTGGGATGGAGCCTCTTCCGCCGCCTGCGAGATTGGCCACCCTATGTGACCGATCGTCGCTCCGGAGTCATTTGGAGCGTGGGGGCGATCCTCGCGGGCACGATGGTTGCCTATGGCGTCCTTGGGAAAGGACTCGAATTCTTTCCCGAAATCGAGCCGCGGCAGATTCTCATCGACGTAGAGTCACCGAGCGGCGCCACCCTCGAGACTTCGGATTCCATCGTGAGACGCATCGAAGAGCTCACGAAAGGCACCAAGGACCTGCGCTACCGCATCGCCAACGTGGGTTCTACCGGTGTGAGCCTTCAGGACTTCGGTTCGGGCAGCTCAGTCTCCAACTTGAGCCGGGTGACCCTCGATCTTCCCGACCGCGAAGATCGCCAGTGGAAAAATTCCCTTCTAACGATGGAGGAGACCCGACAAGCGCTCGGCGAAATCGACGGTGCCGACATCAAGGTCGATAAGCCTCAAGAAGGAGTACAAACGGGCAAGCCGGTAACAATCCGGCTCTCGGGAAACGACTTTCTGGTTTTGGAGCGGCTTGCCCGCGAGGTCCAAGACACGATCCGCGATGTGCAAGGTCTAGTCAATCTGGATGACGATCTCGATCGTGGTAAGCCCGAAATACGAATCAAGGTCGACCGAGTCGAGGCGGCTCTTGCCGGATTGAACACGCGCGACATCGCGACCACCGTGCAGACCGCGATCATGGGGACCGAGGCTTCCAAGTACCGGATCGGAGAAGACGAGTACGACATCGTCGTGCGGCTATCGCCGGAAGCCCGCGCCTCACTCGATGATCTTGCCGAGCTCACCGTTCCCGATGAAGACGGCATTCCCATTCCCATTCGCACCGTGGCAAGCATCGAGCCCGGTGTTGGCCCGGCTTCGATTCGTCGCGTCGATCTCAAGAGGGTGGTCACCGTGGATGGCGATGTCGTCCGTGCATCAGACCGCACCGAGGATTCGGTAAGACAAGACGTCGCGGACCGCCTTCAGACGATGAACTGGCCGGTTGGCTACCGTTGGGAATTCGCAGGATCGAATGAGGACGAGCAGGAGTCCCGTGCATTCCTTCAGAAGGCCTTTGTGATTGCAGTCTTGCTCATCATGCTCGTTCTCGTCACTCAGTTCGACAGCTTGGTACTGCCGCTGACCATCATGGTATCGGTTGTCTTGTCTCTCATCGGCGTGTTGTGGGGGCTCATCGTCACTGCGACACCCTTCGGAATCATCATGACCGGCATCGGTGTCATCTCGTTGGCAGGCGTCGTGGTTAACAACGCCATCGTTCTATGCGACTTCATTCGTCAGCTCGAAAAGACCGGCCTCCCGAGGACGGAGGCAGTCATCGAGGCGGGCGTCATCCGCCTGCGGCCGGTACTCCTGACCGCGGTGACGACAGTGCTAGGACTCATTCCGCTAACTGTCGGCTTGAACATCGATTTCTTCGAGTGGACTATCACGATGGGCGGTGAGTCCTCTCAATGGTGGAGCTCAATGGGGGTCGCCGTCATCTTCGGTCTGACCATCGCGACCGCGTTGACCCTGATCGTCGTGCCGGTCACGTACCACACCTTGGAAGAGTTTTCTGGCTCGATGCAGCGACTACCGGACCGGTGGCGGAATTCCCGCAAATCGCCCGGCCGACGAGGAGCTTAGCACCGAAAAGCGCGAAACTACGGGGGTCGACGGGTAGCTATTGATGGCCCTCGTTGCGCCGGCTATAATTCACTCCTCCGACAACCCGGGTCCATCGTTAAGACGAGAGTAGCCTCGTTGGCCGGGGTCGGAGCGCCGGGTGCGGCTTCTAGAATGGCGGCCGGCCCTGCGAAGTCGCTCCTCAATAGTTAGATGCTGCTCTTCTTCCCCGGGCCCAGGCGGCCCGAGGCGGCGCTGGCAAAGTGATGAGGGGGAAGATCTAGGGAAAACGGAGGGGTGCAAGAGTGGCTTATCTGGCGAGCCCGGAAAGCTCGTGTACGGGCAACCGTACCGTGGGTTCGAATCCCACCCCCTCCGCCATGCGCGCTGAACTTTTGCGCTTTAAAGATTTTGAACGGACGTTGAGCTGCCCTGCGGTTCAGGTCCTGTGCGAGCCGAACCTGTGAACCCCGTCAGACCCGGAAGGGAGCAGCGGTAAGCAGATCCTCGACTGTGCCGCAGGAGAACCTGGACCGCAGGGCTTTATAACGAACACCGTAAGAGCGAGCGAAGACAAAATGTCCTATCAAGTGCTGGCCCTCAAGTGGCGCCCCAAGGTTTTCAACGAGGTCGTAGGCCAAGATATCGTCACACGCACGCTTCGAAACGCTATCGAGCAAGACCGCGCGGCCCACGCCTTCCTTTTCTCGGGTGTTCGCGGCGTGGGCAAGACGACGACCGCAAGAATTCTCGCCAAAGCACTGAACTGCGCCACCGGCCCCACCGCCAATCCCTGCGGCGAGTGTCCGGCTTGTTTGGAGATCGCCTCCAGCACGAGTCTCGACGTCTTGGAGATCGATGGCGCCTCCAACAATGGTGTCGAACAGGTGCGAGAGATCATCGAAGCCTCCCGCTACGCTCCATCGCGTGACCGCTTCAAGATCTACATCATCGATGAAGTCCACATGTTGACGACGCCCGCGTTCAACGCCTTGCTCAAAACGCTCGAGGAACCGCCACCCCGAGTGAAGTTTATTTTCGCCACCACCGAGTATCACAAGATTCCGGACACGATTTTGTCGCGGTGCCAGCAATTCGAATTCCGCACCGTGCCCAGCGCAATTATCTCCGATCAGCTGCGCAAAATTGCTCAGCATGAGGGGATAGAGATCGGAGACGCCGCAGTTGCTCAAATTGCTCGGGCGGCGGAAGGCAGCCTACGGGATGCTCTCTCGGCGCTCGATCAGGTTCTCGCCGCGGTGGGAACGAAGATCGAAGAGAAAGATGTAGCCGAACTGCTGGGACTCATCGATCACCAGGTCCTGGCCGACACCGCTCGGGCCATCATGGACCGCCAGACTGGTGCCATCCTTTCCATCGTCGATGAACTGGTTCGCGGGGGACGAGATCTCAGGAGTTTCGCGCGAGGGCTCATTCAATACTTCCGTGACCTCTTGGTAGTTCGCGCCGCACCGGATTCGCCAGAGCTCGTCGAGCTGGCCGGGGATCCGCAGGAGCTCGCCGAGCTCTCGAGTCGGCTTTCCGAAGATGATTTGATTCGTAGCATCGATCTTCTCACGCAAGTCGAAGGTGCACTGCGCTGGGCTCCCGAGCCACGCTTTCATCTGGAAGTCGCGCTCTTGAAGTTGGCGCAACTTCGAGAGCTCGTTTCTTTCGAGGATTTACTAGCCCGCTTCGAAGCGCTGGCAACGGGGGGCACACCCCCCCCGGGAACGGGTGGTGCTCCCAAGCGCGCGGCACCGAGCCCTATACCAAAGAAGGCTTCTGCACGGGCATCATCGCGACCGACGTCGACCACAGGGACCACCGTGCCTAAGCCGCAGTCGAAGTCCCTGGCCTCACCCTCAACGGTTCCGGAGGCGGCAACGCCGGAGGCTCCGAAGGCAGACATTCCGCCGACCCCGGCGCCTACCAGTCCTGCAGGGCCCCCAACCCCACCAAAGGATGCACCGCACGAGCTCGTCGACCGCGTTATGGAGAGCATCCGTTCCGCTAACCCAAAGCTTGCTGCGCTCCTCTCCCATCACAACGGCGTAAGCCTAGACGACGAATGCCTCCATATCGGCTTCGAAGGGGACCAGAAGTTCTTCAAGGAACAGCTCGAGAGCGAGGAGCTGAGGCAAGTGCTCGAGAAAACAGCGTCCGCATGCGCTGGGCGACCGCTGCGGGTCGAGGTCGCTCTATTGGATCGGAAGAAGGAGTCTCCGCCCGAGCCACCCCCGCCGTCCGAGGAGGCACTTCGAGAAAAGGTGCTCAAGGAGCCACTGGTCCGCTCTTTCTTGGAGACGTTCCAGGGCGAGGTCGAAGAGATCAAACCGCTCGGCCGAGCGCCTTCCGAGCCGGAAGGAAACGACCGACGGTCCGATCGCACTAATAAGAGGTAAAGCCGATGTTCAAGAACATGGATCAAATACTCAAACAAGCACAGGTCATGCAGGAGAAACTCAAGCAGCAGCTCGGTGACATGTCAGTAGAAGGAAGTTCGGGCGGCGGCATGGTCACGGTTCAGATGAACGGCAACAAGGTCATCACCAGCTTCACCATCGACCCGGAAGTGGTCAACAAAGACGACGTGGAGATGTTGCAGGACCTTATTACCGCCGCTGTCAACGAGACCGCGCGCAAGGTCGATGAGGAGACGCAGCGCCAGCTAGGCGACATGGCGGGCGGACTCAAAATCCCGGGCCTCTTCTAAGTGAAAGATTATCCGGAGCCCGTATCGAAATTGATCGCGGAGCTAAAGCGTCTTCCGGGCGTGGGGTTGAAGTCCGCCCAGCGGATCGCTTTCCACCTTCTCCGTGGTAATAAGGAGGAGTCACAGGTCCTCTCTCAGGCCATCCGCGACCTGAAGGACAAGATCACCACGTGCCAGATCTGCAACAACGTCACCGATGTCGACCCGTGTAACTTCTGCACCAGAGCCGATCGTAGCTCCAAACTCCTCTGCGTGGTTGAGGAGCCCCCCAACGTCGTGGCCATCGAGAAGACCCACGAGTTCAAGGGGCGCTACCACGTACTGATGGGAGCCCTTTCGCCCCTCCAAGGTGTTGGCCCGGAACAGCTCAAGATGTTGGCCCGGAACAGCTCACGATTCTAAAGGCCCTAGAGGGACGTCGGGAGTACTGAGGGTCAAGTCTTAAGATCTCAGGGCTCCTGGAACGGCTACGGGCCGGAGAGTTCGAGGAGGTCATCCTGGCCACCAACCCCAACGTCGAGGGTGAGGCTACCGCCATTTACCTCTCGAAACTCATCAAACCGTTCGGGATCCGGGTCACCCGAATCGCCATGGGAATCCCGGTGGGCAGTGAGTTAGACTACGCGGACGAGGTCACGATTCTAAAGGCCCTAGAGGGACGTCGGGAGTACTGAGGGGGGTCTTGGCCTTTTTTTCTCTATGGGTTAGAGGAACGGCGCTTGCACTCCGTGGGACTTTCCTGTATAAATATTAAACGCCCGCAGTTGCATCCCCATTAAGAGTGCCTAAGCCGGACGGAGGGTAACAAAGTCATGGCGACCGCTGACGTGGTCATGTATGACGAGGAGTTCAACCAGATCAAGACCATCATCAGTAAACTCCGAGTCGACGCCAATGCAAAACTTGTTTTCCTAGTTGACAAAAAGTCGGCTCCCAACAGATCGCCGAGAGATTCATCTCCCCAAATGCCAGTTGTTCCTCGACGCTTGCGAGCAATCGCTGACTCGGTCGACCTTTCCCATGAGCTCCTTTGGACACTAGCTTCCCTGGCCCATACATCGTTTTTCTTGACTTAAGACATCACCGTACTGAGCCGGGTTAGAGGAACGTCGCGGGGACTTTCCTGTACGGCATCCCCATTAAGAGTGCCTAAGCCGGACGGAGGGTAACAAAGTCATGGCGAACGTGGTCATCGAGGAGTTCAACCAGATCAAGACCATCATCAGTAAACTCCGAGTCGACGCCAATGCAAAACTTGTTTTCCTAGTTGACAAAAACGGTCAACAGATCGCTGCGCACGGCGATGTCGAGAGCCTGGACACTACTTCCCTGGCCTCCTTGACCGCCGGGAATGTCGCGGCGACGGACGCCCTCGCAAAGCTCCTTGGCGAGAAGGAGTTCTCGATCCTCTTCCACGAGGGTGAGCGGGACAATATCCACATCTCGATAGTGGGGCTTCGGGTCATTTTGGTGGTCATCTTCGATGAGCGTTCATCCCTCGGCTTGGTCAGACTTCGCGTAAAGAAGGCTTCCACGGTGCTAAACGACATCTTCGTCCGGATCATGGAGAAAGTCGAAACGGAAAAAAGTACCTACGGCTCCAGCGTGGACTCGCCCTTTGCAGAAATCACGGACGAGGATATCGACAGCCTCTTTAGCGAATAATCTGAAGCTAGGAACGAACGGATGACCTTCATCAACTACGCCTCGCGGGAGATCAACTGCAAGATCGTCTACTACGGGCCGGGGCTATGCGGGAAGACCACCAACCTGCAGTTCATCTACGATAAGACCAATCCCAGTGCCAAAGGCAAGCTCATCTCTCTCGCCACCGAGACGGACCGGACTTTGTTCTTCGATTTTCTCCCACTCGAGCTCGGCAACGTCCGCGGCTTTAAGACGCGCTTTCATTTGTACACCGTTCCGGGACAGGTATTCTACGACGCCTCGCGGAAGCTCATCCTCAAGGGCGTAGACGGTGTCATCTTCGTCGCGGACTCACAGCGTGAGCGTATGGATGCCAATATCGAAAGCCTTCAGAATCTAGACGGGAATCTCAAATCGCAAGGTTACGATCTTCAGATCATTCCCTACGTCCTCCAACTCAACAAACGCGATCTGCCGAGCGCGGTTCCGGTCGAAGAGATGAAGCAAGCGCTCTCCGTCAGGACCGAGCCCGTCTTGGAGGCCATCGCCAAATCCCAAAACGGGGTGGGTGTTTTCGATACGTTGAAAGCGGTGGCCAAGCT
The DNA here is from genome assembly GCA_965226495.1 of Candidatus Marinacidobacterales bacterium. Classification (GTDB taxonomy): domain Bacteria; phylum Acidobacteriota; class Vicinamibacteria; order Marinacidobacterales; family DATDRI01; genus CBDCNP01. The sequence continues at coordinate 5,758,565 of OZ245365.1, read as the reverse complement.
GGTGCTGCAGGACCTGACTAAATCAGGAACTTAGCGGTCCTGACCCGCCTGAGGCGTCGTGTTATACTTCTTTTCCCGCTGACCCTATTCCCCGGTAGCTCAATGGTGGAGCGGCGGACTGTTAATCCGATGGCTGTAGGTTCGAGTCCTACCCGGGGAGCCAACTCCTTCAAACACTTCCGGTAACTCATCCCCCTCAGTACCCGTTTTGGTGCCAACTTTGGTGCCAACTTTTTCCGGTACCGAGTCGAGAAGTCGGCGAAAGACACTCCTTCGGTCGGAATGTGGTGGGCGTAGTAGGTGAGTGTGGTTGTGGGCTTGGCATGTCCGAGCTGCGCGGCCACGTAGGTGATGGGGGCGCACCGAGCCAGCAGCAACGACGCGGCGGTGTGCCTCAAATCGTAGAGCCGAAAGTTGGGGATCGCCGCACGCCGAAGGATTCGGCGGTATGCTTTCGAGACGTGGGAGTGGTCTCTAGGGGTGTTCGTTGCGCTCGGAAAGAGCCAAGTCAACTCCCAGCTATTCCGTAGCGCTTCTCCCTGAAGCTGAGCCACGTAGCCCCGAAGCAACTCCACCAGGTCGGTGCTCAGGTCAACGTCTCTCGCCTCCGAGGTCTTGGTGTCCTTCACATGGCCCATGCTCACCGCACGCTGTATCCGCGCCTTGCGAGCTGGAAGATCAAGATCGTCTACTTGGAGCGCTAGGGCCTCGCCAGGTCGCAAGCCAGTCTTCGCCATGACCTCGAAGAGCACTCCATAGAAGGGATCGAAGCCGTGGGCCGCGTCGAGGAACTTCTCAAGCTGCTCCCACGTCATGGGCCGGATCTTTTGCAGTCTCTCGGCCTTTGACATTGCGCCGGGCCGCTTCCGCCTGCCACCTTTGGTTGCGAGGGCCGGGTTGGTGTTTATGAAACCGTCTTCAACTGCATCGGAGAGCACGACCGATAGAGCTGCCCGCATGAGCCGCACCGTGTTCTTGGCGTAGCCCGCCGCCTTCTTCTCTCGAAGGAAAGCCTTCACGGCCCGAGGGGGGGATGTCTTTGAGCTTCAGGTGCCCAAGCTCGGGTAGCACGTGCTTGGTTAAGTGGCTCTCGTAGTCATAGAGCGTTCTAGGTGCCAGCTCGCCCTCAGCTTTGACGCCTTCCAGCTACTCCGCAGCATACTCCTCCAGGTTTTTCTTCTCATCGAGGCGGGCGTCGCCGGATTTCTCTTTCGCGGCTTTGATTCCAGCGGCCAGAAGATCCTCGGCTTCGCCTCGGGTCTTCGCCGTCTGGCGCTTACGCTTGCCACGGTGATCGCGGAAGTCCGCGATCCACTTATCCCGGTCCTTTCTCTTGTAGACTTTCGACATGGATCCTTACTTTTTCCTTTTTGCTCTCAGCGTCGGCGCGTCAGTCCGCTTCAGTAGCCGGGCGAAGTTATCGACGAGCCGGTTGATCGGCATTTCGCCCCGCTCCCACCGCGCCACGCTGTTCGCTGTGACGCCCAGGCGTTCGGCGAATCCTTCTTGAGTCAGGCCGAGTTTTTGTCGGACGGCGCGCAGCTCTTTTCCTTGCACGAGGCGGACTATACTCTCCGTATAGTGACCTGTCAACCTTGCGAAGGTAGTCATCGAGCGCGGTGCGCTGAACTCGAATGTGTTTGCCGATCCTGAAGCTCCGAAGCTCCTTGGTACGGTGCCGTTGCTGACCGGGGCAAGTGACACGATTAGACAGCCTGGCGACTACATGGGTTGGGAATTGTTCGGCAAGCGTGCAATCCGCCAGGGCGACTGGACAATTATATATCTACCGCAGCATGAGATTCGTGATGGGGTGGTACCCGTGGTGATGCCAGATAAATGGCCGTTGTATAACCTCTCTGACGATCCGGCCGAGATACACGATTTATCTGCGTCTCATCCGGAGAAGCTCGCTGAAATGATCGTACTTTGGGAAGACTATGTTGAGCGCAACAACGTGATTCTGCCCGATCAAACGAGCGGTTATTAGAACTTAATACAGCTCGAAGTGTGGCGCATAACCAGCGCATCAACGCGGACCCAAAGCGCGCCAGTGCTAGCTTAAAAAACTGTTGCTCCACGTGTCCGCTATCGCTAGATTTTGGGAAGTAGGCCCGTGTGCTTTGGGCCGGTTATGCGGAAGCCGTTAGACGGACCATGCTGTCGGGAGGGCGAGCCATGGTGGGTGCCAATGTTCGATTGAACTACCTGGTTGTTCTGTCGATCGTAGGCGCGGCAGCGGGCGCGAGCGCACAGGATCTTCGCGCGCGCATCGACAGTTACCTGGTGGAGCAGGTGCGGACGAGCGGGATACCGGGACTGACCGCTGCCGTCGTGCGCGACGGGAATGTCATTTACATCGGCGCGTTCGGTGTTCGACCAAAACGCGCTCATCCTGCCGCGCTAGATCGAACCTGACCCTGCTAGGTCGGTCCACGTGATGGAGGAATCAAGGAAAGGCCCCGTGGTTGCCATCGGATTGGCGCAACTGGGATCGATCCACGGTCCCGATAACGACCGCAGAACGCCGTCTTCTACGGTGCCGGAGCCTCAGTGTCGGGACGAGGGAATTTACGGTCGTGATAAGGGTGTTCACCGTTAGTTGAGGCTCGGGGTCAGCGTAGCGCGGGCCGAATGGATGATCGGGGCAGGGATGAGCCTGTCCTGCGGCACGATGTGATCCACCGGGACATCAAGCCGGAGAACATCCTGTTGCACGAGGGCGAGGCGATGGTGACCGATTTTGGGATCGCGCTCGCGATGAGTGGGGCGTGGATGGCCAGAACCCAATATTGAATTACAAGTTTGGATGAGCGGCAACATCCGGGCTATTGCTGTTGAAGATGATGCGTGCGTGCTTCCAAGAGCCGTCCGGCTGGCGTCTTAGAATGTCGATGGCCTTCGCGCTATGGGACCTCGACTCACCCCCGGATTTTGGGGTCAGCGTGCCTTCCAGTGTGCTCCGATGAATCGCCCAGTCGCCAGCCACGATGACCTCATCGTGGGAGAGGGTTCTGTCGAAGACGAACTGCTCGAAGAGCGCGACCCAGTACAATCGAAACGCCTCTTTGCCAATGCTGGTCGGTTTGTCCTGCGGCATCCACACTATGTCGTCGGTAGCCAGAGCAGCGACAGCGTCCGCGTCGCCTGCGTTGATCGCGGCCACGGCTTGCTCTCGCACCCTCTTGACCGCCTCCACGTCTGCCTCGGTGGTGGGAGCTTCTTCGACGGCACGCCCCGGCTCCGGCGCACAGCCTTGCAAAGACATACTGACTAGAAAGATCACAACCCCAAAACTCGATAATTGCCTCATTGGATGTCCCCCAGGATACAGGAAGGAATTTGCTTTCCCCTATCCCAAGTATTGCCCTTGGTACTGGAGAAGGATAGGAAATTTCATACGTGTCCGGCCCCGGTCCGCTCGAATTTCCCCCACCAGGATAGGGCTGTGCAGTCCGAGTGAGTCCTGGTGAGGGTAGCAGAACTCAAGCAAACAGGGCAAGGCGGTTGAGGAGTGTCTGTGTCGATCAGAGGCGCGGAGATGAGCGTAACCCCTGTCTACCACACTCGCGCTGCCACGAAATATCGGACCCGAGGTGTCGCGCTCACGTGGCCGCGATCCTATGCGTAATCCGTAGGTTGGAAAGCGCGTTCACGCCTTTGAAATTCTAGGGGTTCGCCTGCACAGCGCGATTCGGCTACCTAGCGCCGCCGGACTTGATGGATGGCAAGGCCACAGAGATCTGGTCGGAGCGCGACCGGAAACTCGAGCAGGCTCGGGAGGCGCCGCGTGAGAGCAGCGTATGAGCAGCATGAACACTCTGATCCCAGGAAGCCCACTCCGTTCCCTCTCGCCCACAAGCAATGAGCACCAGAGAGCGCCCGAGAACCATGATACGATCCCTGGGGTGAGAGGGGACTTCCTGCCGCCCGGCGTTGCGTTAACCTCCAACCTCGCTGTCATCTTCACGCTGAACCAATACACAACCACTTCCTCTTTTTACCGAAGGAGTACCACGATGATGAAAAGTGTTACGGGAATGACAGTCTGTTTGCTGCTTGTGACGAGCAGCTTCGCTTGGGCTCAGCCCGAGAATATGGAAATCGTACACGACGCCGAGTTTTATGTCCTAAAGGCCCAGCACGGCGACAAGTGGGCAGCCGAGGATGAAGAGCTAGACGCGAGGCTCGCCGCGCTCCGAGAGAAGCACGGAACGCCGCCGAATATCGTCCACTTGATGGTAGATGACACAGCAGTTGGCGAAGTCGGTGTGCCTGCGATTCAAAAGATTCGCGGTTTTTCAACCCCTAATCTGAACCAGTTGGCGAGTGAAGGCATCATCTTTATGCGGATGTACACCGAGATAGCGTGTACCCAAAGTCGATCCGCCGCCATGACGGGGCGTATGCCGAGCCGAAACGGCATGTTCAACGTTGGCTTCCCGTACGAATACGGGGGACTGGCGAAAGATGAAGTCACCATGGGTGAGGTGCTTAGTGAGGCCGGTTATGCGACCGGGTTCTTCGGTAAATGGCACCTGGGTGATGTTGAAGAAAGTTATGCCACCAAGCAGGGTTTTGATGAGGCATTGTGGACCCCGTATAACCAGGTGCCAAGTATGTACCTGCCGCAACTCGAAGCCGCCGGTGCATTAGCACCAACTAGCTTACACCCCGAGATTTTCCCGGCCGATCCTTACGATTTGGATAAAGGTTGGCGCCCTAAGGGTGCCGTGTGGCACCTCGAGGGAATAAAGGGTGGAGAAGTCAGAGAGTTTCTTCCATCAACAGACCTCAAGAACTGGTACGCGGCGCTGGAACAGGAAGAAGTGCGGACCATGGCCTTTATTGAGAAGAACGCCGCCGCGAACAAACCGTTCTATGTTTCCTTGTGGCCCAGCCTTATTGCCTTTGGACCACACCCGGATATAAATACTCTATCGCGTGGATTCCTGCAGGAGGGGCTTGCGAGGTTCGATCCCTTTGTGGGTAATCTAATGAAACGGCTGAAAGAGCTAGGCATCGCCGAGAATACCCTGGTCATTTTTATGGCGGACAACGGCCCGATGACCCATAACGGCCCGCCGGGAATGGTTGAAACGCTTTATCGTGGTGGAAAAGGTGACTATCTTGAAGGCGGTGTCCGGGTCGCCGCCATGGCAATGTGGCCAGGGATGATCGAACCAGGTCAGACCGTTGGGGATATCATTCACATTACCGACTTGTTTACCACCTTCGCCCGTCTCGGTGGAGCGACCAGGCATATTCCTACCGATCGCATTATTGATGGGATAGACCAAACGTCTCTGTTTTTGAACGGTGACAGCCATAGTCGACGCGATTATGTTCATATTTACACTGGGGAAATCTACGCGGCGTCGGTCAAAGGCCGATTCAAGCGGCATTGGGTGGGCGAGCTCCCGGGACTCAGTGGTGCATCTTTCTACGACCTCTACAACGACCCGCGGGAAGTGCAAGGCATGATGCTCCCCATGTTTCCCACCAAGGGGATGTTTAACACTATGAAAGCGCGTCATGAGATCTGGATGGAAAAGTATCCCAACGTTGATGAGGCAAAAGGGTTTCCCCTGACCGGCATTGCCAACGCGCGGCCCGAAACCATCAAGGCGTCAAAATCTCGTTTCAATAAAGGCGACGTTCCTTTCGATGTCGACGAAGTGCTAAAACGCTCTCGGGAATACGAGAAATTCGAGGCCGATTGGGGCATCAAAAAGTAGCTACTTCGGACTTGCTCTGCGAGACACTCTGTTGATCGACGAATCGCATTCGTAAGAGCGTTTGTTGATCGGCTGCCCGCGGCCAACCGCGGGCAGCCATTTTCATTGGCACGAAGGAGTTGGATCGATGGAGAGCGCACCCCGCAGTGTGGCGCGAGCAAGAAGTTCGGCTTGGACGTCACCTACCAAGGACCCGTTTTCGGCGTCGCGTTTCATTTCTAGCTAAGAGCGCCTGTCGGCGGACGCGGCCCACGATGCTTCCGTCATGAAACTTGCAGCGCGGTGTGCGCGTCGCGTCGTTTCCTCGTCGTGTCGAATGGAGGAAGGATCGGCATCACCCTTGGGAGAAGGGTACACAGTGCTGAGATTTCGTCTGACCGCGCACAAAGTCTTGGTCTCGACGAGATACGAGAAACGTAGGACCAACACGGCTGGTTGACCGCGCCTTTTGGTGCCGCGTTGGTGCCAAAAGTGCTCTGGGCTAGCCGAAACAACGGAGACGACCGTCATCGCTTCTTCGAGCCTTTCGTGCCAGTTGGACTCGGTTGGTGCTCGTTGGTGTTCAGCTGAGCACGACTGTTAATCCGATGGCTGTAGGTTCGAGTCCTACCCGGGGAGCCACTCCTTCAAACTCTTGCGGGCTTCGGGTCCTCCCGTTTCCGGCCTTTGCTACCACTTTTTCGCTACTACTATTTGTGACGGCTTTTGTGGCTGTCAGCCAAGAAGAGCAATCAGTAAAGAAGTGGCTATGCGAACTCGGTATTCATCCAGGGAGATGTCAAGGCGCTAGAAGTCAAAGACGTTGCGGCAGCTAGGGCATCTAATGCGCTTGCCGGGGTCCGTGGCCTTTGGAGAGACCTTCAACTGCGTATCGCAGGCAGGGCAGGTGACCTGTATCTGCCAACCGTGCGCTTTTGCCTCCTCAATGACTCTCGCCACAACAGCATTCGAAACCTGCGAGAGCCGCTCGGCGAGCGCCTGGAGACGGGACGGATCGGCACTAACCTCCCGGTTGTCTCCACTCGTGGCCTGTTCGGCGGCTTCGAGGGCCTCCTGTGCGCGAGCACGCTCGTCTTCGGTGAGCTTGCCCGAAACCGCGGACAATTTCTTCTTCGTGTTGGCGATCAGTACTAGGAGCTGTTCTTTTCCTCGTTGTCGCTCTGTTTCTTTTTGCCACTCTTCGGCCCTGGATCGGAACTCATCACGAAGGCGATCGACCTCAGACATTGTGAGTCCGCCCGTGGCGCGGGGAACAAAGTTCTCCTCGTGGCCCGTCGCCAGGTCGAGGGCGGTGACGTATAGAATCCCGTTTATGTCGATTTCGAAGCTTACCTCGATTTTGGGATTACCCTTTGGGGCGGGAGCAATGTGCGCCAATGAGAATCGACCCAAAGACGTGTTGTAGGCGGCCTGCTCGTTCTCTCCCTGTAGTACGTGAACCTCGAACGTGGTCTGGTTGTCAGCGTCTGTCGTGAAGATGCGGCTCTTCTTGGTGGGAACGGTAGCCTGACGATCGATGAGCGGTGTAAACGTCCCATCCTTGGTTTCGATACCGAACGTGTGCGGCGTGATGTCGAGCAGAACGAGGTCGGTGACCTCTCCCGATGTGATGCCGGTCTGGATCGCGGCCCCCATCGACACGACTTCGTCGGGGTTCACACTTCGGTTGGGCTCGCGGCCAAAGACCTTCCGTACGGTCTCGAGGACCTTGGGCGTACGGGTCTGGCCGCCCACCATAACGACGTCGTCGATCTCGTCTTTCGTAAGGCCGGCGTCCTTCAAGGCTTTCATGCACGGCTCGACAGTCCGTTCGAGCAGCGGATCGATCATCTCCTCGAACTTTCCTTTCGTGAGGACGGTGTTGAGATGTTTAGGGCCGGACTGGTTTACGGAGATAAAGGGAAGAACGATCTCCGACTGAGCAGACGTCGAGAGCTCGCACTTGGCCTTCTCTGCGGCTTCCTTTAGCCTCTGGAGCGCCATGCGATCCCCGGTGAGATCGATCTCGGTCTCCTTCTTGAACTCATCGACAAGCCAATTGATGATGAGCTGATCGATGTCCTCGCCCCCGAGATAGGTGTCGCCACCGGTGGAGAGTACCTGGTAAAGCCCGTCCGTGAGCTCTAGGATCGAGATGTCGAAAGTGCCTCCACCGAGGTCGTAAACCGCGACCGTAGCGGCTTGCGTATGTTGGGGCCCGTAGGCCAGCGCGGCGGTTGTAGGCGCATTCAGGATACGCAGCACCTTCAGTCCCGCGATCGCCCCGGCATCTTTGATAGCTTGTCGCTGAGCTTCATTGAAATACGCCGGAGCAGTGATGATGGCATCTTCCACCGGCTCACCGAGATAGTCTTCCGCCGCCGCTTTGAGCTTTTGAAGGACGATGGCCAAGAGCTCAGGGGGGCTATAGACCTTATCGTCGATCTTGATGTGGGCGTCTCCGTTGGCGGACTGGACCATCTCGTAGGGGAGAACGTTCTTGACGCCCTCGATTTCTGGAGAGTCGAATCGCCGTCCGATCAGCCTCTTGATGCCGTAGACGGTGTTTTGGGGATTGGTCAGGGCTTGCCGCTTAGCGATCTGTCCCACTAGCCGCTCGCCCTTGTTGGTAAAGGCCACGATGGAAGGAGTCGTCCGCGCACCCTCCTGATTGGGGATGACCTGTGCCGTGCCTCCCTCCAACACCGCAATGCACGAGTTTGTCGTGCCCAGGTCGATGCCGACCACCTTGCTCACGAAGCTGGGTCCTCTTTCTCGGAGGCAATCGAATCAGCCAGTCATCCCGGAAGGATTACGAGCCTTACAACTGTGAAAGGATTTTGTGCGCGTTTTGTCCTTGAATATCGTACAGAACCTGACAACTTGAGGCAACTGCTGGCGGGAGGAGGCCTGATCTTATTGGGTTCCCTTGTCAGTGTTTGTTCGCCTTCGCGGCCGGAAATGGGCTTTTGACTCAACGCTCCCTTTGAGCGCAACCTAGTCGTTTCATTCCGGTTTTCCTCGGCCGTAAGTTCTGCTACCACGCTGCTACCAGAACAACCCAAACCAAGACGATCCACGAACGCCTACTTCTCGTCTAAGTCGTCGTTCTTGGTGTCGGTTAGGTCTTCTTGGGTGCTGTCAGTTTGGTCCTGATTGGGACTGTTAATCCGATGGCTGTAGGTTCGAGTCCTACCCGGGGAGCCAACTCCTTCAAGTACGCGCAGCGCAACCCATTCGGTTGGCTCCCATTCAGAACTGTCTAACGTTGTCGCTAACCTGCGGCTGGCCAACAACGCGTGCCGGCCGTCAGGTTCAGCGTCTTGTCATGCAGCTATTCGCGCCTACGCTCGATAGCTTTCCTGCTCCGGCGATCGTCTCTGAAACCCCGCTCATTTTTCCGAGGCTCTCGTCAGCGTGATGCGAACCGGCTCTTCGTCCATGAAGTCTGGTAGACTTTCCCCGCCATGTCCTTTCGGCCTGCTGGATTCATCGCAGCCGGGTTCCTTGCTGGTTGCTTGGCCTACGGCGGCCCCCCGGAACGTGTTTCTCGATTGGAAGCATACAATCATGTTTTCGAGGTCGTGGCTCTAGTTCCCGACCCCGAGAGCGGGATACCCTCGGCTGAGATCATGCGACTCCGGCAGGCGGAGGACATCGCCGCCGCGGATCCTGGAGTGATCTTCCTTCCCCCGGAGTCCGCGATCGACTCCCTTGTCGAGACCGTCGCCGCCGCAAGCGAGGGTGACTACAGTCAGTCGCTTCGAGCAACGCGGATCGATGGCGGGACGTGGGAACTCACGCTATCCACAGGAGGCAATACCACGCGTGACATCTCGACCTACCGCACAGACGGCAGGACGATCGAACCCGTCGGCTATGAGCGGCATGCGGTCATGAGCCGCGCGCGGCGCTACGTTTACACCGAAGGGGTAGAGTCACGGTGAGCGGACTGGGAGCGCCGCAAGAGGATCGCACGCCTGTCTGCATAACGTCGGGTATGAGCTGGAGGGCAAAATGGCGCCGGCCCTGGTCTTCTCTTTGCAAGGACGGTGCGATTTTGGACTGTCAGCTCCATGCCATTGTTATACGGGCGCCTCGATTCCCTCCAAAAGGCCAAATCTACGGATAGCCGGCACGATCTACTCCGCCTTAAGGCGGTCCTTCATGTCCGTGTATGCAGTATCGATAAGTCCCATGAGGGCCTTAGCGTCGATGTCACCATCCGGCCTGACCTTAACATGCCGCATATACTTGCCAGTGCCTTCCAACAGGCCCGCCGGATCCGCAAGCTCGGCGCCGCGAAAAAACCCGACATTGACGTGCGCGGTGAATGCGTTGACGTATGCGAATGCCGCGTCAGTTACACATGCGGTCGGCATGCCGTCATGCAAAAGTTCTCGGACATCGTCTCCACACTTGCGCATGGCCTCAAACCAGTGATGCGCAATTGCCCCCAAGTCACCCGAATGTTCCGCCATCCAGGCATCGACGGCAGGATCCCGTTTAACCGAACTGGAGAACCGAAAGAGTTGATTCATTGCGTTTACACTCAGAAGTGATGCCACAAAACCAACATTAACGTCGAAGACATCAGCGCCGTATAACACTGCGGACAAGCGGCGAGCCCCGCTCAATGACGCGGGAGCGCGAAGGGACAGCGCTTCGCGCTGCCACGGTGCAACCCTCCTTCGCCGATCGCCCGCTGCAACGGCGTGTTCTGCGGCTGCCACGCCACTATTTCATCAGCTTCAGGCAGAGGGAACCCCGACCATCCGGCAATCCTAGAAAGGCTCTTGAGCCCGACAGCTGCGAAAACGTAAAGGGGAGACCGTCGGGACACCTAGCGCTGACTTCGGCCAATACCGTCGGGTCAGAATCCGAATCGGCGCACTTGAGCATCGCCTTGCCAACCCACCCAATGTCCCGACAATCCCCGCGTGGCTCCGGGCCCATGCACTGCGCGAACCTTTCCCAGAACCTGCCGGTGTCGGAAACCGCAAAGTTCGGGCGCTCACACGAATATCCCGGAACTTCAAGCTCGCTCGTGTGGAGCTTTGCAACCTGTCCGACGAGTGCGTTGCCCTCTTCGAAAGACCACGTTCCGATTCGGTTCGGCAGCCACTCAATCACTCGCCAGTCTCCGCCAAGGGCCTCGGGCCAAGTGGATTGACCTGGCGGCGCGGGCAATCTGTACGCTGCTGCTGGCGCCTGCAATACAGACACCCCTTGGGTGGACTCCTCCGCACCACAGCCACCCAGGGCCGCGGCCGCGAGCACCATCTCGAGAGAGGTCAGGAGGAACAGCTCACGTAGTGATGGATGCTACCGGCCGAGCAAGGCCATCGAGAGAACGAACGGACGACGCTCGCGGTCTCGCCGGAACCAGTACTTCACAAAGGCCGACTTTGCCCTGGTGGAGAAGAAGCTTAAGGCCGACTGGAGCCCAGAGCAGATCTCCGGCCACCTGCGCCTTCACGGCGAGCTCTCGATCAGCCACGAGACGATCTACACCCACGTTTGGCGGGACAAGGAGGCCGGAGGACATCTATACCGCCACCTTCGATGCTCGCCCAAACTTAGACGCAAGCGCCACAACAGCTACGACAGCCGAGGCCACCTGGCCGGGAAGCGTCACATCTCCGAGCGGCCGTCTTGTGTCGAGAAGCGCCGTGCCGTTGGCCACTGGGAGATCGACACCGTGGTAGGAAAAGGCGCGCCGGACTGCGTCACCACGCTCGTGGAACGAAAGACGGGCTATGCGCTGATCGGCAAGCTGTCCGACCGCAGCATGTTCGGCACTAGCCAGCGAACGAAGATGTTGCTCCGGCGGGTGCCGGAGCAGGTCAAGACGATCACCGCGGACAATGGCACCGAGTTCCACGACTACGAATCCGTCGAGGAAACGACCGGCGTCAAGTTCTACTTCGCAACTCCCTATCACTCATGGGAGAGAGGCAGCAACGAGAACTTCAATGGCCTGCTACGACAATACCTGCCGAAGCGCACCAGCCAAGCAGCGCTCACGCAACGCCACTGCGATCGTATCGCAAAGAAGCTCAACACACGGCCCCGCAAGAGGCTCGGCTACCGCACACCGGAGGAACGTTTCCATGGCTCTAACGAATGGTGCGCTTCAAACTTGAAGTCACACGGGGTGCACATAATCTTCCGAGCTCAAACCAACCCCGACTTGAAGGTCACCATGCCACAGGCCGAGCACCGCAACGCCGGAACAACTGCCTGGCCCCCTGTAGGTAGTTCGCTAATCTTGCTCAGATCAATTTGCTCCAAACCCTTCCGAGAGTAAAACCTTGTATCCCCACTCTCAGACCAGAAGAGCGATCCTGCAAAACCCCTAACGTAAATAAACCCACGCCCCAATTCCACAGCACAGGATGGGCATTTCAACAACTGCATCTCCCTCCGTCTAACAGACTCGCTGAGCTGCGGCGCCACCGCGCATTACAGCAGGCGCCGTCTGCTCCAGCGAGACGTTAGATTGCGCCCTCATACTAAGGCTAGTTCCGCCACCGCAAACGATAGTGGAGGCGTAGAAAGACCAATCCCCATATCCTGAGAGTATGGTCCGCCCGAGCCTCCCTACCGTCGCACTCGTAGACGCGAATACTTTCGCGCATAGTCCGGACGTATCGTGCCCATATCGAGTTATCCTTTCCATGAACCACGAAGTAGAAGCCCGGAGAACCGAATGAATCGCCGCGCGAAACCAGGGACAGCGATCCGTCTGGATGCGCTTCCGGACGCATGATGACAAGCGCCTTTCCATTGGGTAGCGGGAACACGACTTTCAAACAAACGCGGTCGAACCCGGGGACCCGGCACGGAGTGTAACTGCCTGCGTAGAGAACGTCCTTGCTGCCGACCATATGTCGTATCCACACGGCATACTTGCGCAGGCCTGACGCGGGCTCCACCAGATGCGAAACCTCGTTTGTAACTCCTCGACTTGTTTCAAGGCCTGACAACGGCACATTGAGCTGCTGGAGTCGGCGACTGAACAAAGTCCTTAACAGACCTCCAAAGGGACGAAACGCCCCGCACCACTGCGACCATGCCTCGAGCTCGAACGCTGAGGTTTGCTCGTAGAAGGCGATGACTCCCCCACTAACCTCACTAGGATCAAACGATTCGCTCCGGAGGACACCAAAGTCCGGAATGATCCCAAGCGGTGGGCCTCCCGTGCGGACATCCAGCTTCTCTCTGCGGGCTAGTTCCCGAAAAAAGTCGGCACCTATGCCCCGGGCGGGACCAACCGGACCCTCGAGCCATGGATATTCTCGAACATCCAGCTTCTTCCCCGTCGCACGCACCCAGAGCTGCGTAGACCAGTCGGTAAGATAGCCTCGCTTCTCGCCAAGCCAAATCATCCCGCTCTAGGTAAGCATCAAGTCAATCTAATAGGTGGATGAGCGGCGTGGCCAATGGTCAACAAAGCACGATCCATCCCGAAGACTCCGCAGCTTCTTCCAAGCTCAATTCCTACCGAAGAGTAAGGCCACGTCCGCTCGATCCACAAGTTAGGCCGGTCCCTCCAACAGAGGCACGTTCACATGCGGCCCAGTTCCTGTTGTAATTCCACAAAATCAGCGACATCCCGTTCTTCAATTGGGCAGCGGCTTTTTTAAGCTTCAACGCCGCTCGGGATGATGTTTACATTCAGTCGAAACATATTCGTCGGGTCGTACTTACTCTTGAGGGCTACGAGTCGATCGTAGTTCACGCCGTAGGCTTCACGCACCCGGTGTTCGCCCTCCTCCACAGTGTCCTCCACGGCGTTGAGGCTCACACCCGCTTCGAAAAACGGCTGTATCGCGTCCCAGGACTCTCGTGTCCAGCGGATGATCTTCTCGGAATCATCTGGGTCGTCCGTCCCGGATTGGACGCCGCAAATGTAGTGATAATAGCGATGCGGAAACGCCGTTTCGCTTTCACCCACCCGGATGGCAGCACCATGCATGTACTGCATGAGGTAGATGGACGAGACAGCGGTCGGGAAGTGCTGGGCGCAGGCCACGAGGGTTTCAATCGCGGAGTCGCTCAGTTCGCGCAGGTTGCTCGCTTTGTGATAATAGAGACGACCCGGCGGCCAAATCTCATCAAACATGCTCTGCATCTCCACGTAGGACTGCTCCGCGATCATATCGGCTATTGGGGAAGAAAACGTCCTGAGCGGCTTCAACACTTTTTCGCCTTCGTCGGGGGGCCCGGAGTAGCACGCCACCATCCCCACAGCGGGACTCCCGTCGGGCGTCGTCATCAACAGCCCCACGGTCCCTACCTCATCAGGCGCCGTGCTCGAAAACTCGTGGAAGAAGGGCAGAACTTCCTTGGCCTTGCTCAGAGGATGAATCACCATCCCGCCCAACACCGGCCCCACAGGATGCAGCTGATACTCAAAAGATGTGACCACGCCGAGATTGGCCCCGGCACCACGGAGCCCCCAGAAGAGATCTTCGTTCTGCTCGGGGCTCGCGGTGAGGGTTTGCCCGCCTGCGGTCACCACCTCGGCCGAGAGCACGTTGTCGCATGCCAGCCCAAACTTGCCAGACAACCAGCCACCGCCGCCGCCGAGAGTCAGGCCTGCGATTCCGGTGTCGGTATTGATCCCAAGTGTTGTCGCCAGGCCGAACTTCTGCGTTTCGCGATCGAGCTCTCCGAGTCTCAACCCGGCCTGTGCTCGCACCGTCCGTTTCTCGCTATCCACCTGAGTGTCCTTCATTGGAGACAGGTCAATCATGAGACCGCCGTCGCAAACGGCCTTGCCTGCGTAGTTGTGTCCTCCCCCTCGCACAGACACTAATAGCTCGTTGTCTCTTGCGAAGTTCACGCAGGCCACGACATCGTCTGTGCCAGTGCAGCGGGCAATAAGGCCGGGGTACTTATCGATCATGCCGTTCCAGACTGTTCGGGCATCGTCGTACCCCGGATCGGCAGGACGAAGGACTTCGCCGTTAAACTTCCCAGTGAAGTGCTCGACTTCCGCGTTCGGAACGATCCGCTCATCGCCATGAGCGTCAACAATTTTCAGGTCTGTCATCAGAAACCCTCCTTTTTACGTGTGCAAAGCACTCGACCGGTTACGGCGTTCCACAAGACGACCTAACAGTAAGTATCTAGATCTGGGTCATTCGATAGCACAACCAAGCCGGCCTGTGTATTGGATAACGCGGCGTGGGTGTCCTTGTTCATGTAACTGAGCCTACTCATACTGGACATGATTCAGTGTTTCCCGCCCGGGGTATGCCGCGTCTGGGGGGGTCTGGATATGTAGATATACCCACGTGGCTCGTTCGGCGGATTATAGGGGTCTGCCGCTGAACTTTTCAAATCGTCGTTCTAGGGAAAGGTTCTGATGAATTGGTTCAGCCTCTTGCCAGCTAAAGACGTGGTTACCTATCAGCCGCTTCTTCTTGTTTTTCGTGTCGGTTACATCAAGAGACTGATTAGAGGAGACCACCAGCCGAAAGGATTCATGGACCTCTACTATGACAAAGATGATTTGGATGCGTCTCTTCCGATGGAGCCGTCCTTAGGACGAACGAACAACCAAACAATCCCTACAAGAGTCCCGAAGGGCGGCGATACCGGGCCTAGTCGAGCGGGCGCGTGGGTGGGGGAGAGATGAGGCTTAACTGGGAAGTGGAATTCCCCAGCCAATCAAACCGACAATGAAGTAGGTCAGGCAGCCACCGACCACGAACAGGAGCACCAGCCACCCCCACCAAGGGACATGGATCAATTCTCTTTTCTGAGCCATTCTTCGCCCTCCTCGAGCCAGACGTAAGTCTCTCGGCCAACGGTAGTTAGGTTTTTGATTGCAGTAGAAAGAAGACGGATTGATCCAATTGTACCGCCTGGCTGACTCTTTGGGAAGTTTGACTGGCAGGGTGCTGAAGGATTTCTCGGCACCCTGCGCGAGCGGAGCGAGCCCGGCCCGGATGGGCCGATGACAGGAAGCCGAGCGAGGAGCGAGGCGCCGAGCGCGCGAACGAGGAGTGAGCGCGCATTGAGGCGCTCTACGACTCGAGAAGGGTCGGCAAATTGGCAATAGAATCGAGGGTCCAGTCGGGCTGGCAGTCGATGGAACCCGGACCGTCGAGGGCGTACTTGCCCGTCTTAACCAGAATGGTCTTTAGACCCGCCGCGTGCCCGCCCAAGATATCGGTATGAACGTCGTCGCCGATCATGGCAACTTGGTCCGCGGGCAAACCTAGATCTTCTAGAGCCATTTCGAAATAGGCGCGGTTGGGCTTTCCAATCACCGTGGCTTCCACGTCCGCGGCGTACTCTAGCGCCGCCACGAAAGCGCCAACGTCCATGGCCACGCCATCGAGTCGTTGCCAGAACCGGTTCTTCTGAAGGGCGATCAGTCGCGCTCCACTCCGGATCAGCCGGAACGCTAGATTCAGAACGTCGAAGTCGAAGTCACGACCGAGGTCGCCCACGATCACCGCCTCCGGTCGATCGTTGGTGTTCTGGAAATCGGAAAAATCCTCGTGCGCCGGGCGCGGCAGCAGTAGGTGCACCCTATGTATGCTCTGTGCTCTCAACCAATGTGCGGCAACGACGCAAGTGCTGAAAACCTCCTGAGGCTCGGCACGTATGCCAAGGCCCCGCAACTTCTCTGCCAACGAGAGGCGAGAACGCATGGTTGTGTTCGTGAGAAAACGAAGGGGGTACTCGCGTTCTCGTAGCCAATCCATTGCCTCCACCGCCCCGGGTATGACAGTGTCCTCTACATAGAGGACGCCATCGAGGTCGACCAGGAGACCCTGGGGTAACTTCACGAGAATGGACGGGAGATTTTCTGACCGACTACTAGTCGGTGTCGCGTTGCGTGTCCCGCCGCAGTTTGGACCCTAGCTTGCCGAGGTCCTGCCGCAGGTTGCTCACCAGGTCCTCGAACTCGGGAGTCACGGAAAGCACCGCTCCTGGCACGAAATCCGGCGAGTCCAGGAGGTCCTTCAGCCTCGAAACCTCTCGATCGCCGAGACGCGTGAATTGGACACCTTGAAGGACGGCGCTCGGTACGCCATGCGGGGAGTCGAGCTCAGGACCGCTCCAAACGATGCGAGCCGGTGCCTCGAAGAGGTCGGCATGGCGGTAAAAGCTCATCCGTAGCATGACGATCCGGCCTTGCACGACTGTCGAATCGGTCATCACGCACGCACCCGACTCCGAGATGTTGGTCACCACGCCGTAGGCGAGGGACGTCTCTCCATCCTGCACGGCAACCGTAACGGGCTTCCGTGGCGTCAGGCGGCGGATGGATCGATTCTGAGGGAGGCTGCCTTCCATCGTACTCCACACCCTCTCCCGAGGGAGGGGCGATTTTAAGTGGTCGGGGTCTAACCCAATATTTATCCCTAATTGCAGTGGTTGTCAAGGGTTGCCAGGACGCGCGGGGAAATCTCGAGGTCAATCTATGTCGCCCGGGCAGCGGCGAGGGCTCTCAGAAGGGGGAGATCGCCTTCCATTCTGGGATTACAAATGAAGCCCTCCCGGGTGTGGGCGGTCATGAACCCTTTCTGCTCAAGGATCAGTGCCTGGTGAGCGACATATTCCTCGATGTTGGTACGGGGAAAGAACTGCGGCTCATCGTCGACGATGGGCCCCTTGAATCGCGGCCAGCCGAAACTGAGCTTCGGGAAGTCCTGTCGCGGATAATGGATGTTTCCCCAGGAGCATTGGGGATAGATGTACCGATCGAACGCGGGCTCCGGCTCTCGCCCGGATGAACAGGAGATGATGACATGTGGCCACCGCTCGCGTACCTCCTTCACCACACGATTCACTCGGTCACGATCCCAACCCTTCCGGTGAATGTCGACTTCATTCCCCAGCTCGAAAATGATGTTCGGCAAATCGTTGAGCTCCTCCATCACTTCGTAGACATAGTTCTCGGTCGCTTCGAACCTCCGGAAGAGTGGACCACCATTTTCCTCGAACTGTGTCACTAGGATGACGTACTCCATGACCGCACGCCGGGGCACGAAGGCTTGGCGGACCGTCTCTCTAACGGTCCGGATGTGCTTTCGAGAAGGGTGTCGCCCCGTATCATCCACGGCGCGGTGCTTCGGTACGCGATCCAAGAGCGGATCACTCGGCCAAAAGGAGGTATCGGAGAAAACTCGAAATACGACGACTCCCTCGGCGATCCCACGATCGACCCAGGCGATACGGTCTTCCAAGGAGCGACCGAGCAGGCCGAAGCTCGAGTAACCGATGTAGTCGAAGTTGAACGTCCTGCCGATGACCGCGGGCTGAAAGCCCTGATTCTTCTGAGCGTACTCTTCACTCCGAAGAAGCGACTCCCTCATGTCCGCCTCGCTCAGGCTGGCGTTCATTTCGGTGTTGTAGAAATTCTGTCCATCGGGATCGACTTCCCGCTGCAAGATCTCGCGGAAGGCGTCGCGAATGATGGGAGTGAAGTCAGGCATCTCTTACACTTGGATCGCGGTCGCTACCGGTTTCAGAACCGACTGCAGAAACCGGTAGACCGCTTTGGGTGAAAGGTCTTCGTTGACGATCCCGAACTTGGTGTTTCCCTGGTTCGGTCCGTCCCAATAGTGGAAGAAAAAGATCCGTTGTACCCAATCACTATTCCGGAGCGACGCGACGACCTCCTGGTAATACTCGACTTGATCCCCCTCTTTCGTCTCTCGCCCGGTCTCGGTGATCCAAAACGGCTTATCGGAAACTCCCAGGTCCCCCATCAGGGTTCTCAAAGAAGGTCGGAAGAACTCATCCTCTTCGAGCTCACGAATGACGTCTCGTCCCCGGCTCGGGTAATTGTGATGATTGATGATGTCGATGAGGGTCTTGGCCTTCATCGCCTCTTCGAACCAAGCCCTCCAATCTCCCAAGTTGGCGAGGCCGGGGGAGACGACTTGACTGGCTGGATGGAGCTCCTTGGCCAAGCGGGCCGCCGGTTGCAAGATCTGAGTCCGATATTGGCTCATGGAGCCACGCCAAAACTGGTCGAGGTTTGGCTCATTCCAGAATTGCCAGAATCGAACCTTGTCTCGATATCGGGTGACCGCCTCCCTGACGATGGTGGTCCAATAGCTCGTCTGGGCCGGAGGATCGCTGATCTGTGGGTTCTGAGGGTTCGACGAAGCCCAAGGCGGCGTGAAAGAAAGGGTCGCCAAAGGCTCGATGTTCAGCTTGAACGCCTGATCGACAACGCGGTCGGTATCCTCCCAACTGAAAACCCCTTGCTGCGGTTCCATTCGGAACCAATCGAAGTCGATCCGAATCCACTGCATTCCCAGGTTCCGGCCAATGTCGCGCAGCATGGGGTTTGTAGGAATGTGGGCATTGAGCCCGAGCCGCGTGGGCATGCCGGGATCGGGGTTGTTGGCCGCATACTCCGGGCTTCGGAGTAGCGACTCGCGCATTTCAGCCTCCGACATCAACTGATTCATCAGGTTGTTGTAACTGGCGAGGCCGGTCGGATCGGGGTTTCGTTCCAGAATCTCCTGGTAGGCGTCGGTAATGATGGGCGAAAAATCGGGCATGAGCTAGGCCTCTGTCTGGTGGGTAAACGCCTATCGACTCTTGCGAGTTTTAGATTTCTTCTTGCTGCCTGCCCACTTGGATTTTTTCCGCTTCGAAGGTTTGCTCTTAACCGAAGCCTTCGTGGAAGTCTTTGCCGCTTGGGCCGCTTGGGCCGCTTGATCCGGATTCTTGATCGCGTACTCCTCGCTTCTTACGAGAGTCTCCCGCATCGCGGCCTCGCTCATGCCTTGATTCATGAGTTGGTCGAAATTCTCCTGGCCGCCCGGATCGGCCGGCCGGCCGAGTATGCGCATGTACGCTAGATTGATGATTCGTCCAAAATCTGGCATCGCTCACCTCTAATGAGAGCACCCGGTATTGGCGTGAGAGTCAGCAGACTATCTGGCTTCACCGGGTAGTCAACAATATTAGCTTACCCATCGCACCACCGTGAGAACGATCACACTCATTGACTAGAATTTTCACAGGGAATATATTCTTGCTCGATTGGGGGGAGCAACTTTTCAGGATGAGCAAATATGACGTACCGATGGATGTTGCTCCATAACGTACTGCCGCTTTGCTTTTTACTCGCCTGTGAGATGGCTCAAAACGCCGAGCCAGCTGATTTCGACGAGCTGATCACGGGCTTCGATCGGCTCTCGTCGCAAGAACGCCAAGAGCGGGTCGACCACTACATCGCGACCAACGGATCAACCCCGGTGGTCGAAGGCAACGAAGCGATTTTCCTGGCCCAAGGCGAACCCTCGACACCTCCACGGATCCTCGACGACTTCAACGCGTGGGGGAGAAACGACGACGGACCCGTCGCCTCGGCGGGAGCGATGACGCCCATCGGAGGAACCGATTGGTACTACCTACGAAGAGATTTCCAGGAGGACGCGCGCATCGAGTATTCGGTCATGCGGGGTGAAGCCGAAGAGCTCGATCCGAACAATCCCTCCACCACCCCAGGCTTCGAGCACCAACTATCGGAGTTGGCGATGCCGGCCTACCTACCCCCACCGGAGTTTTCCGCGGATGCTTCGGTTGCCAAGGGTCAAGTGGCGGAGAGTATCTTCAAAAGCCGGATCTTGAGCAACGAACGCAAGATCCTCGTCTACTTGCCGAGCGGTTATGAAGAAAGTGATCGCCGCTACCCAAGCATCTATATCGGGGATGGAGCTCTATACGCAGAGCGCGGTTTTCCCGCGCTCATTGACTACGCCATCGAAAAGGGTCTCTGCCGTCCACTGATTGCGGTTTTTGTAGATCCAGTTATTCGCCGCGAAGAGTACCGGATGCACGACGGCTATCGTCGGTTTATGACCGAGGAGCTGGTGCCATTCATCGACGAAAGCTACCGAACCCTGCCCGAGCCGAACGAGAGGGCAATATTGGGCGCCTCACGCGGAGGACTTGCGGCCGCGAACTTAGCCTACTCTCATCCGGAGATATTCGGCTTTGCGGCGGCTTTGACTCCAGCGATCAGGCCCACCCACTTCAACGAAATCATTGCATCGAATCCTGCCCGGCCAGTCCGGTTCTTCTTGATGGTTGGTCTCTACGACACACGCTGGGCGAAGGACGGCTTCGCACTTCGAGACGCTTTAGTCGAAGGGGGTTACGATTTCACTTACTTGGAGGTCCCCGAAGGACACAACCTCAAGGCGCGGGGTGCCCAGTTCGACGAGATTCTCGCCGATTTTTTTCCGTCTGAAAGTTGAGGCGCTCCCTCTCGAGGAAGCGAAAGACCAAGGGATCGCCGTGATATACTCGGCTCCTTCGAACCTGACGCTCATCTGGTCGGAGAAAGGAGGCGTCGCCGAATGCACAAGAAGAGTAAGTATCTTCATGGACCCGAGATCAGCTCACGCCCCATCGACCCGAAATGGTCGGTGGCGCAGCTCATCGACGACAGCTTCAACGCCTATAACGGCGGCCGCCTCCGCGAATCTTGTCAGCTCTTCGTCGACCGCGTCCTCGACGAGGATGTCACGGTAGGGCTCTCCCTCTCCGGAGCGCTCACCCCGGCCGGTCTCGGGCCGAGCGCGCTCATTCCACTCATGGAGGCCGGCTTCGTCGATTGGATCGTTTCCACTGGTGCCAATCTCTACCACGACACGCACTACGGTATCGGCTACAACATGCATCGCGGGACTCCCTTCGTCGACGACGTGAAAGTCTACGAGGACCGAGTGGTTCGGATCTACGACATCTTCTTCAAGTTCGAAGATCTCTTATCTCTGGACAAGTATTACCAACGTCTGGTCTGTTCCGAGGAATTTCAAAGGGAGATGTCGACCGCCGAGTTCCACTACATTTGCGGTAAGTACGTCGGCGAACGGGAAAAGGCACTAGGGTTAGAGAACCGTTCTTTTCTCGCTGCCGCGCATCGCTTAGGAGTCCCAATCTACACGTCGTCACCCGGGGACAGTGCCATCGGTATGAACATCGCCTCCATGTCGCTTCAGGACAACAAGCTCAAGCTCGACATCTGTGCCGACGTCAACGAAACGACGGCCATCGTGTTCGACGCCAAGTTCAACGGCCGCAAGGCGGCCGCGGTCATGCTCGGAGGCGGTTCGCCCAAGAACTTCTTGCTCCAGACCGAGCCACAGATTCAGGAGGTCCTCGGCCTCGACGAGAAGGGCTTCGACTATTTCATGCAGTTTACCGATGCGCGCCCCGATACGGGCGGCCTGTCGGGCGCTACCCCCGGTGAGGCGGTGAGCTGGGGGAAGGTCGATCCGGAAATGTTGCCGCACGCCATCGTCACCTATGTCGACTCGACGATCGCTCTCCCGCTCCTAACCGCATATGCGTTGGAGAGGCACAAACCGAGGAAGCTGAAGCGCCTCTACGATCGCCGAGCCGATCTTGTCGAGACCTTGACCAACGAATTCCGTAAGCGGGTCCCCGAGGTTCAGCCCCTTAATTAGGCCCGTGAGCCCCCGACTTGCCTTCTCCTAATGGGGAAGCCTACATTGTTCAGTAATGTTCCGTCTTCCCTTCAACGTCGGGGCGGTCTTTCTCCTCGCCGCCGCGAGCGGCTCCGCCATCCCCAATGAACAGGAAAATCCCCCGCGCATCGGAAACATCGAGATCGTATCCAGCGATGTTTTTCACGAGGAGGAGGAAGAGGACGGGCACTGGGTCTACCGTTTCGCCAATAAACTTCATGTGCGGACCCGGGAAGGCATCATTCGTCAAGAGTTGCTCTTTGCTTCGGGAGATAAGCTCGACCCCAAGACCCTTGCCGAGACCGAACGCAATCTCCGAAATCTCATTTTCATAAGAGACGCCAAGATCGAAACGATTCCCGGGGACAACGGCACCGTCGACATCCGGGTCCGAACCTTTGACGCCTGGAGCACCGTCCCGGAGCTTTCGTTCGCGAAGGTTGGCAACGAGTTCACTTGGGGATTGGGAGCTTCAGAAAGGAACCTCCTCGGTCGGGGGAAACAGCTCGAATTCACATTCCGCCACGGGCTCGAGCGAGACAGCACGAATTTTTTTTACCGCGATCCGCGCGTGAGCGGATCGCGGGTGGCTGCGGCTATAGGGTACTCCGATCTCTCCGACGGCGGACGAGGCCAATTTTCCCTCCTGAAACCCTTCCACTCCCTTCACACCAAATGGGCCTTCAGCTTTCGCCTGCTAGGGTTCGATCAGCTTGCACCTCTTTACTTCAATGGCGAACGAGTGATCGACCTCAGACACATTCGGCGGTTTGGTGAAATCGATGCGGCTCGGGCGGTGCGGCGGTCGAGCACTAGCGCGGTGAGGCTCCACCTCGGCTACCGGAAGCAGGAGGATGAAGTCGAGGGGAGGCTCCGAGACTTTGGGGTCCTACAAATCGGAATCAGCACAGAGCAACACCGCTTCTTGAAGCTTACGCACGTGAATCGCTTCGAAGTCGCCGAAGACTTCAACCTCGGCAACCAAGCGTCGGCGTTCTTCGGCGTCTCGACACCCTCGCTCGGAGGGGAGCCCGGCACCACATACTTCTTCTTCCTGTCGGAGCAAATCGGTGCCGACCTAGGTGTCGGGCATTTCGTTCGCGGTCGCGCCACCTGGCGGGCCCGACATCGCCGCGGGGAATGGGAGAACAGTCTCGCGGTCTTCCGTTTAGACTATGTGAACAAAATGGCGCCTCGCCGAACGTTTCTCGCCCTGGCAAGATTTCTCTACGGGAGCAACCTCGATCCGGAAGTGCAACTGACTCTCGGCGCGCAAAATGGCCTGCGCGGTTATCCGGTCTTTCAGTTCGCGGGTGACCGTTCGCTTCTTTTCAGCGCCGAGAAGCGTTTCTTCATTGCCGATGAGGTCTTTCGCCTCGCGTCATTCGCCCTCGGCGTCTTCGCCGACGCCGGCTACGCTTGGCCGCGCCCGGTCAAGTTGACGCTCAGCGAGCTCAGGGCCGACGTGGGGGTCGGTTTGCTCATTGGGAGAAACCGTTTGTCAGCGACACGGCCCGGCGTCCGTTTCGATCTGGCCTACGCCCTCCATCCTGTTGCCGGCAGAAGCCGTTGGTTATTCTCGGTTGGATCTCAAATCGGGCTCTAACAATGCTGGCTTCCCTCCTCTAACCCCTCTCCCTCTGGGAGAGGGCCTGGGTGAGGGCGTCAACGCTGGCTTCCCTCTTTTATTTTAAACCCTCTCCCCTTTGGGGGAACCCTGGGGCCGTCAAAATACGCAGTGCCAAAGAAAAACGTGGCCAGACGGCGGGTGAGGGTGTGGATGTCTCTTCGTCCTCTAACCCCTCTCCCTCCGGGAGAGGGCCTGGGTGAGGGCTCTAGTTCTTCTCCAAAACAACCAGAAACTGTCGGTCCACGAGGTGCTCCTCACCAACTAATTCTAGGCCTGCGTCCGTCCCGAGCCGCTTGACTTCGGACGAGGGGAGGAACGTGTTGAACCCCTCGGTCCGAACACCGATTACGCCGATGCGCCCGCCGTTGTTGAGTCGCTTACCGCATTCGGCCAGCGTGCGTTCCAATTCTTTCGAATCTTGTTTCGCCATGGTGACGTGAACAGAAAGAATGGCATCCAAGCCGGGCGGCGGCTCGGCTACGATTTCTACTGGGGGTACCTCACGGGCGATGTCGTCCGAGACACGACTCGGAGGAGCAATGGCGAAGACGCGACCGTCGTCCCCCACCCGCCGTAACAATCGTTCGAGGAAATAAGTATCGGACGGTGTCGATTCCGCCGCCCGCATCCCGGTTCGGACGCCGATGGCGTCTAGCACCGCCTCCGGTTTCTGCCAACCGTCTCTTCTCTCCCGGGCTCCTTGTTGGTAAAGGTAGAGGCTGACCAGAGTTACTAGCGCCACGATGACGGGCGCGAAGGCCAACGCCATGTAATGACGCGGGGGCGCCTGACGACTTTGATTCATGCACTCTCGTATTTTGGCGGCCCGCGCGTGTCGGGGGTCAGTTCGCGGCGGCGCTGTCGTTGGCGCGGGTGGCGGCGTAAACCACTTCGCCGCCCACCACCGTGTAGAGCACTTCGGTATCCAAAATCTCGTGCGGCTGGATCGTCAGAATGTCCTTGGACAAGACGGTGATGTCCGCTAGTTTCCCGGCCTCCAACGACCCTTTATCTTGATCCTGGAAGGCAGCATAGGCTGCATCGAGCGTGTAGGACCGGAGCGCCTGTTCCCGGCTCATCTTTTGGTCAGGAAACCAACCCTCTTCGGGTTTCCCCTGCTTATCTTGGCGAGTGATGGACGCATAGATGGACTCCAGCGCCGATATTCTCTCGACCGGAGCGTCGGTGCCGTTGGCGATCTTGGTCCCCGACAGGAGAAGCTTCTGCCACACGTAGGCACCTTCCGCACTCCGCTCCTCGCCGATTCGATCGGCCACCCACGGCATGTCGGAGGTAGCATGAACGCCTTGCATCGAAGCAATGACTCCCAGTTGCGCGAAGCGACGGATGTCGATGTCATCCAGGATCTGCGCATGTTCGATTCGAAATCTCGGATCGTCGACGGCCGTGTTGTCGTCGAAAGCTCTTTGGAACGCATTCAGTACTTCGCGGTTGGCCCGATCACCGATAGCGTGGACATTGAGTTGGTAGCCGGCACTGAGCGCCCGATCTGCAATGTTGTAGACGTCTTCTTCGGTCAGGATGGTGAGACCCCACCAGTCGGGGCGATCGGCATAGGGGTCGAGAAGTGCCGCACCTCGTGAGCCGAGCGCACCGTCCGCGACGAGCTTCACCGAGCGGATCGTGAGCCATGGCGAGATCTCCGGTTTGTGCGAGAAGAACCGCTCCAGAAGATCCGGGTTGCTGCCATCCAACATGAGGTAGAGACGCAGTTTGAGATCACCTCGGGTTAGAGTGTCGCGGTATAGCTCGATGTCGCGAGCGCCCACTCCTGCGTCGTGAACGCTGGTGATGCCCGCCCGCAGGGCTGCGTCCTGCGCGGCTTGGAACGCCTTGCGGCGATCCTCGTCACTCCGATCCGGAATGCTATTGGTGATCAGATCTCTAGCGAGATCGATGAAGACGCCGGTCGGGTTCCCTTCCTCGTCACGAATGATCTCACCGCCATCGAGATCGGGCGTTTCGTGATCGACACCGGCCAGCTCCATCGCCTTGGAATTGGCCCAGCCGACGTGCATATCGATGCGCGTCAGAAAGACCGGACGATCGGGAGCCACTTGATCGAGGATGGCCGCGGTGGGAAACTCCTTTTTCTTCCAGTCGTTTTGGTCCCACCCGTGCCCCCGGATCCAGACAACTTCTTGTTCCTCGTCTCCTTCGGCTTCGTCTTCTTCTCCGGAGGTGGGGGGGGCGGGAAGGGTGGCAGCGACATCCTTCAACTTGCGGGCGATCTCGCTCGAGCTTCGAGTGCCCACGAGATCCAATTGCAGCTCGGCAAAACCGAGATCCATGAAGTGCGCGTGGGAATCGATGAAGCCCGGGACGGCCAGCGCACCGTCGAGATCGAGAACCCTTGTCTCTTGCCCCACGAAGTCGTTTATCTCGGCCGTAGTGCCTACGGCGGTGATGCGCCCGCCGGTCACGGCAAGAGCTTCCGCTACCGGACGTTCCGCGGACAGGGTGATGATTTTACCGTCGCGGAGCACGAAGTCCGCCTTCGGCCCAGACAGAAGGCAGGCAGCAGCCGATGCCAGAGAGGTGAAGCAAAGAAGCGCGCGCATTTTATTCTCTTGGGAGTCCTCTTCGACCGTCGGGGTAGCCCCTCTGCCTCCAGGCCTGCATGCCGCCCGCCATCGAAGAAACATTTTGGAAGCCGGCTTCAATGAGAATCGCCGCGGCAATGATGGATCGACTGCCGCTCCGACAAACCAATACGATGGGGCCTTCATGGCGATCGGAAATCTCAGACAGCCTTTGTTGAAGCTCCCCTAACGGGATGAACGTTGCCCCCGACAGACGGCCGGGCGGCCCCACAAGCTCCTCCGGCTGCCGGACGTCCAACACGAGTGGCGGAGGCCCCCCCTCCGCTATCATCCTTCGCAGATCCTCGCCAGAGATCTCCCAATGTTCGGCCGGATCGCCTCCCGGTAAATCCGTCCGGCCTGCTCCGCCGATGAAAAGCCAATCGCCGGTCAACAAAATCCCTGGGAGACTAACCGTCACACTGTCTTTGGTGTGCCCGGGTGTCTCGATCACGTCCATCACGACGCCACCCATCCTCAAGGAGTCACCATCGGCCAGGCGGCGACCGACCGCTCGCACTCCCGCCTTTTTGTGCATCGCGTACTCGGCGTCGGTGCGTTCGATCAATTTGACGCCTCCAGAAATGTGATCGGCGTGAGTGTGCGTGTCGAGAACGTAGCGGAGCGTCCATCCCCCGTCCTCGAGAAACTTGAGGTAGTCGTCGACGTGACCCAATACGGGATCGATGAGGGCGGCCTCCTTCGTCGGCGCCGAGCCTATGAAATAAGTTCTGCACGCACCGGGGTTAAGTTGCTTGATTACCAAGGAGTCGCTTTTACCTTCCATTCCCCTGACCTCCGGCTATGGCGGCTATGGCGGCTATGCCGGCTATGCCGGCTATGAATGCGTGGTCAAGACCTCCCCTAATGCAGCGAGAAATCGCTGATTGTCCTCGGGCAGCCCGACCGAGACACGCAAGAATGTGGGCTTGTCCCAGGACTTGCCATCGGTGACGTAGACTTTAACAGCTCCAAGCCGGGTGCTTCATAACCAGTTTTCCTCCAGGATCCACGCGGCCGGGCGGCCTTGAGCCGGCAACGGCAACTCTACCGCTGATTCGGTTTCCCTGCAAGGTTCTCCGCGCACGGAGCCTTTGCTTCCAATTGAGGTTGACTCTCCCGACCGCAACCGGATACCATGCCGCGGATCGAGGAAACTCAATCCTTTCTCATCTTTGACTTTGATTACGAATCGGCGAGTGTAGCCCGCGGAGGGAACGAATGGCTGGAAGGGGTAAGGACAAGACGGCGGCTGGCATTTTGGGAATCTTGCTGGGCGGATTGGGAGTCCACCAGTTCTACCTCGGCTCGATGGGCACCGGACTCATCTTGATTGCCGCGACCGTGGTTACTTGCGGAATCGGTGGCGCGATCCTTGGGCTGGTCGAGGGCATCATCCTCTTGACGATGAGTGACGACGACTTCAACAAGCGCTACAACGACCGGACCCCGCAGTCTGTCGAGTTCGTCTTCATGAAGCTGAAGGAGGATCAGCCTCCCGCAGCTGGCTAGCTCGGTCGGCGTCCACTCATTGAGAAGGACGCCGTGCACGGGGCGACGGTTTGCCATACCAATCGGCAACCACGCCTTCGGCGGGCTTGCCGCGCGGTGTCCAGACGTCACCTCCCGGACCGGCGTTTCCGGGGTCGGAGAACCATTTCCACCAATAGAAGCCGTGGAACCACGGCCGGGACCAATAGGTCTCGAAGGTAATCCGGTAGAGAAGTGCCTGCCGTTCGAGATCGGTTGGGCTTCCCTCGTGGTTACCGGTTCCCGCCGCGCCAACGGAAGGAAAACCGACTTCCGTAAAGATCACCGGCTTGCCAACGCGAAGAGCAACCGCTTCAATCCGATCCGCAACTTCCGCTGCAGCGGAGCGTAGATCCTTTTCGTTGGTCTCCGAACTTTTCGCCAACGGGTAGTAGTTGTCGAGCCCGACGATATCGACCGCATCCCAAAACGTGATCGTCTCGAACTCTTCGTACCAGTTCGCGGCGTACGTAATGGGACCGCGATAGACCCGTCTCACTTTCGCGATGAGATCTCGGAACTGCTTGGGCCTCTCGAGCGTAGGATGAGTGAGCTCCGTGCCCACGCAGAACAAATCGACCCGTAACTCCTCGGCCAGGAGCGCATACGATAGAATCCAGCTCTCGTAGCTCTCGAACCACGCGTTCCATTCCTGGTCGGTCCCGAAATCGATGTCGCTCGGCCACTCTCGATAGCTAAGCCAGATCTGCGGTTTCAGCAAGACCCGAAGACCCAATCGCCGCGCGTCCGCCGTCGCAACCCGGATCGACTCGTCGCTCTCGGTACTAATCGAGTTTCCGGCGCGACGGATCTCGGTTCGGTGATCCGGTGAAGAAAAGCCGTACGGCACGAGTGCCACAGAGTTGGCAGCTAGGTTTCGAAGTCCCTCGAGAGATTCCAACGAACGGGTGGTCGGATATCCACTGTCGCGACTGTTCGTATAGGCGTAGTTGAAGCCCTTGTGAAAGACCTTGGCGCTGGAATAGGACGCATGCGAGAGCTCTGCTTCTTCTGCGAAACCCTCGGCGTAACGCGTGGCGTCGTGCCCCACCCGCCGTCGCCACGCTTGTTCTTGTTTCTCTAACCGGTGCTCGCGGGCTCCGGTGTAGTACCGACGGAATTCCTCGCTCGTCATCTGTGTTCGCAGAAAAGACACCCAGCTAGCGGCGTAGGCTCGGTAGACCGCCTCGGGAAAGGCCAACGAGGTACGGTTATCTGTCGCGGCGAGCCGCCTAAGCTCGGGAGGAAATCCGAGATAGGCGAATCCGGCCGCCTCCTTCTCGAAAGGCAGACCCGCCAACATCCGCGAGAGCCCAGCCCATAGATACGGCTCGACGGGAGCTCCCCATAAACGGTCCAGGAGCAAACCCACTTCTTCGGCACCGTCCAGGCCATCGCGCTCCGGCGAGTAGATCGCGTGTACGGTCGTCGTGCTCGAGTCAACGTGAGACCGAGCCACCGAATCGACCAACCGACCTTTGGTCTCGTGCGACGGATAGAGATAGAAACGGATCGACTCCCCCGGCAGATCGCCCAATTCCTGAGCCGCCTTGTCGAGCCGAGCCTCGAGTGTGTCGAGGATCTCCTGATGCTTCGATTCCGCGAAGCTCGCCCCGGGATAGTAGAGCTCCAGGCGCTCGGTAGCAGTGCGCCGAAGACTCTCGGCCCACACTTCGTGCTCCGCCAAAACGTCGACGTCGGAAGCCCAATCGATGCTGCCCTCGACAAGCCGCCCGTAGCGAATGGCACGACGGCCCTCGAGAACCGAATAGTCCAGCCGCCCGAACCAAAAGCCTCGCTGCGATAAAGGCGATTCGTGGGATGCTCCAGCAACGAGAACCACCGGACGCTCTGGGTTCCACGGTGAAAGCGTCAGAAGTCGAAGAACGTGGTCGGTCTTTTCGTAAGATCGTCCTCCGAAAGAGAAGCCTTGTTTCAAAAAACGAACCGGCATTTCGTCAACGATCTCACGGACCCATCGATTAGCATCGGGCCGTCCGATCAAAACGATGGCTGTTTCTCTGCGATCGGAGGAAGAGAGGTCGCGATCCGCTATCACTTTCACGGGACGGCCCCAAGACTGATAACGCTCGGCGAATCGCTCGGCTTCAGCACGATAGTGGTCTATCCACTTTGGGGCGGCCGTCCCGTAGACGACAAGTAGGGGTGCACCCTCGCGAAGGGAATGCACCGCACGGAGGCGTTTTGTTTCCCATGATTCGCCCTCGACGGTGACCGCATGGACACCCAGATGGAGGAGCACCGCTCCAGCGGCGAGAACGGTCAGGGCCAGGAAGGAGGACCAGACTCGGGTCACAGAATTACTATAGCGTATGGGTAGGAGTAGGCACTGACCCTCACCCGGCGTCCGACAATGTTGTCAAGGGCAGCCGGTTGTCGGCGCCACCCTCTCCCAGAGGGAGAGGGAATAAAGGACGAAGAGTCTTCGTTATGGCCTAGGAATTAAATGATGCCCGAAAATCAAACTTAGGATCAAGGCAGCGCAGAGCACGAAGTGCGGAGCGTTCAAACGCGGATACATCCATAACCAGAAGCGACCCTTGGGCTCGCGGTCGTTCATGCGCAGCCGGGCATAGAAGATCCTCTGGATCGCGATGAGGTTCGTGAAGATCGCGAGAATCCAGAGCGTAATGTGCAGGTTGAAGGCGAGCGCACCAATAATGATGGTGACCGTACGCTCGGCCCGTTCCATGAAACCAACCTTGCAACCATCGATGACGTTCTCCGCCCGGGCACGCACGTAAGGCGTGGTCGCCGTTCCAACGACCGCCAGAGACCAAAGCGTGAAGTAAAGCAAACGATGGGTGTGAACGTGTCGGTTGGTGTAGACCAGGATCGCAAAGAGCATAATGAAATCCGTGTAGCGATCCACTACAGAATCCAGGAACCCTCCGAAGACTGTACTTCCCCTCGAGATGCGGGCCACCGCGCCGTCGAGCAGATCGAAGGCGCCGGCGGCAATCAAAACCAGGCCGGCCAGCCTTTGGTTTCCTTCGAAGACCGGGATAAAGGCCAAAGAAACCACGACCGGCCCTGTCAAGGTCACCGCATTCGGCGGGATTCCGACCCGGATGATGCCCCGGGCGATGGCGTCCCTGGCCCAGCCAAAGACGCCCGCCACGACCCTCGAAAGGGCAACCGCGATCGCCCGGAGAAAGGGAATGAGCCCGGGCGGGGGCGGATGTGGCTGATCGAGAGTGACTTTGGCTTCCACGGTGAATCCGTCCTAGCTGGCTAGGGGGGAGAAAATGTATCACATTTTGGCGCTCATCGCCCCCGAGCGATGCGCGCGCAGGCGCAAAGCCTGCTGTTTGGCCGCATGCTAAGATCCGGCGACACCGTGCCCGAAATGCCCAAATTGAACGATAGGCTCCCTCTAATCATTATTAATCCTGCTGCCGGGGGCGGTGCGGCGGGACGCTCCTGGGCGAGCGCCGCCGCCACGATTCGGACCCATTTCGGTCCCTACGAGTGTGCCTTTACGAAAGGTGAAGGCGACGCGACCCGCATCGCGGAGGAGCAATCGCGAGCGGGACGCACTTTGCTGATCACGTTCGGGGGCGACGGCACCATCAGCGAGGTGGCCAGGGGTATCTTACGTTCGGGTGCCGCCGCGGAGCTCGGCGTACTTCCCCAGGGTACAGGTGCCGACTTCCTGAGAACGCTCGGCACGCCGAAGCGATTGGCCGACGCGGCGCGAGCCCTCCGCACCGGAGAACCACGGCGAATAGACGTCGGCAAGGTGGAGTACACCGATGCTGAAGGGAAGACCACTTCCCGCTACTTCGTCAACTCGTCCTCCTTTGGCTTGAGCGGAGAAGTCGCGGCAAGAATGAATCGGGCGAACCGTTCGAGCGGGATCGGCTCTGCCTTGGGAGGAAAGCTGGCCTACGCGACCCACACCGTCAAAGCGGCCTTCGCGTTCGAAGCACCTGAGGTCTGGCTCGAAACCGATGAGCAGGAGAAGCGCCGACTTCCCATTACCCAGGTCTCGGTCAACAACGGAAGATTCTTCGGCGGGGGCATGAAAATCGCGCCCGAGGCGAGGCTAGTCGACGGGCTTCTCGACCTTGTCGTGATTCGAAAGGTGTCTTTCGCCCGGATCCTCGCCGACGGTCCACGCATCTACACCGGGACTCATGTCTCACTTCCGGAGGTGGATCACGTGCAGGTAAAATCGATCAAAGCTTGGCCGGTGGATGAGCAAGCGAAGGTTGGCGTGGAAGTGGACGGGGAGACTCCGGGCACACTGCCGGCGAAATTCGAGGTGTGCCCGGCTGCCCTCAATGTTCGCGTACCAGTCTAGAACAAGGCGTGCATTGCTGAGTGAAGCTATCCCCCTGGATCGGTAGATGTCCTTCGGCCAATGCTGCACCAGGCATTGAACCACGAGGACTCATCGCTGCGATAGGTACGCGCTCCTTCCACCATTGCGGCGGTGGGGTAAAACCCAACCCGCGTCGCTGAGTTTGCCGCTACTTACCTCTTTGGCATGGGCGGCGGGGTGTAGCCTTTCCACTTGCCACTCAAGATTGCCGCGGAAGGATCTTTTTGGTCTGTGCGAGGTGCATCTATGTACGCCTTAGTGACATCGGGCGGTAGAGCGTACTCATCCACTACGGCCATGCGCACCTTGATCGTTTCCTTGGTGACGTTGATGACCATCAGGTCTCGCGCTATGGTCAGCGGCCCGTCATAGGTCTTGCGGATGCCATCCGTGATCGCGGCGTTGTTCTCTGGCGATTGCACCGAATGGTAGCCAACGGCCATTCGCGGTTTGAGTGCCGACATCACTTTCCCAAAGGCTTGTGGTTCGGTGTGGATTCTCGTCGACACATACGTCGCCTGGGCCAAGTCCCAGCCAAAATACTCTGCCAGGGCCTTTGGCGGAAGGAACGCCTCGTGCGAGGCGACGTCCGCACCGGTGGCATATTCGAGGTACCACTTGTTGGGATAGGTATCACCGCCGAACACATACTTGAGCCCGCTCCACTCGAGACCATAGCTCACCGGGCCGTCCAGGCTGTGAATGGCCGGCCAAGATCGAATCGTCACGCCGTTCTGCTGGTAGACAATCTGATTTTCTTGCTTGTAGTCGAACTCGTGCACCTCGATGTGCCCACCCGCATCCGGAAGTGCGCCGGTACGGGTGGCGATGTCCCAGGCGTAGCCCGTCTGCATGGCGGCGGCAAAGGCCTTGGTGCCCAGCTCGGGGGTGGACCCGGTCGGTCCGTAGAGGTGGAGTGGTGTATAGCGCCCTGAAAGCCAGCTACCGATATGATGCCCCATGAAGTCGCCCACGTGGTCCACGTGCAGGTGGCTGGCGAATACCTTGTCGAGCTTCGAAAAGTCGGGGCGCAGGGAGAACAGGTTCCCCATCGAGCCACTTCCAAGATCGAACAAGAACTTTTCCCCATTGCCCAACTCCACCAGATACGAGATCGACACAGCCTTCTTGGTCTGATTCGGCATGCCGGTACCGAGGGCGGTGATCCTCATTTCGCCGGAGCCGAGGACCTCGGTATTCGGGAAATAGGTGGCTGGGTACTGGCCATCGTCTATCGCCGCAGCCTCGCGCCCCTTCGGCAAATTGTCCTGGGTCTGGGCCTGGGCCCGCTGGTCCAGCCCCAGATTGCTGGTGATGACGGCTCCAATCGCCACGCCTATGGCCAACGCTGCAATCCAGCCGGGTTTGAATTTCGCTAACATGCTTGCCTCCTATGCTCTTTCTTTGCGTTTGTCCTTCGGATACCAAAGCGCTGCGACAAAATAACCTGACTCAAGTGCTCTCCGCAATACACCTCCTCCGCTTCGGTCAGTTGAGGGCGAAGTTGAATCCAAGAATAAAGGAAAATCTGAAGTACTCGAGCTTCACCGGGTTTGCCTGAAGGAGGCCTCCGGGGTTATCGGAATGCACCGGCGCCGAGAAAACGCTCTTTGAGATACGCGACGGTTTCGTATAGCGTGTCCCCCGGATCCCGCGAACTAAATCCTAGGGCGTGCTCCGCCTTCGATGAATCGAGGTACCAGAAGTAGCAGCTCATCTCGACGCTGACACGATCGACGGGAGGGGCTTTTCCCCAATGTCGATACAGGGCGTCGATCGCTTGACTGGTCCATTCGATCACCGGCGCCGGGAGACGAAGCCGAGGCGCGGCTATTTTCGTGAGGCGTTCTAATCTACCGAAGAGTTTCGCGAACTCCCAATTGGGTCCGCCCAGCAAGTAACGCTCGCCGGAAACGCCGCGCTTCATGGCTTCGACAAAGGCGGGCGCGACGTCCCGCACGTCCACGAAATTGAGGCCGCCAGGTGGTATGGCGGGAATCTCGCGCGCTAGAAACTTGAGGATGTCATCGGTCGAAGACAGGCGCTCGTCTCCTGGACCGAGCAAGAGGCTGGGGTTCAGAATCACCAGCTCCGGACCGCCTTCGGTCTCCTGTCGAGCCACCTGTTCCTGATAGACCTTGCTGGAGTAGTAAGGCCAGCGCGAGATGATGTCGAGAGGCGTCGGCCAGGTTTCGTCCGGGATCTTCTCGCCGTCATCGGTGACCGCGATCGTTCCGCTCGACGAGGCCAGAACGATGCGCTGGACTCCTGCACGGCCGGCTTCCCGACACAGAAAGCGCGTTCCGTCGACATGTACTTCGTACATCTCGCGCTGATCGTCGGGATTCCGGGAGACCTTCCCGGCAAGGTGGTAGATTTGTTGAATGCCCTTCACTGCCCGACCGACCACTTCGGGTGAGGTGATCGAGCCTTCGACCAGCTCGACGCCTTTCTTAGAGAGTTTCTCGGGTGGCGAGGTGCTCAAAACGCGAAGCTCATCCTCGCCGCGTTCCATAAGAAGCTCAACGAGATGACTTCCTAGGAAGCCCGTTGCACCGGTGATGAGAACTTTGGGCATGGTGACTCGCGCCTAGCAGGCTGTACCAACGAAGTTGGTACCACCTCTATTGCCTCTCCCCCGACCGCGGGGGAGAGGTCGTCCGCCGAAGGCGGACGGGTGAGGGGGCTCGTCGATAGCGGCGATTGAGTCGAGTATCGATTTCATCGTTACCGTCTACTAGGATTTTTTGCTGCGGCCGCTGGTCACGGGAACGGCGTCTCGAGCCGGCCGCTCGGTGCGATACTCCTGACGTATGGCCTGCGCCTCTTCCTCGATCCGCGTCTCGCGTCCATCGCGAAGATCTTCAACCACCCGCTCGACCAATCGAGTCACCGCCCGCTCGGCGTCCGAGCGTGCAAGCCCCTCTCCAACCCGCTGAAGCAATTCGGGCTGGAGGTACGGTCCGATCACGGCGCTCACCTCGCGTGATTTCAGATACCAACCTCCCGGCGGCAAGGCTTCGTGGGTACTGAGATACATCGGAAGTACCCCGACCTTGGCGCGCAAGACAAGGTGACCCAGGCCGCGCTGGAAACGTTGCATGCGGCCACTTCGAGAGCGCGTACCCTCGGGGAAGAGAAGCAGGTTGTACCCTTGTTCGACGATATTGAGTGCCCACTCGAGTGATTTCCGGAGGGATCCCTTTCGCTCCATGGGCGCGAGGTTGGTGAAGTTCTCGAAGAAGGCTCGCTTCAGACGGTTATCGAAGAAGTAATCGGCAGCGGCCAATGCGACGAGATTTTTTCCTGCGTCGCCGAGCGCCGTTTTCACGAGTCCCATGTCCAAATGGGACGAGTGATTCGCCGCGACGATGAAATGCGTGTGCTTTGGTATGTGCCCTCGGCCGTGAAATTCCGGGTTCAACACTTCGTGGTAGAACCACCCCTGGGCCGCGGTCAGGCCCTGACGCCCGAGGTTGGCGATCAGAGGAGGAACAGCAATTTCCTTTTCCTCCTTCTTCTCCGCGACCGCGCGTGCAGCAACCTTTCGGTCGGCGCTCACCGGCTTCCGTTTGAGATAGTCCACGAGCTCTCGAATGTCGTTCAAGCCCGCCAGGACATCCGGCGAGGGCACGTCGCCGGTGGTACTTTCTAGGGCCGTCGCAAGCTCGTTGTACATCAGGCTGTCGAACCCCAGCTCATCGAGTCGGCTATCGAGATGTACTTCGGCGCGCGGTTTCTCGCAAATGGTCGCCACCACATCGAGGAGCCAGTTGGCATCGAGCCCGGGGGCTTCGCTGGCGAGCGCCGTCTCGGCATCGGTCTCTCGTTTGAGCTCTTGTATCAACGCGACGACCTCTCGACGCTTGATTTTTCGCGTCGAGGTGCGAGGCAGCTCTTTGTCGGTGAACTGGAGGATCTTGACTCTCTTGTAAAGAGGCAGCCGGCTGGACGCGCTCTGGAAATGCCTTTCTATTTCGGCGCGAAGCTCCCCTTCACTCATCGACTTGTTGTCCTCGACATTAGGCACCACCAGGCAAGCCACCCGCTCGGCCGCGCCGTCAGGAAAACCCACTACCGCGAGCTCTTTGATCCATTTCGGATCGGCGTAGACTTCTTCGAGCTCGTCGGGGTACACGTTCTTGCCATTCCCGTCGACGATCATCTCCTTCAAGCGACCGACGATATGGAGATTACCCTCTTGGTCCATTCGACCGAGGTCCCCGGTGTGGAGCCATCCATCGCGCAGCACTTCCTTGGTCGCCCGCTCGTTCCCGTAATAACCCACCATGATGTTGGGGCCGCGGGCGAGGACTTCACCCACGCCCCGGGCGTTCGGAGTGTCGATGCGGATGTCGATTCCCGGTAAAGGCTGCCCCACGCTGCCAGGAATGGGACGGCCTGTAGGCGGGGTGACGGTGAGCACCGGTGCCGCTTCGGTCATGCCGTAGCCTTCGTTGAGATTGAATCCCAGACCGCGAAACGTTTTGAGTGTCGATTCGGAGAGTGCCGAGCCACCGCTGATTAGGTAGCGGATCCTTCCCCCGAAACCAAGGTGAACCGGCGAGAAAAGGAGTGGACCCAGGTTGAAAGGAGTCTCGCCGCGCAACAAGTAGTTTCCGTCGATGAGCGCGGTAGCGATGTCCTCGAGCTTGGTCGAGCGGTCGGAGAGACGGCTCAGCACGCGTCGCTTCAGGAGATCCCAAAGAGCCGGAACACCCACGATGCAGGTGACGTGTCCCTTCTTGAGTGTCCTGGTCATGGTGTCACCGGTGAGCTCGGTTAAATACGTGATCTGTGCTCCACGGCTGAGAGGAAGGAGAAACCCGGTCGCGAACTCGAACGAATGGTGAAGCGGCAGCACGCTCAACATCCCGTCTTCGTTGTTGATGTCGTAGACGGTTAGGAGCTTGGCAACCAGACTCGTGAAGTTCCGGTGCGTCAACATGACCCCTTTGGGGTTTCCGGTGGTGCCGGACGTGAAGATGATGGAGGCCAACGCCTTGGGACCGACCCTCGCCGGAAGCGCGGCGATTCTTTCCCGCTCGACGGCCTCGTCACCGAGAGCAAAGATCTCTTGGAACGCCCATACTGGAGACTTGACGTCGACCTCCGCGAGCTGACGGTCGAGCTCGACATGCTTCTTCTTAAGCTCATCACTAATAACCAACCCGGTCGCTTCGCCGAGGCGTAGCAGGTTGACGATCTCTTCTGTGGTCGCCTCCTTTTCGATCGGGATGCAGGTTGCGCCGGCTTTCAAGATACCGAAATAGCTCATGCCCCACTCGGGGGAATTCTCGGCGACCAAACCGATGCGCTCGCCCTCTCTCACGCCCTGGCCTACGAAGTACGCGGCCGCGCGGTGTACGCACTCTCTCAGATCGTCATAGGTGTAACGTTCTTCGCGCCCCTTCCTCTCGATGCGCATGGCAATGCGGCCAGCGTGGTTCTTGGTCGCTGCATCGAAGAGCTCGGACAGGCTGCCGTAGGTATAGATCCGTCGCGGCTTCACCTTTTCCGCTTCGTCCAACCGTGGGAACACCCACTTCTCGAGGCCGGGAAGATGAACCTTCAGCCAATAGTCATACCAATTGAGCGAGGCGATACCCCAGGGAAGAAGCTCTCGTTCCTCGGCGGGCATTCTCTCGAAAATCGCACGAGTGTTATCCGCTCGGAACGTGTAGTCGTTGTCGACGATGAAGGGGCGGAAGGTTTGGTATTGCTCTTCACCCTGACTCGTGAAGCTCTCGAAGCGTTTCACCGCGTCCCGGGCCTGCTCGACGACGCCGCCGAAAGGACCGAGCTGCTGGGGTGGCAGTTGCTCCAGAAGTTCTTGAATCTTCCGCGTACCGCGATGCAACATCGGCATCGAGATCCGCTCGAAACGGTCCGGGCTCACCGCCTGCGCTTCCATGCGGGCAGCGATCTCGTTGAGAAGACGCGAACCGGTCTCCTTTTCTTTGAAGTGCTTTCTCTTATAAAGCCCGAGCAAGACGACGAGTCGCCCCATGCGCGCCGGATTCGTATCTCCCGAGCATACTTGGTGCACCAGCGCCGGCTCTTCCACCAAGGCCTGCGCAGTCGCCGCCAGCACCACCGCCGCCGTGTGATCGACCGGGATGATGTCCAGCGTGAGATTTTCTTCGACTGGAAAGAGGTTCTGGCCTTTCAAGGCCATCCGGATGAGCGGAGCGGTGGTAGTGAAGCCCTCATTCCACCCAGGGAAGGGGAACTCCAACGAGCTCTCGACGATGGCCGGGCGGATGATTGTGCGGACGATATCGGTCTCCGCCGCCACGAGCTGCTCTCCCAAACTCTTGGTGTAGGTGTAGATGTTGGGCCAACCCCACCAGTTCGCCTTTTCGATTCCGAGATCAGTCAGGCGAGAGCGGATCCAGTTCTTTCGCTCGCGCGCCACCGCGAGGCGAAGCGCCTTTTCATCATCTGGATCCCGACCCTCTTCGAGGAAACGCTTCTTGGCCGCCTCTTGGAACCGATCGACCAGCGAATTATCCTGTGCCTCGTCCCTTACCCGGGCCGCGAGGCGCTCGCAGTCCTTAATCTCCTGCTCGACGGAGAAGTGAGGGACCTCGGGCTCTCCTTTCCTAGGGAAATAGCCGACGAGTGGCTCGTTCTCCCAGATCTGGCCGGACCGGTTTCCGGCGACGAAACAGGTGCTGACATGGACGAGCGCCGGTCGCTTCATCCGCTTGGCGAAGGCAATGATATTGAGAGTCCCGGTGACGTTGGTCTTGAGAGCGGCTTCGAGAGGCGGATTGAAGGTCACCCGGCCCGAGCTATTCAACAGAACGTCGATGTCGGAAGCAATGCGTGCCGCTTGTTCTTCGGAGTAGCCAAGGTTCTCATCGGTAATGTCGCCACCGACGATCACAAGCTTCTTGTGAAGAAAGGCCTCGAGCCCAGAGGCGTATCGTGCCCGCAGCGGATCGAACGCCGGGGAGGGCAGGATGGTCTCCCAGAAACGGCTTTCGCTTTCCGCATCGGAGGCCGCACGAACCATCAAGTAGACCCGGCCGATCTGGGGAAAGCGATCGAGCAACATGCTCAGGACGACCTTGCCGAGAAAACCGGTCCCTCCGAGAAGGAAGATACGTCGGCCGGCGAAGGCCTCGCTAGGCTTTAGGTCGGACAAGATCTTCTCCGCTTACTCGACTTCCGGGATCACGATGGGCGGCAAGTGCAACATCGAGATCTCAGCCGAAGGCCCGGTAAAGCTGCGGGCCATCGCGATCGCTTCGGCGACCGACTCGGCGCGCTCCCAACCTAGGAGGGAGGGTACGTGCTGGGTTTCCGCACCGGCGACGATGATTTTGCCGGCGTGACGGCGTCCGTTCTCTCCCCAATACCACATGAAGAAAGGATGGGCCCCATGATAGGCATTGCCCTGACGATACATCTGGATATAGCTCGGGTTCTTGGCAAACTCTTCTTCGTATTTCTCGCGAAGCGTGAAGGCATCTTGGGTCTCGGGAAGCACGCGGTTGAAGAACTCGATGTAGCTGGGGTGGAACTTGGCATCGAACTCGTCGTAACACGGATGCGCGAGGATCAAAACGCCGCCCTTCTTCAACAAAGGCTTGCCGCGATACATGTTGAAGAAATAGCCGGGGCCCATGACCTGGACCAAAAGCGGGTTCAAAATCGAGTTCACGTTATAGGGTGAGATGTAAGGGATACCCACGATCAAGATGTCGGCCTGTCCCTTGACGCGAACCGCATACTGTTCGAACGATCGCTCGAGGGTGCGCTCGTGGACCGGCTCCGTCTTGCCGGCATTGCAGGCGATCATCTGGAAGTGCGCCGGTATCGCATGCAGGAACGCTCGTTTCGCGGCGCGGGGCATTTTCTCGAGCGACCAACGAGTGGCTCGCAACTTGAGGCGATCCGCTTCGGTGAAATCGTCTTCGTTTCTCCCAAGGAAATTCAGTTGATCGGAATACATCCGATTGTTGAGCACCGTCTCGATGTGGAAGACGTTGAGGTTCTTGTCGACTAGCTTTCCCAGGCGATCGCACTTTTTTGCCAAGGCCGACCGCTGCGGATCCATGTAGCCGTCGGAGTCGATGATCGTCTGCGGCTCGTGATGGGAGGTGAGGCTTTCGTAATCACAAAGCCCGACCGTCACCGATTTGTGGCCACCATCCATGGGAACCAGATTGATATTGATGTAAATGACGAGATCACTTTCACAGGCTCGCCGATTGATTCGAAGAATCTCGCCATGCTTTGTCTTTCCGAGATTAACCAAACCGTCGGGGTCCTCGGCGTCGTGGCAGTAATAGCGATCGGGATAGAACTCTTTGTGAATCTTCGAGCCCACCATCCTCCGCATCTCGGATCCCGTCATCTTGCGATGCAGCGAGTTAGCGACGACCAAGTGGATGTCGTCGACGCCATGGTCGGAAAGCATCTCCAACACGACTTCCAGGACGGTCTGTCGGACGTCGGGTGGAAGCATGGGGGGAAGCGGCAGACTGATGTCGTCGAGCGCCACTGTGACCTTCATGCCCGGCGTAAGCTGTGCATAGAGCGGATCGCATCCCAACGGGTTGTTTAGAGCGTACCGAACGGCGGCTCGGGGATTGGGCAGGCCTTGGATCGGAGGCTTGGGATAAATGACCCGCGTGCCGACCGGCAGATCCACTTCTAGGAAATCTTCTCCGAAATGGAGGACGCGAGGGGCCGAATCGGTGTCGATCATGACTGTCGCCGGATCCAGCTTGCGACGCAAGAGGGGACTCATGAAGTCGGTTCCTTTCGCTATCTTTCTACTTGAGAGAAAGAATCGGCCAGTCGTGCCGGAGCGCCGTACTCCGCAGCCTGAGATCGGGATTGGTCGCGGTCGGGTGTCCCACGATGGAAAGCATGGGAAGGTCGCTCATGCTATCGGCGTAACAAAAGCAGTCGCTCAGAGAAATACTCTCGCGCTCGGCGTAGGTCCGGATCCAGGAGGCCTTGGTCGCGCTCGCCATGATCGGAGGCACCAATCGACCGGTGGCCACGTCGTCCACGAACTCCAATCGGTTGGCCACGAATTCCTCGATGCCTAGATGTCTCAACAAAGGCTGAATACTGAGATCGAGGGCACCGGTGACCACCACCTGGCGCAAACCGAGGCTTCGAGACTTGTCCAGAAGCTCCATCGTTCCCGGGTAGATCGACGGCTTGATGACCTCGTCGAACAGGTCTTGAGAGAGGTAGCGGAGCCGGTCCTCGGACTGGTTGCGATACCACTTGAAGAAGAGGTCGTTGAAGACCTTCCGGCTGTACATATCTGTGGCGAGAAATAGCGGGATGCCGAGAAACGTCGTGGCCGTCCGCCCCAGGCTCCGGAGTATGCCCTGGTCGTTTCGGGCGTAGAAGGCGAACGTGTGCACAAGGTTCGTGCTCAAGAGTGTCCCGTCCAAATCGTAGAAAGCAGCCGCCGGCAAAGTCTCTATTCCTTGATTATTTGGGAAGGGGGACGTGGCATCGCTCCCCCGTCGAATCCACGATAATCGTTGGATCATACGCGGTTGCGCCTAAACTCTCAACTGGCCCCTGATTATGTCACCGTTGCTATTGATGGTTTCTTCTTCCGTTAATCCCCCTCCCTTCGGGAGAGGGCCTGGGTGAGGTCCCTCACGTTTGTTCGTTTTCGTTTCGCCTTATACCCGATTGGCAAGGATTCCGTTGACTGGGGCGAAGCTGGGATCTAGGATGGGCGCTCTATGACTCTTCGTCGCGCCACCATTACCGCCATGGGCCGCTACCTTCCGGAAAAGATCCTCACCAATGCCGACCTCGCAAAGATAGTCGATACTTCCGATGAATGGATCATCGAAAGGACCGGGATCCGCGAGCGCCACATCGCCGACGGGATGACCACGTCGGATCTGGCCACCCGCGCCGCACAAGATCTGTTGTCGCAACGCGGGCTGACTCCGGACGACATCGATCTCATCATCGTGGCCACCGTCACGCCGGACATGTTTTTTCCCGCAACCGCCTGCTTGGTTCAGGACAAGTTGGGGGCGAGCCGCGCATGGGGGTTCGATCTTTCCGCCGCTTGTTGCGGTTTCGTTTACGCGCTCACGACGGGCGCCCACTTCGTGGCCGCCGGCTCCCACGACCGTGTCCTGGTCATTGGTGCGGACGTGATGAGCAGCATCATCAATTACGAGGACCGAACGACGTGTGTGCTCTTCGGCGATGGTGCCGGTGCCGTCCTACTGGAGCCCGCCGAGGACGATTCGGGGGGCCTCATAGATTTCAACCACCACATTGACGGAAGCGGCGGCTTCTTTCTGTACATGCCTGGAGGCGGAAGCATGAAGCCGGCCTCAGACAAGACGGTGGCCGAAAAACTCCACTACGTGCACCAAGCCGGCCCCCAGATCTTCAAGTTTGCGGTCCGGCAGACCTTCGAAGCCGCGTCGGCTCTGCTCAAGAAGCACGGCCTCACTGCCTCGGATATTTCCTTGCTCGTCTCACACCAGGCGAACGCCCGGATCTTGGACGCGGCGGCCGAGCGGCTAAAGCTCCCGCCGGAGAAGGTCATCAAGAACATCGACAAGTACGGTAACACCACCGCCGCCACGATTCCCCTCGCGCTCACCGACGCTCAAGAACAGGGGCTCCTCAAACCCGGCGAGCTCATCCTGATTGCTTCCGTCGGCGCCGGGCTGACGGTGGGCTCGTGTTTGTTCCGCTGGACCGGGCTGAAATCGGCCTGATTCGGAACGGCGCGGAAGGGGCGGATCCAATCCAGCCCGCCTGGAGAGTTCCAATGAAAAAATGCGTGCGTCTTGGTGCCTGCCTCGTCGTATTGACTCTCATCGCCTGCCAACTACCACCAGCTAATTCACCGCCCAACACTCAAGAAGAGTTTCAATTCAGTGAGGACTGGAAGTCCCGTTAGGCCCTGGTTCCGGTGGCATTGGGACGTGAACCGGCCGACGTCGTCGTGAAAGGCGGGCAAGTCTTCATCGCGCAGACCGGTGAGTTGAAAGACGGATGGCTCATCGCCACTAAGGGAAAGCGGATCGCCTATCTAGGACCAGAGGACGAGACACCGAAGGCGGCCCCCGACCGAAACGACATGAAGATGATCGATACGCTAGTAGGACCGGAGACCAAGGTCTTAGATGCGTCGGATCAAACACTGGTGCCCGGGTTCGGCCATAGCCACGACCACATCGAATCGAGCCGACTGACTCCAGACCGCTTCGCGCAGGTGGCTCTGCCTCTCGGAACGACCTGGTTGGTAGAAGGCGATCACGAAACGGGAAACGTTCTAGGCGAGGCGGGCGTGACGTTCTGGCTCGATATGCAGCCGAAGCATTTGAAAGTGTTCCCCGCAGTCACTTCGGCCGTTCCTCCCACCGACGACATCATGGAGCCGACCGGTGGTTGGATCGGGTACGAATCGGCACGTCGGCTTTTCGCACACGATCCGCGCGTCCGGAGCATCGGTGAAGTGATGTTCGAACCGGG
This sequence comes from Candidatus Marinacidobacterales bacterium, assembly GCA_965226495.1. GTDB lineage: Bacteria > Acidobacteriota > Vicinamibacteria > Marinacidobacterales > DATDRI01 > CBDCNP01. Next base: position 5,714,754 of record OZ245365.1, on the reverse strand, counting down.
TATTCAAGATCCCGAGAGTCCCGGATATCAACGCCTACACCAGGTGCTTCAAGCGGGATGGGACGCGAGGCAAGCGATTCAGGGCCATACCGGCGGGAACGACTACGGCAACATTTCCTCTTTTCGAACCCTCGCCGTCCGTATCGAACCACAACCCGCACGGTCCCGTCGAAGGCGAGAATGACCACATCGTCCGGGTCGCGCGCCTCGGGCTTTGGACGGACAACCCGCCGAACCGAGGCGAGTTCGGAGCGCTCGTTCGCGGGATCTACTCCTCCGACGCCCCTTACGCGGCAGCCTTCGGCACGTTGTCGACGGATGATCGGGATCTTCCAGAGCTCATGGAGTGGGGAGACATTGACTATAACGTCCGTAGATACATCGAAGAGGGATGGGCAGCCATCGCCGCCGGAGACATCCAGCAAAGCAAGAAAAGGATCCTGATCGATGCCTTTCGCGCCGCCTCCTACAACGCCGCCGTGCTCCTCCAGATGGACGACGAGGTGGGCTCGTTCTCTCCGGGCTGTTTCGCCGACATCGTGTTTCTCAATGGACGAGTACCCGACGAACTAGCCAAAGTCGACATCGATCGGGTAGTGGCTTCCGGCACCCTCGTCGTCGAGGGTGGCAAGCTCATCGACGGGATCGAACCTGCGCAGGAGGCTCCTCCTTACACGCTCGATACCGTCTCGCTGGCCCGCGAATTAGCACCTGAAGACTTCCGCATCCGCGCTCCCGCGGGTAAGACGAGGGCCACCGCTTGGCTGTGGAAACCTCGTGATTTCCGAAAACGGCCCGACACCGTCGAGCTACCGGTCCAAGACGGTGTTGTGCAATACGGAACCGATCTCGGGGTCTACAAGATGGCAGCCATCGAGCGACACGAAAGCCTCGGACCGGAACCGGCTGCGGAGATCCAAATGGGCGCGATGTTCACTGCGACTAGCCCGAGCCATCCGTGTTCCGCCGTCGCCACGACCGTCCAACACGACGCGCACCAGCTTACGATCCATGGTAGCTGCGACGAGGCGATGGCGATGGCCGCCAATCGGCTGATCGAGATCGGTGGAGGCTTCGTCGTTGTCGCCGACGGAGAAATCCAGGCGGAAGTACGTCTTCCGGTGACCGGGCTCATGAGCAACGCGGAGCCACTAATCCTACTGCGCGAGCTCGCAACCATGCGGGCCGCTTCTGACGCGCTCGAGTGGGCGGGTTTCGATGACAAGGGGCATCAGGTTCACGCGACGGACGCCATGACCTTTTGGTTTCTCACGCCTGCCCCCTGGCAATGGAACCTAACCACGGAAGGGTTTTTCGACCTCATCACCGGCGAGAAGTTGCCGGTGGTCTGGTAAGAGAATGAGGTTCGAACCCATCGACGGCTTGCGATCGAAGGAGCGAAGAAGGCGCGAGCCAGCGCCAAGCTAAGCCCGTTAAACTTGTACCGCGTAGCACGCGCTGGCTGTGTCGCCTGGGTTCGTGGATCTTGACTAGAATACATCGATGACCGAGCACACGAATCAGCTCGCCGACGAGACCAGCCCCTACCTCCTCCAACACGCCCATAATCCCGTCGCGTGGTATCCGTGGGGTGCGGAGGCCTTGGAGAAATCCAAGAAAGAAGACAGACCTATCCTCCTCTCCATTGGCTACTCCGCCTGCCACTGGTGTCACGTGATGGAAAGAGAGTCCTTCGAGAGCGAAGACATCGCCGCCCTGATGAACGAGCACTTCGTATCCATCAAAGTGGATCGAGAAGAGCGCCCGGACATCGACGAGATCTACATGGGCGCCGTACAGATCATGACCGGCTCCGGTGGATGGCCGCTGACGGTTTTCTTGACTCCCGACCTCAAGCCCTTCTATGGCGGAACCTATTTTCCGCCCGACGATCGCTTTGGCCGCCCCGGCTTTGCGAGCGTGCTCAACGAAGTCGCTCGGATCTATCGCGACCATCGAGGCCAGGTAGAAACGACCGCCGGGGAGCTCACTCAACACCTCCAAACGATGGCGCAAACGAGTGCGAGCCCGGAGCTACTCTCGCCGAACCTCCTACGCGACGCGGTTCGGGAGCTTGCCGGGCGTTTCGATCCGCGCGACGGCGGGTTCTCACCCGCGCCCAAGTTTCCCCCGTCAGGCGCGATCTCGTTGCTACTTCGCTTCCATCACGCCCACGGTGACGAGGATGCACTGCAAATGGCGGAGCTCACGCTCCAGAAGATGGCGGCGGGCGGGATGTACGATCAATTGGGGGGAGGCTTCCATCGTTACTCCACGGATGCGCGGTGGTTGGTCCCCCATTTCGAAAAGATGCTCTACGACAACGCCCTTCTGGTGCCGGCTTATCTCGAGGCCTACCAGGTGACTGGCAAAGCTGAGTACGCACGCGTGGCGACAGAGACTCTCGAATACGTGCTTCGCGAAATGCAGGGACCGGAGGGTGGCTACTACTCCAGCCAAGACGCGGATAGTGAAGGTGTCGAAGGCAAGTTCTTCGTCTGGAAGAAAGAAGAAGTCGACGCTCTCCTCGGGGATCGAGCCGAGACCTTCTGCAAGTATTACGACGTCACCGAAGGCGGTAACTGGGAAGAAACGAACATTCTGAACCGGCTCCTATCCGACTCTCAAAATATCGACCCGAGCTCTGATGAGCTTTCGGTAGCGCGTCGCATCCTTTTCCAGGCGCGCGAACAGCGAATCAAGCCCGGGCTCGACGACAAGGTCCTCACTAGCTGGAACGGCTTGATGATCATCGCCATGGCCCGGGGATTCCGGATTCTCGGTGAGCAGAAATTTCTCGACTCGGCGGCGAATGCCGCGCGTTTTGCACGGGCAACGCTCAACAAGGACGGACGCCTGCTGGCAACTTACCGAGAGGGACGGGCGAAGCTGCCCGCGTATCTCGATGACTACGCGTTCCTTATTGGAGGTCTCCTCGAGCTATACGAATCGGATTTCGATATTGTCTGGCTCGACGAAGCGACACGGCTAGCCAAAGAGATGGTGCGACTGTTTTGGGATGAGGACCGCGGTGGGTTCTTCTTTACCGGTTCCGATCATGAATCGCTGATCATGCGCTCAAAAACCGGGTACGACGGGGCCATCCCTGCCGGCAACGCCGTGGCCGCATCCTATTTACTAAAGCTCGCGACCTACTCCGGGCAGTCTGATTTCGAAGCGCGGGGCCAGGAGACGATTCACGCGTTTCACGCCCAATTGAGCCGCTCTCCTTCCGGCTTCGCGCAGATGCTCTCCGCGTTGGACTATTACCTCGGTGCGAAACGCGAGGTTGCGGTCGTGGGGTTGGCGGGCGCGGCGACCACCAAAGACGCGCTGGCAAAAATCTGGGGACTCTTCACTCCCAACGAGGCGGTGGCACTTCTCGATCCTTCGTGGCCCCATCGCGACGAAGTGGAGCAGAAGGTTCCATTGCTTACTGGAAAGACTCCCGCCAATGGCACGCCTCGCTTCTACGTGTGCCAAAACTACGCCTGTCAGGCGCCGACCGAGAACTTGGATGACGTGCTCGAAGCCCTAAGAGGCCCACCTTGAAGGAGTCTTGGGGCATGGTGGCAGCGTGCTAACATAGGGGCATGAAGATTCTCATCGGTCTCGCAGCTGCGATGCTCGTCTTGGGCGCCACGGACGACATGGATCTCGACCTAGAGGCCCCGCACATGGTCTTCCTTCCCATTTCCGACCCGCGGTCCGGCTATAAGTTAACCGTCACGGTGAGGGTCACCGCCGAGCTCGAGGGTGAGCCAGACGATCTGGAGAAATACTACTGCCTCGACGAAGAGTGGGATTGGGGCGACGACAGAAACCCTTCGCTCCACGAGGTGGACTGCGATCCCTTTGAACCCGGTATGGAGATCAATCGACGTTTCAGCAGCTCCAACCAGTACAAGCATCCGGGAACCTACACAATCCGTTTACGACTCAAGAACGGCAGGAAGACCGTCATCTCCGGGACGGCAAAGGTGCAAATCAGAGGGGGGTAGCGCTCCTAAAGCGCGACGAACGACACTCAGCCCCAGTCCACGACAACTCAGGGGGTCACTGCACCGAGCCGAGGAGCCATCCTTGCGGGAAGTCCAGCCAGACGCCATTCGTGAATACGGCGCCATTCGTTTCCGGTCTGACTATCACTACTCCCTTTTCGAATACTACCGAAGCGCGAAGATACTGAGCCAGATCGAAGGCGCCGGTATTCGTGCTTCCGGGCCGGTTCTCGATGCTGGCTGCGGCGGTGGTGGTGTGGCCGTCTCCTTCGCCGAAGAATCCGAGTTTGCAGTCGGTTTGGATATCGTCGACCGGTTCACCGACGCCGGGGTGCGTCTTGCAAAGGAACATGACGTCGCCAATGTCGCCTTCGTGCAAGGCGACGGGATCTCTCTTCCCTTCCAAGACGGCTACTTTGATGTCGTGCTCTCGCACTCTGTCATCGAGCATGTTGAATCCCCGGAAACCTACCTAAGTGAGTGCTTCCGCGTCTTACGACCTGGGGGCGTTCTTTTTCTTTCGACCCCCCCGTACTACTCCTCCTCGGGCTCACATCTGGCGAGGCTCAAGATTCCGATTCCGTACCAGCTTCTCCTGCCTCGAAGCTGGGCCTTCCGTCTGAACTTCTATTTAGCCGGTAACCACCCTTCTTGGTTGGAACAACAAGGGGAGTCGAACTCCTGCCACATGATGGCTGCTCGGGGAGAACAGAAGAAGGATGACCTTCTTCAGAAGGTGACCGTCTCCGCGGTACGCCGATGGCTAAAGGGAACCGGGTTTCGATTGGTGAAGGAAAAACGTCAAATGAGCGGCTTCTTCGCTCGACGCGTGCCCCGTGTCTTGCGCCGGTCGGTGGAGCGAAACCGCTTCACGCAAAGCATCATCTATAGTAATCTCGAGTACCTCCTCAGAAAACCCGAATCCGGAACCGAGCAAACGGCTTCGCAATCTTTGGAGAAAGACAGCTGGGTACGAGCATAACAGGCCGACCGAAGTTCCTAGCGGGCAAGGCTTCGCGCCCATCGCGCTTGCAAGACCGGCCCCATCCCTTTCTCAAGTGGGCAGGCGGCAAGACGACGCTGATCGAAGAGATCGCCAAGCGTGTCTCACCAACAGAAACCTTCACGCGCTATGTAGAGCCCTTCGTGGGCGGAGGTGCTATCTTTTTCTGGATTCGCCACGAGCTACCACGGCTCACTTGTCGTATCGCCGATCGCAATCCACTCTTGACCAACACGTACGTCGTCGTTAGGGACGCCGTGGATGAATTGATCTCAGCACTAGAGGTTCACGCGCGAAAACATTCACCCGACCATTACTATGAGGTTCGTCAGAGCAATCCCAGCGATCCGGTCGAGCGGGCCGCTCTCTTTATTTACCTCAACCGCACCTGTTACAACGGGCTCTGGCGAGTCAACCGGCGGGGTGAATTCAACGTGCCTTTGGGGAGATACACGAACCCCAAAATCCTTGACGAAAAAAACCTTCGACTCGTTTCTCAAACACTTCAGGATGTAGAGATCTTGTGCGTAGATTTCGAAGAGACGGTGGGCGACTGCGGTCGAAACGATCTGATCTACTTCGATCCACCTTACCAGCCTCTTTCCGCAACCAGCCGCTTCACCTCCTATACGCCGGAAGGATTCGGTCGCGAAGAGCAAGAACGGTTGGCGCGGGTGTTCGAGATTCTGAGGAAAAAGGGCGCCTTCGTCATTTTGTCGAACAGCGATGCGGAGATCGTAAGAAGCCTTTATGGAGTACTCAGTCCGAAACCGATGCTGGATCGCGTCCGCGTCGCCCGTTCGATCAACTCGAAGGCAGGAAGCCGCGGCGCCATCGATGAACTGTTGATCTACGGCAGCGGCGATTGAGGACTGTGAGGAGATGATGTTCTTCTGTTTGACGGCTTGGATGATGGCGACGGCGTTGGCGCCCCTTCAGCCATTTCAGCCATTTCAGCCATTTCAGCCATTTCAGGAAGTACCCGAGTACATTTCCCCCAGCGGGAGAAAATTCTACGGCTCGCCCGACGCGCGCGGTGTTATCGCGGAAGCACAAGCTCGCCTCGCTGCGGATCCCGACAACATGGGGCTACTGATGGATCTAGGGTTGACCTATGGCTCCTTGAAGCTCTACCGCCAGGCCATCGCGACCTACTCCCGTGGTATTGAGCAATGGCCCAACTCTGCTCCGCTCTATCGACACCGCGGCCATCGCTACATCAGCGTTCGCGATTTCTCCAAGGCACGGACAGATTTAGAAAAGGCCAGCCAACTCGAACCCAAAAGCTTCGACATCTCGTATCACCTCGCGCTCACATACTACCTGACACTGGATTTCGCTACGGCTGTCACCGCATACCAGAAGAGTCTCGATCTCGCGACCAACGATGACGACCGAATCGCCGCGTCCTACTGGCTCTATCTATCCCTCCGCCATCTCGATCGAGACGAAGAGGCCCAGGCTGTTTTGGAGCCGATCCGACCCGCTATGAGGGTCGAACGCATGGTGGCCTACTTCAAGCTCCTCGCCTTCTACAAAGGACGATTGGAGGAAAACGCGCTCATCGATCCGGAGACCGCGTCCACTCTCGAGCTCGCGACATACGGCCACGGACTCGCCAGCCAGTACTTTTTCAACGGAGAGGAGGCGAAGGCTCGCAAGCTCCTCCAAAAGATCGTCGAGGGCCCCTATTGGCCGGCCTTCGGGTATATCGCCGCCGAGTCTGAGCTCCAACGCGCCGAGTAGCGGCCCCCCAGTTTTACAACTTTCCTTTTTTCAATACCTCACAGTTGGACTCATCCGATAGAATGGACTCCCAATGAGGAAACAATACCTGCGAGGGTGGTCCCTTGTTCTTGCGACGGTGCTCCCGCTTTCGTGCAACGGCGGGGATGACACGCCAGACGTGACCGGGCCGTCAGACCCCACATCTATCGTCGGAACCTTCTCCGGTACTTGGCTCCGCGTCGCAAACCTGAGCTCGGATCTGAACGGATCTAGAGTCCGTCTCGACGGAAGGATCTTTCGTGAGCGGCTCAGCTACCCGGCGGTGACGAGCTACCAGCGCATCGAGCCGGGATCCCATCGCATCGTTTTCATACCCCCGCCAAAGTCTGGCGTCGACCCGCGTACCGTCGATCTCGAGACACCTTTCGACATCGGTCCGATGGACGCGGTGACCATCATTGCCTCCGGCTTGGTGGACACCCGCACGCTCAGGGTGACCGACATCCAAGACGATCTCGCACCGAGCGGGGAACGAGCACGGATACGCCTCATCAACGCGATGTCGGACTTTCCGTCGCCTCTCGGCCTTTGGGAGAATCGCCGAAACGCCTTAGTACGTCGTGTCGAGTACCTAGAACAAGCGCCCTATCGGAATCTCGACGCCGGCAACTACCCTTTGGAGGTGCGCCGTACAGGAACGAAGGAAGCCCTACTGCCAGTCGTGCCCTATGGACTGGCGAGAAACGCGACCTACACGATGTTCGCCTTCGGAACTCTTCGCCGGGAAGACCTCGACGCAACGCTCGTTTTGGATGCGAGCGACGGCGTCGCCACGCAACGCGCCCCTTAGTCCAGGCGCTCTTCACACCGTCTTTTGTTTCCACTTACCACGACGAAACAGGACGATTCCCACGAACGCGGATAACGAGTACGAAACCGCGATGGAAATGAAGACGCCCGCCGGCCCCACACCTAGGGGTTTCGCCAGAACATAGGCCAACGGGATCTGAAATAGCCAAAAACAAAAGAAGTTGATCCACGTCGGCGTCGCGGTGTCACCTGCCCCGTTGAATGCTTGCATCATGACCATGCCCCATGCGTAGAACACGTAACCGCAACTGATGATGCGCAGGCTCTGGATTCCGAGCGATGACACTTCGGAGTCGCTTGTGAAGACGCGTATGATCTCGGGTGCAAAAATCAGAAGCACCACAGTGACCACTGCCATAAACATCGTGTTCCACATCCCGGTCAACCACACCGCGCGCTCTGCCCGCTCGGGTTTTCGAGCCCCCAAGTTTTGTCCCACCAGCGTTGCGGCAGCGTTGCTCAAGCCCCACGACGGAAGAATGACAAAGATAACGATGCGAATGGAGATTACGTATCCGGCGAGTACGGTGCTTCCGAATGTGGCGAGTATACGGATGAGTCCGACGTAGCTCGCGGTGGCGATGAGCATCTGGCCCACGCCTCCAGCAGATAGGCGGAGCAGTCGAACGATCACGTCCCAGTCGATCGCGACATCTTCACGAGTCATCTTGAGACGCTTGCTCCTCCGGAATCACCAGAACTGGTAAAGCACTCCGGTGCTGCGCCCGATGGTCGTCGCCACCGCCGCTCCCATCAGACCGAGCTCCGGGAAGGGGCCGAGACCGAAGATCAAACAAGGGTCCAGGACAAGGTTGATGGCGTTCGCGATCCAAAGCGCCCGCATCGCGGTCGCGGCGTCGCCCACACCCCGGTAGATCGCGTTGTTCAGAAAGAGCAGCAGGACGGTGATCATTCCAGCGTACATCACTCGCGTGTACGTGGTTCCCATCTCCACTGTCTGAGGTGCCGCCCCCATCAACCCGAGAAGCCGTGGCGCAAAAATGGCGCCCGCAATGCCGAAGATAACCGCGGTCAGGATTCCGACGACGATGGCCTGGACCCCGGCTCGTGCGGCCCCGCGCCGGTCTTTCTCGCCGGTGCGGCGGGCCACCATGGCCGTCGTAGCCATGCTGAGCCCCACCGCAACGGCGTAGATGAACTCGAGCAAGGATTCGGTAAGCCCCACTGCGGCGAGAGCATGGGATCCGAGGCGCGCGACGAAAAAAGGCATCGCAGACCGCGAAGACCGACTCCCCCGCCATCTCCAAAACCATCGGAACAGCGAGAAGCCCGACCGCGCGGTTCAGGCTTCCTTTGGTGAAGTCCGTCTCGGTTCCCCTGAGAGACTCCTGTACCGAAGCCCAAAAGCCCGGTTCCTCCGCTGCCTCGGCCTCTCGGGCCTGTTCATTCGGTTTCAATTTTTCTTGCTCCAAAATGTTCCATCACTCGAGAAGCGCTACAAGTAGCACTCTCTAACGAATTACTAAAAAGTTGAGAGAACGGGGTCGGTCGGGGAGCGCGGAAAGGTAGCTCCGGTTGCCGCGTCGAGACACTCGGGCGCGTTGCCCAAGTGTCAGTTGGAGGTGTGCATAAGAGCTAAATTGTACCCAAACTTCGCGGAGTCTTCAAGAAGGCCCGAGCCTTTTCGCCAGCTCGTCGAACCAATGCAAAATCACGTTGACCTGGGTCGGGGTATCGGCTTCCGTCGTCTGCATCATAAGAAATCGGGCGCCCTCCGGAGTCACGTCGTAGTTGGCAACGGCGCTGCCAGCATACCAGCGGCCTTCGAACAAGAGCCGTGCCTTTCCTACCGTCAGGTCGTCTCCCGCGGCGAGAGGGGGAATCGTGGTTACTGCCAGTGCGTTACCAACGCGCTACCAACGTGTTATTGGACTCGCTCGACGTGCGGGTTCTGGAGAAGGTCTCGGAGAAGGCTAGTGCCCCTCCTTGTTCGCCCGCCGGGCGGTATCCAATCGGGCCTGCGCCCGCTCCGACGCCTCGCGAGCCTCGCGTATCTTATCTACCTCGTAGGCAACGCCGAACTCTTCCAGGCGCTCGTGCGCACGCTCGCCAGCCGTTTCTGCCCTTTGGAGATCGATGTCTTCAGCGCGCTCGGCGGTGCTGACCAGCAAAGTGACTTTGTACGGAAGGACCTCGGCGAAACCCCAGGTCACGCTCACCAGGTGCTCTTCTTTTCCGACACGGTAGCGGACGGTGCCGGCCTTCAGCTGAGTCAAAAACGGCGTATGCCCGGGAAGCACCCCGAAGTACCCCTCCTTGCCAGGTGCTTCCACCTCGTCGACGGCCTCGCGGACGGAGACTCCCTCGGGGGTCACGATTTCGAATTCGATTTGGTTGGGCATGAGTTAGTTCTCGGAAATAGATTAGTGCTCGTGGGGCCCCACCCCCACTCGCCGCCCTCGCTCACGCTCGGGCGAAAAACACGGCCACTACGCGGCCGAGGCCATCTCTTTGGCGCGCACGAGGACCTCTTCGATCCCACCCGCCATGTAGAAGGCCTGTTCCGGGATGTCGTCCATTTCCCCATCCACAATACGCTTGAATCCTTCGACAGAATCCTTGAGCGGCACGTACTTCCCTTCGCGGCCGGTGAACTGCTCGGCTACAAAGAAAGGCTGTGAGAAAAATCGCTGGATCTTCCGGGCCCGACTCACCGTGACCTTGTCTTCTTCGCTGAGCTCGTCGATACCGAGAATGGCGATGATGTCCTGAAGATCCTTGTAGCGTTGCAGAATCTCCTTCACCGATCTCGCGACACCGTAGTGTTCCTCTCCGATAATACGTGGATCCAAGATTCGAGAAGTGGATGCTAGAGGATCTACGGCAGGGTAGATACCGAGCTCGGCGATCTGCCGCGAGAGGTTCGTTGTGGCGTCCAAGTGGGAAAACGTGGTTGCCACCCCGGGGTCGGTGTAATCGTCTGCGGGAACGTAGATGGCTTGAATCGACGTGACCGATCCTTTGGTTGTCGACGTGATGCGCTCCTCGAGCTCACCCATCTCCGATGCCAACGTCGGCTGATATCCGACCGCGGAAGGCATGCGTCCCAGTAGCGCCGACACCTCCATCCCCGCCAAGGTGTAGCGGTAGATGTTGTCGATAAAGAGCAGAACGTCTTGCCCTTCGTGGTCGCGGAAGTGCTCGGCCACGGTGAGACCGGTGAGTCCGACGCGCAGACGAACTCCGGGCGGCTCGTTCATTTGGCCGTAGACGAGTGCCGTCTTCTCGAGGACGCCCGACTCCTTCATCTCGAGCCAGAGGTCGTTGCCTTCTCTCGTCCGCTCACCGACGCCAGCGAACACGGAATAACCACCGTGCTTGGTGGCGATGTTGTGAATGAGCTCCATGATGATAACGGTCTTACCGACGCCGGCTCCGCCGAAGAGACCCACCTTGCCGCCACGTAGGTAGGGCTCGAGGAGATCGATGACTTTGATGCCGGTCTCGAACATCTCGAGCTCGGTGCTCTGCTCGACGAAGGTCGGTGCCGAGCGGTGAATCGGCAGCTTTTCTTTGGACTCGACGGGCCCCAGTTTGTCGACCGGCTCGCCGAGTACGTTCATGACCCGACCCAGGCACTCTTTTCCGACCGGCACCATGATGGGCTGACCGGTATCGAGGGCCTTCATTCCTCGCACCACGCCGTCGGTGGGCTTCATGGAAACCGTACGGACCCGGTTTTCACCTAGGTGCTGCTGCACCTCGACGATAATATCTACCGGCACCGAGGAAAGTTTTTCCTCGTCCACGATGCGTATGGCGTTGTAGATAGCGGGCAGTTGGCCGCCTTGGAACTCGACATCCACGACGCTTCCGATTATCTGCACCACGCGACCTACGTTCGCGTGCTTCCAGATGGTCATCCTCTTTAGCTCCTCTCCTGACTCACTTCAGGGCTTCGACCCCACCCACCACCTCCAGGATTTCGTTGGTGATGGATGCTTGTCGGGCCCGGTTCATAGTGAGGGTTAAATGATCGATCAACTCGCCCGCGTTCTTGGTGGCGCTGTCCATGGCGGTCATTCGTGCCGCGTGTTCGGCCGCCGCGGATTCCAACAGGGCACGCCACACCTGATACTCCACGTGGGTGGGAATAAGATCGGTAAGAATCTCCTTCGCGGTCGGCTCGTAGATATAGTCGAACTGCTCCTCGGGCCGGTCGAAACTTAATTTCTCGAGCGGAAGGAGTCGTTCCGCTACGACGTCCTGCTGCATGACGTTCTTGAATTGGTTGTAGATGATGAAAACGGCGTCGAGTGATCCTTCCATGTATCGGTCCATGATCGGCTTGGCCACTTCTCTGCAATGTTCGTATGTGAGATCCCGGAAGATGTCGACGTACTCACCTCGAATCGTGAAGTGCCTGCGCCGGAAAAAGTCCCGAGCCTTCCTACCGACCACTTGCAACTCCAGCTCCCCAGCGTTTGCCTTGTCGAGAAAGGACATCGCTTCCTTCAGGATATTCGCGTTGAACGCGCCGGCGAGACCTTTGTCTGCTGTGATCACTACGACTTCGACCCGCTGGGGCTCACGCACCAACAACAAAGGATGCGCTTCGGAGTCGGCACGAGTCGCCAAGCTGTTCAAAACTTCCAGCATCTTCAGAGCGAACGGACGCGCGGATAGAATGCGGTCTTGCGCTCGGCGCAGCTTGGCGGCGGAGACCATCTTCATGGCCTTGGTGATCTGCTGCGTGTTTTTGATGCTCCGCACGCGACGGCGGAGATCTAAGAGACTAGGCATTCTCGGTGCGTGCTTTCTTAGCCGGGCTTAGCTGGGCTTAGCTAGGCCGCCGATTCCTCTTTGGAAGACTTATATTCTTCTTTGAAGTTCGTGATCGCCTGGGAGAGCTCTTTCGTCAGGTCGTCGTCCAACTTTTTCTTTTCGTCGATGGCGGCCAGAATTCCGGGATGCCGATCGTCGAGAAACTTGTTGAGTCCCGCCTCGAACGCGCGGCACTCCGACACCGGCAGGTCATCCAGGAAACCGTTATTGGCGGCAAAGATGGCCGCGATTTGCTTTCCGACCGGCAGCGGTTGGTACTGGTCCTGTTTCAGGATCTCCACCAAGCGCTCACCCTTGGCCAGCTGCGCCTGCGTCGCCTTGTCGAGATCGGACCCGAATTGCGCGAAGGCAGCCATCTCGCGGTACTGGGCCAGATCGAGCCGCATCGTTCCCGCCACCTGTCGCATCGCTCGGATCTGCGCCGAACCTCCTACACGACTGACGGAGTTACCGACGTTGACCGCAGGGCGAACGCCTGAATGGAAGAGGTCGGACTCTAGGTAGATTTGTCCGTCGGTGATGGAAATGACGTTGGTCGGCACGTAGGCCGAGATGTCCCCGGCCTGCGTCTCGATGAACGGGAAAGCGGTCAGCGAGCCGCCGCCTAGATCATCGCTCAGCTTCACTGCGCGCTCCAATAACCGGGAGTGGAGATAGAAGACGTCGCCCGGATAGGCCTCGCGTCCCGGTGGACGCCGGAGCAACAGTGAAATCTCACGGTAGGCGGCAGCATGTTTCGATAGATCGTCGTAGATGCACAGTGCGTGTTCACCCTTGAAGAGAAAGTGCTCGCCCATGGCGCAACCGGCGTAGGGTGCGATGTACTGAAGCGATGCCGGATCGGAGGCCGCTGCCACCACGATGATGCTGTGCTCCATGGCGCCGTGCTCCTCGAGCGTCCTCACCACCTGAGCCACCGTGGATTGCTTCTGGCCCACTGCAACGTAGATACAAATGACACCTTTGCCCTTTTGGTTGATGATCGCGTCCACTGCAATGGCGGTCTTTCCGGTTTGCCGGTCACCAATGATGAGCTCCCGCTGCCCACGACCGATGGGGATCATCGCGTCGATGGCCTTGATGCCGGTTTGTAGCGGCTCCTTCACCGGCTGGCGCTCCACGACGCCGGCGGCAACGCGTTCGACGGGATTGAACTCCTTAGTCAGGATCGGCCCCTTGCCATCTACTGGTCGACCGAGCGCGTCGACGACGCGACCGACCATGGCATCCCCTACCGGCACCTGGAGAATCCGCCCGGTCCGCTTCGCGGTATCGCCTTCCTTGATGTGGGTGGTGTCACCGAAAAGCACCAAGCTGACCGACTCCTCTTCGAGGTTCATCGCCAGACCGAAGACCTCGTCAGGTAGCTCGACCAGCTCCCCGTACATTACTCGCTCGAGTCCGTAGACGCGCGCAATCCCGTCGCCAGCCGAAACGACGGTGCCAACCTCTGAGACATCGACACCGGCTTCGTACTCTCCGATCTGCTCTCTAAGGACCTTTGTTATCTCGTCCGCTTTGATCTCCATGAACTCCTTGACCTCGTTATGTTTGGCGTCAACAAACGATGGTGCTAGTCATCTAGCTGGCCAGACGCCGGTTTTGAAGAACTTCCAAACTCAATGCGTCGAGAGCAGACGCTCCTTGAATCGCACCAACTGGGTCGTCACGCTCGAGTCGTAAATCAGGTTACCGATCTTGATGATGAGTCCCCCCACGAGCTCGGGGTCGGTACTAAACTCGGCGCGTACGGTCTTCCCGGTGATCTCGCTTAGCCTTCCGATCAGCGCCTTCTCTTCCTTCTTGGAGAGCGCGTAGGAAGATAACACTTCCGCGTTCTCGACCTTCTCGTGCTCGTCCACCTGTCGGCGATAGGCTGTCCGCACCATGGGAAGGATCGGCATCCGCTCTTTGGCGGTCATGACTTCGAGAAGATTCATCGTGGTGCGGCTCAATTTCTTCTTGCCGAATAGTTGCTTTACGATCGCGACGCGTTTCGACGAAACGACGGCCGGACTCCCCAGCGTCCTATCGAGCTCGGGGTTGGCCTCGAGCAAGGCGGAAACGTCTCGTAGCTCACGATCAATCCGCTCCGCGTCTGCCTTCTTTTCGAGCACCACCTGAAACAGGGCTTTCGCGTAGCGGTTGGCGACTACCAGCGCTTCCCCGGAAAGTTTCACCGCACCTCTCCTAGTTTCTCCAGACCTTTTTCGAAGAGCCGACGGCGGTCGTCGTCGCCTATCTGCTCGCCGATCTTCTTGCGCGCCACCTCCACCGATAGCTCCGCGGCACGGGCCGTCAGCTTCCGGCGCGCCAGCTCGAGCTCATCCGCGAGCTCCGTCTTGGCATGCTCTGCAAGACGCATCGCGTCGGCCTTTGCGGCCTCCAGGATCCGTAGACGCTCCGCCTCCGCCTCGGATAACCCCTTCTTTCGCGCTTCCGCGATCTCCTGGTCCAGTCCTTCTAGACGGGCCTTCGCTTCCTTGCGTTCGGTCTCCGCCCGCTCTCGCTTCCCGGCCGCTTCCGCCAGGTCTTGTCGGATCTGGTCGGTTTTTGCCTCGAGGTAATTGCCGAGCGGTTTCTTCAACAGATATACCAAAGCACCAGCCAGAATTGCGAAGTTGATCACACGGATAAGAAAATCCAGTCCGTGCCCGCCTTCCCCGGATGCGGCCTCGGCTATTCCAGATCCTCCGATAAGAAAGGCAAGAACGCCGAGGACAATGAACCGCAGCTTCAAGCCACTTTCCTCCCAAGGATGCGCGAAGCGATCTCCGAAGCCAACCGATCGGATTCGGACTCGAGGGACCTGAGTGCTGCTTCGCCCTGCTGTCGAAGCTCCTCTCGCGCTCGCGCCATGTCCTGGAGTGTCTTCTCACGCTCGGCGCCGAAGTGGCGATCCGCTTCCGCTTGACCAGCCGACCGAGCCGTATCCAGAACCTGATAGCCCTCGTCGCGGGCGTGGCTCATGGCTTCGCGGTGGGTGGCAAGGATCTCCTCGACCTCCTTCATCGTTTCGGCACGTATGTTCTCCGCAGCGTCGATCCGGTTTTGGCGCTCTTCCATCGCGCCGGCAAGAGGCTGGAAGAAGAATCGGCCGAGCACCAGGACAAGGGTAAAAACGAGTGCTGTAATGATGAGGGCGGAAAAATCGACACTGATCAACCCTAGCTCCTAGCCAACTTCTTCCTAAACTATCTTGAGATTTGTGCGATATGAGCCGCACAAAGCCTTTAAAGATAACACGCCGAAAGGGCTCCGTCAACGAAACGAGCCCTTTAAAGGGCGAGACTTAACCGGCGTCCTCCCGCGACCGATAGCGCCGCCCGCCGCCTGGCTAGCTTGGGATTGGCAACCAGGTGTTTGGGCGGCTAGCAGGAACTTATCAGTACGCCAACTGGACGCCCAGCAAGAACTACGAGGGTCTGGCTAGCCTAACTACGAGCAACCCGCCATTTTGACGCCCGACACGAACTGCAAGCCGCGGCTCTTAGTGTGGAGTCTGAAAGGACGTGCCGCTCGAGGACTGGAAACTCAAACAACGACGATCTTCGCCGCCTCCTCCGAAACGACACGACCGATCCTGGCCGCCGCGGTCTTCTTGGCGGTGAGCGCTTGCCGGAAGGGTTCGTCCTTCGCCTCGGGAACGGCAATGAGAAGTCCCCCCGAAGTCTGCGGATCCAGTAGTAAGTCCAACAGATGGCGATCGACCTGGCCGGCAATCTCGAGGACGTCCTCGACGTAGCTGCGATTCGTCTCCAGCCCTCCGGTCACGTGGCCTTTCTTCTGATGATGGATCGCCTCGGGCAGTAGCGGTACTGATACGGCTTCTATTTCGAGAGCCGCCGAGCTCGCTCGCGCCATCTCCGCCGCGTGACCGAGCAGACCAAAGCCCGTAATATCGGTCGCGGAGGAAACCCCGATCTCCCGCATCGCGTCGGAGGCGGCTCGGTTGAGGGTAACGAGGTTCCGATGAAGGGCCGCGACCGCGTCGTCGCTGAGCTTCCTTTTCTTGAGAGCGGTAGAGAGAACGCCGGTGCCAATCGGCTTGGTGAGATAGAGTAGATCGCCCATCCGTGCACCACCATTGCGAACCAGCGCATCCCGCTTTACTCTGCCCGTTACCGCATAACCGAGTTTAATCTCGGGATCCTGCACGGTATGGCCACCGAGCAGTACCGCCCCCGCTTCGTGGAGCTTGTCGTGTCCACCCCGAAGTATCTCGGCGAGAATCGAAAAATCGACGCCCGCTTTAGGGAACCCGACGATCGAGAGAGCCGTCATCGGAGTGGCGGCCATGGCGTAGAGATCGGACAAAGAGTTGGCGGCCGTCGCCGCACCGTAGACGTATGGGTCGTCGACAATCGGAGTGAAGAAATCTACGGTCTGAACGAGAGCGTCGCTCCCGTCCTCACCGTCCAGAAGATACACCCCGGCGTCGCTGGCCTCACGATAATCGGCCAGTACCCGAGGGTCTTCGTTTTTCGGCAAGCCTCCCAGTACCTGGGCGAGGTCCACTGGACTCAGTTTGGACGCTCACCCGGCACTGGTGACTAGCTCTGTTAGCCTCTTGTTTTTCTTCATCGCTTTCGGCAACTCTTTCCCGTTGCGCGTTACTTCACTTCGAATATTTGTTTCTTTTCGCCTTGTGTGGTTGCTGCTTGCTCGAGCGGCTTCTTTACGGTCGTGCTCTTCATCGAACAATGGCCCTCGAACTGGGCGCCCTCCTCGACGACGAGGATCTTCGTGTGGAGCTCGGCATCGACCCGGGCGGTCCGGTGAAGCTCGACGCGTTCTCGCGCCCGTACCTTACCCTGCACCTTCCCACTGATAAAGATCGCATCCACGTCGATCTCTGCATTGACGTCCGCCGTCTCACCAATCACCAGGCTCTTGCCGGTCCGGACACTTCCTTGGAACTTTCCGTCAATGCGCATGGTGTCCTTGAAGTTGAGCTCGCCGGTTAGATCGGTCTCGTTATCGAGAAAGCCGGAGAGATCTCCCGCTGCCTCACCCTTCAGTTTCAATGTTCCCCCTTTCCGGCGCACACAGTATTGAACGATACATTCTTTCGCAGGCTTTCGCAGGCTTTCGCAGGCGATATCAACGGATGCGCGATAGCTTCGCGCGAGCTCCGCGGAGCAGCATCTCGTAGAGGCGGCTGAGGTCTTCCTCGGAGTGGAACGAGAGCTCGATCCGTCCGGCGCGGCCGTTTCGAAGGATGCGGACTCGGGTGCCCAGAACCTGTCGGAGCCGGTCCTCGGCTGCTCGCGTATTGGGATCGGCAAGCGGCGACTTCGTCTTCTTTTTCCCTGAGCGGCTCTTCTCGGTGAGAAGCGCCTTCACGCGCCGCTCGACGTCACGAACGGAAAGTCCTTTTTCGACGACCTCACGGGCAATACCCATCTGGGCGTCGGCCCCGTCGAGCGCCAGCAGCGGTCGGGCGTGACCGGGCGATATCTGTTGCTGGGCGATGGCTTTCCGTATAGCGGTGGGTAGGCGCAGTAGCCGAAGCATGTTCGCCACGGTGGATCGGTCCTTGGAGACGCGCGACGCAACCTGCTCCTGGGACAAACCGAGCTCCGAAATCAGCTTCTGGTACGCACCGGCCTCTTCGATGGGGTTCAACTCTTCTCGCTGGATGTTCTCGATGAGTGCCAGCTCGAGGAGCTGGGATTCCTCAACTTGCCGGACGACCACAGGCACTTTCTTGAGCCCGGCCAGTCGGGCGGCTCGCCAGCGCCGTTCTCCGGCAATGAGTTGATAGCGTCCGGCGATACGCCGAACGAGAAGCGGTTGCATGAACCCTTGTTTGGATAGTGACTCCGAAAGCTCGCGGAGCTTCCCCTCTTCCATGTGCTGTCGCGGCTGGAAGGGGTTGGGGTCGATGCGCTCGATCTCGATCTCCGCCCAATTCTCGGCGGCGCCGGCGGGAGCCTGCGGAAGCAGGGCGGATAAACCTTTACCGAGCGCTTTGCGTTTCATGCTTCAGGATCTCCTTGGTGAGCGACAAATACGCCTCCGCTCCCTTGGATCGGATGTCGTACAGCAGAATCGGTTGCCCATGGGAAGGGGCCTCGGCAAGCCGGATGTTGCGGGGCACGACGCTCTCGAAGACTGCTCCTTGGAAATGCTTCCGGACGTCTTCGATGACTTGGGCGGAGAGGTTGGTCCGCTCGTCGAACATCGTCAAGAGGATACCTTCGACCGTCAGCTCCGGGTTGAAACTTTGCTGAATTCTCTCGACGGTGGACATGAGCTCGCTCACTCCCTCCAGCGCAAAGAACTCGCACTGCAGTGGAATCAGAACCGAGTCGGCCGCCACCAAGGCATTCACCGTAAGCAACCCCAGCGAAGGAGGACAGTCGATGAGCACATAGTCAAAATCCGAGACGATCGGCGCCAGGACATCCTTGAGTCGAAATTCGCGGCGCGACTCGCCCACCAATTCGATTTCCGCCCCGGTCAAATTGCGTTCAGACGTGATCGCTTTCAGGTGTTCGAGCGACGTGTCCACGATCAAGCTCGTGACCGGTTTGTCCCCGATGAGAGCATCGTAGATGGTCCCGTTTTGGGATTTCGGCCTAAGCCCTAACCCACTCGTCAGGTTTGCTTGGGGATCCACATCCACGACGAGCGTGCTGACCTCGGCCGCGGCGAGGGACGACCCCAGGTTGATCGCGGTGGTGGTCTTTCCGACACCGCCCTTTTGGTTAGCTATTGCGACAATTCTGCCCATAAGACGGAAGGACACAGCATAGCATGAACGCCCATCCCCGCAGGAAACCTTGTCGTGTCAACTCGTGCCACCCACTAGCTGAGCAGTCACGGATGTTGCACGTGAAACAGTTCTGATATAAACAGTTTCAGGTGCCCCGAACTTATAGACGATGCTAGCCCCCGAATACGTCACCGGACTCGCCGACGCGAGCGGCTCTTTCACCTTTAGCCGCAGCGCCGGCAACATCTCGGTCTACTTCTCCCTCCGTCTTCCCGAGCGGGACCGAGTCATTCTGGAGGACCTTCAGAGCTATTGGGGTGGGGGTCGGATTTATCCGGTCTCGCCCGGGGGACTTTACTACCGTGTCAGCCGCCATAACGAGCTCCTTCCCGTCGTGGACCATTTCGACCGTTACCCTTTGCTGGGGCACAAACACGAGGTCTTCGGCGTCTGGCGAGAAATGGTGGAGATCAAATCGCGGTTCCGTCACCCGGAGCGCGAGCGGCTCGACGAGCTGGCCGAAAGGCTCTCGTCACTCACGTCGTCCCGCGCCCCTCGAAGACGACCAGCCACGCCTTGAGCTGGGGGCCGAGGGCGATCTGCCCCTTGAGGTGGAGCGTCGGGATGTCGGCCCCCCATTGCACCAATTCCTCACTACGCTCCTGGCCCGTGAACAAGAGAAGCCTTCCTGCTGGCTCGAGCCAGTGGGCCAGTGTCGAAAGCGCGCTCGCTGGCAAAGCAACCCCACGGCTGGTGATCGTCAGGAAGGGTGCGTCGGGAACGAAGTCTTCCCACCGTCGGCGGACCACGTGCGACGCTTCGAGCCCCAAGATCGACAGGGCTTCCTCCAGAAAGACCGCCCGTCGGCGGTTGGGCTCGAGAAGGGTCCAGCGATCACCTGGACGCGCGACGGCTAAAGGAAGGGCGGGGCTGCCCCCACCGGAGCCGATATCGAGGGCCGCGCCGGTGAGGGCGGGGAGCCATCGATGGGCGTCGAGAGGCTCCGCCAAGTAGCGATGGAACCGTTCCTCGCCATCTCGAAATCCCGAGAGATCGACGGCCTCGCTCCACTTGTCGAGCAGGTCATCGAGCTTGACCAGCTGCCCGA
The DNA here is from genome assembly GCA_965226495.1 of Candidatus Marinacidobacterales bacterium. Lineage (GTDB taxonomy): Bacteria > Acidobacteriota > Vicinamibacteria > Marinacidobacterales > DATDRI01 > CBDCNP01. The sequence goes on along the minus strand of OZ245365.1, from coordinate 5,694,517 downwards.
CCTGAGCACTGCCTAGGGGGATGTCCAGTCCGCGCAAGCGATCTGCGAGACGCTCTTCCACGCCACTCTCCTCCGGCAGTTGGGGGTTCCTGGTGGGGTTGCGAGGATTGGACGTCAGTTTTGGGGAAGGATGGTGATGCTCTTCATGAAGCCCTCGCCTTCGCTCTCGGTGGTGACCCCCTCTTCCTCGGCTACCGCCAGATGAACGATGCGCCTCTCGTGGGGATTCATCCGGCCAAGGATTTCGCCGGCCCCAGTGAGCTTGACTCTTTGGGAGACCTTTTGCGCAATCAGCCGAAGCTCCTCTTCCTTGCGTATGCGGAAGCCGTCGCAGTCGGCGACGATGCGTCGACCGGACAGGTGTGTCGCGAAGACGCGGTTGAGCAGGTACTGGAAGGTGTCCAGGAGCTCCGCTTTCTCCTGCAGAACCTCGTCCCGATCCGGGCCGCTCATCTCCACCAGTATGTTCTCGTCCGTTGACTCGACCTCGACGCGGAGGTCGAACCCCATGCGCTCGACCACCTCAGTTTGAAAGGCTTTCACTTCTTCCTCGATATTCATGATCTCATCTCGAATCCAGCATCCTTTCAGCCGTCAGTATGCGAAGTTGCCAACGATACACCCCGTCAGACGGCCTTCTTCAATGCTCATGTTTCGTCCCCGTTCAGTCGCCGGCCGTCAGACAACCGTCTGAGCGCTTGCTTTCTTCTTCTTCTTTTTCTTAGCACCGGCCGTACCCGCTCCTTCCGGCCCGCCCTTTGTTAGCATCCGATTGGTCACGGTCTGCTGACCCAGGGAGACCAAATTGTTTACGAACCAGTACAGCACCAGGCCGGACGGAGCCCAAGCCAGGATGAAGACGAACACGACCGGCATAAACGCCATGATCTTGGCCTGCACCGGATCGGCAGTGGTCTGAGGGCTCAGTCTCTGAATGGCGATCTGGCTGACGCCCATCAAAATGGGTAGCGCGAAGAAGGGATCAAATGTGGAGAGATCTTGGATCCAGAGAATCCATGGCGCTTGCCGAAGCTCGATCGAAACCATCAGCAGGCGGTAGAAGGCGAAAAAGAAGGGGATCATCAGGACCATCGGCAGGCACCCCGAGAGCGGGGAGACGTTGTGCTCCTTGTATAGGCCGTAGACCTCCTTGTTCATGTCCTGCCGGCGTGGGTCGGTGGACTTGAGCTTCTTGTACCGCTCCTGGATACGCTTGATCTGCGGTCCGAGCTTCTGCATCTTCCGCATCGAGACGTAACTATGGTGCTTGAGAGGAATCAGGAGCACGTTGATCCCAACGGTCAGCAAGACGATCGACCATCCGAAATTACCGACGTAGCCGTAGATCCACAAGAGGCCCTGGCGAAGCGGCAAGGCCAGGTGGCGCATCCAGCTTCCGTAGTCGACGACCTTGTCGATTCCCGGACCGAGCTCGGCCAGCAGGTCTTGCTTCTTGGGCCCTATGAAGACCGTCGCTGCTAGAGGCGCGTTCGCCGCTTCGAGCCCGGCCGTGATGAAGACACGTTTCTGGGGAGTCTCCCCGCCCAGCTCGAGCGTCTGGGTAGCGAGGGTTGCGGCGAGGCGGCTGTCCTTCTCCGGCACCATGAGTCCGGCAAAGTAGTGGGCGGAAACGCCTGCCATTTGAACTCCCACCGAAGCCCCCGGGAAGTCCTCGATGTCGCCCAGCGAGAAGAACTCCATCTGACCATTCGACTGGATTACGCCCTGGTCGGGTTGCACGTATCTGCCTTCGCGCGCCTGATCTCCAACGCCGGGTCCGTAGAGCATCATCTTGTCGAGCTCGATGCCGTTTCGTTGGACCGAAACCTCGACCGTGAGCCGGTAGGTTTCGGCGGAAAATCCCACCTTCTTGCTGACGGTAAGTCCTCGCCCGTTCGCCCAATCGAACGAGAGCTCTCCGGTTTCTCCCGGACGCAAGTCCATCCGCAAGCGCGACGTCTCGAAAAGCGCATCCTTCACTTCTTCCGTGATCGCGGGGTCCCGGAGGTCTAGAGCGAGGGGATGGACTCCCAGGATCTCGCTCGCCTCGATGGGAACCATCTCGAAAGGATCCCCTTGTTCGTTCGCATATTCCTTGAGGGTGAAGCTCTGGATGGTGGCACCGCGATTCACCAACACGGCCCGGTAAAGCGGCGTGTTGACTTCGATCGTCCGGTCGATGGCGTCTGCGCGCACTTCACCGGCAGGTGCCTCGGCTTCGGAACCTTCACTCGAAACCTCAATCGAAGACGTCACGGGCACCGACGCCGACGGTGCTGGAGGTCTCGACGTTTCGAGGGGCCGACGACCGGCGTCCTCGAAGGTACTTCCTGGCTGCCCGGGCTCGGTAAGCGGCTGTGGTTCCGGCGGCGGGGCAAAAAACCTCAGATAAAGAGTGAAGACCATAAACGACAGCGCGAAGGCCATCAAGATTCGCTTTTCCATTAAAGTCCTTAAGGAACGGGGTCAAAACCACCGGGGCTAAACGGGTGGCATCTTCCGAGGCGACGGACCGTTTTCCAGATACCCTGGATGGCCCCGTAGCGCTCTACGGCCTCTGCCGAATAGGCGGAGCAGGAAGGGACGAAACGGCACGTGCCGCGAAACAACCATGACAGGAAGACCCGGTAGAACCAGATTCCGGCCAGCACCACTCGTGCCAGTACGAGCCGATCAAGTGCCTTCAGGTTGTCGGCTGCCTTCCTCGAGAGCTCGGCCCACGCCTCGAACATAGGCTCTAGAGATATCCTCAAAGCTGGCCTCGGTGATCGCGGCTCTGGCAATGAGGACGACATCCGCGGTTATTGAACCGCGCGGTTTGTTCTTGCGAAACACTTCGCGGAGCCGACGCTTTGCCCGGTTTCGACGAATCGCGTCTCCCACTCGACGGCTGGCAACGACGCCGACCCGAAGCGGGCCCCGCTCCCCAAACAAGAGGTAGCCAATAAAGAGTCGTCCGGAAACCCGTCGTCCTTTCGAGTAGACTTTCTCAAAATCCGCCTTCCGTCTCAACCGATCCTGGCGACCCAGCTGTTGTTTCAAAGCACTCCAAGCGATCGCTCGTCTCTTCACTTTTCGCAGGCTTCGCTGGCCTAGCCGGCCAGCCGACGCCTGCCCTTGCGACGGCGACGCGCGATCACGGCGCGCCCTGCTTTGCTACTCATGCGGATCCGGAAACCGTGCGTCTTTTTCCGGCGCCGACGGTTCGGCTGGAATGTCCTTTTCATGTTCTAACCTCTCTCACTGCTGAGCCGCCTTCCGCTCCCGCCTGCAAGAACCGAGACGAAAACCGTTCACTGGCCAAACCAGTCATGCTACCTCCGTCCTCCCGAACTGTCAACCAAGGAACACACTTTTCACGGAACATGCGTCCTACATTTCTCTTGTCGGACTCGATCCCTTGTGCTAATGTTTGCCGCTCGTCCGGTACAAAAAACCGCAAACTGCATCAGCAGGGGAGTCGTTGGATGTACTTTTTTTCAACACCTGTGGAAAAAACTGTGCAAAACGCCTCCCGGAGAGTGGCCGCGGTGTCCTTGGAAGTTTCCCACGAACGCCCGTGGCGGCCTTCGTAAATCTATTAGTTTAAGTTGTTTAGCCTGGCCTAACTATGAATCTCTGGGAGAGTATTCTCGCGAGAGTCGAATCCAAGGTAAACCGGCATAGCTTCAATACCTGGTTTCGACCGACGCGGTTATTGTTCGAGACCGGCAACAAGCTTGCGGTTCAAGTTCCCAATTCGCACTTTCGTGACTGGCTAACCAAACACTACACCGGGGTCATTCACGAGTCCCTGGACGAGTTGGATCGACACGAGATCGAAGTGGTGTTCGAAGCAGCGCAGGCCGCCTCCGAGCAAGAAGGACCATCGGTCACCGAAACCGCTCCTTCGGTGGTTCCCGACAAACAAGAACTCCCCGCGCTGAGCTCCAAATACACGTTCGACTCCTTCGTCGTCGGCACCAGCAATCAGTTCGCGCACGCCGCATCGCGAGCGGTGGCAGAGTCACCATCGAAAGCCTACAACCCGCTCTTCATCTATGGCGGCGTGGGCCTCGGGAAAACGCATCTCCTACATGCGATCGGTCACCAGATCCTTCAGCAGAACAACAGCGTCCGCTTAGTCTACATCTCCGCCGAAAAGTTCATGAACGACCTCATCAATGCTATCCGCTACGACCGCATCCTCGACTTCCGGCGTCGACTCCGCTCCATCGACGTCTTGCTCATCGACGACATTCAATTCATCGCGGGGAAAGAACGCACACAGGAAGAATTCTTTCACACCTTCAACGCCCTCTACGACGCGCAGAAACAAATTGCCATAAGCAGTGACGCCCCTCCTCGGGCCATACCCACCTTGGAAGAGAGGCTCCACTCCCGTTTCGAATGGGGACTCACTGCAGATATCCAAGCCCCCGACCTCGAGACAAAAATCGCGATTCTCAGAAAAAAGGCGGATGCCGAGCAGGTCCACATCCCTGACAATGTAGCGATCTTTATCGCTTCCAAAATCAAGTCGAACGTCCGGGAGCTCGAAGGCTCTCTTATCCGGCTGATCGCCTACTCCTCACTGACTGGCCGCACTGTGAATCTTGAGCTCGCCCAAGATGTTCTGCGCGATCTCCTAGCGAGCGAAGATCGCATCATCAACCTGGAGATGATCCAGAAGTTCGTGGCGGATCACTACAGCCTAAAAATCTCGGATCTCAAGGCCCGCAACAACTCCAAGTCGGTCGCCCTGCCCCGCCAGATTGCCATGTATATGGCCAAGCAGCTAACCAGGGCCAGCCTTCCCGACATCGGCAAGGGTTTCGGCGGAAAACACCACTCGACGGTCATCCACTCCATCCGTAAGGTGAAGGGTATGATGGGTACCGATCCCGACTTCGATAAGCTCATACAGGGCTTTATAGAGTCCTTCCACTGAATTTCCACGAGCGACGCCGGCTACCGCCGTCTGACGACCTTGGTTGCTACCACAACGTATTTTGACGGCCACCCGATGGCTACTCCCCATTTTGGACGTCCAGCACGACCTGAGAGGCACCTTCGGACTTTTCCTCTTTTTCAACAGAGATATGCACGTGTCTGTGGAAGACCAGAGAGTAAGCCGCCAGACCAAATTTCCACAATTCTTAGTAGATCCTATCCGCGGAGTTTCCTATGGTTTAATTTCTTTATAAATAACCAGTTTTAAAGGGTTTAACTATGCGTTTTGTTTGTTTCAACAGGCTATTATTGATATAATTACTTGTTTAACAACTATCTATTACTAAAAGGAAGAAACACTATGGAATTTACCGCTAGGAAGGACGAGTTACTCAAGGAGCTTTCCTTGATTCAGGGTATTGTGGAGCGGAAGAACACGATTCCGGTATTGGCTAACGTCCTCATCGATGCCGGTGATTCCGAAGTAACGCTTACGGCGACCGATCTGGACGTGGGCCTACGGTGCCAGTTTCCCGCTGAGGTCAAGGACGCCGGTTCCCTAACCTTGTCGGCGAAGAAGCTCTTCGAGATCGTCCGCGCCGTATCCGAGCCCCAGATCGAGATCAAGGAACTAGAGAACTTCTGGGCATCCATAACCAGCGGTAAGTCCTATTTCAAGATGGTCGGGTTGGCGAAGGTGGACTTTCCTTCCCTCGCCGAGCCACCGAAGGAGCCTGCCTGTGTCATTCCGGGCGGTGTTCTGCGAGAGATGATTCACAAGACCAGCTTTGCCATCACCGCGGACGACAGCCGGTACTTTCTGAATGGAGCTAAGCTAGAGATTGGACCCGACGGCTTCCGGATGGTGGCTACCGACGGTCACCGGCTGGCCTATATAATGGTCAAAGGTAAGGCAGGAGACGGATCTCTATCGGTCATCGTTCCAAAGAAGACTTTGCTGGAGTTGGTAAAGATCTTGGGTGAGTCAGACGGGGACGTCGAATTCTCCCAGGGAGACAACCATCTTTTCTTTAGAGTGAAGGACCGCCTCCTCGTGTCGAAGCGAGTAGAAGATCAATTCCCAGCCTATGACAAGGTAATCCCAAAGGGGAACGACAAGGTTGTGCTATGTCGTCGAGATTCCCTTGGCGGAGCACTTCGACGGGTCTCGCTCTTGGCGAACGAGCGATCCCGTGCGGTCCGGATGGCGATCGACTCGGACAAGATGGAGATATCCTCACAGAATCCGGAGCTTGGCGAAGCGAAGGAAGAAATGGAAGTCGAGTATGGAGGGGACGGCCTCGAGGTCGGCTTCAATGGGCAATACATACTTGATTTTCTGAATGTTGAGGAGTCGGAGAAGGTCCGGCTCGAGCTTAAGGACGACTCCTCCCAGTGTTTGCTAAGGCCTTTCAACGAGAGTAAAGAAGTGGATTACCGGTACGTGGTCATGCCCATGCGGACGTGAGTACCGCACCAATAACTACCACAACAGTTAGAAAAAACTAATGAAGCCCGGCGATGTAAAAGGAGTAGAAGTGACTAACGGAGAGTACACCGCGAAGGAAATTCGTGTACTCGAGGGTCTGGAGGGCGTGCGCATGCGCCCGGCCATGTACATCGGCTCGACCGGCCCGGCTGGTCTCCACCATCTCGTTTACGAGGTCGTCGACAACAGCATCGACGAAGCCATCGCTGGGTTCTGCACCGAGGTAAACGTTACCATCCATGTGGATAGCAGCGTGACGGTGGTAGATAACGGTCGCGGTATTCCAGTCGATGTGGAGAAGAAGACCGGAATGCCTGCCGCGGAGGTCGTCATGACTCGCCTCCACGCTGGGGGTAAGTTCGATACCGGCAGTTACAAATTCTCCGCTGGGCTTCACGGCGTCGGCGTCTCGGTCGTCAACGGCCTCTCGGAGTGGCTGGAGCTCGAGATCAGGCGCGACGGACATTTCTACCGACAGTCCTACGAAAAGGGCTTGCCGAAAAGTTCGATCGAGACGGTCGGTGTCAGCGACAAAACCGGCACCACCATCAAGTTTAGGCCGGACCCAGAGATCTTCGAGACCCTCGACTTCAGTTACGACTCTCTTTCCCAGAGATTCCGGGAGCTCGCGTTTTTGAACGAGGGCATTCTCGTGACCATTCTGGACGAGCGGCAAGGGAAAAGGAATCAATTTCAGTTCGACGGAGGCATAGTCTCCTTCGTGGAGTACTTGAACAAGAATCGCAGCGCGCTTCATAGCCCACCACTGAAGTTCGAGAGCAAGACCGAGAACATGGAGTGTGACATTGCGATGCAGTGGACCGATGCCTACCAAGAGGCGGTGTTCTCCTTTGCCAATACCGTCAACACCCACGAGGGTGGGAGTCATCTCTCTGGCTTGAAGGCCGCCCTTACTCGAACGATCAACAGCTACGCCTCCGCGAACAACCTCATCAAGGATCTCCGTGGCGGGATCGAGGGCGAAGACATTAGGGAAGGTCTGACCGCGGTCGTCAGCGTGAAGGTCCCCAACCCTCAGTTCGAGGGTCAGACCAAGACCAAGCTTGGGAACACCGAGGTCAAGGGTTTCGTCGAGACTCTGGTCAACCAGAAGTTCGCGCGATTCCTCGAGGAGAACCCGGGGATCGGCCGCAAGATAGTCTCCAAGGTCGTCGATGCGGCGCGGGCGCGCGAGGCGGCGAGGAAGGCCCGAGACCTGGCACGGAGGAAGGGAGCGCTCGAGGACGCATCGCTTCCCGGGAAACTTGCAGACTGCCAGGAGCGGGATCCAGCCCTATCGGAGCTCTACTTGGTAGAGGGAGAGTCGGCGGGTGGGTCCGCCAAGCAGGGACGGGACCGCAAGTTCCAGGCGGTGCTTCCGCTGAAGGGAAAGATCCTGAACGTGGAAAAAGCGCGTCTCGACAAGATGCTCGAGAACGAAGAGATCAAGGTGATGGCTGCCGCGCTCGGCACGGGACTCGAAGAAGAATTCGTGCTCTCTAAGTTGCGCTACCACAGCATCATTATCATGACCGACGCGGATGTCGATGGCTCGCATATCCGGACGCTCCTGCTAACATTTTTCTACCGAAAAATGCCGCAGGTGATCGCGGGCGGCCACCTCTATATCGCTCAGCCACCCCTCTTCAAGGTCAAGAAGGGGCGTAGTGAGGTCTACTTCAAGGACGAGCGAGAGCTGGACCAACATCTCATTGCCCGAGCCGCGGAAAACCTCAAGGTGACGATTCCCGAGCTCCAGAAGGAATATTCGGGGGAAAAACTTGCCCGCGGTCTGGAGCAAATGATCGCCTACCGGAAGCATCTGGACCGGCTCGCGCGTCGGGGGTATCCGACCGAGCTGCTCATCGAGTTCCTGCGGGTGGGTGCCGACGAGGGGATCCTCGCGGACAAGACATGGCTCGAGGAGGCCCTCGAACCGCTACGTCAGCTGGGTCGCGACGCGACGGTCGAACGAGACGAGGAGCACAACCTCTATAAGATTGTGCCTCGCGCCGACAGCGCCGATCCGGCTCGCTTCATGCCCGTCATCGGCCGCGAGTTTCTGACCGCGGCAGAGTACCGAACTCTGCTGAACATCTACCAAGAGATCGAGCCCTTCGAGAATCCTCCGCTCATCGTCACAGACGATGGAGAGTCGGAGAAGTCTGCGAAGAAACCTGCGGCGAGAAAAGAAGAACGGAAACCCGAAGAAACGGTCTTGGAGTCGCGCGAAGCTCTGATCGAGTTCCTGCTCGCGACCGGAAAAAAGGGACTTCACATTCAGCGCTACAAAGGTTTGGGAGAGATGAACCCCGAGCAACTATGGGATACCACGATGAACCCGGAGGGCCGGGTCTTGCTGCAAGTGAAAGTGGACGACGAGGTCTTCGCGGACGAGATTTTCACCGTGTTGATGGGCGACGCCGTGGAACCGCGTCGCCATTTCATCGAGGAGAATGCGCTCGAGGTGCACAACCTCGACATCTAGTGCACTGGAGTGACGAACCCGGATTTTTGGCTCTCACCAGACTCTCGCATTCCCTCCCCTCCGAGAAACAGAATAGAGAAAGAAGAAGGAGCACCAAATGGTCCTAGCGGCTGAGCGGCTGCCGGTCAACATCGAAGACGAGATGAAAAAGTCCTACATGGACTACGCGATGTCGGTGATCATCGGCCGCGCTCTTCCAGATGTTCGAGACGGTTTGAAGCCGGTCCACCGGCGGGTGCTGTACGCGATGTTCCGCGAGGGGCTCCTTGCTAGTCGACCGTACTCGAAGTGCGCGGGCATCGTCGGAGAGGTCCTGAAGAAATACCATCCGCACGGCGATTCCGCCGTCTACGACACTCTGGTACGCATGGCGCAAGGCTTCAACCTCCGGTATCCGCTCATCGACGGACAGGGGAACTTCGGTTCCGTCGATGGCGATCCCCCCGCCGCCTACCGCTACACCGAGGCGAGGCTCACACCGCTGGCCGAGGGGATGATGCGGGATCTGGACAAAGATACCGTGGATTTCACCCCCAACTTCGACGGCAATGTCGAGGAGCCGACGGTGCTTCCGACTACGGTGCCCAATCTGTTGGTAAACGGGACGAGTGGCATCGCGGTGGGGATGGCGACGAATATTCCCCCGCACAACTTAGGTGAGGTGGTGGACGGGGCTGTCTTCGTGCTCGAGAACCCAGAATTGTCGGAGCACGAGCTGACCGACGGCCTACTGGAGCGAATACCGGGGCCCGATTTCCCGACCGCGGGTTTTGTGCATGGCAGGGAAGGAATCGAGCGGGCCTATCGAACCGGGCGGGGTACGATTCAGCTGCGAGCCCGCGCCGAGATTGAAGACATCGGTAAGGATCGCCAAGCGATCATCGTCACCGAGCTCCCCTACCAGGTCAACAAAGCACGGCTTCTGGAGAAAATTGCCGAGTTGGTTCGGGACCGGAGGGTGGAAGGGATCTCGGACTTGCGTGACGAATCGGACCGCCACGGCATGCGTATGGTGCTGGAACTCAAACGAGGCGAAGTGCCTCAGGTGGTTTTGAACAATCTCTACAAGCACACGGCGCTGCAAACGAGCTTCGGAGTCATCCTCCTCGCCATCTCCGAGAAACGGCCTAAGGTTTTTCAGCTTCTCGAGATCGTTAAGGAGTTTCTAGATTTCCGTCGAGACGTCGTTCGCCGCCGAACCGCCTTCGAGCTTGCTAAAGCAGAAGCGCGAGCGCACCTCTTGGAGGGTTTCGTCAAGGCGCTCGATCATCTGGATGAAATCATAGACCTCATCCGTGCCGCGAGCACACCCGCCGAGGCGCGGGAGCAGTTGATCTCCCGTTACGAGTTCTCGGAGCTCCAGGCCCAGGCGATTCTCGATCTACAGCTCCATCGCTTGACTGGGATGGAGCGCCAGAAAATCGTAGACGAGCACAAGCAGATCCAGGAGCTGGTTGCGGAGTTGAAGGCCATTCTGGCCAACGAAGCGAGGATCAAAGAGATCGTCCGAGACGAGCTTCTCGAGGGCAAGGAAAAGTTCGACGATCCCCGTCGCACTGAGATCATCGCCAAGACCCGCGAGATTCGCGTGGAGGACATGATTGTGGAAGAGGACATGGTCATCACCGTGTCCCATCTGGGCTATATCAAACGAAGTCCTGTCACCGTCTATCGCAAGCAGAAACGCGGGGGCAAAGGACGGATCGGCATGCGGACCCGTGACGAGGACTTCGTGAATCGGCTCTTCATTGCCTCCACCCACGATTACGTACTCATTTTCACCGATCTCGGCAAGGTGTACTGGCGTAAGGTGCACGAGATCCCAGAAGTCGGCTCGGCAGGTAAAGGAAAGGCGATCGTTAACCTCGTCTCGATGAGCTCCAAGGAGAAACTCGCTGCGGTCTGCCCGGTGAAGGAATTCCCCGAAGACCGGCACGTGTTGATGGCGACGCAAAGCGGAAGGGTGAAGAAAACTCCCCTGTCCGCCTTTTCGAATCCGATGTCCAGAGGGATCATCGCTATCGGTATCCCCGAGGGAGATTCTCTGATCGCCGCGGCGGTAACCGGGGGGGAGGACGAAGCCGTGCTCGCCACGAAGAACGGGCTCGCCATTCGATTCGCGGCATCCGATGTCCGACCGATGGGGCGGACGGCAGCGGGGGTTAAAGGTATCGGGCTACGGAAGGCGGATCGAGTCGTCGGCATGTCGGTGGTTGAGAAAGAGGGAACTCTGCTCACGGTCACCGAAATGGGTTACGGGAAACGGACCGCCCTTGAGCATTACCGACTTCAGAGCCGAGGCGGAAAAGGGATCATCAACATCAAAACCACCGAGAGGAACGGCTCAGTGGTCGGCGTCCGATTTGTGGGCGATGAAGACGAGATCATGGTCGTAACCGGCAACGGGATGATCCTGCGTCTGCGGGTCAACGGAATCGGGGTCCTGGGACGGGCGACGCAAGGCGTTCGACTCATCCAGGTCGACGAAGGCGATCACGTGGTGGCAATTGCGAAGCTTGCCGAAAAGCAGGACGAGACGAACGGAGAAGGTCCCAAAGACGACGAAGCCGGCTAAGAATACCAACGATGCCATAGAAGGCTGCGGCTCTGAAGTCGGCTGCCGTGTATGCTGGCCGACAAAGCTCAAGGTCGTGCCTGCTCGTTCCATCCAGTTGTTTCTCCTGGCCGTCCTCGTGTGTGGGTGCGCCTTCGCGTGTTCCTCACCGGGTTCGGACGAGCTTGCGGCGGCGCGAGAGGCGCTGGGGCAAGGGCTCTATCGCGAGGCGATAGAGCACTACACCGAGGTAACGATTCAGGCTCCCGGTAGCCCCGAGGCGGCCCAGGCGTTGTACGACCTGGCGCTTATTCACTACCTTCAGCGAAGGGATCTCGAAACCGCGCGGTCGACCCTTCGGAAGCTGCTGAGCTTCTACCCGGATGCGGAGGTCACGCGCGATGCTCGGCGCGTTCTGGCGCGCATGTACGAGCAAGATCTCGGGCAGCCGGAGAAGGCGATACAAGAGTACGAGCTACTCTTGGTGGCCGAGACCAATACGGCGGAAAAGAAGAACCTTCTTTTGAAAATTGCAAACAGCCGATACAGCACCGATGAGCTCGAGCTGGCTGCTCAGGTTTACGGTCGGGTGATTCGAGAATTTCCCTATGGGGAGGGTTCGGCGACCGCACATCTACGAGTCGCGCATATCGATCGCTTGAACGGGCGGGCCGAAAAGAGTATCGAAACGTTGGAAAAGCTCCTCGCCCGTGCCGAGGAGCCTGATACGCGTCGCAAGGGGTACCTCATGCAGGCAGAAGCGTTCGGAGATCTCCAGCGTTACGAAGATGCCGAGACGATCCTTGGTGTTGCCGAAGAAGAGTTTCCAGGCGATCCAGAGATCGCGGGCATGGCGTCTCGCCTTGAACAGCAAGAGGAAGCACAGCGCTCGGTAGAGGCCAACGGGGAACTGGAAAAACAATTCCGCTGGGGTCGAGGCCGTACGCCCCAACCTTAACAGAGTCGGGGAGCCGGGAGCGGAAGGAGGCCAGCCAACATGCGTCGATTGAACGACAGTAGCAAGTGGCCAGTGTGCTTCGGACTCGTCCTTCTGGTCTCCGCCTGTGGAGGGGCGGAGCAGGAGGTTTTAAGGAAGTTCTTCCAAGCGACGATAGACGAGGACACCAACACCGTGGCCGCGGTCTCTTTGGTTTCCTTACCCGGAGGCGCCGTCCAATCATGGGAGGTCGTCGAGGTCGGACCGACCACCAGCGCGCCGTTCAAGCTCGGCGAGCTGCGTAGTCGGGCGGAGACCGCCAAGCTCGAGCGCGATGCGCAGTTCTCTATATTCTCAGACTTCCGACTCGCCAACTACTCCGATCTTTTGCTCATCGAGGAAAGGCTCGAGCAGAACCCCGGCTATCCGTTCAAGGGCAAGCTCGCCGATCTCCATGCGGAGTACCAGTTTTACCGAAAGGAGCGAGCCGGGCTGGAGCTCGACCTCCGCGAAATCAAGACAGCGATCGTGGAGGAGAAGAAGCCGGCCCGGAAGTCGGTGATGTCATCGGATGACATCGAGCTTTTTGACGGCGAGGTCCTCACGCGGGAAGTGCTGGTCGATGTCGAGACGGTTTCTGGGCCGAGAACCGCCTACCTCTTCACCTTGCGCAAGTACAAGCTGATGAACTTGCAGAGCAATGTTACCCCACCCTCGCGTTGGATCCTCGTCAGTATTCGGGCGCAAGATCAGTAGATCCGATAGGTTCATGCAAGCGGATAGGGTCGCCGTCCTCTGCCCCTGGTTGGTCTCGCGTTTTCCAGGACTTCGAGTTTCGCGAACCGGGCGACGAGCTTCTTGCGCCCGACGCGCCGGAAGAGCACCGTGATCTTTTGATCGGTGCCGGGCGGTTCGGCCTCCACGATAGTTCCCTCGCCGAAGCGGGCGTGACGCACCACGGCACCCGGAGAAAGACGGCCTGGACTTGCGCCCGTCGTCACCGTCGTGTCAGGCGAAGCATCGCCCGCCAAGGTCTTGGTCGGGATCTCGTTCAGGAAGCGGGACGGCGTCCGGCCTTCCTTCTCGAGGGCGGTTCTTCGACTGAGAGCGTAGGTTAGAAACAGCAAGGTGCGAGCCCGCGTCATTCCTACGTAGCAGAGACGGCGCTCTTCTTCGAGCGCCCGTCGGTCCCCGGCGGAACGAAAATGGGGAAAGAGCCCCTCTTCGAGGCCGGTCAGGAAAACGGCATCGAACTCGAGTCCCTTCGCGCCGTGAAGAGTCATGAGAAGGCAGGGTGCCTCTTCCTTCACGGTATCCAGATCAGTGAGCAAGCTGACGCGGTCGAGAAAATCGGCAAGCGACGGTTCCTTCTCCCGCTCCTGGTAATCGACGGCGGCAGTCACCAGTTGAAGGAGATTTTCGACGCGCCCTTCAGCCTCGACGGTTTTCTCTTTTTGGAGCGTCGCAGTGAGGCCGCTTCGTCTGATCGTTTCCTCGACCAAAGAACCGATCATCCCCGTGTCCGCGTGCTTCACGAGAGATTCACGGATGTCCCGGAAGGAAGCGAGGCCTTGGCTCGCCCTTGCCGGGATAGCATTCTCGTCATCCAGCTGGGCCGCCGCATCCCACAGAGAAAGACTTCGCTCGGATGCGGTTCGCTCGGTGAGCGCCAGAGTCGCAGCCCCGAAACCGCGAGGCGGTATGTTAATCGTACGCAAAAAACTGGCATTGTCGTGCGGGTTCGAGACCAGCCGTAAGTAGCAGAGGGCGTCTTTTACCTCTCGACGTTCGTAGAATCGCTGCCCGCCCACCAGAAGGTGAGGGATGCCGCGGCGCACGAACTCTTCTTCGAAGAGGCGGGTCTGCGCATGGGTGCGGAAGAGAACCGCGACGCGGGTGGAGGTCGACTGTTGGCGAAGCGACTCAATCTGATCCGCTACGAAGTGACACTCGGCCCAATCTGTCTCCGCCTCATGGACCCGGGGAATCTCTCCTTCGCCGCGTTGAGCGACAAGCTTCTTGCCCTTACGCTCTTCGTTGTGGGCGATGAGACTGCTCGCCGCCTCGAGAATGGCGCTGGTGGAACGGTAGTTGTCTTCGAGCTTGACGAGCTGTGCACCCGGAAAGTCTTTTTCGAAGTCAAGAATGTTTCTAAGATCCGCCCCGCGAAAGTTGTAGATGGATTGATCCTCGTCACCCACTACGAAGACGTCCTGGTGCGGGGCGAGGAGACGCATCAAGCGGTACTGAATCCGGTTGGTATCCTGGTACTCGTCAATCAGGAGGTGCCGGAACCTCCGCTCGGCGAAGGCGCGTGTTTTCTCGGAGCATTCCAACAGTTCGACGGAGCGAATGAGAAGATCGTCGAAGTCGACGCCGCCAGCGTCTTCTAGAAGTTTTTGGTAGCGCTCGAGAGCGCGGTCGAGGACGAGTCGGTCGCGTTCTCTCCACCAGCTGGGAGACACCTCGCTTCCGAAGGCGGCATTTTTCTTCGCGGACACGGCGGACGCGACCCGCGCAAGTGGATACTCGCGCTCGGTGACGCCGATCTGCTGAAGAACTCGCCGGAGAAGAGTTCGGCGATCTTGTTCATCGTGAACCATGAACTCCGAAGGCAAGCCGATGTCGGCCCCGAAGCGCCGGAGTAATCGCAGGCCGAGAGAGTGGAACGTCGAGATCCAGAGGTCAGGAGCCGCTTCCCCGACCAATGCCTCGATGCGCGAGCGCATCTCGCCAGCCGCCTTGTTGGTGAAGGTGAGAGCCAGAATCGTCCAGGGTGGGACGTTCCTTTCACCGATGAGAAAGGCGACTCGATGCGCGATGGCTCGAGTCTTTCCCGAACCCGCGCCCGCGAGCACCAGCACCGGTCCGTCGGGTGCCGTGACCGCAGCCCTCTGGCCGGCATTGAGCTCGGAGAGTATGTCGGGGGGCTTGGAGTCCGGACTACTCAACAGTCACCGACTTGGCCAGATTACGCGGCTGGTCGACGTCGCAACCGCGCGCGACGGCGATGTGATAGGCGAGCAGTTGAAGCGGCAGGACCATTAGCAGTGGCGAGATGGCTTCGGGATGCGGCGGAAGCTCGATGAGCCGATCGTGCTCGTCATCGAGAATCTGCTTGAGACGCGACTCGCCCTCGGTTCCGAACACGATGAGGCGCGCACCGCGTGCCTTGGCTTCCTGGATGTTGTTGGCCATCTTCTCGAAAAGCGAGTCGGAAGGAGCAAGGGCGACGATCGGCATCCGCTCATCGATGAGCGCGATCGGGCCGTGTTTCATTTCGCCCGCCGGATATCCCTCTGCGTGAATATAGGAAAGCTCTTTGAGCTTGAGCGCCCCCTCGAGGGCGATGGGGTAGAGGAGGCCGCGTCCCAAATAGAGAAAATTGGATGCCATGTAGAAATCTCTGGCGATCGATTCGATCTTGGGGGCGAGCGTGAGCACTTGCTCCATGAAGTGGGCGGCTCGCGCGAGCTCGTTGAGTCGCTCTCCGACTTCTTCGGAGGAGAGGCTTCCTCGAGCCTGCGCAAGGTAAAGGGCCAGCAGGTGCAGCGCCACCAACTGCGCGGCGAACGTCTTAGTGGAGGCAACACCGATCTCGGGTCCCGCGTGAGTGTATAGCGTCGCGTTCGAGACACGAGTCGCCATGCTCCCGGTCACGTTACAAATGGCCAGGGTGGTGGCCCCACTGTCACCGGCGGCGCGAAGTGCCGCCAGCGTGTCCGCGGTCTCTCCCGATTGGGTGATGCCGACGACCAGATCATCCTTCCCGAGAATGAGGTGTCGGTAGCGGAACTCCGAAGCGACGTCTACCTGCACCGGTAAGTGCGCGTTGGCCTCGATGAGGAACTTTCCGACGAGCGCGGCATGCCAGCTCGTACCGCAAGCAAGGATCGTGATCTTCTCGAGCCGCCTGATGTGATCCTGTTGTAATCCGACTTCCTCGAGGTGCACGCGCCCGCTATCGAGAGAATAACGCCCAAGTAGCGTGTCGCGGACCGTGCGCGGCTGCTCATAGATTTCCTTGAGCATGAAGTGCTTGAAACCTTGTTTCTCCACCTGTATGGGGTCCCACGTAATGCGCGTCGGAGAACAGTCTTTTTCGACGCCGTCACGATCCATGAGGATAACCCCGTTGGAACGAACGACTGCCACCTCACCATCGTCGAGAAAGACGGCGTCGCGGCTGTGGGAGAGAAAGGCCGGAACGTCCGAGGCGATGAAGGCCTCGTTTTCTCCCAGCCCGATGACCAGGGGTGGACCGTTACGAGCGGCGACCAGTTTGTCCGGGTCTTTCGCGGAGAGGGCGGCGAATGCGAAAACGCCTTCGAGCTCTTCGAGAGCGTCCAAGACTGCCTGCTCCAGGCTCTTGTCGAGACGCTTCTCGATCAGGTGAGCTATGACCTCGGTATCGGTCTCGGTGACGAACCGATGGCCTTCTTTGGACAGCTTTGCCTTGAGGTCGAGATAGTTTTCAATGATGCCGTTGTGAACGACGACCAAAGTCTCGGTGCAATCCCGGTGAGGGTGCGCGTTCTCTTCGTTGGGACGGCCGTGAGTGGCCCATCGGGTATGGCCGAGTCCGTAGCTCCCCTGGAGCTCGGTTTTCGATAGCTGTCGCTCCAGATTGTTGAGCTTCCCTTGGGAGCGGAGCACGCTGAGTTTTCCGTCCCGGACAACCGCCAAGCCCGCCGAGTCGTAGCCTCGATATTCGAGGCGCTTGAGCCCATCGATCAACACTTCGACCGTCGGCTTGGGTCCCACGTAACCGATGATTCCGCACATTAGGTGATCTACGGTCGACTCTTACTAGGCCCAGATTTCTTGGCTCGAGCACGACGCACGTAGTCGTGCTTCACAACCTGCCGGCCCCGCGCGATCGCCAGAGAACCCGCGGGCACGTCATACACGATCGAAGAGCCGGCGGCCACATAAGCCCCACGGCCGATCCGAACCGGAGCTACCAGTTGCACGTCGCTTCCGATGAACGCGCCGTCCTCGATGACGGTGAGGTGTTTGGTGCGTCCATCGTAGTTGCAAGTGATAGTGCCGGCGCCTATGTTGACGCGCCGGCCGACTTCCGCATCGCCCAGGTAGGTCAGGTGCGGGGCCTTGCTTCCTTCGCCAAGGGTCGATTTTTTCATCTCCACGAAGTTCCCGACCTTCGTTTTGTTACCGAGGGTCGAGTCCGGACGCAGGTGCGCGAATGGGCCGACTTGGGCCCCGCGACCGATGCGGCTTTGGCGGATGAAGCAATGATCGAGGAGTACGGTGCGTGAACCCACGACCGAGTCTACAACGTGAGTGAAGCTTCCCACATCGCAGTCAGTTCCAATGCGGCTTGCGCCTTCGATCACAACCCACCCACGAATTCTGGTGCGGCGACCGACTTTCACGTCGGGATCGATGTGCACGGTCGATGGATCCTCGACGAGGACGCCGCTCGCCATGAGGCGATCTACGGTTCGGCGACGAATAAACTGTATCGCCTTCGCCCAATCAGCGTTCGTTTGGACCAGTAGGAGCTCTTCCGTTGTCGCGGGTCGAACCTCGGAAGCGTGTATGTGATCGGCGAGGGAATCGAGACCGTTTCGGAATGCGCCGCTTGCGGCTCGAAGGCGTCCCGCAGTACAGCAGACGATCGGAGTGCCGCTCTTTGTTGCTAGCCGAGAGGGTCCCGAACGCGCTGCGGCTACCAGACGCCGCAAGCTGCGGACGGTCACACATGGCATCTCCGCAGGGAGGAAAAGTAGCTTTCCTCTCAGTCCGGCAAGCGCCTCGGAGAAGCGTCTCTTGGCTACCGGCTCGATACCGTTGAGTTCGTTTAGAGCGGCACCGCCGCCTTTGTCCAGAACCAACAGGGAGCGCTTCGGTCGGAGCGGTTGAGCAGCCTCCAGGGTCCGTTTCCAGACCGGCCTGCCGAGGAGGTCCCTTGCGTAGTTCTCGCCGGACCCGGACCAAAGAACCAGCGTAAGTTGTGACGGCATTGATTGATCTAGCCTAGCACTTTCTAATCGACCACGCCTTCCGGCGGTCAGTGCACGAAGTTGCCAGTATGCTGAGCTCGCCAGACGTGTTGGACGCCCTCTAGCGTCACCACACGACCTAACGCGTCAGACGCCGGGTCGTTTCGAAGCGAGCCTGCGGAAAGAGTGTTCGGAGTGCTTCCGCGGTTTTCCTGCCATCGTGCCGCACCGGTTCTCCGGCGCCGAGGAGGTCTTCGACCAGTACCGGGCAGGACAGCGCGGTCTCGTCGGCAGGGGAGCAGGTGACAGGTTCCGCGCCCTCGGAGCGATAGCGTTCGCGCGTCGGCTCGGGTACCGGCGTGCCGTTGGCGAGAACGAAAGACAGTTCGAGCCTTGGGCAGTTTGTCAATAACGCGTCCACGTGGTTGCGTACGCTGTAGCCCGTCGTCTCGCCCGGTTGGGTCATGATGTTCGACAAGTACACCACCAAAGCTTGCGATCGAGAGATCGCCTCGACGACCCCCGGGACCAGGAGATTGGGAATCAGGCTGGTGTAGAGAGATCCCGGTCCGATGAGGATGAGGTCCGCTTCCTCGATAGCGGCGAGAGAGTCTTCGAGAGGCGGACAATCCGGCGGATCCAGGCGAACGCTGCGGATGGTCTCCGTCGAAGCGCTGATTCGTGTTTCGCCGCGAACTTCGCTCCCATCCTCGAGCTTGGCAACCAAAGAGACGCTTTGAGTCGTCGAGGGGAAAATGCGTCCTTCGATGGCGAGGACGTGGGAGGCGGCGCGGACCGCGCTATAGAAATCACCGGTTACGGAAGTGAGCGCCGCCAGGAAAAGATTGCCAAAGTTGTGGCCGCCGAGACCACCGTTGCCTTCGAAGCGATACTGAAATAGGGAAGACAGTAGCGACTCGTCGCTCGAAAGTGCCAGTAAGCAATTCCGAACGTCTCCAGGCGGGAGTATCTGGAGTTCGTCGCGTAGCCTGCCCGAGCTGCCGCCATCGTCGGTGACCGTTACCAACGCGGCGAGGTCGGCGAAGTAAACAGAGTCTTTCGAGAGAGAGCCGGAATCAGGTGGGTCGACGAACTTCTTGAGTCCGGTCAGCAGGGCGGCAAGCCCAGTGCCCCCGCCGACTGCGACGACTCGGAGACCATAAATCACGACCCAACCCCAATTACCTTTGACTACTCGGGTGTTCCCAACAGCTGGGCGACTTCTGCTTCGTCCTTGAGTGCGGCGAAATCGTCGTCGTTTTTCGCCAAGACGCGGTTGTATGAGTCTCCGGCGACCGCTTGCTTGAGATGTCGAGCCGCATCCCGGGCGTCTCCATGCCGCGAATGAGCCGCGGCGAGGCAGTAATGAGCGTGGTCGCTCTTAGGCTCCAAGTCGACGGCTTTGGAGAGATACTTGATGGCGCGATCATAGTCGCCGCGGTTGTGGCAAAAAACACCGTAGGTCACCATTTCTTCGAACGTACGAGGCGCGAACGAGCTCTTGCTTCTCTTCTGTCGGTCGCAAATCGCAAGGTACGCCTGAGCTCGGTCGGCGAGCCCCGAGTCATCGGTGAGTCCGGCGGCCAGGGTCTCGAACTGGTCCCGGGCGCGATCGACGTCGCCTTTGTGCAGAACCTTCAAGGCCTTTTCGAAGGCCTCGAGTGACTTGTCGTAGCCTTCGAGTTTGCCGGCCTTCTTCGCCAATTTTTTTCGTGAGAACACCCCCCCCTTGGAGCGAGTGGTGGCCTTCTTTGCCATGAAACCTCCTAGAGAAATTCGTTTCTTGCCCGAAAAGCCGGGCGCAATGAAGATAACGCCGGTAGAGCCGGTTTGAAGCCGATGAAACCGGGAGCCCTCAAACTTCGAAATACGAAATAGATACTCGGTTGGGCGAGTCGCCTATCGAAGACAGACCACAATTATAGGCCCCGGGGGGGTTTAGGGTCAAACAGGGCAATCCTGGCGAGGCCGGCCGGGAACTCCACTGCCAAACGGGCGGCTCTTCCGATCCTGACAGGCGCCAAACTATCCCCTTGCCACTATCGAGCTAGCCAGGCGCCCCTTAGATTCTGTAGGGCGTCCAGTAGGTGTTGGGCGTCGCTAATCGAACGCGGCAGGACGCCGCTCCACCGGAGCGACAACGGAGAACAGAGCTGCGTCGAGTCGGATGGTGTCGCCGATTCTCGGCGGTTGAAAGGAAACGAAGGCTCCAGTGTCCCACCGAAACCAACGCAGTGACGGATCTTCTAAAGGCACGTTAAAGCGAAAGACCGCCTCACTAACTAGGTTCTCGTCATGGATCGCGATCACCTCGACACTAATGCCGGGTAGTTGAATTTTCTGTCCGGGAGCGAAGGGCTGGTCGCCGCTCCGGTAGACGCCATCCGTGAATCCGGAAGGGAAACCCTGTTCACTCCTGATAGCAATTGTTCGTTCGTCGACGCGCTTTAGCTCTAGCTCGACGGAGCCGGTAGCCAGAACCGACTGGCGCTTCGCGACCGGTAGCTGTTCCATGAAACGGATCGGGAAAAGGAAACCGGTGAAGATAAGGAAATCGGGAGCGTTGACGATGACCAGCTGTTACTCAGAGAGCGCCGGGTCATCTGGAAGCGAGCGGGCGACATTCGCGGCGACCCCCGCGGGTGCAGCTAAAGCCCAAGCACTGTAGGGAAGCGCGATGGGCGCGAGCACCAAGTGGATGACGACAAAAAAAACGGCGCTCACTTTTGCGACGCCCCTCCAGGCTTGCGTTCTCGAAGAGCCGGGCCATCCCTCGCGCCAACCTTGGAGGAAAAGTGCGAGGAGTCCCATGGCGCCCAAACTCGGGACGAGCAGATAGCGATTCGCCGGAAAGCTCGTGCTGGTCAGCAAGAGCGACAGGGTCATGCCCGTTGCCCAGAACCGCGCGGTCCGCTCCTCGAGGAACGGTTTGAAAAGAACGACGAGCAGGACCAGGAGCATCGTCCCCATGAGCCCAATGATCGTCGGGATCGGCTCCTGGCCGACCGTTGCCAGATCAGCGGGCGGTTGCGCCCACAACCCCAGTATCATCGCCGGTGCTCGCTCGACGACCGCTGCGGCGAAGTTCGCCGGCTCGGCCAACGGATCGACATACATGCCACTGGCTGAAACACCGTACCCCAACGCGCGGTAGAGCAATCTCCAGCCCAGCACGACCACGACATAGGGCGCTAGGGCACCAATGCGAGTCCGCCAGGGATTCTTGTCGAGGAAGGCGACGTGCGCAGCCACGTAACCACCGAAGGCTGCACCCATTTCCTTGGACAGCAAGCTCAGCATGAAGGCGAGGGGACCCAGGAAGGCTCCCGCTTTCCACCCGCGGTTCCGCCATCGGTCATGGGCGATCAAGGCCAAGCTGCCAAAGATCGTTGCCAGTAGGGAGTTGCGTGCCGAGATCCACGCCACCGATTGACCGTGCGAGTCGTCGACCGCGAAGAGCAAGGCGGCGAGGCCCGCGACCCACATTGGCGTCAAGGTTTGTCGATAAAGGTGGGTGACAACGAATACTAGCAAGCCGTAAAGGAGGACACTCTCAAGATGCATGAGGAGGGGGTTATCGGGCCACAGGCGGAGTCTATCCAGTGCGTCAGGGACGAGAGAGGTCTCCAGAAAGCCAACAAGAAGCCGTCGGCAGTCCACCAAGGAAGCGAGCCCCTTTCTTTGAGGCTCTGTACCACCTGCGGATCTCCTAGGAATCCGAAGAGGCCGGTCGGCTTGTGGAGCTCCGAGGAAATGCCCTCTCCGCCAGCGCTGGCGTACCGAAGGATGTGATCGTCCATCGCCCAACCGATAAACAGCGACGGAAGAGTCAACACGATGCCGACCGCCGCGAGCACCCAGGGAAGCCGGTGGTGAGTGAGAAACGATCGGAACCTGCTCATGGATCTCAGCCGTGCGGCCAGCTCCAGTCCCGCCATGTGCTCCGACGGTTGATCGTCTCGAGGGTTTGTCTCAACAAAAGAGCTTCCGGCGGCTCCCCTTTCGCGGCCGCTTCATCGAGCAGTCGACGCGTTTTGTCACCGATCCGCGAAATGGCCTCGCTGCTGTCCGCTTCTCCGTTGAGCAAGAACCGAATGCCCTGGATCAGAGCGCCGGAATTAACCAAAAAGTCGGGCGCGTATGCGAATGTTGCGTGCCCGGAGCGTCTCGCCGTGTTGCGATTCGGCGAGCACGTTATTGGCAGAGCCGGCCACGACACGGGCGCGAAGCTTTTCGAGCGTCTGGTCGTTGATGACACCACCGACTGCACAGGGACAAAACAAGTCTTCCGAGACACCGAAGATCTCGGCGGGAGCGACTGGGTGGAAACGAACTTCCGACGATAGGGTTTCGAGAGCTTCCGCTCGGGTGTCTGATATCGAAAGCTCTGCTCCCTCTGCGGCGAGGATCTTCGCTAACCAGCTTCCTACGCCTCCCGCCCCTTGAATCGCTACATGTACGCCTTCCCAGCGATCGACTCCGAGACGAAAATTCAATGCGGCCCGGGCGCCAGACTCGACACCGATAGCAGTCGAGCGGTTGAGATCACCCACGCCTTTTTCGCTTTCATCGACCATGAAGTGGGTCTCGCTACGGACCCAGGCTCCGTGCGCGACGGGTACACCCCCACGTCTCTACCCGCCAGAAAGCGCCCCCCTTGGCCTTGGATGAAGCGACCGACGGCGCGCAACATTTCCTCGCGGTTCATGTCTGGATTTTCTCGGAGTACGATTTTTCCCCCACCCACCGGAAGGTCGGCGGCCGCCCCTTTGAACGTCATGGCGCTCGCCAGTCGAAAACCGTCGGCGAGAGCGTCCTCTTCCGTCCGGTAAGGGTAGATCCGAATCCCACCAGCCGCTGGTCCGCGCGTGGTGTCGTGGATCACGAGAAACCCGGAGAGGCCGCAGGAAGAGTCATTCAAGGCGACGACCTGCTCGAAGCGGCCCCGGGCCATGCCCTCGAGGATCTTCATTTCGATCCAGGGCCTAGCAATTGATGATAAAGAAGGCGAGTGGGAAGCCCGGTCTCCCGGGCGAGGAGCTTGACCGCCTCACGACGTTTCATGCCTTCCGCGGTTAGTTCTGAATAGCGCTTCGCGATTTCGCCCGGTGTGAGGGCAGAACGTACGTCTGCTTCGGCGGGACCGATAATGAGAGTCAGTTCTCCCTTGAGAGATTTCTCACGAGCCCATACCGCGAGCTCGGTCAGGGTGCCGTTTTGGTGCTCTTCGTGGACTTTGGTCATCTCGCGGGCAAGGAACGCCGGTCGAGAACCGAGTCGCTGCGAGAGCGCTTCCAGCAAAGCGGGCGCGCGTCGCGCCGACTCGAAGAGGATCGTCGTGTGTGGTACGGACGCAAGGGATTCAATGGCTTTGGCGCGGGCTGCGCCGTGGCTCGGCAAGAAGCCCCAAAAGCAAAAGCTCGAGGTTGGGAGACCGGAGACGGAAAGAGCGGCGATGGGCGCGCTCGGCCCCGGGACGGTTCGCACTGGAACACCGCTTTCACGAGCTGCGGCCACTAGGCGATAGCCGGGGTCGGAGATTCCTGGCGTTCCTGCGTCCGAGACCAGTGCGAGGTCCTCGCCGGAGTGCAACCGTTTCACGAGCTGCGGAGCTCGTTGGTGCTCATTGTGCTCGTGGTAGCTGATGGTTCGAGTCCTGATCCCATGCCGGCTGAGAAGTCGTCGGGTGGTGCGAGTGTCCTCGCAAGCGATCAGCTTGACCGATTCGAGCACTTCTAGCGCGCGTGCGGAGATGTCGGCTAGATTTCCGATGGGAGTGGCTACGACGTAGAGAGTTGCCGGCATTCAAGAATACCTTCGGGAGACGGCGTTGGAAGTTAGCACAGGGCTCATTGTCTCTCAACCCATTCTGAATTGGGACTCGCCGCAGACGCGGAACTCCTTAGCTCTCATTGACATCCCGAGATTGCTATGATAGTTTTCTCCCGACTGAGCGCTCGCAAAAGCCTTAATAGGCAGAGCTAGACAGGGAATTCCGCACCATGACCCGTCCATCCATTTCCGTTTTCTTCCCGGCGTACAACGATGCCGGTACCATTGCGAGCATGGTCGTGTCGGCACGCATGGCGGTACGGGAGCTCACCGATAACTTCGAGATCTTGGTGGTCAACGATGGTAGTCAGGATCACACCGCGGATGTTCTCGCCGAACTTGCGAGCGTCATCCCCGAGCTCCGAGTAGTGCAACATGAGAAGAACCAGGGTTACGGCGGTGCGCTCCGGACCGGTTTCGCCTCTGCCGCCAAGGAGCTCGTTTTCTACACCGATGGTGACGCGCAGTACGATCCCCGTGAGGTGAAGTCGTTGGTGGAAGTCATGGACGACGGCGTCGATTTCGTCAACGGTTACAAAATCGGCCGCTCCGATCCCCTCCACCGCATCGTCATTGGAAGGCTGTACCACTGGACGGTACGAATCGCCTTCCGACTCAAGCTGCGGGATGTAGATTGCGATTTTCGACTGTTTCGGAAAAGCGTCTTCGACCGGGTAGCGCTCACCAAATCGAGCGGCGTGATCTGTGTCGAATTGATGAAAAAGGTGCAAGACGCGGGGTACTCGATTCGAGAGGTTCCCGTTCACCATTATCACCGTGCCTATGGAAAGAGTCAGTTCTTCAACTTTTCTCGCGTCATCCGAACCCTGTATGATCTCTCTCGGCTCTGGGTCGACTTGATGATACGGAAAATCCACCTTGCGCCGGGCTCGCCGTCTGCCGAACGGGAATCCGCCCGAGACAGGCAGAGGTTGGCGTCTTAGCCGATCGCAAGCCTTTCGCCGGTTCCTTCCGGCCAACCGTCGATGCCAACTGACACGCCAGCAGACGTGCCAAAAGAGACGGACGCCCGCTACCGTGAGACTTTTTCGGGCAAGCGCGTCCTGATCACCGGAGGGTTGGGCTTCATCGGAAGCAACCTCGCGCGGCGTTTGGTAGAGCTTGGCGCCGAGGTTCTTTTGGTCGACTCCCTCATTCCGGACTACGGCGGGAACTTGTACAACGTCCATGGGCTCGAGCCGAAGCTCCGGATCAACATCGCCGATGTCCGAGACGTGAACGGGATGCAGTACCTCCTCCAGCGTCAGGAGTACCTCTTCAATCTAGCGGGCCAAGTAAGCCACGTCGACAGCATGCGCGATCCGGGGACCGATTTGGAGATCAATTGCGGTAGCCAGCTTTCAATCCTCGAAGCCTGCCGCAAAGGCAACCCGGACGTCCGCATCCTCTATGCCAGCACACGGCAGATCTACGGTCGACCGGTGCGTCTGCCGGCCGATGAGGAACATCCTATCCAGCCGACCGACGTCAACGGTGTCAACAAGGCGGGCGGTGAGATGTATCATCGGATCTACCATCAGGTTTATGGGTTGCGGACCACTTCCCTGCGGCTCACCAATACCTACGGTCCACGACAGTTGGTCAAGCACAACCGGCAAGGGTTCGCGAGCTGGTTCATCCGTCTGGCGGTCCAGGGAGAAGAGATCCAGCTCTTTGGCGATGGGACGCAGAAGCGAGACTTCAATTACATCGACGATGTAGTGGGAGCCTTCTTGAGTGCCGCCTCCTCGGAGGAAGCCGTGGGCGAGGTCTACAATCTTGGTGCCAGCCCCCCGGTCAGCCTCCTAGAGTTCGTGGAAACATTGCTGGATGTCGCGGGCGGGGGCGGGGGTTTTCGGCTGGTGCCGTTTCCAGAGGAGCGCAAGCGCATCGACATCGGTGACTTCTATAACGATTTCGGCAAGATAAAGAAGAAGCTTGGTTGGGAGCCGCGGATCGACCTTCGCGAGGGACTTCGTCGAACCGTCGAATACTACCGCGCCCACATCGACCATTACCTTGGCTAAGGTGCCTTCCCCAAATGACAAACCGGACCAACCCAGCCCCCCGGTCCCTTTTGTCGACCTGACCACCCAACACGCGGCGCTCGCCGCGGAGATCCGAGACGCTTTGACTCGCGTGATGGAGAGCGGCTGGTTCGTCTTAGGTCCGGAAGTGGAAGCCTTCGAACATGAGTTTGCGTCCATGGTAGAGACCGCACATGCGGTCGGCGTTGCCTCCGGGACGGATGCGTTGACGCTGGCCCTTCTATCACTCGGGGTGGGCCCCGGGGATAACGTGATCACTAGCCCCATGACCGCGACCTTTACCGCGTTGGCGATCAGTCGCACCGGCGCGACGCCGGTCTTCGCAGATGTGGATTCGGCGACCTTGAACCTCTCGCCGCGCTCGGTCTCGGAAAGAATGGACCCGAGTACCAAGGCATTGCTACCCGTTCATCTCTACGGGAATCCGAGCGAGATGCCTGCGCTCTTAGAATTGGCCGATAAATACGGCATCCCCGTCGTTGAAGATGCTTGCCAGGCGCACGGGGCGACGTTCCGTGGACGGCCGGTGGGAGGTTGGGGGCGGGCCGGCTGCTTCAGTTTTTATCCCACCAAGAATCTGGGCGCTCTCGGAGACGCAGGTCTCGTCACCACCGACGACGAGGAATTGGCGGGACGGATCCGTCGGCTGCGGAACGGGGGACAATCGAGCCGCTACGTTCACGAAGAAGTTGGATTCAACAGTCGATTGGATGAGCTTCAGGCCGCCGTACTGCGTGCAAAGCTACCCCACCTTGCCGCCTGGAACGAGCGCCGGCGGGCTATTGCGGCCCTATATCGCGAAGCGCTTGCCGAGACACCCCTCGACTGGGTGGATGCTCTTCCCGACACGGTACCGTCAGCTCACCTTTTGGTCGCTCGCGCCCCGGACCGGGATCGCTTAGCGGAGGCCTTGTCGGAAGCCGGAGTTCAAACCCTCATCCACTACCCGGTGCCGGCGCATCTTCAACCGGCTTATCGAGGCTTGGGCCAAGGTGAGGGAGCATGCCCCGAAGCGGAGCGAGCTGCGCGGGAGATCGTTTCTCTACCGCTCTATCCGGAGCTCAGCGAGGCGCAGGTCGAGCTTGTCGCGCGCGCCGTTGTCTCTTTTTATCGCTAGTCCGCGTCGAGCCATCAAATGGGAAAGACCAAACGAATCGGCATCTTGACCGGCGGAGGAGACTGCGCGGGATTGAATGCGGTGATCCGCGCCGTTTTCCGCACCGCTGACAACATCGGTTGGCAAGTGTTGGGGATCGAAGAAAGCTTCGGCGGTTTCCTCCAGACGAAGAAGACGAGACTGCTGAAGTCCAAAGACGTCCGAGGCATTCTTCACACCGGCGGCACGATTCTGGGTGCGAGCAACCGAGGACATCCGTTCAAGTTCCCAGTCAAGACAGGTCCGGAGTCGAGTACCAAGATCGATCCGATGAGGTGGTCAAGAATTTTCGGACCCTGGAGCTTCACGGGCTCGTCGTGGTCGGCGGCGATGGAACGCTCTCCATTGCTCTGGGGCTCTACCGCAAGGGCCTGCCCGTTATTGGTGTCCCCAAGACGATCGACAACGACCTCTCTGGAACCGTCATTACTTTTGGCTTCGACACCGCGGTAAGCGTGGCCACAGAAGCCCTCGATCGTCTTCATACGACCGCTTCCAGTCACCGGCGTGTGATGATATTGGAAGTCATGGGCCGTAACGCGGGGTGGATTGCCCTCCACGCATGGGTTGCGGGCGGTGCGGATGTGATTTTGATCCCGGAGATTCCATTCGACATGGCAGTGGTTGTGGAAAAAATCCGCGAACGAAATCGACGCGGGCGAAATTTCAGTATCGTCGTGGTTGCGGAAGGCGCCACACCGGTCGGAGGAATGAAGCTCTTCCGAGAAAAGGCGGGGAAGGGGTACGAGGGGCGGTTGGGCGGCATCGGCGAGCAGGTTGCCGAGCAGATCGAAGAGCTCACGGGACAGGAATGCCGAGCGCTCGTGCTGGGGCACCTTCAGCGTGGAGGCCAGCCGACGAACTTCGATCGCCTGTTGGGAACGCGCTTCGGTTCCGCGGCGGTGCGTCTCGCTCGAGATGGAGGATGGGGGCGCATGGTGGCGCTGGCTCCGCCGTCGATTACTTCCGTTCCTCTGAAGAAAGCGGTGGGACGATTGAAGCGCGTGCCGAAGGGGTCGGACATCATCCGCGCCGCGCGGGACCTTGGGACGTCTTTTGGAGACGGTGAGGGCTAGGCCAGGGCCTCGGGTTTGTGAGTGGACAAACAAGTGAATCGCTTGCCAGAAATCCCAACCCCTAACATTTTGGCGGAACGACTAGAGCTTTTCTGCGAGATCGAGAAAGTGCTCTCAGATGACACGGTTTACAGGAAAGTCGCCGACGGCCATTACAGGATTGAGGCACCTGGCGGAGATCACCTGGTGTTTGTGTCGTCCGACAAAGCGTCTCTAATCAAAGGGTTCGATCACGAATCCGAAGTGAGTCCGCATGCTCAGAACGATGGCAAGATCTGGCCTGGAATCTACGAAAGTCTTCCGAGCGATTTGCTGTCTTTACTAGGGGGTTCCGGCGAAGAGGAGGACGAAGTTACTTTCTGCATTTGGCATACCCCGCCCGGGAGCAAATGGGAGATTGGGCCCGTTCAATACCCGCCGGACGATGACGGTGGAATAGCCTTTCTTAGCCAGTTTCTGCTCTATAGCAAGGAGGAATTCGCGGATTGGGCCATCGATTACTACGGGCTAGATATTCAAATCGAGGCATTCCTCGCGTTTTGCAATGGCCAGATGGGCTTGGAGGAGTTTAGGGAACTCCTTGAAAAGCAAGGTTTTGACATGGACAAGGTCGTGTTTGTGAAATTGTCGGATCAAGAAGACAAAGCGGAAGCGATCAAAGTGCTGGGTAAACTGGGGCGAAAAAAGCATTCCAAGATAAAGAGTGAATTCGAATCCCATTACCTGTTTGTCCATAACTTCCAAACCGTGCCCGACGGGAAACGATGGAAGGCTATCGACGAAGTTCGGTACCAGCTCGAGGTTCTAGAGGGTAAGGACATACGGTTGAAGTACTATATAGGCCCTTCAGGCTTTGATGATTGGAATGAGGAGGACTGCACGCGCCTCCAGGTCGATATGGCCACTTTCAACAAGTTCTTGCAGGAAGCAATGAATCACTCGTACCAATCCCCTTTGGGGCATCCCTAGACGTGAAGGCTCTACCTAGTTGATGTAACCCAGAGTCTCCAGTTGTTGCCGGGCCGCAGGATCGAGCGCCTCGAGCGCCCGCTCTTCTTCCGCACTGCGATCGGAGTTTCGATCGGGATCGCTGGCCAACCATTCTTTCAGCAACGGCAACAGCCTTCCCACTTCTCCCGGTAGCTCTTCATATAGATTTGTCGTTTCGCCGGGGTCCGATTCCAGATCGTAGAGCTCATAGAGGTCCCCCTTGGGATTGGGGATGAGAATGAGCTTCCACTTTTCCGTGCGAACCATTCTCCATTTTCCGAGGTTACCCTCGTAGTAGATCCGACGCTGCTCGGGAAAGAGCCTGCGATAAGGAGCGCTTTCCGCGAAAGCCGGCAGGAACGGGAGCGAGTCTCCCGTGGTCAGGCGAGCTAGGCTGGTTCCTTCGGCTTTCTCCAGGGCGTCGACCCCCAATAAATCGAGAAACGTGGGTGTCAGATCGGCTAGACGAACCTGTTGATCGACCACCGTTCCAGGAGGAATCCGTCCTGGCATGCGAAGGATCAGCGGGACGCGAAGCACTTCGTCGTATAGAGAGAAGTCATGTGTGAAGAAGAGATTGTGCTCGCCGAGCGATTCGCCGTGGTCTCCAACGACTGCAACCAGAGTGTTGTCGGTAATCCCCAAATCGTCGAGCGCAGCAAGTACGCGTGCGAGATTGTCGTCGGTATAGAGGACGGTGCCGTCGTAGAGGTTACGAACCTCTTGCAGCGATTGCTCCGAGTACTGAGCCTTGCCAAAGAAGATCTCGCCGCGGGGGCGGCGCCGCAAGGCCAGATCCAACAGCGCTTCGTTATCCGGGTAGTAACGCAGTACCAGGTCGAGGTAGGGGCCACCAGAGAGATCGGCATAAGGAGTCGGAAGAAACTCCTCGACCTTTCGCTGCAGCATCGAGCGCATGTGCTTGACCTGAGAGTCGTCGCGGTGCTTGCCATTCCACAGCGTCGAGTACGGATATCCCGGCGTATACGGCAAGTGGGGATCGATGAAATGAAGCCAAAGAAAGAATGGTTCGCCCCCTTGGGCACGGAGCCAGTCCTCCGCCGCGAGTGACAAGCTCCTCGCGTCGAGGCCCGCCGAGAATTTGTTGTTGTGATACTCCGCAAAGCCTTGGTCGAAACCCGATTTTCTTCGCAGCCAACTGTGTCGGGTCATCGCCGCGGTTTTGTAACCGGATTCCTCCAATCGCTCTGCGAGGGTCGTAAGCTCGGGGGGCAAGGTGGCCGGGTGGTTGCGAACCCCGTGCAGCGGAGGAGTAAGCCCGGTCATCACCGTGGCGAGCGACGGAAGCGTGAAGGGGGCTTGGGCGATGGCCTGCCGAAAATTTGCGCCCTCTCCCGCAAGGCGATCCAAATTGGGAGTCGTTCTCCGGCGATATCCGTTGGCACGCAGTCGGTCGGCGCGGAATGTCTCGATGCTGATGAGTAATAGATTTGGACGACGGGGCGCCACGGCTGCGGGAGGGGAATGGCAGGAGCCAGCGATGAGCGCTACCAGTGGGAGAAACGTGATGGGGAGAAGGGCTTTTGATCCGGACCACATCGAGCGGGACATCGAAAAGGACATCTAGAAGATCAGGGAGGGCGCCTGGACCCTCGGGTTAGTCGGGCTGCGCCTGGCCGGGGCCCGGGACGGCGTTCACCGATTGGGGGGCCAGCTCGGTCGCGCCTCGCTGAAAAACGATCTTTCCGTCTACCAGGTTGACCCGAATCGTATCGCCCTTGAAGAACTCGCCGGCTATGAGCTTCTGTGCCAGGATGTTTTCCACCTGTGTCTCCACCTCGCGTTTCAAAGGACGCGCGCCGAAGAGAGGGTCGAAACCGTCGGCGGCCAGCTTCTCCTTCACGGCTGGGGCAACTTGTATGAGGAGGCCTTGATCGGCGAGACGGTTCTCCAAGTCGACCATGACCAGTTCCACGATTTGGCGGATGTGCTGCTCATCGAGCTGGTGAAAAACGATGAGGTCATCGATGCGGTTCAGCAGCTCCGGTTTGAAGATCTTTTTGACTTCGCGCATCACCCGTCTCTTGATTTCCTCGTACTTAACGGTGGGTACCGGGCTCGAGAAACCGATGCTCGTGTACTCGCGCGTGATGTCCTCGCTGCCTATATTAGAGGTTCCGATGATGATGGTGTTGACGAAGCTAACGGTCCGACCCTGCGCGTCTGTCAGTCGCCCGTCGTCCAGTATCTGGAGGAGAAGGTTGAAAACGTCCGGGTGGGCCTTCTCGATCTCGTCGAGTAACAAGACGGTGTATGGGTTGCGGCGTACTCTCTCGGTCAGCTGCCCTCCCTCACCATAACCGACGTACCCGGGGGGTGAACCGATGAGCTTGGAGACCGAATGCCGCTCCATGTACTCGCTCATGTCCATGCGAATGAGCCGTTCTTCGTCGTCGAGCAAGAACTGGGCGAGTGCCTTTCCGAGCTCCGTCTTGCCGACGCCGGTGGGCCCCAGGAAGATAAACGATCCGATGGGACGGGACGTGCCCTTGAGACCGGCACGATTTCTTCGAATGGCGTTCGAGACCGCCTCCACGGCGTTTTCTTGCCCAATGATGCGCCGGTGGATGTTGTCTTCCATCCGGGTGAGTTTCTCCGCCTCCGACTCCAACATGCGCGTGAGCGGAATCCCGGTCCAGCCGGCAACCACCCCCGCGATGTCCTCACTCGTGACGGTGGAATCCTGGGGGCTTCGTGCATCGCGCCACGCGGAAACTTTGTCTTGCAGCTCTTTGTCGACACGGATGATGCTATGTCGCGCCAAGGCTGCACGCTCGTAGTCTCGCTGGTTGTATGCATCGCGCTGATCGGCGGCGAGTTTTTCGCGATCACGCTTGAGGGCGCGGATCTCCGGCGGCGCATAGACGAGCTCCAAATGCTTTCGTGAACCGGCCTCGTCCATGAGGTCGAGCGCTTTGTCCGGCAGGAACCGGTCGGTGATGTACCGCTCGGAGAGCTTGGCGGCGGACATCAAGGACTCATCGGTGAACTTCACATCGTGGTGCAGCTCGTAGCGCCTCTGCAATCCCTTCAAGATCAGATGTGTTTCCTCGACGTTGGGTTCGGTGATGAGAACGCTCTGGAATCGTCGCTCGAGGGCCTTGTCTTTCTCGATATGTTTCTTGTAATCCTCGAGAGTGGTCGCGCCGATGCAGCGGAGTTGGCCTCGCGCCAAGGCGCTCTTCAGCATGTTCGAAGCGTCCAGGCCTCCCTCGACGTTCCCCGCGCCCACGACGGTATGGAGCTCATCGATGAACAGGATGATCTGTCCGCCGGCGCCCAGCACTTCGTCCTTGATGGTCTTGAGGCGCTCCTCGAACTCGCCGCGGAACTTGGAACCGGCGACGACTTCACTCATCTCCAACATGAGGACGCGCTTGTTGAGAAGTGTCTCCGGCACCTCGGCGTCTACGATCCGCTGCGCCAGTCCTTCCACAATGACCGTCTTTCCAACCCCTGGCTCTCCGATGAGCGCGGGATTGTTCTTCTTTCGGCGGGAGAGAATCTGAATCACCCGCCGGATCTCTTGTTCGCGGCCCACGACCGGATCGAGCTCGCCCTTGCGGGCCAGCTCCGTGAGATCGGAAGTGTATTTCTCCAGGGTCTCCAACTTGCTGTCGGCGGCGCGGCGGTCGTCGACGGTGCGGCCTCCCCGCATGCGCTGCACCGCTTCCTTGGTGCGGTCGGCGCGAAACCCCATTTCGCGGAGGATCCGAGCCGAGAGGCCGGCGGGCTCACGATGAAGAGCTAGAAACATCGCGCCGGCACCGATGAATCGATCGCCGAGGTTGTCGGCCTCTTCTTTGGCCATGCGCAGGAGCTCCGCGGTCTGGGAGGACACCAGGATCTGCACCGGTCCATCGCGGTGAAGCTTGGCCTTGTGCCGCTGCGCGGCGTACGCGAGATCGAGGATAGATTTCTTGGTCTCGGCGGCATCGCGTCCGAGATCTTTGAACAGAAGCAGCACTTCCGAGTCGTCCTGTTCCAGGAGTCCTATGAGAACGAACTCGGGAGAGAGCTCGGCCTGCTTGATATTGACCAGCTCCATCGAGCCGATGTTGATCGCCTCGATCACCCGTTCCGTACAGTGCCGGAACAAGACGTTGTTCATGGCTTCCATCTTTTAGCGCGTTCTCCTGTGAAAACTCCGACCCAGATCATAGCATGCGATTCAGGAGCAACCAACCGAGGGACCACGAATCGCTGACAAAGGATGACAAATGATATAATTACGGCCGTTCACGAAGCCTTGCGGTGAAGATTCTCGTCCTGACCTCTTCGTATCCCAAGTACCCGGGAGACACGACCGCACCATTCATCGAGTCGATTACCCACGCCTTGGCCGCGAGGGGGCATGAGCTGACGGTGGTGTTGCCCTACCGAGCGGATCTGAATCCCGCGCCAGCGCCAGGAGTGTCCTTCGAGGCCTACCAATACGCGCCGACCGAGAGCCTCGAGGTATTTGGCTACGCGGAAGCGCTGCGAGCGGACGTGGCGGTGCGGCGTTCCACGTACCTCGTTTCACCTCTAGCCCTGGCATCAGGCGCGACAAAAATGATGTTCGAAGTTCGACGCGGTGGCTATGATCTGGTACACGCTCATTGGGTCGTTCCCAACGGTGCGATGGCGTTGCCTGCGGCGTGGCTCGGCGGCCTGCCGCTTGTGGTAAGCCTCCATGGATCCGATGTCTTTCTCTCGGAGAAGAAGTTTCTGTTTCGTCAGGCTGCTAGACTCGCTTTTCGCCGCGCCGCGGCAGCGACGGCCTGTAGCGACGACCTCGCGGAGAGGAGTCAGCGTTTGGGCGCGCCGTCCCGTCCGCAAACCATTCCGTACGGCGTGGATACCGAGCACTTCTTAGGGTCTTCCGAAGATTCGGTCAAGCTGCGCAAAAGGCTCGGTCTTGGCGCCGACCAGCCCATGGTGCTAGCAGTGGGAAGACTGGTTCACAAGAAGGGTTTCGAAGTGCTAGTCGACGCCTTACCGTATCTCGTTGCGGCACATTCTGATATGAGGGTCGTCATCGCCGGAAGTGGTGATCTTGAAAAAAGCTTGTCGGAACGAGCGGCTCAGGCGGGTGTTGGTGAGAACTTGATGTTGGTGGGAAACGTTCTCCGAAACGAGCTTCCCGCCTACTACGGTGCGGCGACCGTGACCGCGGTCCCTTCGATGCACGACGATGCCGGCAACGTGGATGGTCTTCCCAACGTGATGCTCGAAGCAATGGCTTCAGGCTCGCCGATCGTAGCCAGTGCGGTCGCCGGAATTCCCCAGGCGGTGAGCGAAGGCAAAGAAGCGCTTCTCGTTCCTGAGCGAGATCCGAAGGCTTTGGCCGATTGTATTCTCGATCTTCTGCGCTCGCCGGAGCAACGAAACGCGCTCGGAACAAGAGCTAGGGAAAAAGCACGGTCCGTATTCGATTGGGGCCGGGTGGGAGAACAGTTCGAATATGTCTTTCGGTCCGTCACGCGATCTGGCAGCACGTCGACTTAAGTACGGCGGCCCGCGCGTCTACGATCGGGGCGAGCGCTGGGCGCTCGCCGGGTTCGATCTCGTACTCCGCCTTGCTGCACCGCTCACTGGCTTGGCCCCTCCTCGTTCGACGTCTCCCGACCTGGGTTCACTCCGCCACATACTTGCTCTGAGGCTGGATCGGCTCGGCGACTTGCTGATGACCTTGCCGGCTCTCAAGGAGCTCCGACAATTGGCGCCGGATGCTGAGATCGAGCTCGCCGTCGGGAGCTGGAACGAAGAGATAGCGCGCGGACTACCTTTCGTGGATCGCGTCCGGATTGTGGACGCCCCTTGGGCAGCTTGGGGGAAGAGGGCTAGTTGGCGACAGGCGGCGCGCGCGATGCGGCCGGTCCGGGATGACGCGACACCCGATCTCGTCGTTGATTTTCAAGGTGATGTCCGTGTCAATTTGTTGATGGCGCTCACCGGTGCTTCGATTCGCGCCGGCTATGGAGATACTGGAGGTGGCCATCTCCTGACGCATCTTGGTCTTTGGGACGAAGCGAAGAGCTGGTACCGGCAGAACGTAGAGCTTCTGGAGGTCTTGTTTCCTAAAGCGAACACCGCCAAACCGATCGAGCCTTACAACTTCTTGTTGCCGGATGACCGGCGTCAGGCCGACGAGCTGCTACACCGACATGGCCTGGACGCGGTCCGTCGTCCCCTCATCGGAGTTCACCCGAGTGCGGGTCGCGCCATCAAGCAATGGGAGATGCACAAGTTTTCCGCCCTTGTCGATGGGTTGATTGAGTCGACCTCGGGAAACGTCATTCTGACCGGTGCTCCCGCAGACCGAGATCTCGTAGAACAAGTGGCGGCTAAGTGCCGGACCGCACCCCATCGTTTGATCGGCGAGGTGGGTCTGCGGGGCTTTGCTGCGCTCATCGAGAAACTGGATTTGTTCATAACCGGGGACACCGGGCCGATGCATTTGGCGGATGCAGTAGGAAGTCGCGGAGTCGCACTATTCGGACCGTCCGATCCCCACCGCTATCGACCCGAGCACAGTGATTACCGCACCGTGGTTCGCAAAGAACTCTATTGTTCGCCCTGTAACATGATTCGAAAACCCCCGAACGAGTGCTCTCGTCCGGAGGCGCCCGAGTGTATTGCGGGGATTAGCGTGGATCGGGTGATGGAGGCGGTTCTTACTCAGCTGGATCAGTCGCCCGACCGATCAATCGCTTGAGTTTCTGGATCTCGTCTTCCCGGAAGAATCCGAAGGCGAAGAGTGCCGCGGGATAAATCGCCAAAGCCCCCACCTTGAGTAGGAAGGAAGTCAGCGAAGGCTCACCCGCCAAGCGGGAAGCCGCAAACGAAACAATTGCCGCCAAGCCGACTACGCCCATGCGCTTCCACTCGAAGGGAATCGGGTAGTGGCGATTAGCGAAGATATAGCCGAGTCCAGCCATGATGGCGTAACCACCGACAGTGGCCCACGCCGCTCCCATCATCCCGAACAGAGGAACGAGCAAGAAATTCATGCTGATGTTCACGAACGCCGCGGAGAGAGTTAGGATCGGGTAGTAGTAGGCCTTCTTGCTGATGCCGATACCGATCGAAGTGAGAGTGAAGAGCCCCTGGATCGAATAGGCGAGGACGATGATAGGGATCACCGGGTAGGCGGCGTGGAAGGCGGGAGCCGTCATGAAATAAAGGATCTCTCGGCTGAGCACCGCGAGAAGCAACCCGAACCCGCCCACCACGACGGCAACGTAGGTGGCGAGACGAGCGAGAGTTTGGGGGGCGTCCTTCTGAGTCAATTGGGAATAAACGAAGGGACCCCAGGCCAGCTCGAAAGCGGAAAGCAGGAACTTGATTCCGGTGCCAAACATGTAGCCGACGTGGTAGAGCCCGACATCGGCACGGGTAGTGAAGAAGTCGAGAATCTTACGATCGGCTAGGTTGAGAGCCTGGTAAGCAAGCCCGTGAGGCACTTTTGGTAGCCCGAAGCCAAAGGCCTCTCGCAGCATTGCGGTCGAGTATCCGAGAGTGAGATTGCGTCGCAAGGTTGGAACGAGCGCCAGCACGAAGAGGAACGACGAGATGACGTCGGACCACAAGACGCCTTCCACTCCCCAACCGCGGAGAACGAGGAAAACCTTAAGGCCGGCATTGAGCGAGTTTCGGAAAAGGGTCGCCGCGGCGAAATAACCGGCCCGTTCCTCGATGCGAAACAGATTCATCGGGACGAAGGCGAAACCCATGAGGAGTGTATCCGTCGCCACGAGTGCGATCAGCTTGCCTTGGTCGCTTCCCAACAAGAGCCGGCTGATGGGCTCTGCCAGAAGTACGCTCAATGCAAACAGGCTGAGGCTGATCAGGCTGACGGTTGTCAAGATAGTGGTGGTGAAGACACGTCGGTCACGGTCGCTGTGTTGCTCGTAATAGATGCGGAAGAACCCCGAGTCCAGCCCCATGCGGAAGAGAATCTTGGTCGAGACCCCGAAGAGCAGAAGTATGCCGAGCGTTCCGTAATCGGTGGCGGTGAGGTGGCGGGTGAGGATCGGCAGAAGGACGAAGTTGACCAGGGTACCGAAGACGTCGGCAGCACCGTAAATGGCGGAGTGGCGAAGCAGCGTCTTGAGGTGAGCCAGAACCATCGGCTTATCTTATGCTGTCACTGGAATAGCCGTGCGAAGTCATTTAATCTCACTACGTCCAGCTAAATGGTGAGGGATGGGCTATCTTATAATGGATTGCGTTTGTTGAGGTTAGATGTCTTCTATCAAGGTTTCTAAAGGCCAGATCGGCGACGGTGCGAACTGCTTCGTCCTCGCCGAAGTGGCTTCCGCCCACCAAGGTGAGCCGGTGGAGGCCCTCGAACTAGCTCGTTCCGCGCAGCGGGCAGGAGCCGACGGCATCAAATTTCAACTGTTCGCCGCGGAGGAGCTCATCGCACCCACCGATTCTCGATTTCCGACGTTTCGCCAAATCGAAATCGCGCCCCAGGAATGGGGACGGATTCTCGACGAAGCTCGCGCGATGGGGCTTCCGGTATTCGCGGATATCTTCGACCGCCCGAGCCTGAGCATTGGAGAGAGGGGCGGCGTATCCGCCTACAAGATCCATTCGACAGATATGGAGAATCCCGAGTTCATCCGAGCGGTTGCGGCCACCGGGAAGCCGGTGCTGTTGTCCACGGGCGGAAGCGGACTGGAAACGGTCGAAGCTGCGATCGAGGCGACGACCCGCGAAGGTAACCGCGAGATCGTTCTTCTCCATGGCGTCCAGAACTTCCCGACCCGAGTCGAAGACTCACACCTGCGCACCATTCGAACACTCAAGACGAGATTCGGTCTCCCGGTGGGGTTTCTCGACCACGTGGATGGAGGCTCGCTCATGGCAAGGCTTCTTCCCGCGCTAGCCGTTGCGTTCGGTGCCGATCTCGTGGAGAAACACATCACGAGAGACAGACAAGCGAAGGGGTTCGACTACGAGTCTTCTCTAGAACCTGAGCCGTTCAGCGAGATGGTCGATCTGATCCGGCAATCGGAGGCGGCCCACGGCGACGAAGAGATGACCCTCGGTGAAAGCGCTCACCGCTACCATCAGTTGATGCGCCGTGCGGTCGTCTCGCGGGAAGCTCTCCAAAAAGGGGAGCCTCTGCGGGCCGAGCAATTGGCTTTGGTGCGCAACGAGAAAGGGGTCGCACCTTCGGACATGCCCTGCCTTCTTGGAAGAAAGCCGCGCCGAGACATCCCCGCCTGGGAACCGTTGACGGAGGAGCTGTTTGAGTAAAGTCGTCTGCGTGGTTTCCGCTCGCATGCGCTCCAGTCGATGTCCCGGAAAGGCCATTGCGCCTCTCGCTGGAAGGCCACTCCTGGAGCACTTGTTGAAACGCCTTCTCTCCGTCGAAGAGCTGGACGGGGTGGTGTTGGCAACTTCTGCATCGCCGGAGAACCAGGTACTCGTGGAATTGGGTGAGAGGGTGGGGGTCGGTGTCTTCGCGGGTGACGAAGAGGACGTCTTGGGTCGGTATGTCGAGGTGGCCGATCGCTGGCAGGCCGACGCCGTGGTGCGGGTGACCGGAGACAACCCCCTCACCGATCTATCGTTGGTGCGGAGTTTGGCGTCTCTTCACCAGGAGCAGGACGCGGACTACACGTTCGTTCCCGGCGACGCATTGCTCATGGGGATTCTCCCCGAGGTCATCTCTCGGAGCGCGCTCACGGTGAGCCATCGCGACGGGGAGGATCGACACCGCTCGGAGCTGGTGAACCTCTATATTAAGGAGAACCCGGAGCGGTTTCGCGTCGTCAAGGCCGAGCTTCCGGAGCCGCTCTACCGACCCGCCTACCGGCTCACCGTCGACGAGGCAGAGGACCTCAAGCTAATGGAGGCGATCTTCGATAGACTGTATCGCCCCGGTGAGGTGCTGGACACGGCAGAAGCCATCCGCTTGCTCGATAAGGAGCCGCGGCTGGCCGCGATCAACGCCCACCTGCGTCACGGCGCTTCGAACCTACGTTCGGTGGAGCTAGACAAGACACAATGAAGACAGTGCGCTTTGGAGATCGACCGATCGGCGAGGGACACCCTTGCTTCGTCATCGCCGAAGCAGGAGTGAACCACAACGGTGACCTGGAGCTCGGTCGGGCGCTCATCCGAGAGGCCAAAGAGGCGGGCGCCGACGCCGTCAAGTTTCAAAGCTACAAGGCGGGGAAGATCTCGACGCGGACGGCGCCCCGGTATTGGGTAGAGCCGGATGATCCCGATGGATCCCAGTACGACACTTTCGCCAAGTTGGACAGCTTCGGTGAAGAAGAACACCGGGAGCTTTTTCGCTATGCAAAGGAGGTGGGGATCCTATGCTTGTCGACTCCGTTCGACGACGAATCGGTCGACATGCTGGACGACCTCGGCGTTCTTGGGTACAAAATCGCTTCGGCGGATCTGACGGACCACCCCCTGATCGAGCGAGTGGCACGCAAGGCAAAGCCGGTCCTGCTGTCGACCGGGCTCGCCACCATCGCCGAGGTAGGAGAAGCGGTTGAGGTCGTGCGCGGGACCGGAAACGACCAGCTGGTCTTGCTCCAATGCACGCTTCAGTACCCCTGCGACTACGAGAACGTCAACCTTCGCATGATGCTTCATCTGAAGGCCGCCTTTCCGGACATCCCGGTCGGTCTTTCCGATCACAGCCTCGGCATCGCGGTGCCTCAGGCGGCGGTTGCCTTGGGGGCGGTTGCGGTCGAGAAACACTACACGGTGGACAAAACACTTCCCGGAAGTCCGGACCATCATCTGTCGGTCGATCCGAAGGATTTACGCCAGATGATGGATGCCATCCGCGCCATCGAAAAAGCTCTGGGACGTTATGAGAAGGGCCCGGTAGAGGCGGAATCGGCGGCCTATCAATATGCTCGTCGGAGCATCATTTCCGCCAAGACGATCGCCCAGGGAGAACGCATTACCCGGGACATGCTGACTTTCAAGAGGCCG
Organism: Candidatus Marinacidobacterales bacterium; assembly: GCA_965226495.1. Lineage (GTDB taxonomy): Bacteria > Acidobacteriota > Vicinamibacteria > Marinacidobacterales > DATDRI01 > CBDCNP01. The sequence continues at coordinate 5,654,072 of OZ245365.1, read as the reverse complement.
GGAACCGGCATTTACCCTAAGTTCGTGGAGATGGTGGTGGGTCGGACCGCCCGCGAAGACATTCCCGAAGATACTGTTCTCCAGTGGGAGATGTTCTAAATGACTATGGGAAAGCAGCGCGTCGTGGCTATCGTGCCCGCCCGCGGAGGATACGACGAAGTCCCCTACATGAACATCAAGAAACTGGGCCCCATTCCATTGATCGCTCACACGCTCCAAGAAGCGGCGAAGAGTCGCTACATCGATCGCGTCGTCGTCTCGACCGATGATGAAAAGGTGGCATCGGTGGCGCGTGAGTACGAAGCCGATGCCCCGTTTCTCCGCCCCATGGAGCTCGCCACGGCTCCGTTGATCAAGCCCGTCATCGCGCACGCGGTGCAGTTCGTCGAGACCGAGCAAAAGGCGAAATACGACCTGGTGGTGATGCTCCAGGCCACTTCGCCGTTCCGGACCGCCGAGCAGATCGATGAGGCCTTGGACAAGCTGGTGAGCGAGGATTTGGACTCGGTTGTTTCCTTGCGCGAGGAAAAGGCTCTGATGTGGCAGCTGGTGGACGGAAAGCTGAAACAAGCGTTCGGAAAGGCTGGCCGGCGCGAAGATATGGAGCCACTCTTTCGCGAAGACGGAGCCATCTGGGCGATGCGTCGAGAAGTCTTGGGCTCGTCGGAGCGACTGGGCGATCGGGTCGGCTATGTGCTCATGGGCAAGGAGTCTTCCTTTACGATCCATGACATCTACGATTTCTGGGTTGCGGAAAAACTCGTGCGTCTTCCACGCATCGTCTTTCGCGCCGACGGTGGCACTAAGATCGGCATGGGGCACGTTTATCGGAGCCTGGCCATTGCCGACGAACTTTGTTCGATCTCCTCCGCGGACGTGCTATTCCTGATGAGCGCCGATCACCCCGAAGGGGTGAAACGAGTTTCCGGTGCAGGCTACACGGTGCGCGTTTTGTCCGACGGCCGCGTCGATGCCATCGTGGAGGCGATCCAGGAGTACTCCCCGAACATCGTGGTCAATGATAGGCCCTTCTTGGAGAGAGATTATCTGGAGGCGCTGGCGAGGCTCGGCGCTTCAACGGTGAACTTGGTGGATACCCTCGAGGACATCGAGAAGCCTGCCGAGATTACGTCCATGATCATTGCTACGATGCGCGTCGATCAGTTGGAGCTCGAGGATTACTACAGTGGTCCGGAGTACGCGATCTTGCGGGAGTCTTTTGCCGGAGCCGCCAAACCGGTGCGGGCCGATGCCCGTCAAGTGGTGGTCAGTTTCGGTGGGAGCGATCCGCAAGGACTGACCTTGAAGGTGCTTCGGGCTCTGGACGAATCTCAGAGCGAGCTCGGCGTCAAGGCCGTTCTCGGTCCAGCGTTCAGTTACGGGCAGGAGCTCCGCGAGCTCATACCGAAGCTCCACTATCAGCCGATTCTGCTCGAGAACGTGGAGCACATGGCGGAGATTCTGTCGCAATCCGATCTTGTTTTTTGTGCGGGTGGCATGACGGTCTATGAGATCGCGGCTCTGGGTGTTCCGGGCATCGTCATGTGTCAAAACGCCCGCGAGGTGCGGCGGATGGAGCACTTCTCGCGCGCTGGGTCGGTCGAGCACTTGGGTTTGGGCACCGAGGTGGAAGAGAAACGAATCACCCAGGCCGCCGAGGCACTCCTCGCGAACCAAACCCGCCGTCGGGCGATGAGCGAGTCGGGCAGACAGCTGGTCGACGCACGCGGAACACAGAGGGTTGCGGAAGTGGTCAAAAATGCCGTACAGCGGGGACCTGCGGCGGGAGGTCTGAGACGATGAAATATTTGATTACGGGAGGTTCCGGCTTCGTCGGTTCGCACCTGGCGGGCACCCTTCTCGAGCGCGGCGACGAAGTCTACGTAATCGACAATCTTTCGACCGGAAGCATCGAGAACATCGAGCACCTCAAAGACCATCCCCGCTTCCACTACATCATCGACACGATATCCAACGAACCGGTAACGGCCGAGCTGGTAGACCGAGTGGACACAGTCTTCCATTTGGCGGCGGCGGTTGGGGTGCGACTCATCGTGGAAAGTCCGGTGCATACTATCGAGACCAACGTGCACGGCACCGAGACCATTCTCACCATCGCCAACAAGAAGAAAAAGAAAGTCATCATCGCATCGACCTCCGAGGTCTACGGTAAGAACATCAACGTTCCTTTCCGAGAAGATTCAGATCTGGTCATGGGGCCGACCAACAAGGGTCGATGGAGCTATGCCTGTTCGAAGGCCATCGACGAGTTCCTCGCGCTCGCCTACTTCAAAGAAAAGAAGCTTCCGGTCGTGATCGTGCGACTCTTCAATACGGTCGGGCCGCGGCAAACCGGCCAGTACGGTATGGTGATTCCGACCTTCGTGAAACAGGCGCTATCGGCGCGGCCGATCACGGTGTTTGGTGACGGTACGCAGTCCAGATGCTTCACCGACGTGTCCGATGTGGTCAAAGGACTTGCCGATCTGGCGGTTCACCCCGGTGCGGTCGGAGAGGTTTTTAACATCGGCACCGGCAATGAGATCACCATTTTGGATCTCGCGAAGAAGGTCAAGGAAATGACGGGGAGCAAGGCGGAGATCGTCCTCGTTCCTTACGAGAAGGCGTACGAGGAGGGTTTCGAGGACATGCCGCGGCGTGTTCCCGATATCAGCAAGATCCGGGAGCTTATTGGGTACAAACCTTCCCTCACGCTCGATCAGACACTACAAAGGGTCATCGACTTCTTTTCCCAGGCCTGACCAGTGCGCGACCCATGGCTAGCGGCCATCCTGGTTCTGGCCGCCGGGCTCCGAATCTACGGCTTGGGACACGGGCTCCCCAACGTCTATAACCCCGACGAAGTCAACATAATGGCCCGGGCGCTTTCCATCGCGCGCGATTCCAATCCTCACTATTTCCTATATCCCAACTTTTTCTTCTTCATCTTGTTCGGAGTCATGGGTGGCCTCTTCGTGTTGGGCCGCCTGGTGGGCCGCTACGCCAATGTCGCCGCCTTCGAGGCGCGGTTCTTCGAGGACCCCACGGATTTTTACCTGGCGGGAAGGTTGTTCGGTGTCCTGTGCGCGCTGGCGACGATCGTTCTTACCTATCGCTTGGCGGCGAAACATTTTGGGCGCACTGCGGCCCGTGCCGCCGCTCTATTCATGGCCGTCGCTTACTTCCACGTGCGAGATTCTCACTATCTGAAGCACGATGTACCCACCGGGCTGTTGCTGGTGCTAGCCCTCACCGCCTTCGATCGGATCCGAGAAGATCCACGGATCCGTTCCTATCTTGTGTCTGGACTGGCAATGGGACTGGCATTTGCGACGCACTACTACACGATCTTCTTGGCTCCGGCGTTCGCGGCCTACCACCTCGTGGTCTCGGGTTTTCGAGGCTTCGCGAAAGTCCTGCTCACCGGGGCGATAGCAGGCGTAACGTTCTTTGCTCTCTCGCCGTTCGTGGTGATCGACCTCCCGATCGCCATCGATCACATGATCGCGAACCGGCAAGTGGTTGTGGACCGAAGCGTTTCGGATGGAACGCTTTTTCTGCCGAGTCTGCCCGCCTACCTCCATTTCATGGTTGAACAGGGTTTCGGCTACCTCCTGTTCGCGCTGATCGTCGTGGGCTGGGTTCTGATGGCTCGTCGGGATAGACGTTTATTAACACTGTGGGGAGCGTTCCCTCTCCTGTTCTTCTTGTTCATCGGCTACACCTTCTTTGCGGGACGCTACCTCAACCCCATTCTTCCCAGCTTGGCCGTGGCGGCTGGGCTCACCGTCGCCTCGTTGAGCGAGCAGTTGGGACCGCGTGTTGCTTGGGCGGCAGCACTGCTGGCCTGTTTGCAGCCTCTTTACAACGATATCCAGGTGGATCGGCTCTTCGCGAGCAAAGACACGCGCACGCTCGCGAAAGAATGGATCGTGGATGAGTTGCCGGATGGAACCCCGCTTGCGTTGCAATCGTATTCAGTGCCGATTCCTCAATCGGCGGAGAGCGTAAGAGAGAGCCTGGCCGACAACGATGCGCTCGACGAATTGGAACGCAAAGGGAAATACTCCCACTTGCTCTCGATCGCAGAGACTAACCGCCCTACGTACGGACTTTTGTTTCTTGGACGTGGCGACGAAAAAAACCGAACGTACTTCGACTATCAGGAAGTCGTAGCTCGAGACTTGGAGCCTCTTGTCGCACGCGGCGTGGGGGCGATCGTGCTCCGTTACCCGCCCGGCCCGATGCCGCCCCCGTTGAAAGACTTTTTCGAAAGTGTTGCGCGTAACGGAACGCGACTCGCCCGTATCACGCCCTTTGGCGAGGAGCGGGAGAATCCTCTGCATCCTTATATGGACAACGAGGATTGGCCGGCACGCGCCGGGCTATCGCACAAAGGACCGCTCGTCGAAATATGGTCGCTCGAAAAACCCTAGCTGCGGCGCTGGTCCTACTACCCATGTTGGTGGCCAGCCTTGCGACCTACTGGGTCTACGGCGAACCTCGCGCCGCCTACGTAGACTTCGAGCGCCGCTACGAAAATGGGTTCGCATCGGGTTTCCACGCTCACGAGCGTATGGGTGGGCGGGGCTTTCGCTGGAGCACAGGAGACAGCTTCGTTCATTTGGAGAACCTCCCTCCCCAAACACGACTGCGGGTCGAGGTAAGGCTCAAGGCACTTCGTCCAAAGGGGGTACCGTTGCCCCGGGTTCGTTTCACGGCCAACGGAGCCACCGTATTCGAGACCGTATCGGATCCGGGGCTCGTGACGTATCGCTTCGGTCTAACCCTGCGCGGGGAGTCGCTGGACCTCGGGATCCATCCTGACATTTTCGTTCCCACCGATTACGATCGCGCGGACGCCCGCGTGCTGGGCGTGCAAATTTTCTCGGTAAGAGTCGAGCCTCAAGGTGGCGCTCCGAGATGGAAGGCTCCGGCAGTTCGCATGGCGCTCGCGGCCGCAGCTCTGCTTGCCGCCGGGCTCCTGGCCGGCCTTTCATTGTCCGTCTCGTCGTTGGCAGCATCGGTTCTAATCGGGGGTTTCGCCTATCTACTTGGTCAAGACAGCGTCCTTTTTTCCTCTTACCCCCAAAGCGTCGTGACGCTGGCGGGGACGGCGCTCGGGGCCAGTGCCGTCCTTCGAGTCGTTCTCCGGCGAGCCCATTGGCTTGGGTCGATGGAGCGATCGATCCTGATCGGAGTCTTGGTCGGAAGTCTGCTTTTGAAACTGGCCGGCCTCTTCTATCCACTCTTTTTCAGCTCGGATGCTCAGTTCCAGGCCAATCGTCTGGAAGAGGTCATAGAAGGGAACTTTTTCACCACTTCGGTCACCCAGCATGACCCTCCGTTCCGGATTCCCTATCCTGTCTCCTTGTATGTCCTGGCGGTGCCTTTGACGAGCTTGGGAGTCGATCCGGTCACGGTTCTGAAATTGTTGACGACGTTGGCAGACCTCTCGGTAGGTTTAGTGCTAGCTTTTCTCGGCGCGCGATTCTTGCGCGACGTCCGCGCCGGCATACTGGCCGCCGCGGTCTATCAGCTGGTTCCTTTGAACTTCTTGGCGTTTTCCTCGGGAAACTACACCAACCTCTTCGGCGCAGCGTTGACGGTGATCTTCCTAGCCTTCTTCTTGCTCGCGACACGAAGCCGGCACTCGCTGCCCTTGTTAGGCGCTTTTGCAGCTTCCTTGATCGCTTTGACCGCCCACTTCGGGTCGTTTCTCTATGGCATCTTGCTGTGGCCAGCGTGGTTGGTCGCCGTCTGCTGGATCGCACCCTCGGAGCTAGAGCCCCGACGAAGGAAGCACATCCTCGCGGTGGTGGCTACGAGTTTCGCCTTGGCATGTATCTATTACTTGGGTTATGCGGAGATGTTCCTTGATCAATGGGGACGTGCTTTGTCGAGTGATTACGCCACCGGGGATCAGGTTGCGGAAGGGCCGTTGGCGAAGCTCGCCTTCAACTGGGCCTTCTTTCGAGAGCAAGTGGGAATTGTGTTCGCGCTGCTGGCTCTTGCCGGCGCAATTCCCATTCTCGCGAAGTGGCGGCAGTCTCCATTCCATGCGGCTGTGGCAGCATGGCTAGGTGTTACCACGGTGTTCTTTTTTTTGGACCTGACGACAGCGGTCGAGGTGCGTTACGTCCTCCAAATCCTTCCTTTGTTGGCGCTGTTTGCGGGAAGCTTCATCTCGCGTGCGTTTCAAAAAAAGTGGAGCGGTCGTCTTGTTGGTGTCGTCGCGTTCGGCTACTTGACGGTGGCGGGGCTAGGAAACTATCTCTATTGCCTCCTTGAGCGTTACCATTGATGACAGTGAAACGAGGAGGTTCCCGCATTGGGTGAGACCGAGGTCGTCCTAGAGAATCTGGTTGAGATCCTCCTGTTGGCTTGCGTCGTGGCGATCGCGGTCAAGCGGATCCACATACCCTATACGACCGCTTTGGTCCTGGTGGGCATCGCGGTCAGCTTCTTACCCTTCCACCTCGAAGTAAAACTGAGCAAGGAGCTCGTCCTTCTGATCATCCTGCCGCCATTGCTGTTCCAAGGGGCCCTGCATATGGACCTGGATCAGTTGCGACGTAACCTGTTGCCGGTCGTTACGCTCGCCGTCCCAGGTCTCGTCGTGGCGACGCTTCTGATGGGCGCTATGCTCCACTATGCGATGGGGATGCCTTGGCTCAAAGGGATGCTTTTCGGAGCCATGGTGGCGGCGACCGATCCCATCTCCGTCTTGGCCGTCTTCCGCGAGGTGAAAACCCCTGAACGACTGAAAGCGCTCGTCGAGGGCGAAAGCCTCTTCAACGATGGAACGAGCGTCGTTTTATTCGGTGTGATCTACGGGGCGCTCTACGGTGGGGAGGAAGTGACCGCAATGGGAGCGGCGCTGGAATTCATCGAGGTGGTCGCCGGGGGAGCGGCGGTGGGTTTGGCCTCGGGCTACGTCGCGTACAAGACAATGAAACGTCTCGATGACCATCTGCTTGAAGTCACGCTGACCGTGGTACTCGTGTTCGGAAGCTTTTTGGTGGCGGAGACTTTTCATCTGTCTGGCGTGATCGCTGTGGTCGTCGCAGGACTGATTATCGGCAACTATGGTCGCTCCTTCTCCATGTCGAAACAAACTCGAGACACGGTGGAAAACTTCTGGGAGGTGATCGATTTCTTGATCAATGCGCTCTTGTTTCTGCTCATCGGCTTCGAAATGAAGGCCTACATTCCGGACCTTCCGAGATTCCTGGTGCCCGGACTCTTGGTGATAGCTATCGCACTCGCGTCCCGGGCGCTCACCGTCTACCCGGTCTGGTTCATGGTCAGCAAGACGCCACAGAAATATCCTTTCCCTTGGTCGCACGTGATGTGGTGGGGTGGACTCAAGGGGTCGATTCCTATCGCCCTAGTCTTGGGGATGCCCTCGGACGTTCCGTTTCGCGGGGAGTTCTTGGTTCTCGCGGCCTTCCTGGTTTTCTTCTCGCTGGTCATCCAAACACTCACCATGAAACCACTGGTGCAGATGGTAATGGAAAAGGCTCCCGAGTGAGGGCGGATTGACTCAAGGCACTTCTTGGATCGAGATCGATCGCCGACGTTTGAGCTCGAACGTCGGCACCTTCAGAAGCCTGGTGGCTCCCGACTGCGCCCTTATGATCGTAGTCAAGGCGAATGCCTACGGTCATGGTCTTTCCGAGGTCGCACCGCTCGCCGTCGGAGAGGCCGATTGGCTCGGTGTGAACTCTCTGGACGAAGCGTTGGAACTTGCTCGCCTGGGAATCGAAAAGCCGATCGCTATTCTCGGTTACACGCCGGAGGGCCGTGCTGGGGAAGTGGTCCGCCACGGTTTCCACCAGGTCGTTTTTCGACGCGACTCAGTCGAGAGCTTCTCTCAAGCGGCCCGCGAAGCGAATCGCACCGCGCTGGTCCACATCAAGGTGGAAACCGGTACTCACCGGTTGGGAGTTCCGGTCTCGGAGCTGGAAGCTTTCTTGGGAGAGATAGGCACGCTGCCGGGACTCCGGGTCGAAGGAATGTACACGCACTTTGCGAACATCGAAGACACGCTCGATCCTTCCTTTGCAGAACTTCAACTCCAGCGGTTCCGTGAGGCCCTCGAGATAACGAGAAGAGCCCGCGTCGAGCCGCGTCTCGTTCACGCCGCGGCGACAGCGGGAGTTCTCCTCTATCCGGAGACCCATTTCAGCATGGTGCGTGTCGGCATAGGCGCTTATGGTGTTTGGCCTTCACGAGAGACACAGTTGGCGGCGCGCGAGAGAAATAAGAAAGTTTCGCTCCTGCCGGTTCTGAGCTGGAAGACGCGCATCGCGCAGGTAAAGGACGTGGCGGCGGGAGACTACATCGGCTACGGCCTCACCTACGAAGCTCCACGGCCGATGCGGGTGGCAGTGATCCCCGTCGGCTACTACGACGGGCTCGATCGAAAGTTGTCCAACTCCGGTCGCGCGCTGGTCCGCGGGCAAGCGGCTCCCATGGTGGGAAGAGTCGCCATGAATATGGTGGTTTTGGACGCCACCGCTGCCGGGGCTTCGGTCGGCGACGAGGTCGTTCTGATCGGAAGACAAGGCGAGGCGGAAATCCCGGTCGAGGAACTTGCTGAGAAATCGGGGACGATCGCCTATGAGGTCCTGGCTCGAATTCATCCTTTCCTACCCCGCGTCGTTGTCTAAGCGGCCGTTTTTTTGATACACCCGACCTGGCCAGTTGTTGTCCTCTTTCTATGAGGGAGCCGTGCCATGAAGAGATGGATCTCGATTGGGGTGTCGTTAGCCCTTTTTTCCTCAACGATCGTCTGGGCGGCTGGACTAGAAGCCGACGTGCCGCCGACCTATGACCCGGCGCTCTTCAGTGCGCTCGAGTATCGAAACATCGGACCCTTTCGGGGCGGGCGCGTGACGGCGGTGGCCGGTGTCCCGTCCGATCCCCAGACGTACTATATGGGCTCGACCGGTGGGGGTGTCTGGAAGACCACCGACGCCGGCGAGACGTGGACCAATGTCTCCGACACCTTCTTCGGGAGCGCTTCCATCGGGGCGATCGCAGTTGCCGACTCGGATCCCAACGTCGTTTACGTCGGCACGGGCTCCGCATGCCCGCGAGGGAACATCTCGCCGGGTGATGGCGTCTATCGCTCCACCGATGCAGGCAAGACCTGGACCCACATCGGTCTTCGCGAGGCGGGACAGATCGGTCGTATTCGAGTGCATCCCAAGGACCCGGACCTTGTTTACGTCGCGGCGCTCGGCCACATCTTTGGACCCAACGAAGAACGCGGCGTCTTTCGGTCGCGGGACGGCGGAATGAGTTGGGAAAGGGTTCTCTTCGTGAGCGAGCAGGCAGGAGCCGTCGATCTGGCGATGGATGCGCGGAATCCCAGGATTCTTTATGCTGCGATCTGGCGCGTGGTCCGAAAGCCATGGGCACTCATCAGCGGAGGAGAGGACGGCGGTCTCTACAAGAGCACCGACGGTGGAGATAACTGGACTGAGCTGACGAAGGGACTGCCCCAAGAGATGACTGGCCGTATTGCAGTGGCGGTATCGCCGGCCAATCCGGAACGCGTTTGGACTCTCATCGAAGCGGAGGATGGCGGTATGTTTCGCTCCGACGATGGCGGGGAGACGTTTCGACTCGTTAACAAGGAACGCAAGCATCGACAACGAGCCTGGTACTACACGCACGTCTATGCGGATCCGGTAGACGAAAATACCGTCTACGCACTCAACACCGCTTTCTACAAATCCGTGGACAGCGGCAAAACGTACGAATCGATACCGGTGCCCCATGGGGACAACCACGATCTGTGGCTCAATCCTAAGAATCCGAAGATTCTCATCAACAGCAACGATGGAGGAGCCAACGTTTCGTTCAACGGCGGAAAGACGTGGTCCACACAAACCAATCAGCCCACCGCCGAGTTTTATCGAGTCATTGTCGACGATCAGTTTCCCTACCGCGTTTACGGTGCCCAGCAGGACAACTCGACCGTCTCGATTGCTAGCCGCACCGCTTCCGGAGGTATCACCATCCAAAACTGGTACCCGGTTGGCGGAGGTGAGAGCGGCCACATCGCGGTGGACCCGGGGGATACCAACATCGTCTACGCGGGAAGCTATGGTGGGACGATCACGCGTTACGACCACCGGACCGGCTATCGACGCAACATCCTTGACTATCCACAGCTCCAGTTGGGGCAGGCTCCGCGCGATATGAAGTATCGCTTTCAGTGGAATGCTCCGATCCGAATCTCATCGCACGATCCCAAGGTGCTCTTTCACGCTTCGAACGTGGTTCATAAGTCGACCAACGAGGGACAGAGTTGGGAGGTTATCAGTCCGGATTTGACGCGCAACGACAAGGAGAAGCAAGACTACTCCGGAGGCCCCCTAACGTGGGACAACACCGGCGTCGAGGTCTACGGGACCGTTTTTGCTCTAGAGGAATCCTCCCATCAAGCGGGCCTCCTTTGGGTTGGTACCGACGACGGTCTGGTGCAGCTTTCGCGAGATGGTGGGACGAACTGGACGGACATCACACCCGAGGCGATGCCAGAGTGGAGTCAGGTCAACATGCTAGAGCTCTCCGCGTTTTCCCCGGGGCGCGCCTTCGTGGCAGTAACGCGATACAAGATGGACGACTTTCGTCCGTACATCTTCAGGACCAACGATTTCGGCGCCACCTGGGAGCTTCTCACTAATGGGCGAAACGGGATCCCGTCGAACCACTTCGTTCGCGTCGTGAGGGAGGACCCGGGCCGTCCAGGTCTGCTTTACGCCGGCACCGAGTTCGGCATGTACGTTTCCTTCAATGACGGCCAAACTTGGCAGTCCCTGCAGCTCAACTTGCCCGTCACTCCTATCACCGACATGCAAGTGAAGGACGGGGACTTGCCCGTCACTCCTATCACCGACATGCAAGTGAAGGACGGGGACTTGGTCGTTGCGACCCAAGGTCGCTCGTTTTGGATCCTCGACGATCTCACGACGCTGCAGCAGTTGACGAATGAAATGGCGGACGCCGAAACAGTTTTGTTTTCTCTTCGGGATGCGTACCGAATGGGGCGCGCCGGGCGCACCCGGGATCGCTCCGGGATCGGTGAGAACCCTCCCAACGGGGCGGTCATCTACTACTATCTCGCAAATTCATCGGAGGACGAGGTCACACTTGAGATCCTCGACGCCAACGACGAGGTCGTACACTCATTCGGAAGCTCCGAGGAAAAAGAGGCGGAGCAGGAGACTTTCTTCAATCAGGGCCGAGACGAAAAGGTTTCAACCGATGCGGGAATGAACCGGTTTGTCTGGGACCTACGCTATCCGGACGCGGAAGTGACCGAAGGGGCCATCATTTGGGGTACGAAGCAGGGACCGCGAGCCGTACCCGGACACTATAAAGTAAGGATGAAGGTCGGCGAGTGGACGGACACTAAAGCCTTCGAGGTGAAGAAAGACCCCCCGGCTCGCCGCGACACAAGAGGATTTCCAAGCGCAATTCGACTTGGCGATGAAGACCCGAGCCTTGGTGGTCGAAACCCATGAGGCGGTCACGCGGATACGGGAGATTCGCCAGCAAGTCGAAGACTTGGCGGAGCGATTGAGCAAGGCCGGTCGCGGGGACAAATTCCAAGAAACGGCACAAAGCGTGAGCGAAGCGCTTACCACCATCGAGGAAAAACTGTATCAAACTAAGTTGGAAAGCAATCAGGATCCACTCAACTTCCCGCCGATGTTAGACAATCAAATACTTTACTTGTACGGCATTGTGATCGGCTCCGAGGCCAAGCCGACCGATGGTTCTTATGCTCGCTACGAGGAGCTGAAGGCGGAGCTGGCGAAGCATTTGAGCGCTCTCGAGAAAGTCATCACGACGGAGCTCGCAGATTTCAACGCCCTCGTCGAAGAGGAAGCGGTCCCGCCGGTGATGGTCCCGACGACCTGAGAAGGCTATCCGCTCTCCGAGGCGAGACGGCGCACGAAGGCGCGATCGGCGGGAACCCAGTCCAGGCGCTCGAGCTCTTTCTTCTCTAGCCACTGCAGTTTTTCGCAGCCGATAGCACGGGGCTCTCCCTCGACGAGCTTGCAGCTGTACATCAGCAAAAGCACATTGCGTTCTGGATAGCGATGAAAGATCACTTCTAGGACTTGTCCGACTTCGATCCCGACGTCGAGCTCTTCGCGAAATTCGCGGATCAAACACTCCTGGGGAGCTTCTCCGGGCTCGAGCTTACCGCCCGGGAACTCCCACCGGCGTTCCAAGTGGGTACCGGCTTTGCGTCGAGCGACCAGAATCTTTCCGTCGACCGACACCACACCGGCCGCAACGACGACCGCAACACGTTCGGACATAGCAGCTATCTTAGAACGTAATGATAGCAACTATGTGGAATCGAAAAAAGGACCGGATAGGTGCTCAACCGGCGGGGGACCCGACCTGGCCAGCCCGACGATACGCGGCCGGGGTGACGTCGAAACGTTTTTTGAAGCGGTGCGTGAACGACGGTACGGATCGATACCCCGCACGAAACGCTATGTCCGCTATGGGAAGATCGGTGTCCCGCAGCAATTGCCGAGCTGTCGCGAATCGCCAGTCAATAAGATACTGAATGGGCGTTTGGTCCAGCGTGTCTTTGAACCGTCGCGCAAATTGGGTGCGCGACATACGGGCCGTCTTGGCGAGCGAAGTCAATGTCCAATCGCGATCCAACTCCTCGTGGATCGCCTTGAGCGCCGGCGCCAGCTGGGGTCGACAATGGCACGCATGAACGGATTGCCGTGACTGGCAGGCAAATGGGTTTGCGTTCGAATGGCCTGCATGAACAGGATTTCGATCAATCGACTAATGATGGCGCGCACACCTTGGCCATTTCGGTTCGCCTCGATCGTCGCCAAACGGATAGCGTCCGCCAACCAAGGTAGTTGGCCAATCGTTTGGTTAATCAGAACGATCATGGATGGCAATCCATGGAACAGCGGATGGCTGACGTGATGGTCGAAGTGGCAAAAGCCACAGACCAATCGGCAGTCGGCACCACTGCCCATCGCTCGGTGACGCAGGACGCCATCCGACGTTGGGTTATCGCGGCCAAGAATCTTCTCAAGTGATAGCGACGGCGCGTGAGGGGCACTCAACAATTGCTGCCCCGCGCCGTGCGGGATCAAGACGAATTCGCCCTCCCGTACACTCGTCGGTACGTGGCCGCCGTCGACCGTGACCCAACACTGGCCGTGGAGCACCAAGTGAAATCGAATGGCTTGCTGGTCGGGAGGGAGATGGACGCCCCAGGCCCCGCCGAAATCTGTCGTGAAGTAGACGTCACTACTCAAGCGAAGCCGAGTCAACACATCACTCAAGAAGTCCATTGGAGCCTCATCGGTTTATTCGAAAACGACGAATATTGGGACGATCTAATAAGAAAATGGCAATAAAGGTCAATTACACGTCGCGGATCAACCGGTAACATAGACGAACGGGCTCGACTCGAGCGCGGGGGCTACGGCAAGCGTTTCGCCGTGCGTATCTGCATTAACGAGGGGAGGAGACATGCTTCCAACGTCTGCACCAGAGCGTGTGCGTCGCGCACACCACTGCATGGTGCCCATTTTTGATTTTTTGGCAAAGTACGAGTCCTGGATGTCCAACCCGAAACCGACAGACTGCGACTTTGCGCTGGGTAACCCACAAACCATGCCGCTACCACGGTTCGTGACGGCGCTGCGCGAGGCGACTGCACCACAGAACCCGGCTTGGTATGCCTACAAGATGAGTGAGCCGTCTTCGCGCGAGCTAGTCCGCGATTCGCTGTTGCGATTGACCGGCCAGTCGTACGCGCCGGAAGACATATTTCTAACCAACGGCGCTACTGGGGCGTTGATGGTCACGATGAACGCACTGATCGGCGCCGGTGATGAAGTGATTTACAACAGTCCGCCATGGTTTTTCTACGAAGGCATGATCTTGAACGGGGGTGGCAAGCCCGTCCGGGTGCGCGTGCAGGCTGATACCTTCGATCTAGATCTGGACGCAATCGCCGCCGCGATCACCGAACGGACTCGCTTCATCATAGTGAATTCGCCGAACAACCCTACCGGTAAGGTGTATACACGGGAGACGCTCGAGAAACTTGCAGCGATACTCGAAGTCGAGAGTCGTCGCATTGGCCGGACCATTTACCTCCTTTCTGATGAGGCATATCGGACTATCGTGTACGACGGCAGGCAGTATGTTAGTCCGACAACGTTCTACCGCGACTCGATCATGATCTACACCTATGGCAAAACACTTCTTACTCCTGGGCAACGTCTTGGTTACTTGGCCTTGTCGCTCGAGATTGAAGAGCGGCAGGCTTTGCGAAACTTGATGGCGTCGAGTCAGATCCTATGCGGTTGGGCCATGAGCAGCGCGTTGATGCAGCATGCGTTGGGTCGCCTTGAAGAATTGTCATTGGATATTGACGAGCTGCAGGCGCGACGCGACCGTTTCGTCGCGGGATTGCGCAACAGTGGCTATCAAGTTCACCTGCCGGAAGGCGCGTTCTACGTCACGCCGAAGACGCCCATCGACGATGATGCGAAATTCGCGGAAGAACTCGCAAAGGAAGGTGTCTTTTGTTTGCCCGGCCACGTGGTGCAAATGCCCGGGCACTTGCGTGCCTCGGTGACAGCAAGCGATGAGATGATCGAACGGGCACTACCGAAGTTTTCTGAGGTCTATCGTCGATTAGCTGGCTGACTCCTCACCGGTGGCCTTGCGGTCGGGTGGCACCTATGAGCCGTCTCCGCGGGAGACGATATTTGATCATTCTCGTTGCGAGACTACCGTCTGGGCGGACCCGGACTCGTTGGCTATGGCGAGAGGCTTCACGTACTCCTCCACGAAGTGACCCAGGTCCTGCTCGCGAAGCGGAAAGGTCTTGCGGAAGTGCTGCTCGACCGCGTCGCGATCGAGATTCTGGTAGCGGAAGCCCGGCCACGCCTCGCGGCTGGCGGCGTCCATCGCCTGGAGGGCAGCATCCAGCTCGTCGCCGTCCAGCATCTCGCGAAGCCGCCGCTCGATCTCGAGAAAGGTGTACGCGATCATGTTGTCGCTGTACCACTCCCACGGGTTGCTCAAGGAGTAGTCACCGACGATATGGTGCTCGAGCACCTCCGGATCCTCGAGGTAGTCGTCTCCTTCCCGGCGGTACTTGCGCTCTAGCCAGACCGCCCATTCCTCGGTGGTGTCGCTGAGCCAAGTGTAGAAGGGCGTCACCTCGTAGTACGCCGGAGTGAACGACTGGTAGCCGTCGGTCGCGGGGTCGAACACGATCGACTGGGCCTCCCAGCCGAACGGCTCGACCAGGGCATGAAACCTCGGCGCCGGAAAGTAGACGCGCTCGTTCTCGGCGGCGAGATCGTGCTGGTCGAAGTCGAGCGACAGCTGGTAGTTGTGGCCCAGCTCGTGGGCCACCAGGCCCAGTTGGACGAACGACGGGTAGTCGATGCCAATGCGATAGATCACCAGCGACTGCGTCTGCACGATCGCCATGGCGTTGGTCCTGTCGTCGACCTCGGGCGTCAGGAGACACGTTTCCTCCGTGGCGATGGTCCGCAGCGTTGGCAGCACGGCCCGGGTCGTGAACGGACCCCGAAAGATCCGAGTGACGGCGTCGTAGACCGAGCGCGCCAGATCCTCGGTGAACTCGGCCGAGCGCTCGACCAGGATGATCTCGTGATCGCGAAACAGCGCTTCCTGCTGCGAGGCAGCTTCAGCCCCCTTGCCATGGAGCCGCCAGTCGAGGTGGTCGGGAATGCCGTTGTCGTTCGCATCCTGGAAGCTGCCAGGCTCGTCGGGCACGCCGTCGGCGTCCGTATCGGCCCCACCTACGACGGGATCGTAGGGGCCCGAGTCGTAGACGTTGCGCACCCCGTCACCGTCGACATCGATATCGCCCTCGAGGAACTTGCCGTAGTAGTCGCTCACCCGGTAGTCGTGTACTCCATCGCCGTCGCTGTCGCGCGTTGCAAAGACCAGCAGATCGCGGGCGTTTTTGTAGTACTCCTCGAGGTAGCCTCTCTCGACCTCCGGAGCGGACTCGAGAACGCCCTCGATCCCGGCTAGCTCGGTCTCGGTTGGCGGCGGTGGTGCCGGAGTGTTCCGATAGTAGAGGTAGCGCAGCGAGGAGAGCTGCTCCTCGCGCTGGACTCCGGGCGTCAACTCGGGGGCCGGGTCCTCGGTGTGAAACGACCCGCAGGCCGAGCTCATCGCCACGAGCCCGAGTAGGATTGTGTTCCTCGGTGCCAAGGGGCCCCGCTCCGCAGCGACTCCCCGCCCTCCACCGGATTTCAACATCAGTGCCAACGCCGCCGCCATTGTACTCGAAGTCGCATGTCAACCAGGCGAGAGCCGGTCCGGTCCGGACCGGTCACGCTGCAGCGCTCGACCCCAGCCAGGTTGTAATGGAGACGGGAGCTCAACGCCCTCGTTAGCGCCCGTGAGCTCCACGCTGGGGGGACCGTTGACCTTGTGACAGCAACATGACGTATTAGCACATTCATATGGGAGGAATGTAAATGGAAAGCTTGATAATGAACCTTATCGGCGGTGCAGTCGGTGGTAACGTCGCCGGTGCCCTGATGAAGAATCTTAGCTTAGGCACGTTGTTGAACTCCGTTGTCGGGATCGTGGGCGGCGGTCTGGGAGGACAGATACTCGGCGCCCTCGGTATTCTGGGTGGTGGCGGTTCCGCAATGGATATCGGCAACATCATTGGTAACGTCGCCGGGTCCGGTGTCGGTGGGGCAGTCCTCCTCGCCATCATCGGATTCATCAAGAACGCGATGGCGAAGGGCTAATCGGTCTACGAAACCGTCCGCAAGATGATGACTGCCTGGTAGGGTCGAGGGTTGGCCCCACGTTCCCGTGGGGGCTGCTTCTGCTGACGCAATCGGCGGCGAAATACACCGTCGGCGGAACGCCCGGCGAATGGTGAAGTATCTGAGAATCACAAGAAACCGGCTCGGTCCTCTGCGCCGGCTGCGGCAACTTGGTGGGCGTGAACAGATAGGCCTCTGAGATCTACTCGGTCCGGACCGGCGTCTGGCCAACTTGAGTTTGGCACCCACATATTTTGACGCCCAACAGGTTTCTGGCGTGCGCGTCTGGCTAGCTTGATGCTGGCAGCCACACGTTTTGACGCCCAACAGTTTGTGGAGGCTCCGTCTGACTAGGTTCGGATGGGCAACCACGCTGAATGACGGCCAGCAGTCCTGTTCAGACAAGTAACCAAAAGTAAACAACTCGAAAGGATGGGGCGGTCAGCTACTTCGGGTGAAATAGCGGTACCAGATCTTCGCTCCCGGCCTCTACAATGAGAAAAAGAACTCAAACATACGTGCTTCCACGTGGTGTTTTCTTGATGCTGAGCGTAATGGTCGGGTGTGCTGCCGAACCGCCGCGGCAAAGCATCGAGGAGATCCCTGCCAACCTCTGGAAAGATGCCACCGCGGAAACCATCGGTGCCACCGAGTACTGGACGAACCGGGTCGATATCGCCGACCTCAACGGGGACCGTTTACCCGATCTGCTTTTCGCTATGGGCGGCACAAACAATGAACCCCTGGACCCGACGATGAGCCGTGTCTATCTAAACCGAGGGCCGGGCAACCCGTTCACCGATGCAAGCGAATCGATCTATGGCGACCAGCGATAGCTTTCGCGCGTCATCAAGGCACGAGACATCAACTCGGACGGCCATCCTGACATCATCGTTGGAACGGTGTTCCAGGATCAGAGCAGGCTCTATCTCGGAGACGGCAGGGGCGACTTTGTCGATGTCACTGCCACTCACCTCCCCCAGTTGAAAGCGAGTGTTTCGGACCTCGAGCTCGGAGATGTGGACGGCGACGGTGACCTGGACTTGTTGTTGTCCGATTGGGGGCTGGGAGACCCCGCAAAGAACGATGGCGGTCGGTCGATGCTCTGGCTCAACGACGGAAGCGGCCATTTCAAGGATGCGACCGAAGACCGAATGCCCTCCGTCTTGGCAAAGCTCGCCTGGGAGTGTGAGCTGGTGGACGTCGATAACGACTACGACCTCGATGTGCTCGTGACCGCCCGTTTCAACGCGAGTAGCCTCCTTTTCGAAAATGACGGGAACGGGAGATTCATCGACGTTTCGAGAGAAAAGCTCCCGCAGTACAAGAACAATTACGACTTCGAGGCGATCGATCTCAACGGGGACGAGTTTCTTGACCTGATAACCATCAACGACGGAGAAGCCCTCGAAGGGATCGATTCGTACACTCGCCGCCAGCACATCTTTCTCAACGACGGGAGCGGGGGATTCGTCGACGCCTCTCCGACGCACTGGCCGGATGAGGAGAACCCAGGCTACGACGACAACGTGGCGGTCTATCTCGACTATGATTCCGACGGGGACGCCGATGTGCTCATAGCATCCCTGGCCGGTCCCGACCGGCTTCTCGTCAACGACGGCTTAGGCCATTTGCGGCAGGCGCCGGATGTCTTTTACGGCGGTAGGCCCACCGATGGAACGCTTCACCACGCCGTTGCCGATCTGAATGGGGACCACAGACTCGACGTCGTTCAGGCGCAGGGCGAGACGATCTCGAAGATCGACCAAGGTGCCTTCGAAGACAAAGTGTATTTGGGCACGAATATCCCGGTCGACACGGCCCCGCCGGTCATATCACTCGTAGAAGAGGTAAAGACTTCCGAGGTTGGTACGACGCTGACTATTCGCGCCCGAGTCCACGACAACACGAGCCCTACCAAGCCTCACGATTGGCAATCCGTTGTCATGCGCTGGACGGCAGACCGACAGACCCGTGAGGTGCCGATGATTTGGTACGGAGAATTCCTCTGGCGAGCAGGGATCGAAACGCCAATGCCTGAGACGCTGCCGTACCGGATCTGCGCCACTGACGCGGCCGGTAACCAGTCATGCTCCTCTCCCGTGACGGTCACGATTCAATAGGAAGCCGAGCGGACGTCCCACACGAGTGGAAAAGCTTGGTGAACTTCACCGCGAAGGTACGGTTGGCCTAGAGAGGAATCAAGGAAATCCTCGGGGCGCTCGTCGGTGACGAAGAGCTCTGCGAGAAGGCGCAGTTGCCCGCACATCGAAAAGTTCGCCCTCCTTTACATTCTTAACAGAACCTTTACGAAAATTTGATGAGCCAGAGGGTTCTAGCTGGCTACAATGTACCAGCGAGAACGCGGAGAGGAGTGTGGAACATGCTTCGTAAAACGATTGGCTCAACCCGGAGGGCCTGCATTCCCGGAGGGAGCGCATCGAGAGATTTAGGAGTCAGCGGCCCGAGGGGGAGAAGCCGTGGAGGTGAACGTTGCACAGACGTTGTCTCGTAGTTTTCATTGGACTTGCCGCGATTGCGCTCCTCTCATGTGGCGACGGCGCGGATGACGCCGGGCCGACTGGTCCCGACGTCGTCGAGGAGCCGGACGCTGTCGAGAACGCTCCGGAGGTGCCGGGAGGCGCGAGTGCGCTCAGGTTCGACGGATCCGACGATCGCGTCACGGTGCCATACGACCCGTCGTTCCCCACGGAAATCTTCACCATCGGTGCCTGGATCAAGCTCACACCGCCGCAGCGTCGGGCCTCGGTCATCGCCCGGGGTGAGGATGACAACTCCTTCAATCTGAGTTGGCAGCTCTACGTGCTGCCGGACGGAACCCTCGAGGTCATGCTCGAGGACTCGAGGGAAAACAACTACTGCTATCCCTCGAACAGCTGCACGCCGTCAGGCTCGTGCAGCAGCGGCAACCTCTTCGTGGCCGACGATGTTTGGCACCACGTCGCCGTCACACGCAGTGGTTTCGGCGACTTGAGCGTCTACGTCGATGGAAACAGGGAGGCGAGCTGCCAGAGCACCGGCGTCCCTTCCTCGAACAACTTCCAGGTGTTGTCGGTCGGGTGCACCTTCGGCACGATCGGACCGCCCCCCGGCGGGCGGGAACCTCCGGTTTGGTTTTTCCCCGGGCTCATAGACGAGCCCGCCATGTGGAACGTCGTTCTAACTGACGGTGAGATCAACGAGGTTTTCGACTCCGGCGTGGATCGAGACTCCCCCGCTCTGGTGGGCTATTGGAGCTTCGACGAAGGCTCGGGACAGGTTGTCTCCGATCTCTCGGCGGCCGGCAACAACGGTTTCCGCGGAGAAAATCCGGGGGCGGACAGTGCGGATCCGCAGTGGGTAGCCCAAGACGCCCAATAAGAACGTCCAACCGGTAGGCTGACGGGATGAAGGCCTGCCAGATTCCTCAGATCACACCGGCTGCAACGACTACCGCAACACGGTCGGACATATCAGCTGTCTTAGAACATAATGATAGCAACTATGTGGAATCCACAAAAGACCGGATCGGTCCTCTGCGCCGGCTGCGGCAATTTGGTGGGTGTGAACGACGAACGCTGCATGAACTGCGGCCGATGGAACCCGGGCCTCTGGGGCTATGCCCCGATGCTGCGGAAACTCGGCATGGATCTCGGTTTCACGCAAATGGTGCTGTGGGGATGCGTGGGGCTCTACGTTGCGACACTTCTGATCGATCCCTCGAGCATTAGGACGGGAGGCGCACTCTCGTTTTTGTCGCCGGGCGTCCGCGCGCTCTTTCTCTTCGGAGCAAGCGGGGCGGCCCCGGTCTTCGAGTATGGAAGGTGGTGGACCGTCCTGAGCGCGGCTTGGCTCCACGGCGGTTTGATTCACATCGGCTTCAATATGATGTGGGTGCGCCAACTGGCTCCCGCGACTGCGGAGGCCTACGGCCCGGCCCGCCTGGTCATTATCTACACCGTGTCCTCGATCACCGGCTTCCTACTCAGCAGCCTCGCCGGATACTACCTCGGAGCTTTCCCTTTCCCCCTTCTCCGAGGCGCTATTTTCACGGTAGGGGCTTCGGCTCCTATTTTCGGTTTGCTCGGGGCGCTCGTTTACTCTGGAAAGCGCGGAGGGAGCAGTCTCCTGGGCCGACAGGCAGTAAGCTACGCGGTGATCCTCTTTATCTTCGGCTTGGTCTTCCCCGGTGTCGACAACTACGCCCACGCGGGCGGCTTCGCCGGTGGATATTACACCGCTCGCTTCTTGGATCCCTTGTTGCCGGAGAGGGGAGACCATCTGCTGCTGGCGCTCGCCTGCATTGCGCTCACCGCCCTTTCTATCGTGGTGTCCGTCGTCCTGGGGGTGCCGGTCCTCGAAAATCAGTAACGGGCCAGATTTTACATAGGTGGTAGGTTCGTATACACTCCCCGCCCCAAAAGGCGCGCCAAGTCTTTTCTTGCGAGTCACGCCGGTCACAATTTAGCAGCAGGAGGAATGATGCGTTCTATTCGCAATGCAGTTTTCGCTGTCGTCATGGTGGCACTCGTCGCATCCGCGGGGGAGACCGCCACTCAGGATGATAAGAAAGAGCGCGAAGCGATCGCGAAGGAAGTCGCCACCAAGATCGCCGAGCTGCCCCAATTCACCGCGTTCGACTGGGTTACGTTCGACGTTTCCTCGGCCCACGTCGTGGATCTGAAGGGCATGGCCATCAGTACGCAACTCAGGACGGATGCCGAAGAGGTTGCGAAGAAGGTCAAGGGAGTGGAAGGCGTGCACAACAGCATCGAGTACGTTCGCCGGTCGATGATCGACGACAAGACTGCCGAAATGTCGGGGACAGGTTAGTCTTTTCCGCTGGCCGGTCCCTTTTTCTACCAGCGCCCCCTTTTCCTCCGAGCGGACGCGCTCGTTCCCACTAGACCCAGATCGAGAAGCACGGCAATCACCACCACGACCAGGTAAATCCCCGTCACGGTGGTATTCGTATTGACCGCCCAAGCGTAGGCCAAGGTTGTCAAGGGCATGAAAACGAAACCCAGGAGCGGCCAGAGCGCCGCCTCATAGGCGCGGCCGATGTAGTTGCTGAAGAAGAACACCAGGAGAATGGCAAGACGAGGAGTGAGAAGGGACAGACATCCAATCAAGCAGTGCATATCCGACGCCACTTTAACAGGGGATCGTCCCGCCTTGCCAACTGCGCCGGGTCGTCATGCGTATCACTCTTCTTTAGCATGGCTTACATGCGGCCTCTCTGGTCGCTGTGCTAACATCCACTGTTTCAACCATGAGCTCAGGCAACGGATCTACCCGCGCTCGCGACGAGATCGTCATCGGCCGGCGACAACCCGAAGACGAGGAAGCGCTGGAGCGCATGTATGCAGAGGTCTTTGGCGCCGAGGCCGCTCGACTCAACCGCAGCCGCTGGCAGTGGCAATACCACGAGAACCCGCATTGCCCAGCCGAGGGGCCCGAGATCTGGGTGGCCAAGGAGGGCAAGGAGGGTGGAGAGGTTCTGGGGCAGTACGCATCCATGCCGGTCCGTCTCAAGGTCAAAGACCAAATCGTGCGTGCATCCTGGGGCATGGACGTGATGGTGCGGTCTTCGCTGCAAAGAAAGGGAGTGGGCTCCCGGTTGTTTTTGTACTGGGACCAAAACGTCGAAGCGTCCTTGGGACTCGGGTTATCGCTCGCGTCTTACACTCTTTTCCAAAAGCTCCAATGGCATGACGTGGGTCCTGTACCTTGCTACACACGTATTCTCGATCCCGCCAGGCTCCTCGCGCGACGGATCGGATCCATACCGGCCCGCCTCGTTTCACCGTTTGCCAAGACCCTTTTGGGAGCCACGTTTCCGGCTCGCGGTTCCCGATCCACCATAGCGCCGGTCGATGTGCAGCCGCTCGAAGGGGCGTTTGGCGACGGATTCGACCGCCTGTGGGAAAAAGCTTCCCCTGGCTTCGATTTCGTCGCCGAGCGGAAGGCGACTTACCTGGAATGGAAGTACCATCGTGCTCCCCATGTGTCTTACGAGATCTTTCAAGCACTGCGGGACGGGGAGGTAGCGGGCTTCATCGTTCTTCGCGCCGCCGAGACGGGCGGTGTTCGACTGGGGCTGGTCGTAGACTTGTTCGCGCACCCTGAAGACCGGGCGGTGCTGGACACACTACTCGATCGTGCCGCGGAGTGGGGACGAAAGAATCGGGTGGCGCGGCTTCAGGCGTTCACTTTCGATCAACGGCTTTCGCGGCGACTTCGTTACAAAGGGTTTTTCGAGATCGGGAGCCCCATGCAATTCTGTTTGCGGATTCGCAAGCAGTACGCGGGCGAGTCCTTTTTCCGCGACACCTCTCGTTGGCATGTGGTGTTCGGGGATTCTGATCAGGATCGACACCAATGACGCGGGTTCTGCTCGGCGTCGACACCGAGGCCGATGACCAATGGAGCGCGGCAGGACGTGACAACATCACACTTCGCAACATTGTCGAGCTTCCGCGGCTACAGAAATTGTGCGATCAGTATGGGGTTCGACCAACCTATCTCGTCACCTATGAAGTGGCCAGGGATCCGGAAAGCTGTTCCATTCTGCGGGGCCTTGCCAATGAAGGGCGATGCGAGATCGGCTCTCACCACCACCCATGGACGACACCCCCGCCAAGCGACGGCCATCTCTTTCCGCTCAATCTGAATCTCAAGCAATTTCGTTCTCAGCTTCGCGCCTTGACCGAAGCGGTTGGGGAAGTGGCGGGCGAGCCTCCGGTGTCCTACCGCTCGGGCCGCAACGGCTTTGCAGGATCCCACGTCGAGGCCCTGGAGGCGGAAGGGTATTCGGTGGACTCGAGCGTCGATCCGTTCTTCAACGAGCGGACGAAAGGAGGTCCCTCGTTCGCCG
The DNA here is from genome assembly GCA_965226495.1 of Candidatus Marinacidobacterales bacterium. Classification (GTDB taxonomy): domain Bacteria; phylum Acidobacteriota; class Vicinamibacteria; order Marinacidobacterales; family DATDRI01; genus CBDCNP01. The sequence goes on along the minus strand of OZ245365.1, from coordinate 5,630,339 downwards.
GCGCTCAGCTCGAGCCTTACTTTGTCAGCGGTGAGGATCCGCGTCGTGCGGGCGCGAGTCGGCTCCTAGAGATACCGATCACCAGTGCTCTCAATCGAAGGCTGCCGCGTCGGCTGGAAGCGGCCTACGCGGACTTTACTCCCGCCTATACCTTCCGTCGAGTGTTACGACTTCTGCGTATCGTCCGGCCGATATGGCTGCGACCGTCCTATTCGAAGACCGAGGACATGTTGTGGCTCGCCGATCACCTTCTGAAAGCCAGGATGCCGGTGGCGAATATCATTTTCCACTCCAGTGAATTGATCCCGGGGGGAAGCCCGTACAACAGCACGAAAGATGACGTCGAGACGTTCTATGAGAATCTATCGACACTTCTCCGTTTTCTAGCCGAGAAGGGCGCCGAGGGAAGGACCTTCCGGGAGTTTCAACAGGAGTGGGTAGCCGGAGGGCGGGCTTGAGAGTCTGTATGGTGACGCCCCACTTGCCACCTGATCTTGCCGCCAACGCGCTTCTCCCCCAGTTGCTCGGGGACGGCTTGGTTGCACGCGGGCACCAAGTGAGCTTTGTGGCTTTTAGACCTCGACACGGAGAGCCGGTGAACTCGGACGTCGTCTATATCGACCGGCCCGCCGCTCACGGTTGGAGCAAGAACCTCAAGCTTTCGCAGCTATCGACCGCGGTGGAAGTGTTTTTCAAGGCGCGGAAACCCATCTCGCGGGCAGACGTGGTTCACGTGCATAGCAACACGTTCATGAACCAGGTCTCGGCAGCCTTGGCTTCGCGGCGCGGACGGCCGTTTATCCTCACGCACTATGGGACCGAAATCTGGCATTTCCGCCGGAAGCGGCCGGTTGATCCGTTCCTTTGGATGAATCGACACGCGGCACATGTGACTTACTACAGCCGGCGCCTATTGGAGCGGTCAATCGAATTGGGAGTGGAGCCCGAAAGGCGGTCGGTAGTCTATCCGCCGGTGGATCGAGCGTTTCGCGTTGTCGAGACGGAAGAGCGCGAGAAAACGCGGCGCGAGCTGGGTGTCGACTCCGGTCCTCTGATCTTGAATGTCAAGAGACTCCATCCCCTGGCCGGTCAGCGTTACATAATCGAGGGGATGCCGGAGATACTGAAAAAGTTTCCTTCCGCGCAGCTGTGGATTGCCGGCGAGGGTGAGTCGCGCGCCGACCTGGAAGCTCTCATCGCGGAGAAAGGGTTGGCTCGGGCGGTCAAGCTTCTGGGACAGGTGGACAATCGAAGGTTGCCTGCGTATTACACGGCGGCGGATCTCTTTGTGTTGCCGTCCGTTCTCGAAGCTTTCCCCACTGTGGCAGCGGAATCTCTCGCCTCCGGTACGCCGGTGGTTTCCGCGGAGCATCCCGGTGGCACGGAGTTGAAGGAGCTGTTCCCTGACGACGTGCAACTCGTTCCGCTGCGCGACCCGGGCGCTTTGGCACGCGAGGTCCTGGCCGCTGTTTCCGCACCACGCCGCTGCACCGCGGAAACCTTGCACCATATCGAGGAGCGATTCCGTCCCGAGGCCGCGTTGGAAACATATTTGAGTCTCTACAAACAGGCAGCTGGCGGCTGAGGTTCAAACACGAGTCTTGAAGTCCTTCGGACCCTTCCAAGAAAAAGCCGAGATCCTGCTGGCTCTCTTGCTGCTGGCATCGTTGGTGCTGGTAACACCCCGCATCGCGGAATCGGACGCGGTGGAGTATTTCTCCTACCTGCATTCGATCCTCTTCGATCAGGATCTCGATTTCACGAACGAGTACACATACTTCTATCTAGAGGATCCCGAAGGTCGCGAAGGTTTCAAGGAGACGTTTCTCGATCGAGAAACCCCCACCGGGCTCAAAAACAATTTCGGGCCCATCGGCACGGCATTGCTTTGGGCGCCGTTCTATCTGGTGGCTCATGTGGGGACCTCGGTGGCACACACGTTCGGCGTCGAGGCCGAGCCCGATGGTCTTTCACGTCCTTATCGATGGGCGGTGACATTGGCGTCGGCGATCTATGGTTCGATAGGTCTCCTCCTTTCCTTCCGGTTGGCACGTCGCTACGCGGATGCGGAAGCTTGTTTCCTGGCAGTGGTGGGATTGTGGTGGGCGACTCCCGTGGCATTCTACATGTACATCGCTCCGGGCATGAGCCATGCGGCGTCGCTCTTTGCGGTCGCACTTTTCTTCGTCCTATGGCCGTGGGCAACGGAGGGTTCGTTAGGACGGTGGGCACTTTGGGGTGTTTCGGCCGGACTCATGGCATTGGTTCGCGAGCAGGACGGTTTGTTCGCGGTGTCAGCGTTGGTAGCGGCACTGTCGCCGGGCCTCGAGACGGATTTATCTGGCCGTGCAAAGAGGGTCTTGGCGTTCGGTGCCTCTGCGTTTCTCGTTTTCTTGCCGCAGCTACTCGTGTACCAGGTCCTTTATGGTCGTCCCGCTCCATCGCCGCACGTTGCAAACAAGATGTATTGGAGCTCGCCGCATTTCTTCGAGGTGCTGTTCTCGACCGAGCACGGCCTTTTGTTTTGGAGCCCGTTGCTGGTGCTTTTTTTCGCGGGGGCGGTGCTCCTTTTTCGACGCGAAGTGGGCGCGGGCCTCGTGCTTGCGGTGAGCTTCCTGTCGCAGGTTTACATCTCGGGAGCGGTGGATTCCTGGACTATGGCGGGAGCTTTCGGCGCCCGCCGTTTCGTCGCTACGACGGTCATCTTCGCGGTTTGGGGTGCGCTCGTGATGGAGTCTCTCCGTCCTTTTCTCAGGCGAGCTGGCACCTATGCCGCGGTGGGACTGTTCATCGTGTGGAACCTCTCGCTGATGATTCAGTTTGGACTCGGGCTAATGAATCGTGACCGTATCGTTTGGAGAGAAGTACTCCATAACCATGTCTACGAAGTGCCCGCCCGCATCGTCTCGGTAATCGGTCGGTACTTCACGGAGCGGGAAGAGCTCTCCGGCGGTGGGCGGGAAGAGCCATGATCTCAGAGTACCTACTCTCGGTGGCGCGATGCCCGGTTTGCATCGAGGCGTCGTCACACACCACGTCATCCGATATGGGGGGCTCGTGCCGCGAGGCGGTAGAGGCTTTACGAGTCCTTGAAGTGCCTGACCACGCTCTATGTTTGGCGCACTATCCTGCGGTCTGGAAATGTCCCGACGGTATCGTGTCGAAGAGGAACCTGACACTCGAAGAGGGCGGCGGGCGTTGCGCGTGTTGCGGCTCCTTGTATCCCTTCTCGAAAGAAAAAGGCTTCCTCGATATGCGGCCGCCGGAGGGGACCTTTTCGGATCTCACGCAGTATGCCGAAGAAGAGTTTCATCATCGTCCCGGACCGCTGCGCCCGCTCTTTCTGTCTGCCCGCATCAAGACCGATATGATGACCCGCATGCTCCGACTTTCGACGAAGGACCGCGTGGTCGATGTCGGTTGCGGGAACGGTCGTGTCGTGTTCTTCAAGAGAGCGAGCTGCGCGCAGGTGGTAGGGATCGATGCGGGAGAGCACTTCGCCGCTGAAGCGGCGGCCACGGTCGATCTAACGCGCGGAGACATTCGCCGCCTGCCATTCGCCACCGGTAGCTTCGACAAAGCTTACTCGCTCGACGTGATGGAGCACTTGCCGGAGGACGGCGTGCGCGCCATGCTCGCCGAGACGCGTCGCATTCTACGTCCCGGCGGTCTCTTTTTCGTCTACTCTCACGTCATGATGAGCTCGCGCCTGGCTGGGTTTCAGCGCGGGGTGAATCGTCTCGTCGCGTGGCTCGACCAACGTGGGCTGGTGGACAATAAGCCGGAGCGCGACCGGAAGTCCGATCACGTGAACGCGCTCAAGAGCTACGAGCAGCTCGAGAGCCTCCTTGCCGAGTCCGGGTTTCGTATCGAGAGTATCCAATACTACAACGTCGTGATGAAGGCCGTGATCGAAGATCTCTTCCTTCCGCTCGTGGAGCACAACCTGTGGCGGCGCGGTCAGAAAGCGAGAGGACCGTCATCCGGTAGCATGGGCGAGGCGGACGAGACGAGCGGAGAGAGGCCGAACGTGGGACGTTGGACCCACGCGCCCCTCGCCTTGGCGACTGCACTGCTTAGGCTCGATGTTGCTCTTTTTGGGCGGGTCCGCACCGGTCCTTTCTTTCTGCTTGTCCGTGCCCTTTGAAATTGTGAAATTGTGAAACTTCTCTACGTGGCCACGGACCAATCGATTCCTGGATCGACCGGTGGATCGGTCCATGTGTTGGAGGTAGCACGCGGGCTGGCCAGTCGGGGTCACGAGGTGCATGTCGTGGCTCGACCGGGCGACCGATCGTCCCCTAGTGCTAAATCGGAGTTCACGCTTCATCTGGCACGACCGTTCTTGCCTCATCGTTTCTTCCGCTGGACCACGGAGAAAATGGTCGGACAGCTGATCGATCGATTTGGGATCGAGGTTGTCTTGGAGCGGTATTACAACTTCGGCGGCGAGGGTGTTCGGGCGGCATATCGTCGCAGTGTGCCGTCGGTGCTCGAAGTGAACTCTCCGGTCATGGATCACCCGGGCTCATTCAAGTCATGGCTCGACCGTTTCGTGCTCTTCAGTTCTATGAAAGCCCTGCGGGAAGATCTATGTCAGAAGGCTTCGGCACTCGTGACTCCTCTTCCTACGATCATCCCACGATCGGTGCCTCGAGAGAAAATCCATCCGGTTCATTGGGGAGCGAACGTGGACATCTTCCACCCCGGTGTGACGGTCTCCGGTTCGGCCAAGGAGCTCCCTATCCCGGGTGACGCTAGCGTGGTCGTTTTTTCGAGTAGCTTTCGTCCGTGGCACGGAGCGGAGCTCTTGGTGAGAGCCGCGGCAAGAGTCCTCGAACGCGCCCCCAACGCGTTCTTCTTACTACTTGGCGCGGGGCCGATGCTTGCTAGAGTAAAACAGCATGTCGAGGAGCTCGGAGTGTCGTCTCGCATTCACTGTACCGGCGCGGTGCCGTATGAAGAGATGCCTCGTTACCTGGCGCGTGCCCACGTCGGCGTCGCTCCCTATCAACCGTCCCTTCACGGACAACTTCAGCTCGGGTTTTACTGGTCGCCGCTCAAAATATTCGAGTACATGGCCAGCGGGCTTCCGGTGGTAACGCTCGACATCGAGCCGTTGCGAGAGATCGTACGGCCGGGACTGGAGGGCCTACTGTTCCCGGAAAACCACACCGAGCGCCTTGCCGAGGCGATCGCCGAACTGGTGAGCTCGCCCGAGCGCGCCAGGGCCATGGGTCAGTCAGCGCGGCAGCGGATCGTTTCCCTCTACAGTTGGCAGGTGCATTGCGAAGCGCTCGAGCGCGTCCTCGCAGGAGTTGCCGAGGGCGCCGGGGCGTGAAGATCCTCATCACAACCGACGCATTTCCTCCTGGAGCGGGAGGAAGCGGTCAGTCCACAGCGGTACTGACACGGGCGCTTGCTCGTCGAGGGCATGACGTGACGGTCGTGGTCAGCCAACCATGGGATCGCCTGAGGAAGGAAGAGAAAGAATGGCATGGAACGAAGGTCATCGAGGTCGGTGTGGGAACGGCAACATTCGGGAGTGCTTCCCGCCGGGAGGCCCGATTGGCTTCCTTCTTGGAAGGGTGGGATGAACGATTCGATCTAGCACATGCGCAGCACTGGCTCTCTGCGGGTGCGACGGTCCGCGCTAGCCGCAAAACCGGCTTACCCGTCGTCGTCACCGTACGCGACTATTGGCCGGTGTGCATCTGGTCCACGATGCTTTCCGGTGGAGACCGCTGTCCGGGTTGCAGCTACGCCAAGCGGGTCGTCTGTGTCGGACGACGCTATCCACTTCTCTGGCCGGTGGCACCCTTGCTTCCTACCAAAGTGGGCACCGAGATCGCTCGACGACAGGAGACCCTCCGAAAGGCGGCTGCCGTGGTTGCGGTGAGCGTTCACGTGCAGACGCTGCTTCCGCTGGAAAACGCGTCCGTGATTCCGAATGTGATCGACCTCGAGATGGTGGAGCAATCGCTCGCGAAGTCATCGCCCATGCTTCCGGAGGAATTCGTGCTCTTCGTTGGCAAGCTGGAGCCGAATAAGGCGCCGGATCGTGCTCTCTCGATCATGCACGAGTCTGGTGTGAAATTGCCTCTACTGATCGCCGGGAGCGGTCGCCTCGACCGCTCTTTGCATGAAGAAGCGAAGAGATTAGGGGTCGACGCGCGTTTTCTCGGCTGGGTGAGCGAGGACATGGTTCTTCTGCTCATGAAACGGGCAACCGCCGTCCTCTTCCCGTCCAGATGGGAGGAGCCCCTTTCGCGCGTGTTGCTCGAGGGTCTCGGTGTCGGCGCGGTTCTGATCCTGGAGCCTACTGGAGGCAGCCGCGAAATCGTCGTTGACCAAGAGAGCGGACTCCTGGGCCACACGGTTTCCGAACTGGCCGGCGCGCTCCATCGCGTTCTCGACGACCCCGGCCTCGCTGCGCGCCTGCGCGAGGGAGCGGCCCATAGGGCGCGGGAGCGGTTCTCCGAGAAAATCGTTCTTCCTCGCCTCGAAGAGCTTTACCGTCGGGTCATCGACGATCGATGAAAGTCGCCATCATCTCTCGCGTCGCTCACCCTCTTCATGGGGTGGGAGGATTCGAACGGCACGTGGGCGCGATGGTTCGGCATTTGGTCCGCAACGGCGCGGATGTGACGCTCTATACGTCACCAAGTACGTCTTCGAAAGGAGAAAAACTTCTCGAGGGCGCGCAGGTCCGGTTCGTACCTTACCGAATCGTTCCTTGGCCTCGCCGATCCGGTTTCGTGATCGCGGATCGGAGCACCAACTATCTGGCGTGGAGTGTTCGCGTGGCGCGCCGCCTGATGGCCGATCCGGCAAGGATGCCTGACATTGTTCAGGTGGAAGGAGCGGCCGGTTTCGGCTACGCGTTCTCGCGAAGAAGCAACGATCCGCCCATGGTGGTACATCCGGTGGGCATGGAAGAGTTCAAGGCTAGCGGGCTGAAACGAGTCGGATATTTCCCTTTACGGGCAGGTGCGCGCTATGCGGCCCGCCGTGCCGAGAGAGTGATCGTGCCGGACCGCGTGATGATGGAGGAAGTTCGCGGGTACCTTGGTATCGATCCTGCTCAGGCAGCCATCCTGCCGACACCGGTCGACCTACAGGAAATCGATCGTCCGGCCTCACACGAGACGATCGAGGCACTTTACCGGCGTTTGGGTCTCAAACCCTCCATGACCGTTTTGCTCTCGGTTGGGCGGCTCGAGTCCAACAAAGGATTCTCGGTGCTCGCGGATGCCTTGGCGCGTGTCAGAGAAAGACTCCCGGATGATTGGATCTGGGTCCTAGTCGGCTCGGGCCCGACCGAATCCGGTTTGCGAGGACGGATCGAAAAACAGGGGCTTACCGATCGCACCCGTTTTGCTGGACGAGTCTCCGACGAAGAGCTCTCGGCCCTCTACGAACGTGCGGACCTCTTCGTTCATCCGACGCTGTTTGAAGGAAGCTCCTTAGTGACTCTCGAGGCCATGGCGCACGGAAAACCGGTGGTGGCGACCACCGCGGGTGGCATCCCGGACAAGGTCAAAGAAGGTAAGAGCGGTTTTCTCGTTCCGCCTGGCGAGGTCGAGGCGTTGGGGGAGGCAGTGGTTCGTGCCCTGTCTCTTGGGGAGGGATTGGTTTCGTTCGGGAAGGCGGGAAGGCTCCGCGTGGAATCCGACTTCAGTTGGTCGGAAAGAATCGCGAGTCTATTGGACCTTTACAGGGAAATTCTCGCCCAGCGCAGATAGCTCGAGCTCGAACAGAAGCGGCACGAACTGGGAAAAGAGATACGCTTCAGCCAGTCGTTGCCGCGTATCGAGCTCACTCGCCGCCGCCGCTTTCCAATTTCCGCCGCACCTCGGATCCGGATCGCTGACGATGAAGAAGGTGTTCGTTTCCTCGGCGACGGCGATCCCTTCCGGGCTCGTCCACTCGATCGCTTGATTCAAAGGAGAGCGCAGGTCCAAGGGCATTTGGGACGCGAGCCTGGCGGTCTTCGGATCGATGAGGTCCAAGACTAATAGCAACTCGCGATCACGACACAGAACGAGAAGTCGATTTGGCGACTGAAAGGCGAGGTCGTTGAAGTTTTTTGCGAGACCCGGCGCTCCAAGAGTGATGGAATCGATGTCGAAACTCACCTCTTCGAGCAAGACCGAAAGCTCTTCCGTGCCCGGAGAAGGCTGGCTCGTCGGGAGCTCGAACGTGAAGAGGCGGGGCGATCCGTTCTCGTCTTGCTCATAGGCCAAGTAACCTCGCCCCGAGCTTCGGTCGACTGCAATGCCTTCGAACCGTCGGTTCCTATCTCCCTTGTAGGGACGGACCGTCTTCTCCGCCGGGAGCTCGAACCGCCAGATCGCGGACACGGTTGCTGCTCGCGAAACCCGGTTCACTCGGATCACCAACGCCGCACCGGGGCTTCGGTCGTCGGTTGCCCAGCCGAGGTGCCGTTCGAAACCGTCCTCCATGACCACTGCGAAAACGAGCTCGTCTTTATCCCCGGGGGAATCGTCCAACAGAGCGATCCCCTCGGCGTCGACGACGAGCGCCCGACCTTGGTGCACGACAGGAAGCCCATCTTCTTCGAGGAGCAGGGGGTCTTGATTGGATCCTTCTGAGCCTGGACTGAGGGAAAAGAGGCATCCCGGACAGCTCGAGCTCTGGTCGCTCACCACCCAGAGGAGCTCGCCATCCCACGCGAGCCCAGATGGCTGGAGGCCAAAGCGGAGCGCATCACAAGAGTAGTCGTGAGGCTGGCCTTTGCTTCCAAAGATCCATCGGCTGCGAATCGTGAGATCTTGATCTCCCTGCACAAAAAACGCCAGAGTGATCAGCCAGCAGAAAGTTCTCATCATCCTTGTCTGGCGCGTCCGACGTTGTCCGGTGCGTCCGGCGTGTCCGGTTGTTTGTCGGAAGTCGTCCTATTCGGAAGTCGTGTCTAGGGAACGTAAGAGAGCTTGGACGAACTTCCTCCCCTGCGCGTCCCCGTCTTCGTGACGCAAGGCCTTCTGCAATGCCCGCCGGGCCTCGTCGGTCCGTCCCATGCTCTGCAGTGTCTGACCCCGTAGTTTCTGTCCCTCGAAGGAGTCGCGGATCGCCAGCGCGCGTTCGCAGACCTCGAGTGCTTGATCTTTCCTCCCGTCGGTGAAATACGAGGCGGCCAGCTCGAGCAGGACGTCGACTTCCGAATCGTAATCGGAAAGCACGTCTATTGCGGAAGGAGGGTAACGATTCAATTCCGCGCGGATCGCCTCGGTTCGATCGCGGTAGAGGCTCCGCGGCGCCGCAAGCTCGAGCCGCAGATTGTCATCGGTGTTGAAGAGTGCATTCCGAGAGAACTCCTCGACGCCGCCCTCGTCCAGACGGAGCGCCGCCAGGACGTCGGTTGGGTAGTTGATCTCAGCGCGCGCAAGACTGTCCCTAGTGGCCTTCTTCGCGAAGAGATCACGCATACGCGACATGGAAAAACGAATCGGGTTCCTAGAGCCGAGAAGAATGAGATCACGATCCTTGAAAACCAAAGTGTGTGGGAACACGCTACGAAACGTGGCTAGCAGCGACCGTGTGGATTCTTCCGACATACCGTAGAGGTGAAACCACTGGCACAGTATTCCATCGGCTTTCAATTTCGAGGAGGCGATCTCGAAGAAATCCTGAGTGAAGAGATTGGAAACTCCCGTGATCCAAGGGTTCGAGGGCTCGGAGATGATCAGATCGTAGATTGTTGAAGACCGCTGTAGCCTGCTGCGCGCATCTCCCATGATTAAGTTGAGGCGTTTGTCGTCCAAAGGACGCCCGTTGCCGGGCTTGAAGTACTTGGAAGGTTCGAAATATCGGGAGCCCTCGATCACCGCGGGCTCGATCTCGAAGGCATCCACCGACTCGACCGGATGAGTCAGGACGGCTCCCGCGGTCATGCCGCTTCCCCAACCGATGACGGCGACCCGGTTCGCGTCGGAGACCATGAAAGGAAGGTGTCCGAGTAACAGTTGGGTGGTAATGTCTCCTGGACCGTTTGACGCGTCGGTCTTGCCGTTGATCTTGAGAAGTAGAAAGCGGTCCACCTTCTGCACCGCGACCGTAGCGGTAGGACCATCACGGTAGTACAGAAGCCGGTGTGAATTGACCAGCTCACGGAGTGAAGAAGCATCGCGCGAAGGGTTTTTCGGTTCGATGTAGAGACCGAAGCTCTTGATCAAGAGCTCTCCAGTCGGGTCGAAAGAGAGAATGATCAAACATGCCGCCATCGAAACCGCCAGCGGGGCTGTGGAGCGCTTTCCGTCAGAGCTCACCGCCAACACCGCCGCAACGAACAGTGCCGCAACGGACGCGACCCGGACCGACAGCTCGATGCCGAAGCTTCCCAGTAACACGCCCGCGGCCAGGATGGCGCCGGCTGCAGAGCCGACGAGGTTCGCGGTGTAGAGCCACGAAACCCGCCGGCCTAGATCAGTCTTTGACGCGGGCATGGCGCCGATCACCGCAGGCAACATGGCTCCTAAGCACAGCGTTGACGGAAGCATCAGCGCGGCCGCAACCACGAACTGCGTCGCGAAGAGAGTGAGATCTCGGTCCGGCGCCGAGCGGTACAGGTTGAGAAAGATAAATGGGAGGTTGCGAGTCACCAACAAGCTCAGGAAGGCGCCGCCCGCCGAGCCGACCAAGAGCCACGTCGTGACCCTATAGGGAACCGGCTTCGTTCTTCCTCTCAGAAGCAAGGATGCCAGACCAGCACCGCTGGCGATCCCGAAGAGAAACGTAGACAGCATAATCGAGACGCCATAGATCGATGAGCCATAGACCAAAGAGAGCGTTCGGGCCCAGGCGACTTCGTAAACCATGGCGGAGGCTCCCGAGACCGCGAGGGCAGCGAGAAGGATGAACGGCGGACGGTCGTGTTCGGGTAGGAGTTCGGTTGGTGCCGTTGCGGTCATGCTCGACAGGCTCGAAAAGCTCGACAATCTCGACAGGGCTTTTCGTCCGAGAAAAATGCCGACGAACACCAAGAGATCGGCTGCCGCTGCGAGGTAGAGCGTCCTCGTGAGTCCGACCAATGGAAAGAACGCAAACACAGCGAGTAACGGTCCGAGGACGGCACCCGCGGTATTGACCGTATAGAGACGCCCGACTTCCGTCGCTGGCCAATCGTTGCCCTGCCCGAACGCGCGAGAGAGGACGGGAAGCGACGCACCCATTGCGATCGTTGCCGGCAGCAGCAAGATGAGAGCGAGCGGAAATTGGAACCCGGCAGGCACGAAGCCCACCAGACGGAGCACATAGGGCGAAGCGAGTCCATAGAGTCCCACCCATCCTTCTAACAACGCAAAGGTGATGATGGGGTCACGGCGAGCGAATTGACTACGCCCGGCAAGAGCGCTTCCGATCGCCATGCCGCCCATGAAGGCACCGAGGACGGCACCCACCGCCGCCGACGTTGCCCCGAGGGAAAGGAGAACGAGGCGAGTCCAGATAAGCTCGAAGATTAAAGCCGCGACACCGCTTAGGAAGAAGGCAAGGAGGAGGAGAAGCCGGCCACTATGTCCAAGAGGAGACGCCGGAGACGATTGGTGGGACACCCCGCATCATACGGTGAAAAAGAAGGGCAATCAATCAAGAACGAGGAAGCTATGGTCTTGAAACAATGAAATCGATACTAGACTTCATCGCCGCTATCCACGACCTCCTCACCCGCCCGCCTTCGGCGGACGACCTCTCCCCCGCGGTCGGGGGAGAGGTAAAAGAGGTGGTACCAACTTCGTTGGTACAGCCTACTACTCGGCTTGTTCGGCGAGAGGATTGGCGCGATCGATAAGAACGTCGTCGTCCCACTTGAGGTAAACGACATGCCACTCGTGGCCGGTCGGGTGGGTTTTGAGAACCAGGGTCGCTTCGACTCGCGCTACGCCGTCCTTCCTCAGCATAAAGCGGCAAGCCGGTTCGTCGAGACTGAACGTTGCTTGCTCGAATTTCTCATCGTACTTCTGAGGAAGGGTGTGACCTAGGCGAACCAATTCCGCTCGGACCACGTCCATGACGAGTGGTGCGATGTGGTTGACCTTCCAACGTTGGTAACGGCGATCGAACTCGCAAAGCACCACCTTGGAAGCGCCGTCCCGGAGCTCGAGTAGCGCTCGACATCCCAGTGTGCCTCGGATTGGATTGACCTTACACCTGGTGACCTCATTCCAATCCATCTTGTTCGCCAAGACCGCTACACGAATGGCTTCCACCACCTCTTCCTCGCGGAACTCGAATTCCGTTCCGAGGTTCCGGGTCTGACGCTCGAGCCAGGGATTGACGGAATGCAGGATGGCGGTGTTCAAGTACTTGAGTATGCGTTCGTGCTCTCGGGCAAAGCGAGCAAGATCTTTCGGCGATGAGGACTTGTCCACTCCAGCCAGGAACTGATCGATTTTGCGGCTCAGACCGGTAAGTATTTGGGCAACGGTTGCGGTATCGTTCTTGGTAGAGGGGTGAGACTCCAGAATCATCGCCGCGAACTCCTCCATACGCCTGAGGAGCAAGCGGGCGTTGCGGAGGTGTATGAGCAACGCGTTTCTCTTCGTTTCGATCTTCTCGTAAGTAGTCTTGAGATAGGTGGGAAGGGTTCGACGGTGGGAGAGCGCAACGTCTTTTTCGCCGGTGAACAGATTGTGGAAGGCCTTGTAGATCAGCGCCTGATTCGTGAGCTGCCGGCGGAGTGCCCGTTCCACCTCGGCATGGTTTCCTCCGGCCGGCTTACGAACCATCTGCTCGATGGGAATTTCGCCGAACCCTGGACCATCGTAAGAAAGAATGCCGACCATCTCTCCGGACTCCTTCAACCAAATTTCGCCGACGTAAGGGGATGTCTCGGTGTCCACCAAACCTCGTTTGATGCGTTGTTCTTCGACGGCTCGGCGAAAACGCCGGAGGTGGTCGAGTGCCTCGCGTAGATCCGACGCCTTGCCCGCCTCGATGAGCTCACGAACTTCTTTTGTAAAGGCTTCGAGTCGATTCTTTTTGTCCGGCTGGAAGTCGATTGCGCCGAGGGCGGTGGGCAGGTCGACGGGCACTGGATGGGCGCCGATGGACTGCTGACGGTCGTAGGCCCCGATGCCGGTCGGTCGAAACTGCTGAGTTACGGTCTTGGCGAGAACCGCGAGCTCCTTTGGGGTCGGCGGAGTGGGGCTGTACAGAAACTGCCAGGAAGTGAGCTCTCGTCGGGGTAGGGCGAGGACGGCGATCGCTCGAATCAGGCCCAAGGAATCGTTGGGAGAGGGATCGTCCGGTGGCAAGTAGCCGAGTCGGCGGGCCATGGTCTCGATGGCTTCCGCGGAGGGCTCGAACCCTTGGAGGAACTTCAGGAAGAAGTCCGCGTCCAAAGGTTGGACGCGGTCCAGTGGATGCAATAGGGGCAGCAATCTCGGGTAGGTCCGGTCAATGTGCGTATAGATGTAGTACTGATTTTTGTTGAGTCGGACGTTCTGTTCGACGGCCTGGAGGGCCTTCTCATCGAGTTCGGGTTTCAGGAGTGTCTCGAACATATGAAGAAGAGCGGTGGCGCGATGCACTTCCGTCGGTTTGAGACTTTCGATGGGAGCGGCAAGGTAGGAAAAAGCCTCCAGCACGATGGGGCGCGCTTGTTCAATGCTTCTTCTCAAGAGGGGCTTCAGGGCTTCCGCGGTTCGGCTGAAGGGATCCCCGCTAGTGATCATCTTGTCTACGATGTCACGAAAGAGTTCGGCTCGACTTCGCAGCGCTTCCAGGGGCTCCGGTTCTACACGGTCGCGGATGAAGAAGGCCAGGGGCACGATGATCCCCTCCACGACTTGGCGGTCGATTTGAGGACGCATCTTATCGAGGCGATTACCTTTCGACATTTGAAGCTGAGCTACTTGTCCATACTCCTCGGTTAGGCGAATTCCGAGAGCGCGATAGCCATTGCGATACTGCGCTGCGAGGAGTCGTTCTCGGATGACGGCGGCGTCAATTCGAAGGCCTTCTCTGGTTCCGTTCAGGAGCGACATCTCGACGGCGTGAAAGAAGAGGTCGATCGCCTCGTGGCAAGTCTTCCAATAACTCGTGATGCCCTGCTTCAGTTGCTCGGGTGACGCGCCACCCTCGGGAAAGACCTCTCCGAGTTGCGGCAAAGCGAAGACCTCTACTTGGTCGAGTATGTGAGTCCGAACGATTTGGTCGCGGTACGTCCTGAGCTCCTCGACGAGGGTCGACGACATTGGCAAGAGCGGATCGATTTCTTTTTCTTTTCGGAACTCGCTCTTCAGTCTTTCGATGAGCTTGAAAGCGAGACTGTCGATCTTGTTGTCGAGAGTTCGAATAAAATTCGGATCCAAGGTGATCTCGAGAATGCCTTTGAGCGTTCTCGGGCCACTATGCTCTTCAAGGGAGTTATGGATCTCGGAAAGAAGGTGGTTCCGAACCTCACTCATTAGAACGACGCAGCGATTGTGAATCCGTTCCTTCAGGAGGAGCCTCACCTCCCGTCGCTGAGCCTCCCGGCGGGCCAATTTCTTGGCCACCTCGGGATCGTGCTGCCATTGGGGCCGTTGCCGGGGCGCTTTAACGAACGAGGGGTCGGACGTTTCGGGGGTAGGCTCCGCCGTCGCGGCGGAGGTGTCACCCATCAAGTTTTCGATCCGCTTCTTAAGACGGCCTAGCATTGCCCGGTTTTCTCGCTCGAAAACCGCCTCGATGGACGGAAAAAGCCACTAAATTGTCAGGAGTTACAGAACATTTTAGCATACGTCAGAGGGCCTCACCAACTTAGACCTCGGATATGCGGTTATTTTGACAGTGGTCCGCACCCTGTGTTAGCCTCGATTGCTCGGCTCATCCGAGCTTCCTTGGTGGCGCTATCGTCTAGGGGTTAGGACGGGTGGTTCTCAGCCATCAAACCGGGGTTCGATTCCCCGTAGCGCTACCACATCCTCCTTTTCCTGATGCCGGCAGCGGTTCGGCTTGCGCCGGGACCTTCTGCTGGGCAACAATCCCGAACTCGAAATGGGAAACAACGTGTCATCGAGAAGAGCCATCTTGGTCCATGGAGGCGCATGGGCGACTCCGGCAAACGAGGTAGAACCACATCGCGAAGGGGTTGCCCGGGCAGCGCGTGCGGGGTTCGAAGTGCTGGAGAGTGGCGGCTCCTCGGTGGACGCGGTGGGGGAAGCGGTCCGACTCATGGAGGATGATGCTACTTTCAACGCCGGTCGCGGCGCGGTTTTGAACCAGGCTGGAGAAGTAGAGCTCGACGCCGCGATCATGGAAGGGGCCAACCTCGGGGTCGGAGCGGTGGCGGCAGTACAAGGCATCGAACATCCTTTGGAATTGGCAAGGCGCGTCATGGATCGTTCGCCTCACGTCTTCCTCGTCGGAGCAGGCGCCGTCGCGTTCGCTCGTTCTCAGGGAGTTGCCACCTGCGCGCCGTCCACTCTAATCGTCGAACGTGAACGCGCGCGTTGGGAAAAGGCCAAGGAACTTAGTGAACAGAAGAGGCAAAAGGAGTATCCGATTAGCTTCGGGCCGGGCGACACCGTGGGGGCCGTGGCGCGGGACTCGCACGGGCATCTTGCCGCGGCAAGCTCCACCGGGGGGTCGCTCCTGAAGCTTCCCGGTCGGGTGGGAGACTCCCCGCTCGTCGGCTCCGGCCTTTATGCGGATGATCGGCTCGGTGCCGCTACCTCGACGGGATGGGGTGAAGGGATTATCCGCGTGTTGATGGCGCGGCGAGCCGTAGAGTTTTTGGGCTCCGGCGTTCCCGCTCCGGAGGCTGCCCGCCGAGCCATCGGTTTCCTCGAGATGCGCACCGACGGACGAGGTGGCATCATTATTACTTCACCCGATGGAAGTCTGGGATTTGCTTTCAACACACCCCACATGGCGCATGCCCACCTTACCGATGGAATGAGCGAGCCGTCGGTGGGGATTTGATCACCCGCGGAACCTTTGTTAGCATTCGGTTCTCACCAGGGCGCGCCCTTAGCTCAGCTGGATAGAGTGACTGACTACGAATCAGTAGGTCGGGTGTTCGAATCGCCCAGGGCGCGCCAATTCCTTCCTTCAAAGTTTCGCTACCGCTTGGTTCCAAATTGTCTCATTGGTGTTCGACGGGATCGGGTACGGGGTCAGCCTTTTCCTGTACCGAAACAGGCTGTCCGCATACCGACGCAGCTACGAAAAGAAAATGGGCGGTTGATTGAGCAACCGGTAACCTAGCTAACAAAACGTCGATGACATCGACCCCTTGCGCAGCCCCTAACCGGCTGTTAGGCGGTCTTCATCGACAAACAAGGGGAGGAGAGCATGAAGCGTTATGGTGCAACTCATCGCCAGTGGAAAGGCCGGCTTTGAAGTTTCGGCGGGTTTTGCTTCAAATGGCTATGGCGAACATTCGCCGGGCGGATACTCCTTGCTGGCAGCGCTGGTCACCGAAGTTGTCATGACCTGATGTTCTTGCTCATAATTCTCGGTGCGACCGACAAGCTTGCACCGCAAGGTTTTGCGCCCATTGCAATTGGGTTTGGGCTCACACTGATTCACTTGATCAGTATTCCAGTTA
Organism: Candidatus Marinacidobacterales bacterium; assembly: GCA_965226495.1. Lineage (GTDB taxonomy): Bacteria > Acidobacteriota > Vicinamibacteria > Marinacidobacterales > DATDRI01 > CBDCNP01. The sequence continues at coordinate 5,613,784 of OZ245365.1, read as the reverse complement.
CGAATACCTCCGTGAATCCTGCACGCAGCACGGGCGTAGCAGTGTTTGTTGGCGATTGGGCTGTTTCGCAGTTGTGGCTTTTCTGGGTGGCCCCCATTGTGGGTGCTGTGCTGGGCGCGGCCATCTATCGTTTCATAAGCAGTGAGAAGGACTGACTAGGAGCATCTGGCTACCAGAGAGAGCGATGACCGGAGACATCTTGGAAGCGTTGCCGGCTCGCCGGGGTCACTTTCTCCTGGAATCTGGTTACCACTCCGACATCTGGCTCACGCTCGACGGGCTCTTTGCCGACCCGGCGACTGTCGCACCCCTGGTTGCCGCCCTGGCCGACCGGCTGCGACCTCACGCGGCCGCGGCGGTGTGCGGACCGTTGCTCGGGGGCGCGTTTCTCGCTCAGGCCATCGCGACGTCACTCGGCTCTCGTTTCTGTTACACAGAGCTCGTCGCGCCTGGCGACTCTTCACTGTTCACCGCGGAGTATCAGTTGCCGCGCGCGTTGAAGCGGCTGGTTCGCGGCCAATCGATCGCCGTGGTTGACGACGTCATCAGCGCCGGGTCGTCCGCGCGAGCCACTGCCGTGGCCCTCGCAGCCGCAGGTGCATCGACCATTGTCGTCGGTGCGCTCCTAGTCCTTGGCGACGCGGCCCTGATCCACTTCGCCGATCAGGGCGTACCCGTGGAGACGCTGCATCGCCGCAGGTTCGACCTGTGGAAACCAAGCGATTGTCCGTTGTGCCGATCAGGCCCTCCTCTTGAGGATCCTCGGGAGCCAGAGTCGCCGATCGATCAAACGAATGCGACGACTTCGACAGGGAGCGCCTAAGATCCGATCCGGTAAACGTGCCCTACTTCTCGCGAGGTCCGGTGGGATGATAGTTGCGGTTCCACGCAGAGACGTGGCGCCGTTCTTGCGACCCGAGGCCTAGGTGGGAGGGCCGCCCAACGATTGTTCAGGCTACTTGTCTTCGACTTCGAGCCCGATCAACGTACGCCTTCCAAGAGTTCCGCAGCATGGTTATGAATCTCGACGTGGTCTCCTTTGCGCCGCAATAGAACGAGGTTGGCATCGCGGGGGACGGCCTGTGCCACGGTACGATTGTGTGCCGTACAGATGAACTGTGTCTTCGGAAAGGTCTCCGTTAGGAACGTCATCAGATTACGCTGCCACCGTTGGTGCAAGTGGAGATCGATTTCATCGACACAGACGACGGCGGGGGCCGCGAGGGGGTTCGAGCTCCGCGGATTCAAGACGTAGAGGCGGCGGGCATAGTCGACGATCCACGCGATAAGCGTGCGGTAGCCCATGCTGAGCCCTTTCAAGGGCACCCAGCCGAAGTGTGTCTTGAACTCGACGCCGGCGCGGCCTTGCCGCGACGCGATGCGAATGTCGGAGACGTCGAGGAGGATGGACGCGAGCAGGTCGCGAACTTTCTTTGCCGCGCGAGCTTCCCGAAGCTGGCGACGGGCGGGGCCGAAGTGGCTCATTTGTACGAACCACTCTTCGGCGTTGAGAAGCTGCGCGTCGTCGATGAACAGGCTTTCGTCCCCGGACGACTCCAGCGGCTTACGTCCGGAATCCGCGGCTTGCCCATGCCGGCGAGACGCACCGTAGCCGCAGTAGTTCATCGCACCATCACGGTCGAAATCCCACCGCGGCGGGGGACTGGTCCGCCGTCGTTGCGGTGCGTAACGCACGGTAAACGGGGCGGCCTCCCGTGGACGGAGAAGCACCCGCGCCGTAACCTGAGCCGTCTGGGTAGTCCGTCTTTGAGGCTGCCAGTTGTATCGGATGAACGACGGCACTTCCTTTCGGTCCTGGAGCGTCGACGCGATGCTGCAGACCGCCTGGAGGAGTGTCGTCTTGCCTACGCCGTTGTCGCCAAAAATCACGGTCCAGGCATAGGGGGTTGATCGATCGCCGGAAAGTTGCAGCGTCTGCGTCGGTCCAAAGCAACGAATGTTCTCGACGTCGACGGAAAGTAGGTATTGAGGTACTCCGCTCGACGCCGTCGCCTTCTTCTTGCCTTTCCTTTTCCGGGCCTTCTTCTTGGTGATCTTCTTGCGCTTTGTCACCTTCTTGGACGTTGCCTTTTTCTTGGACTTCACCGCCTTCTTGACGGCCTTCTTGCGGGCCGGGGCCTTTGCCTTGCGTTTCGTCGCGGTCCTCCGCTTAACGCCTTTTTTCTTGGTCCGGGCCTTGGATTTAGGTTTACGAGATGGACGAGTAGCTGCTTTTTTGGTTGGCGGCATGACCGTTTCTACCATAAAAACCCCCTAAATGCCTAGCCCCGTTCGGCAAATTGGGGCGAAATTCCACAAAACGTACGGCGGTCGGAGGAGGTTCGGTCTCTGCGTCGAAATGCCGAGCGCAAGGGATTTCGCGAGTGGACGAAGCGGGGTTTCGCTTCTCCTGTGAGCTACTGCTTCATTCGAGCTGGTCTTTCGAGAGCTCGACGCGAGCCGTTCCGAAACCCTGCGTCCTCGAGCGCGTGTATCTGGCATCCAATAGGTAGACGGTGAAGGCCGATGTGCTTTCCTCGACGTCCGCGAAAGGAAAACGAGCCCAGTTCATGAAGCCACGAACGCTCGGTGATGCGATTGCCTTTTGTACTACTGGTGACTCCTCGAGCAGAGGGAGCGGTTTGGGGGCCAACTCGAGCTCGAATCGGGGAAAAAGCCGCGCCTTGCCGTACCGATAGCCTTCGGGCGTTTGGGCGACGACGTCTTTGACGAAGGGCGTAACCGGCACCGGTCCCATCATGATCCTCTCCACCTGAACTCCGCGGTCGGCGAGATCCTTCTCTGTCGCCAAGCGGGCGTACCGCGCCGTGCCGTACATGGCAACGATATACAAGAAGACGATGGCGGTAGCACCGGCGGCGAGGCGATTCGCAGCACGTTCCCCGCTGCCGACGCGCCAGACGCGCAGCACGATGAAGACGATGAGTCCGATGCACCAAAGGACCTTCGCCGACCACAGCTCCGGCACGCCGAATAGAAGCAGCAGCCAGAGCCCAGCGAGAGTCGCCCAAGCGGCTAGGCTCGCGACGCGGCGCGAGCGGAATAGAAAGACCGCACCACCCAGCATGAGCCAGATCCAAGGGTCGGTGATGAAAAGCGTGTCGCCGTAGTACCACCGACCCTCGAAGGGCATGAGCCAACGCATGCCGTAGTTGTTCAGCCAGTCGAGGGTTGAGTGCGTGGCGATCGCGAAGTAGGACAAGCTGAGGAGCACGCCAGTTCGAAGAGGCGGCCCGTCGGATGGGAATGTCTTCAAACGATTCCAGAAAACGAGGACTCCCGTGAGCACCAACGGGAGCAAGACGAGCGCCAGTACGCCGTGCGTCCAACCCCGGCGGAAGAGCAGTGAAGGATCGAGCCCGGCGAGCAACGATAAGCCGTCGATGTCGGGTAGGTTGGCGCCAATAACTAGAGCGGCCGTTCCACAGGCGGTCTTGCGCCCTAGCCCGGTCTGAGCGAGCGCCGCTCCGACGAGGGTGTGCGCGATGGGGTCCATGGACCGGAGTGCGCGGCGCTAGGGCACTAGAACCGTGGACCTACCAGCGGTACTGTTCGTGCCACTCCAAAGGAGCGGGCAGCGCACGTGCGCCGAAACCCAAGTGGATGACTCGCCGATATCCGCCATTGACCGAGGCGGGAGAAGAACGAAGGAGGAGCGGCTTCATGGCCAGCAGGCCACCTTTCGGAACGCAGCAAGTCTCGTGAGCGCCTCGCGTGAACTGGGGAATGCTATCGGTTGGTAGCCTTCCGAAGTTGTGAGAAGCCGGAATCACGCGCAGTGCGCCTTGTCCTTCGTCACAACCATCGAGGTGGAGTCTCAAGGTGAGCAAATCGTAGAGCACGAAGGGTGGAGCCTGTACATGCTGGATGCCCGCCTTCATTGTCCAGGGGCCGAATCCGGTCACGTCGGCCTTCTCTCGGACAGTGATGGTGGAGTCCTGGTTCCAGGGGACCTTCCAGTTGGCGTCCGGATGCTTGTCGAAGTAAAGCCCGCCCGCCAAGAAGGCCTTGGCTCCCAGTGTCGATTCAACGATGCCCTTGACGACCGTGGACTCGAGGGCCCGCTTTACGCCCGGCGCGAGATGCAGCAGATTTCGGATGGCGTAGATTCCGTTTCGGGAGCGGACTCCGGCTCCCTCCTTTACGGATTCGACGGTGCTTACGAGGTCGGCGAGAAGGTCCGCATCTAGGGCCTCGGGTACGACGGCGTAACCGTCGCGCTCGAGGGCCAGCACATGGTCGTCGACTGACTGTGTCGTTTCTTCACTCATTAGCTCACTAGTTCCTATCTTCAAAGATGCCGAGATGTTATTCGACGGGGAGGATTTCCGCAAACGATGAGGGCGGTCGATGAATGTCTAGGCATATTTTCTGAGCCGGAGGTAGCCCAAATAGCCGGCCAGAATCAGAAAGTTGACGGTGAGAACCGACCAAGCCATGAACGACTGGTAGAGACTTCGCCCCATCACGTCGTAAATGGAAAGGGAAATGGTACAGAAATTGACCACAAGAAGGGTTCTCCAGGGTCGGGAGTAGTCGAAGAAATGATACACGAGGATGGTGACGGCGAGGACCGACATCAGCAGTTGGTAATCCCAACCGAGTGGAGAGACAAGAGGGATGAGCATGAGTAGAAGGCCGCACTCGAGGGCGACCGGCTCCTCCAGTTTTTTGCCCTTCGAAATCATCGTCAAAACCAAAGCGGCGAGCCCAGCCAGCATCGCACCAGCGACCCATAAGGAAAGGCTTGAGAGGACTGCGTTGTGAGTCCACTTCGACCAGAACGCGACGATGGAGATGTTATCGTGCGTGGTAAGAAGCGTGGGTGTCGATTGAGAGAGGGTCGACGCCCACTCACGGAGCAAGTGGAAGTTTCCTCGGATACCGTAGAAGACCGAGGGAACCAGAAGTGCGAAGAAAATGACGCCTACCCCGCTCGCCAAAGCAGTCCACTGCTTTTTCACGACAAAATACGGAAAGAAGATCATGCCGTAGGGTTTTAGGGATGTCGCCAGCCCCCAGAAAAACCCCGACCGCACCGGCCGTTTGGAAATCAATGACCACACCATGAACAGCAGGATCAAAGCCACGATGATGTTGATCTGACCCAGCTTCATCTCCCGGAAGAAGAACTTGGCGAGGATCAGAGGAGGAAAAACGATCATCGCGGTCGTCACTTCCCGGTTGGCGGAGGCCATCTTATACGACAAGTAGAAAATGCCGACCGCGCATAGAACGAGCGCGACGTACCAGATGGCCTTCGCGAGCTCGAGCGGCAGGAGAGACAGGGGGGCGTACAGCAACGCCGAGAACGGAAGGTACTTGAACATGAAGTGACCGTCGTCGGTCCGGTAGAGGCTTTCTCCTTGCAGGAACCGACTCCCCGCCTCGTAGTTCACTCGGAAGTCGACCATATCTCCGCGAATTCGAATGAGATAGATGGAGAGAAAGAAAAGTAGGCCGAGCAATATGAACAGAGATTTACGGTAGCTCGAATGCATGGTCGTTCCCGGTCGTCAGAGAACCGTTGCGACGGATCAGTTAAATGCGAAGTTAAAGCCGAGGATGAAGGAGAGCCTAAAGTACTCGAGCGTGGCCTCATTTTGACCAGGTAGCGAGGTTTCCCCGATCGGATCAAATATTCGACTCGCGGTAGAGTCGCCTCTCGCCAAAATAGCTCCGACGGTGAACTCGGAGCGTCCGACGTTCAGCGTCGCGCCACCGGCGATGTGGTAGATATCCCAGTCCGCGACCGGCACGGAAGCCGCGGAGTCCGGATCGACGCCGCTGTAGTCGGTGCGGAAGCTTCCATACACCGTCGTCTTCTCGCTGAGCTCATGCTCGACACCCACCGCAACGTTGAAAACGTCCGTCAGGGAGCGCGTTACTTGCGTGTCTATGAGCTCACCCGAGGTCTGTCCGACGAACGGCTGGCTGGCGAGTACCACGAACTCGTCGATCGGAGCGAACCATTCACCGGTCACGTGCAGTTTCGTAGCGCCTATACGGTAGGCACCCCCGACGGCGATCGAGAACGGGGTCTCGTAGTCCGAGGAGATACCCGTCTGAGTGTTGGTTGCAACCTCGGTCAGGGCGTCGCCGCTCTGGTTGATGTCCTGACCGACCGCCGTCGAGTCGTACCCGGTGCCGCCGCTTCCCGCGAATCCTACTCTTGGTGTTGTCACGGTGGCGCCTAGGTCCCAACCTTCGAACTGGGTCGCAACACCGATCTTCCAGAGCAAGGCCCAGTTTTGGTATTTGAACTGACGGTTCTGGATGGCAACCCCCGCGCGGTTTCCGTTCCCGAGTGCGGTTGCGAAGTTCAGGGTTTGCATCGCCTGATTGCGAACCGCGAGATAGGTCGTGACCCCGACGCCCACGTGTGCAGTGGCCCTTCTCGAATAACTAACTCCGAACCAATGCTCGCTCATGTCCTGCTCGACCTGGAGATTGTCGGCGACAACATTGAGGTTAGGGACATCGAAATCGGATCCACTAAGGCTGCCTCGACCCTGCAGTCGGAATTCGGTTTCCTGGCGGGTCATGAAAGAGTAGGCGAGTCGGTTGTCGCCCACGACTTTTTTCGGAACCTCACCCGCGAACAACGAGGGGCTCAGGCCAAAGGTCGAAGAGGACAGCTTCTGCTGTTGGGGACCCGTCGTCGCGTCGTAACGTGTGTAGCTGAGGACGTTGCCGGCCAGAAGAAGCTCGGCAGTCGGCACCAAGGCCAAGCTCCCCGGGTTGTAGTAGGTGGCACTGAGATCTCTCACGCTGCCGACAACCGCACCGCCTAGAAGCCGTGCGCGGTTACCGAACTGATCCGTCCAATAATGGGCATCTTGTGCCGGTGCGAGGTTGGCGAAACCGATGCCTAAGAGGAAGGCGAGAACGGACTGTGACTTGAGTCGGATTCGGTTCATGGGATGTCTCCGATATTCTATAGGCGTCGACGCACCGACCAAAGGTAACACAGAGACCCGGCCGAGATCGAAGCCATCGTTTCTCTTGTTCAAATCAGTGCACCCGGGCGGCAATTATTATTCCCTCTTCCCTTTGGGGTGAGGGTAGGGTGAGGGGCAGAGGGCTCAGGATACGTTCAACTTTTACACCTCTGCCAGATTCTGATACCTTGTTCTAAACACTCGGAGGCAATGTATGTTGAGAACGGCGATCTTCTTTTTTGCGATGACGTTGACGGTAGTGCAGAGGTTCGAGCCGGCCCGCGTCGCGAGCGCACAAGTAGGAGAAATACCTTATCGGACGGCGGCCGCGGCGGTAGTCGGCGTGGAGCTAACGGTCGACGCGCGCGGGTCGGTGACCAATGTACGCGACCTCGTGGATGTCGAGCCCTTTACCGAAGTCCTTCGGACATCTGCTAGTCGCTGGACCTTCAATCCCGCCCGCGGCGGAGGTCAACGGGTGGACACTCATGTATTGGTAGCGGGAGTCTTCCGGCCCGCCATGCTGATGTTTCCCAAACCCGACGCGCCAAGGGAAGTCGACGCGCAGCCTTCCGACGAGGTTCCCTTTCCAACCTCCCTCGAAGTCCCCAACTATCCGCCGAATGCCATCGGCAGCGCCTACGTGCTGGTCGAGGTCGAAGTCGGAGACACCGGCTCGGTGATGTCCGCTAAGACCATAACCGAGTCTTCCGGATTCGACGGTGCGGCACTGCAGGCGGCCAGGGCGTGGACCTTCAGCGCTGCGAGTCACGAGGGACGCCCGGCTCCGGGTTTCGTCTACATCGTCTTCGCATTTCGCCAACCCCAATAGTGCTTCGTCACAGCTCTCTGTAATAACGTGGCCGAGCACGTCACCGAGAGAAAACATGGAGGCCTGGGCGAGCTCCCGGCGACCGCTATTTGCGGTAACGACATCACTTCGTCGTGCCTCTACGTTTCCGCGCTTGCGATCATGGCCGCGGGAAAATGGGCGGGGCTCGTCCTGCTCTTCGTTGCCGCGGTCCTCTATCTCTTTCGTGGAATTTATGCCGAGGTCGTAGGCGCCCTACCACTAAACGGTGGCGCCTATAACGCGCTTCTCAACACGACCAGCAAACGCATGGCGTCGCTGGCCGCATGCCTGACCGTTTTGTCGTATATGGCCACTGCGGTGATCTCGGCGAGCGAGGCCATGCACTACATTCAATCTTTGTGGCACGGGATTCCCGTCATTCCCGCCACGGTCGCTTTGCTCGCCGTCTTCATGGTGCTCACCATTATCGGGATCACCGAATCGGCGAAGGTTGCGGTCGTCATTTTCATCACTCACTTGGTGACACTGACGTTACTCCTAGTGGTCGGGGGCATCTTTCTTGCCAACAATGGTCTGGATGTGCTGGTCTCGAATTTCCAGACACCGACGGCGAGCCTCCCCCGCGCCTTGTTCTTCGGGTTTGCAGCGGCAATGCTCGGCATCTCGGGCTTCGAAAGCTCTGCCAACTTCGTGGAGGAACAGGCGGAGAATGTCTTCCCCCGCACGCTTCGGAACATGTGGATCGCGGTGAGCATCTTCAATCCAGCCATGGCCTTTCTGGCGCTGGCGCTGGTGCCCATTCCCGAGGTCGGGCCACACAAGGAGGCGCTCCTATCTCATATGGGCGGTATCGCGGGTGGTGCTTGGTTCTCCTGGCTAATTTCCGTCGATGCGGGACTCGTTCTGAGCGGGGCGGTCTTGACGTCCTATGTTGGTGTCACCGGTTTGTTGAGGCGCATGACTCTGGACCGAGGGCTTCCTCAGTTCTTTCTCAAAACTAATCGCCGGGGGACGAGCCATTTCATCATTATTAGTTTTTTCCTAATCAGCGCCTCCGTCATCTACATTACCGAAGGTGAACTGACCAAGCTCGCCGGCGTCTATACCATCTCGTTCCTCGCCGTCATGGTGCTTTTCGGCATCGGCAATATCCTCTTGAAGGTCAAGAGAGCTCGTCTTCCCCGTCCATCGAGGGCTTCTTGGCTCGCTCTCATCGTGGGAATCCTCGCGGTACTGGCAGGGCTGGCCGGGAACCTCTTGGCCAACCCGGCCTACTTCCGCGTGTTCCTAATTTATTTCATACCTACGGTACTGGTGGTCTTCGCCATGCTCGGACGCATTGGGCTGCTCAAGGCGTGTCTTTTCATATTGAGGCGCATCAGCCAAAGTATCGGCGACACCACCACCACCCTTTCTCAGGCCATCCGCATCAAGATCGAGGAGATCAATTCACAGCAGGTTGTTTTCTTCACCCGTGGTGAGAAGCTCCACAACCTCAACGAAGCGATGCTCTACGTCCGGAACAACGAGCACACCAACCGGATCAAGGTCGTCACCGTGGTTCAGGACGAAAGCGAGGTTCCTCCGCGGCTCAAGAAAGACCTCAAGTTCCTCGACGAGGCCTACCCTGAAATCGATATCGAGTTCGTGGTGCAGCACGGTAAGTTCGGCCCGAAGCTCATCCAGAAACTGTCTAAGGAGTGGAACGTTCCGACGAATTTCATGTTCATCGGCTCTCCCGGAGGCCACTTCTTGTACGGGCTGGCGGAGCTAGGTGGTGTGCGGCTGATCGTTTGAGGGTGGTTTTCTTGCCGGCGTTTGATTGCCGAAAAACTGACCCCAAATCTATAATGGGTCCGCCCGACTTCCCTATTAAGGATGCCTTCATGAATTCCCCTTCTTCCGCGGCTCCCCCAGAATGGCAGGAGCTACCGCCGACTCGGAGCATGGTGTGACGGAGCGACAGAAGCGAGTCGAGGATCTTTACCTGTCCGCGCTGAGAAAAGGCGGCCCCGAGCGTGCGAAGTTTCTAGACGAAGCCTGTGCCGGAGACGACGAGCTCCGCAAGGAAGTGGAATCGTTTCTCGGAAATCACGGTCCTTCTCGGGAGTCTCTCGAAGGCTCGACTCCGGGCACAGAAGCCAGGACCGTGGCTCGCGAGGGAGTGGACCTCGTGCCGGTGCTTCTCGTAGACGCACCGTCCGGCCGAGCTACCTCGATTCGCCTCGAGGACAGTACGATCTCTGTCGGGAGGTCGGCCACCAACACGCTTTCCTTCCCGGATGATGACGGTCTCTCTCGCCGGCACCTGACCCTCGAGAAAGAAGGAGATCAATGGTTCGTGAAGAACCTGGCGAGCAAGAATGGCACGTTTGTGAACGGTGCGGTTGTGGGGAGTCGGCACTATCTCGAGCCGGGCGATACCATCGTCGCCAGCTACGTGACGATGACGTTCACGGGACCGAGCGCCAGTCGCCGCAGTGTGAGATTCGAGCCGCCGACGGACGCCACGCCGCTGAGTGCGGAAAGCACGTCTCTGAAAGAAATCCTGTCATCCGGACGTTCCGACAGCCAAATCATTGCCGACGCTGCTCGGGGCCCTCAGGTCGGCGCACTCTGGGCATTCGTGCGCGCCGGTCGGGAGCTAGCAGTGCGGCGGCCGCTGCCAGAACTGTTCCACATCACGCTTGATCTATCGTTGGAGGCGGTCGGCGCCGAGCGTGGGGTGCTGCTGACGCTCGACGAGGCGGACCGGTTGGTGGTACAAGCCTCGCGCGGTACCGAGCTTCGAATCAGTACCACCGTGCGAGACAAAGTGCTGAAGGAAAAGACCTCCCTTTTAGTCCGCGACGTGTTAGAGGACCAGCTCCTGAAGGGGAGCCGTACCGTCGTCGATCAGGGAGTGCATTCGTTGATCGCGGTCCCTCTCCAAACGGAAGATCGGGTCATCGGACTGATGTACCTGGATTCCGTTGATCGGCGACGGGAATTCAACGGCGACGATCTGAACCTTCTGACCGCCATGGCGAACGTGGCCGGCATTCGGATCGAGCGCGAACGATGGGAGATGCAACGGCGGATGTTGGTCGCCGAGAACGTCGAGAGTCTTGGCCGGTTGGCGGCCGCCTTGAGCCACGAGTTCAACACTCCCCTCGGAACCTTGAAAAGCACGGTCGATACTCTAGTGCGTGCAGCGGTCAGAAGAGGCTCGGCGCCGCCCGAGGAGCAGGCGCGCCTGGAAGCAGTACAGGCCGATCTGAAGAAGTCGCTGGACGCTTCCTTGGAGCGCATGGAGCAAGTCATTGCGCGCATCCAACGTTTCACGAATCTGGATCGCGCGGAGGTTCAGGCCGTCGATCTCAACGAGTTGCTTTCCGACGTGGTGGCGCTCGCGGAGGAGCCATCCGTCGAAATTCATTTGACGACCAGCGAGCTTCCGTTGGTGCATTGCCACCGACTATCGTTGAGCGCCAGCTTTTCCAGTCTGCTCCGGTACGCGAGTGAGGCATGTCGGCAAACCGAAGGTGCCGGTAAGGTCGCCGTCTCGACCGAGGCTTCGGGTGAGCGGATCGAGGTTCGGATCCAAAACAATGGGAACGGGCTGGCACCCGACGAGGTTGGGCGCCTCTTTGATCCCGCCTTTCAGATCGCCGATGGCCGTATCTCGGCTGGAAACTGGAGTCTCTTTACAGCCCGGCAGGTCATTCAAGAGCTGGGCGGAGAGATCCGCGTCGCCAGCGAGTTGGGCAAAGGGACGACTTTTGTGGTGACTCTCCCAACGAAGTGATGACGAGCTCCAGCCAGCAATTCACTCCCTTTTGAATCAAGGCCTTGGGAAATTTGTGAGTTCCCGTGAAACTTCCGGCTCGGCTTCACGTATTATCGTACAGGGAGCAATCTGGCGAGAATCACTCTAAAACCTCTTGGAGAGCACCATGTTGGAATCGATCTTCAGCGATTTGAAGTACGCCGCCCGAGCCTTGAGAAAAAACGCGGGCTTCTCGATCCTGGTCATCATCACGCTTGCCCTCGGGATCGGCGCCAACACTACCATCTTTAGTGTTGTTCACGGTGTGTTGATGCAACCGCTCCCCTACGCCGCACCCGACCGGCTGGCGGTCATTTGGAATGATCTCGGCCAAGGCGCTCAGTCCTTGCCGGCGGTCCACCCCCTCGATTACCGCGACTACCAAGAGAAGAGCCAACTCTTCGAGGAATTCGCCGCCGCCTCGGGTGACCGCATCACTGGGCTCACCGGCGTTTTGACAGGAGAAGGCGAGCCGGAAAGGATCGACCTCTCACCGGTTAGTGCAAACTTCTTTCCTCTCTTCGGTGTCGACCCGATGCTCGGGCGGCACTTCGAGCCGGGGGAAGAGATTTCCAACGGCCCGAAAGTTGCGATGATCAGCCACGGCCTCTGGCAGCGAAGGTTCGGAGGCGATTCCGAGCTCGTGGGTCGCACCATCCAGATTGACCACGTCGACCATACCGTGGTCGGGATTCTGCCCGATGGATTCAGGCTCCTCCTTCCCGCTGAGGCTTTCATGCTCAAACATTCCGACGTCTGGATCCCGCTCCAGGTCGACTACGGCCAAATGCCGCCGAGAAACTACACGTTTTTCTCAGTCTTCGGTCGGCTGAAGCCAGGAGTTACCTTCGAGCAGGCGCAAGCGGAGATGGACGGAATCGCAGCCGATCTTAGGGCCGAGCACGCCGTACACGAGTCGTCGAACCTCATGATCCGTGTGGTGCCTCTTCACTACGACGTCGTCAAGAACGCACAACCGGTGCTCGTTGCGCTTCTCGGGGCGGTGGGGTTCGTGTTGCTCATCGTTTGTGCCAACGTGGCGAACTTGCTCTTGGCGCGCGGCACAGCGAGAGAGAAGGAGTTCGCGATTCAGTCCGCCCTGGGCGCGAGCCGATTTCGGATGACCGGAAGACTCTTGATGGAGAGCCTCTTGTTGGCACTCGGTGGGGGTGCGCTTGGATTGGCGATTACCCACGCCGGGCTCGCGGCACTGACGGTGCTTGGCCCCGCGAATCTCCCACGACTAGCTGAGATTGGCATCGATGAGTCGGTCTTGTTCTTCGCTGCGACACTGAGCCTTCTTACCGCGGTCGTTTTCGGACTCGTCCCCGCGCTTCAAGGTGCCAGAGTTGATCTGGTGAGCAGCCTGAAGGAAGGGGGACGGGGGACAGAGTTCGGTGGTCACAACCGGTTGAGGAACGTATTGGTCGTCGCCGAAGTCGCTCTTTCGCTGATGCTCTTGATTGGCGCAGGGCTCATGATCCGTAGCTTCGCCTCGCTCCAGCAGGTGCGGCCCGGTTTCGAGCCAGAAGGGTTGATCACGTTCAATCTGTCTCTCCCCGGCTCGAAATACGAGGAGGAAGCGGCTCGCAAAGTTTTTTATCGCGAGCTGAAAGACAATCTGCTGGGTTTGCCGGGAGTCGTCTCGGTGGGTGCGACCTCCCAGCTACCATTGACGGGGAGTGGATCTCTTCAGCCGTACGCTTACGATGAAGAGACGGCACGCAATTGGGAGAGTGTGACGGCAGACGACAGAGAAGTGTCGCCGGATTTCTTTCCAAGCCTAGGTACGCGCCTGATCGCCGGGCGTTTTTTTACCGAGCAGGACGCGGAGAACGATCGCCAGGTCATCGTCATCGATACGAGCCTGGCGGCACGCGTATGGCCGGGAGGCAACGCGGTCGGAGAGCGGCTTCAGATCGGGCCCACCGGCAGCGACGAACCGTTCGCCGAAGTCGTCGGGGTGGTCGAGCATGTTCGCCTCCTTGATCTTCGAGTGGATGTGCGGCCGCAGATCTACTTCCCCGGTTCGTTGGATCGTAGTTTTTCGGTTGTCCTACGCGCAGAGGGTGATCCCGCCCGTCTTGCTCATTTAACACCGCTCATTCGGAACGAAGTCGCGTCGCTCGATCCCGACCTGCCAGTCAACGATCTGGCGCCGATGGCTACCTACGTGGAGGAGGCGCTCGCTCAATCCCGATTCTCTCTCGCCCTGATGGGAATTTTTGGGGCCGCGGCGCTGCTCCTCACCTCGCTCGGCATCTTCGGCGTCATTTCCTATTACGTCGGCCGGCAGACGCGAGAAATCGGGATTCGAATGGCGCTTGGTGAAGGACCCGGCCAAGTTCGGGCGAGGGTGCTGGCGCAGGGAATGAAGCTAGTCGTGGTGGGTGCGGTGGCAGGGCTCGCCATGTCACTTGTCTTGGCGAGGTCACTCGGAACGCTTCTCTACGAAGTGAGTCCGGCCGACCCGTTGAGCTTTGCAGGGGCCGCCGCCTTGTTAACGCTGATCGCACTCGTCGCGTGCTACGCTCCGGCGTACCGCGCTTCTCGCGTGGACCCGCTGGTCGCGCTGCGCATCGAATAATTAGCGGAGGTGACCGTCTAGTCCGACTTTCACCACCAGAGGGCGGTTGGCGAGAGCTTCCGGTCCACATCCTTCACTCGATCGATCGTCCTCCCGTCGCGGGTCATCGATGCGATCTCGACGTCGACTGGCCCGCCTTCCGACAAACCGAAATGAAGGGGCATCGCGTTTTGCGAGTTATACCCTGAGCCGGTGTCCATTATTCCGGTGCCCAGTAGCTTGCCGTTCCGCGATCCATAAATGCGCACCTCCGCGCCGGCGCGCGTATAGTGGCCTTCGGCATCGTCACCAGAACCTGCATGGATCGGCGCGCCCTATCCGGTCGTAACAGATTGAGTAACAGGTAGTGGTTGGCGCCGGTAATGGCGAGATCGAGGTCACCGTCACCATCGACATCCGCCCATTGGACACCGTGATCCGATTCTTGGTGTAGAACGATTGGGGGAGTTACGTTGACGAAGAAATCCCCCTGGTTGTGAAATAGGTAGTCCCGATAGTTCAATAACCGGCTCACCGTTCCGTTGGCATAGAGATCGGGCCGCCCGTCGTTGTCGTAGTCGCCCCAGGCACAAGAGTCGTAGCGACTGTCGATGGCCAACCCCATCTCCGGTGCGACGTTGACGAAGTTGCCGCCGCCCTCATTTCGATAGAGCGCGTTGGGGCCGTAGTTGGCGACGAAAAGATCCAGATCCCCGTCGGTATCGAAGTCGACCACGCAGGCCCGGACGCTTCCGTACTCGGCTTGGCCCAGCGGCCGGCCACCACCGGCCAGGCCGAGCTCGGCGGCGCGATCCTCGAAATGCGTCCCTTCGTTGCGGAACAGAGCGTTGGCGGTGCCATCCATGTTGGCGACGAAAAGATCGAGGTCCCCGTCCTCGTCGAAATCGAACCAAACAGCGCCGACCGTTTTCCTCGGGTCGTCGATCCCGAGCTCCTTGGAGATATCCGTGAACCGACCCCCATCGTTTCTCATCAATACGTTCGGAAGATCACGGAAGGCGATGAATAGATCGACATCGCCGTCGTTGTCGAAGTCCACCCAAGTGACCTGGCGAGTCGTTCCGACGAGGTCTAACCCCAACGTGGGGGCGACATCGGTGAAGCGCTTCCCGTTACCCTCGTTGCGATAGAGCCGGTTCTTGCTAGTCGTTCCGCGCGCGAAGCCGACGAAGAGATCGAGGTGACCGTCACCGTCGTAGTCTCCCCAGGCGGCAGCACGGCTCTCGGCGACATCGTTGAGACCGATCTCGGCGGCGACATCGTCGAAGCGACCGCCGTCATTCCGATACATGCGATTGACGTGACCGATGCGGAAGCCGACGAAGAGGTCGAGGTCGCCGTCTCCGTCGAAGTCGGCATTGGTCAGGGCCCCCGGCTCGAGAAAGAGCTCTGGCTGGCTGGGATGAAAGGCGGGAGGTGTTTGGCTATTTGCGAGCTGCCTCCTGGACCAAGGGCGAAGAGAATTCCAAAGAAGGCGACCGATGTTTGGATTGACATGACGATACCCTAGAGTTCGTCGAGCCCTTCAGTAAGCTCGATGTATGTTCCCCCAAGGGTCGGTCAAGAAGGCCAAGCCGACGCCCAGCTCGGGGATCTCGCGGTAGGGACGATCGAACTTCACGCCCATGCTCTCTAGCTTCTTACAAAAAGACTCGAGGTTCTGAACCTCGAAGCCGATGTGATTGAGTACGCGGCCCTGAATGCCCACCACCGGTTCTTTCGTGGCGGTGAATGTTAGGTTGACGCCGGGTAGATCGGCAGCCTCCCACTTACCGCGTTTGCCGGGTGTTGCACCGAAGAGCCGGACGTACCAGTCCTTCATCTCGTCCACCTCGGGGGTGGAGAAGTGAATGTGGTGATTGGCGATGGGGGCGTCGAGCGCCCGGTTCTCGACGAGCTCCACCTTCGTGTGGTCCGGGCCCATCACGAAGGCGAGGTAGGAGTCGGTATCCTCGAAATAGAAGACGTCGTCTTCGGCCGCAGGGACCTCTCTCTTGGTCGCTACATCGGCACCGGCCGCCTTCAGCTTCGCGATCAGCGGCCGGAGCTCTCGCACCTGCAATCCTATGTGGTTCACGATGGTGCCCTTGGTGCCGCCCGCGGGTGGGTTCTCGGTGATAAAAATGATGAGATTCGGGAGCCTCAAGACATTGTACTCGGCCAGCTTGACCGGCTCTGCGCCGAGAAGCTCCGTCCACAGTTTCAGGTGGGCATCGACGTCGGTCACGAAGAAATGATGGTGGCCCATGGCGACGGGGCCCTTCTTTGCTCCGATGAGTTGGGCCCGAGCGTCGAAGAAGCGAGCAAGAAAAGCAAGGACACAAGAGCTGATTTCATGACCTTCCTCCCTATTTAATCCCTCGCTTGTTTCTCGACGAGGCTGCCTACTATAGTTCGGTTGGTAGAAGGGCGAAAGTCAGGTCTTTGAAGATTGTCCAGAAGCTCGCCGCGAAGACGCGACAGTGGTACCACCAGCGGGAGATTCAACGGAGCCTCCGTCACTACCGGCATGGAACGGGTCAGGACGCCGAGGTGCGCCAATCGTACGCCGATGCGGGCTCGTTCCGCTCCCAGTTGGACCGGTTGTTCAACTTGGGCAATGCCGCCGAGACCGCCGAGCTCGAGGCTATCGCCAACTCCAGCGTGAATCTCTGTCTGACCAACAAATACTATCGGCCGTCGGATTTTCTCTCCGACGTGATCGAGGCGTTGGGGAGCCACACTTTTCTGAGCTACGAGCCGGATGGAGAGCCACCCCTGTCGGAGCTAGTTGACCACGATCGGCAGGCGAAGCTAAAGCGAGTCATGGATTCCTGGCTCGTTCCGCTGAAGGTAGCGTCCATCGAGGCGTTACTCGGTGGTTACTCTCGGATCTTAGGGCGAACTCTTCCGTACAAGGCGCTTGGTAGGTTCGAAAGGCAAGCTGCCCGGCTCTTTGCACTTCTAGGAGAGAGCGAGACGCGCTTCGTGGAAGAACGTTGGACGGAGTTTCTTCACCAGTGGAAGCAGGACCCGGCTTTGCGATCGCGTTTCGCGGATCCTGCCGATGCGGTGCGGGTCGTAGCGGAGTGTCTCGACGGAACGACGAGCCTAGAAGAGTCTTCCCACCTGCGCGTTCGGAGACCGGATCAACCCCTCCGATTATCCACCTTGGTGCCGGAGGACCGCCAACATTTGCTGCGTGCCGCGTTCGCGACTCTCGTTTCCGGTGACGTGGAAGAGTAGAGTGAACGTAGGAGCCGATGACGTGAAACCAACATTTTCCGGCAAAGTCGCCGTCGTCACCGGCGGCGCGGGAGGAATCGGCTGTTGCATCGCCACCGATCTGCGTCGGTCGAGTGTGTCGGTCGCGATACTGGACAAGAAGCCGCATCCATTCGCCGAGACTAACGAAGGACGACACTATTACCGTGGTGACATCACAGATGCCAACTTCGTCGCCGACTCGGTTCAGCAAGTCACCGACGCACTCGGCCCGCCGCGCTACCTAGTGAACGCTGCCGGGGTGGCCCTTCTCGATCGCGATGGCGGTATTTTGGGACGCGACATGGAAGTGTTGAAACGTACGCTGCAGGTCAATCTTTTTGGTGCCATCCTTTCTACAAAGGCGTGTCTTCCACACATGTTGAAGTATGGAGGGGCGATGGTTCATATCGCCAGCATCACCGGTCTTCATAATATGGAGAATATTTCCGAAGGCGGCGCTTTGGATGCCTACCAGATGTCCAAGGCGGCACTCATTTCTCTGAGCCGGTCCTTGGCCATTCAGTATGCGCCCTATAAGATTCGATCCAACACGGTCTGTCCGGGTGCTGTGCAAACCCCCATGACCGATGAGATCTATCGAGATCCCGAGAGAATCGAGGCCATGGCGTCCCGGACACCATTGGGTCGGGTCGGCCAACCCGAAGATATTTCCTTTGCGACTCTGTTTCTGCTTGCCGATCAAGCTAGCTTTATCACTGGAATCGATCTCGTCGCCGATGGCGGTGTTCTGGCGAAATGCTGATGAGACGATGCGGGCGGGAAGGCAGTTGCCCGGTGATAGAAAAGTGATCTACCACCACCAGCCGAGTGAAGAAGTGTCGGATTGCCGGGATTGTATCTCGCCCAAGCAGGGAGACAGCTTCGAGATTCCGGCGGGAAACTAAAACGGGCCCGGAAGGCTGGAGTCGATCTCGACGGAGCGGACTGGCGGCGTGACGATGAATTGCCCTTCGATCTGAAGTTCCATCCGCATGTTGACGCCGATCCATTTCACCTTGAGGAAATGACCCCCGAAGCTCGAACCGGCGAGCTCGGCTTCGACCGGCATGGGGGCGAACTGTTATAGATGAGAGCGCCTGTCGGTGCGCTCGCGGGCTATCGGCTGAGCTGGGTATTTCGCGGCGTTTCCGTGAAAATCTGCACATCCATGCTCATCAAGGTTCTTTTCCGTGATCTCAGGCAGTTGACTTGGAGGTGACGGGGGCATAGAGTCAACCCGCCAATGCGGGGTTAGGGGGACGTTTCGCCCCCAAAGAAGGAGGGACTATGCATAAACTATTCTTTTTCGTCACTTTTGCGGCCGTCGCCGTTTTGATAGGCTGCCAGCCGGCGGCAGAGCAGGCCACCGAGGAGGCCCCAGCCAAAGAATCGATGGAGTCTTCCGTCGAAGCGGGCCAGCAGGCGATCATTGAGGCTTTCGAGGTTGCATGGAACGCCGGGGACGCCGCCGCAGTCGCGGCTCAGTACACCGCAGATGCTGACAGTTCCGGGCCGGACGGTGAGATGTACTCCGGTCGTGAGGAGATAGCTAAACGGTACGCCATGTTGTTCGAGACCATCTACTCGGGGACTACCGTCTCGATCCATACGACTAACCTCCGCGAGTTGGATGAGGGCGTTGCCCTTGTCCACGGTAGTTTCGAGGTCTCGGGTATTGCGGGCGCCGAGGGTGAGGAGATGCCAGCGCAAAAAGGCTTGTACACCAATATCCTCGTCCAAGAAGGAGACCAGTGGCTCATCACCAGTCTCCGCTCCTGGTTCCCGGTCAAGGCTCCCGGCACGACATAAGTCTCGATTTCTAAGAATAGATCCCATTTAAGGAGGGATAGCGATGCGCATTTTCTTTTCAGTGATAACAGTCTTGGGGCTCCTCGTGTCGTTGGGTAGTGTTATTGTTGCTCAGGACACCGCAGCGGACGAGGAAGCCATTGCCCAGTTGGATGACCGCTACCGGGAAGCCTGGAGCAACCGCGATGCGAAGTCCATCGGTGCACTCTATACAGAGGATGCCTCTGGCGTTAGTGTCACGGGCGAGATCATCAGCGGGCGTATGGCGATCGAGGAAGAGGAAGCAAAAGCGTTTGCCGACTTGCCCGAAGGCGCTCAACTCGAATTCGAGCAGCTCTCCATTCGCTTCATCCGACCCAACGTTGCTATTGGCGATGGTGTATGGACGATGAGTGGTCTTCCGGACGCTGAAGGAGGACCACCGATGGAGGGTTTGTACACCGTAGTCTTGGGGAAGAAAGACGGCGAGTGGCTGTACGAGGCCGGTCTTAGTCGAATACCGATGGTTCCGCCGAGTACTGAAGAAGAATAGTCTAGCAAGACAGAAAAGGGGAGCATCCGCTCAGGATGCTCCCCTCTATTTTTTCCATTCCTAGTTGGTAGCTTCGTCTTCTCCTTTTACGTACTTGCCGTACCAATTCAGGTAACGTTCGAATCGATCCTTCTGGTACGACGGTACGCTCAGGCCGTGGTACTGATTCGGATAGACCACGAGTTCCGTGGTGCGGCCGAGTCGGCGCAGCGCTTGGTAGAGAAGCTCGGAGTTGTTGATGGGCACGTTCCAGTCCTTCTCGCCGCCCATGATGAGGGTGGGGGTGACGATTTTCTCGACGTTGTTGAACGGAGACATCTTCTCCCACAGTTCCCGGTTCTTTCAAGGAAGTCCTAGCTCGCGCTCCCACCACCGCTGATAAATGTCGTGCCCGTAGTTGACGATGTAAAGGGTCTCGCTGGCTCCGGTGATCGCCGTCTTGCACCGATCGGTTCGGGTAATGACGTGGTTGGTCAGAATGCCGCCGTACGACCAACCCCCGACACCGAGCCGTTCAGGATCGGCGTAGCCCTGCTCGATCGCGTAGTCAACACCTGCTAGCACATCCTCAGAATCTTTCTCCCCCCAGCTCTGCCAGATTCCGAGCGAGAAGGTCTGACCATAGCCCGAGGATCCCTCGCGGATTGGTTCGGACCACGACATAGCCGTTGGCCGCGAAGAGCTGTGCGTCGAAACTGAATCCAAAATCGTATTGCGAAATCGGCCCCCCGTGGATGCGAAGAAGTGTGGGATAACGCGTGCCCTGCTGAAAGTCGGGAGGTTTGGTAATAAAGCCCTCGATGTGGGTACCGTCTTTGCTCTTGAAGTGGATGTTCTCGGTTTCGCCAAGGCGAACTTCGGCCAAAAGGTCGCGGTTGGCGTGGGTGATCTGCTCGAGTTTCCCGTCCTTGAGTGTGAACACCTCTGGTGTGAAATGAGTCTCGCTGACGAGCGCGACGACTGCCCCGCCTCGCCCCTAGAGAGTACGTGTTGACGACGCGAGGTCATTGGACGATACGCGCCACCGAACCTCCACCGGCCGAAATGCTCGCCAGGTTCAATTCGCCACTATCCTCGAGAAGAAAATAGATGGACTGGCCATCGGGGCTCCAAGCCGGCGAGCGATCGGGTCCGGGGTTGGTTGTGATCTGGGTGAGCTTGCCTTCTTTAGCAGGCTTGGCAGGCTCGGCCGGGCGGTCGACATCCACGACCCATATGTCGGTGTTGTAGTTGATGTCGGGTTCTTCGGTGCGGTTGCTCACAAACGCGATCCGCTGGCCGTCGGGCGACCAGGCAGGCTGCGAGTCGTCGTAGTCGCCGAAGGTAAGCTGCGTTTGCTTTCCGGTGTCGACGTTCAAAACGTAGAGATGCGTACGGCGACGATCCAGGTAGCCGATGTAGTCTTGCTTGAATTGAAGGCGGTCGACGACCCATGGAGGAGCCCGTGGAGGTCGATGAAGACCATCGGGTTCCATTCGTAGTAAAAGTCGCGGAGCGCTGCCGATTCTTTCTGTGTTGCCCGGATCGATTCTCGATTGAGGTCGACGAGGTAATGGTTATTGTTGGTCAGGATGCCCCACGGAGGATTGTGCATCGGGATTACCGGTGGGGCCCGCGGGAGCTCGGGTTCATGAGGGGAGTGAGAACGACCACCGCCCCTTCGAGCAGGTTCTTCGTCTCGATGTCCGTCGCCGATGCGAGGTAGTAGGCCATCATGAGCGCCGATTCCAAACCTGCGGTCTCGTTTCCATCCGTGCTGCAGTTGAGCCACACCGTTACCGGTGTCTTCTCGATGAGAGACGAAGCATCTCCGACGGAAAGTGTTCTGGGGTCGGTCAGGCGGTTGTTCGCAGATTTGATGTCGTCCAGGCGTCCTATGTTCTCTTCGCTCGAGACGACGAGGTAGCGAAGCTCTCGGTTTTCGTAATCCGATCCGTAGGCGCCGTAGACGATACGCGGTGAGGCTTGGGCGAGCGCGGCCAGGTACCGCTCCATGCCGGCGTGGTCGGTGACCTGGGCACCGAGCCGAGATCCAAGCACCGACTCGGGAGTAGGAAGGCTCGAATCGTATTCCTGAGCGTACGCGACCATCGCCGAAAGAGAAAGGCGAGTAGAAGCTTACGCATGTTCAGGACCTCAGCGGTTCGCTTCGATCGTTCCCCAGTCTTTCAAGATCTGACGGCTAGCATTGTAGCCGGGGGCACCGCTGACGCCACCGCCGGGGTGAGTTGCAGCACCGCAGAGGTAGAGGTTGGGAACGGGAGTCCGGTAGCGTGCCCAGCCGGGCACCGGCCTCATGAAAAGAAATTGGTCGAGAGCGAGATCTCCTTGATGGAGATTACCTTCTGTCAATCCAAACCTTGTTTCGAAGTCCAGCGGCGTCAGTACCTCACGATGGAGAATCGATTGCCTCAAGTTCGGAGCGTACGCGTTCAGTGTGTCGACCACCACGTCACCTAGCTCTTCTCTTCGATTGTCCCAGGTCCCTTCACGGAGATGGTAGGGAGCGTACTGCATGAGAACCGACACGACGTGCTGTCCGGAAGGGGCTAGATTGGGATCAGTCAATGACGGTATCGTTGCCTGAAGGAAGGGCTTGGACGAGAAGCGACCGTACTTCGCGTCGTCGAAAGCGCGCTCCAAGTAATCGATCTCGGCTCCGATCTGGATCAGGCCTTGATGATGAGCGGCAGGCTCCTTGCCCGGAAGACAAGAGAAATTAGGGAGCTCGGAAACGGCCATGTTGATCTTGGCGACGACGCCTCGGTAACGAATGGCCTTGACACGACCGATGAACTCGGTTTCGAGCTCATGGGGCTCGACGAGTTTCAGGAACGTGGTGTGCGGATCGGCATTGGAAACGACGAGTCTAGACGTGAGCTCATCTCCGTTATCGAGGGCGACGCCGGTGGCTCGACCGTTCTTCAAGATGACGTGGGCGACAGAGGTGCCGGTGCGAACCTCGACGCCCGCCGCTTTAGCAGCCCTTGCAAGCGCCTGGGTCACGCCGCCCATGCCGCCACGAGGAAATCCCCAAGACACGAGAGGCCAATCCGGTCGTCCCAGATGGTGGTAGAGGAAGACGGCGGCGCTGCCCGCGTCTCGGGGGCTCAGAAACACGCCGCCGATGCCGCGTGCTACCAACGCTGCCTTCAAGCCATCTCCTTCGAACCACTCATTGACCCAGTCCGCTACCGACATCGGCAGGACGCGGAGAAGTTGATGCATGTCGTTGGCACCCAGACTTCGCATACCCCATCCGAGCCTCAATAACTCCAAGAGGTCACCTGGGCTCCCGCTGCCGGGTTTCGGCGCGGGGCGCGAAAGCTGGGGTCGCATGAACGACGTGAGGCTCTGAACGAGCTTGGCGAAACGCGGATACGCCTTCGCATCGGCAGACGAGTGACGCTCGATCTCGCGGAGCGTCTTCTCTCGTTCGCGCCAGATCGTGAGATGACTACCGTCTTCAAGAGGTAGAAAAACTGCGGGGTTCACGGGAAGAAGCTCGAGACCGTGACTCTTTAGATCCAACTCACGGACAACCTGGGGAAGAAGAAGACCACACAGGTCCGTCGTCGGGGAGGCCTTGAAGCCGGGCGCGAACTTCTCGGTGACCACCGAACCGCCGACAATGTCTCGTCGCTCGAGGACCAGGACCTTCTTGCCGGCCTTGGCTAGGTAGGCCGCGGTGACGAGGCCGTTGTGTCCTGCGCCGATAATAATGACATCGTGGTTCGTGCTCACGGCTACAGGCCTTCCCAATCTTTGATTAATGCGAGTGGGGCCCCACCCCCAAGCCTTGATGCTCCGTCGACTTCGCGACTACGACATCGTTTCAAGGCTTCGCTCGGGCGAAAAACCCGGCCGGTTCCCTTGACCGTGTAATTCATGAGTCAATTCCTCCCGGCCGGCGGCCCTGCCGGGCCGTCTTGGCCACGTTGCCCTCCGGCGGGGACGGTAGTTCACTGGGACCCTGGGGCGATCAACACACATAGTTGCTACAGGCTTTCCCAATCCTTTAGCAATTCTTGGGCGGCGAGCTTACCCGGTGAGCCCATCACGCCCCCACCTGGGTGAGCTCCCGATCCGCAGAGATAGAAGTTGCGAATAGGGGTGCGATACTTCGCCCAACCGGGGACGGGTCGGAGGAAAAAGAGTTGATCCATAGTCAACTCGCCATGAAAGATATTCCCTTCGGTGAGCCCGATCTTCTGCTCGAGATCCCAAGGCGTGAGCACTTGTCGATGAAGAATGGAGTTCTTTAGATTAGGCGCGTACTCACTGAGCGTATTCACGACGGCGTCACCGAACGCTTCGCGTTTTTCCTCCCAAGTACCTTCCTTCAAATGGTAGGGGGCGTATTGCACGAAGATCGACATCACATGCTTTCCCGGTGGGGCCATCGATGGATCGATTACAGAGGGAATGAGGATGTCCATGTACGGTTTTCTCGAAAAATCTCCGTACTTGGCGTCGTCGTAGGCTTCCTCTAAGTAGTCGATGCTCGGACTGATGGAGATCGATCCGCGGAGATGCGGGCCGTCGCCAGGCAAACAGGTGAAGTTGGGAAGCTCGTCGAGCGCCAGGTTCACTTTTCCAGAAGAGCCACGAATCTTGAAGCGACGTACGGATTCCGCGAAATCGGAGTCAAGATCGCTCGGTTCGATCAGTTTCAAGAAGGTCCGCTTGGGATCCAGGCTCGAGGCGACGGCTCGCGCACGGATCTCCTCACCGCTTTCGAGCACCACGCCTTCTGCCTTGCCATTCTTGACGAGGAGACGAGCGATGGGAGCTTCGGTGCGAACTTCAGCGCCGAGGCTTCTCGCCGACGAAGCGATGGACTCGGCGACCGAACCCATGCCCCCCCGCGGAAATCCCCAAGAACGAAAGACACCGTCGATCTCCCCCATGTAGTGATGGAGGAGGACGTAGGCCGTTCCCGGCGAGCGGGGACCGAGAAACGTACCGATGATACCGCTCGCAGCCATAGTCGCCTTCAACGGCTCGTACTCGAACCATTCGTCGAGGAAATCGACGGAGCTCATCGTCATGAGCTTGGTGAGATCGTAGAGACGCTCCTCTCCCAGGCCGTGAAATTGATGTCCGATTCGTGCAAGTCCGGCGAGATCGGACGGTTTGAAAGAGGTGGGATCGGGAGGCACCGTGGAAAGCATGGACCGAACTGCCCGCGAAAGGTGGTACATCAACGTTCCGAACTGGTCGTAAGCCTCGGCGTCCTTTCGGGAGTGACGGATCAGCTCTTGGCGCGTCTTATCATGATCACCCCAACGGGCGAGGTAGTCGCCGTTAGGAAGAGGAGTGAAGGTGCCGTCGAGAGAAAGAAGCTGAAGTCCGTGGCTAGCAAGGTCCAGGTCTTCGATGATTTCCGGTCGGAGAAGGCTCACGACGTAGGAGCAAACCGAGTACTTGAAACCGGGGTAGATCTCCTCGGTGACGGTGGCGCCGCCGACGAGATGCCGACGTTCCAACACCAGAACTTTCTTGCCGGCTTTTGCGAGATAGGCCGCGTGCACCAAGCCGTTGTGTCCCGCACCGATGACGATGACGTCGTAGCTTTTTGCCATACCCGGTCGATCCGAACCACATTATGGAACCGCTGGTTGCATTGTGGTACGCGGTCCAAGAGAATAGCATGGGCAATAGTAATAAGGTAGTAGAGTTGACGCGAAAAAAGCGGCTACCTAGACTGCCGACCACGAGGAGTTTTCTATGACCACCTTCCAAGCCAGGGCATCATGGCCGTAGGAACGCCCTTTCATTCTCGGACTTCCGTGCTCTGCACCAGTATGAACTGGCGTCATTGGTCCGGGTACTTCGCTCCCAGCTCTTACGACGATTTTCATGACCCGGAGTACCACGCAATGCGGAACGGCGCGGGCCTCATCGATGTCTCTCCGCTCTTCAAATACGAAATCCGTGGCCGGGATGCGGCAAAGCTTGTCAACCGTGTCGTCACGAGGAACGCGGCGAAGGCTAAAGTAGGGCAGGTCCTTTATGTGCCTTGGTGTGATCGAGAAGGCAAAGTCATCCAAGACGGCACGTTTCAGCGTCTCGGCGAGACCACCTTTCGAGCCACCGCTGCCGACCCCACGCTTCGGTGGTTCGAGCTGAACGCCGAAGGAATGGAAGTGGAGATAGAAGATCTCTCCGAGCAAGTGGGCGCGCTCGCTCTTCAAGGGCCGCGCTCGCGAGAGATCTTAATGGAGCTCTCGAGCTCCGATTTGTCCGATCTAAAGTACTTCTGGATCACGCGCACCAATTTGGGAAACATTCCAACCTGGGTAAGCCGAACCGGCTTCACGGGCGATTTGGGGTACGAGGTTTGGGTTTCGCGGGATCACGCCGAGCAGGTATGGGATCTCTTGATGGAAGCCGGGAAGGGTCGGGGTATCACTCCGGCCGGCATGCTTGCGTTGGATCTGGCTCGCATCGAAGCCGGGTATCCGCTCATCGAGGTGGACTTCATTAGCGCCGAGAAGGCTCTCATCGAGTCGCAAAAGTCTTCTCCTTACGAAATAGGACTGGGATGGGCGGTGAATTTCAACAAGCCCTACTTCATCGGTCGCGAGGCGCTCGAGAAAGAGAAGGAGAAGGGCTCGACATACGCCTTCGTGGGGCTTGAAATCAAGTGGGAGGAGCTAGAGAAGCTCCACGAGGAAGTGGGTTTGCTCCCGCAACTGTCGAACGTTGCTTCGCGGGAACCGGTTCCCGTTTACGTCGACGATCGGCAGGTCGGTCGGGCAACCAGTAGCTGTTGGTCAAAGCTTCTGAAGAAGTTCATCGCGCTTGCGAGCGTCAGGTCCGAGCACGCTAAGCCGGGCACGCGCGTCGAACTCGAGATGACCATTGAGTACGCGCGCAAGCGTGTGGCTGCCAAAGTCGCACCGCTTCCCTTTTTCGATCCGGAAAGAAAGCGGAGCGTTCTGAAGAGACCTAGTGTGTGATACGGGACCCCAGGCTACTTTCATTCTTACGAGAGTCCCACCGTTTTTCCATCGGGGCCGATGTGCATCTGAGTAGCGGCCGGAACGCGAGGAAGCCCCGGCATTCTCATCACCGACCCTGCCAACACGACTAGGAATCCTGCTCCGGCGGAGGCGATCACGTCTTGCACTTGGATCCGGAAACCTCGTGGGCGCCCGAGCCTGGTCGGCTCGTCGCTGAGTGAATACTGCGTCTTGGCGATACAGACGGGAAGATTGGAAAGACTGTTTCGCTCTAAAGCGGCGATCGCTTTCTCCGCTTTGGCGGTGTAGTCGACACCGTCGGCACCGTACATCTTGGTGGCCACCGCGTGGACCTTGTCTTTGATCGGCTCGTCGACTTCGTAGGCGAACCGGAATTCGGACTTCTTAGTTTCCAGCACCTCGACCACCGCCTCGGCCAAGGCTTCTCCCCCTTCTCCCCCTCTCGAGAAGATATCGGCATCTGCCGCGGCGGCGCCGACCTTCTCGCAGTGGGTAATCACTTGTTCAATTTCGGCGTCGGTGTCCGTGGGGAAGCGATTCACCGCGACGATAGCAGGCAAGCCGAACGTAGCGACGTTTTCGATATGCTTATCCAAGTTGGCGAAGCCAGCCTCGAGCGCTTTTGAATTCTCCCCGGTCTCACCCTTCGGTTGACCACCGTTGTACCTGAGTGCTCTTACCGTAGTCACGATGACCGCAGCGTCGGGAGTGAGACCCGCCGCGCGACACTTGATATCGCAGAACTTCTCGGCTCCCAGATCACTTCCGAAACCGGCCTCGGTGACGACGATGTCGGACAAAGCCATGGCCATTCGAGTTCCCAGGATAGAGTTACATCCATGCGCGATATTCCCGAAGGGTCCGCCGTGAATAAAGGCGGGTCCTCCTTCGAGCGTTTGTACCAGGTTGGGCTTCAAGGCATCTTTGAGAAGGATCGTCATCGCGCCTTGGACCTCGAGCTCGCGCGCCCGGACCGGCTTTCGCTCCTGGTTGTAGCCCACGAGGATGTTCCCGAGCCTCTTTTCTAGATCGGCAAGGTCCGTCGACAAACAAAGGATCGCCATGATCTCGCTCGCGGCGGTGATGACATACTCTTCTTGCCGTGGAACACCTCCGGTCGGGCCGCCCAACCCAACCACGACCTGTCTCAGGGCTCGGTCGTTCATGTCCAAGCATCGAGTCCATGGGATCCGGCGGGGGTCCAGTCCCAGTGTGTTCCCTTGGTGAAGATGGTTGTCGATGGTGGCGGAAAGGAGCATGTGCGCAGAAGTAATGGCATGAAAGTCACCGGTGAAATGCAGATTGATGTCTTCCATCGGGATGACTTGAGAGTAACCGCCTCCTGCCGCCCCGCCCTTCATACCAAAGAGCGGACCGAGACTCGGCTCACGGATGCACGGCGCCGCCTTGTGACCCAGCCGCCTGAGCGCTTGAGCCAGCCCGACGGTCATGGTGGTTTTCCCCTCCCCCGCTGTAGTGGGGCTGGTAGCGGTCACCAAGACCAAACGAGCTTTCTTCTTGGCTCGATCCAACACCTCGAGACGCACCTTGGCCTTGTAGTGGCCGTAAGGTTCGATGTCTTCGGGCGCCAGTCCTAGCTCAGAGGCTACGTCCACGATGGGTCGGATCTTGGCCGATTGCGCGATCTCTATGTCGGGAGGGATGGCAGACTTGGGCATGGGTTTGGATCTCCTCGGCTAGCAGCACAGTGGGTTTGGATGATTACGATTTAAGCGCGTGGGCACGATCGTGGCTGACCTCTGAACGATCGCCCCCGGCGGAGTTGAGTACCACAGGTAGGAGCTTCGATGCCAGCACCGAGAGCGGTCGGTTAGTTAGCTCTCCAGTTGATCGAGGCACCAGTTGTCGAAGGCGTGGACCGAGCTCTCGCCCGCTTGATAGCGGCCGGGCCGGTAGCCTCGAGATCGGACTCCTTTCTGAGCGATCTCGCAAAGTTCCCAGTCTTGCCGGTTGGTGACGTCCCAAAACTCAATAGCATCGCTGGGGTCGAAGTCTTCCCGGGCCATGGCATCTTGCGTAAAGAGCCATTCACAAATCACGCGGCTGTGGGATGTGTCGACCGGCCAAACGGTGTGCGTCAAGACGTAGTCAGGATGGAGGCTGAGCAGAAAGCCTGGGTAGAGGTGGAAATAGTGAACGGTCCGATGATCCTCTGGAACGAGATCAGGAATGGGAGGGCGTGTGCTCCTCCCGCTCATGGTCATGGTCGTAAACCCCTCGTTGAGGGTCATGGGACCTCCGGTGAAATTCATCCCCGATTCTATTCTCCCGCCACTTTGATAGTGGCTGATGCGATGAAGTTGAGGATGAACGAGAGCGCAGTGGTAGCACTCGTTGTAGTTCTCGCCGATGAGCTTCCAGTTGGCGGCCACATCGTAGGCGACGCGCCCGCCCCGGCGCAGGTTGGGAAGCTGGAAGCGCGAGACGTTGGGGAAGCCTGCGAGTTGCGGCTCGAGAGGCTCAACATCGTCATCCAAGTTCACGAAAAGGAAACCTTCCCATGTTTCGACCCTTACAGGAACTAGTGGATAATCCTCCCTCGAGAAGCCGGGCGTCGACTCCATGAGCGGAGCGGCGGCGAGTCGCCCGTCGAGATCGTAGGTCCAGGCATGATAAGGGCATTGGATCTTCTTGAGCTTGGCTCCGTCACAGCTCTCTAAGAGCTTGGCACCTCGGTGGCGGCAGACGTTGAAGAACGCTCTGGGTTCACCGCCGGTACCACGGAGCAATACGATGGACTCCTTACCGATCTCACGAGTGAAATAGCTCCCGGGCTCGGAAATGTCTTCCTCGCGGCCGACGACGATCCACGTTCTTGCGAAGATTCGGTCGAGCTCTGCGGAAAGGACCTCTGAAGAATGGAAGAAATCGCCTGGAAGCGGAGAGGCTTGCTCGAATGGCCGGCGCGTCCCCTTGGCGCCGAGTGAGCCCACAACCGGAGCACGGGTCTTGACCATATCGTGATGGATTTTACCATATTATGGTCAAACCGTTAGGCCTCGCGGCGGGGGGCTGGACGACAAGTTCAACCGTGCAGAGGCTTTGCGGGACCGAGGAGGTCTGATGGCGAAAAAGGGGGGTGGTCCTAGCCGAAAGGAAGGCGGCGTTTCACGCCGCTCGCTTTTGAAGGCGAGTGCCGCAGTGGCAATGATTCCGGGATTCGGCTCGCAGGGGAAGCCGGCTAAGGTCGCGACGCGCCAAGGACCGCGAGTGGTTGTGGTAGGCGCCGGAGCCTTCGGGGGTTGGACTGCGCTTCATCTCTCGAGGAGCGGTGCCAAGGTGACTCTCCTCGACACCTGGGGACCGGGAACTCCCGGGCAAGCTCGGGGGGCGAGTCGCGGGTCATTCGGGGAACCTACGGTCCGGATCGGATCTACGCCGAGATGGTGGCCCGTTCGCTCGCGCTCTGGAAAGAGAACGAGAAACTCTGGAACCGTCCGCTTTACCGACCGACCGGCGCCTTATGGATGGTTGGGGAGAACGACGGCTACGAAAAAGCATCTCTACCCATATTGCGCGACGTCGGACTCCGGTTCGAGGAGCTCGATGTGGCAGAGGCGCGACGACGGTTTCCCCAGATCCATTTCGAGGGCGTCCGTTGGGCGATCCAGGAACAAGACGCGGGCTACTTGCTGGCGCGTCGGGCTTGCGCCGCTGTTCTCGAAGGCTTCCTCGCCGAAGGAGGTCAGTACCTTCAGAGTGCGGCTAAACCGAGACCCGATGAGAACGGAAAGTTGGGAGGGGTCCTGCTCCCGGATGGGTCCCTCGTTTCCGGCGACCAGTTCGTTTTCGCCTGCGGTCCTTGGCTCGGCAGGCTTTTCCCCGATGTCCTAGGAGATCGCATCCGCCCGACGCGACAGGAAATCTTTTACTTTGGCACGCCGCCTGGAGACTCTCGCTACTCGGGCCACACCCTTCCGGTATGGATCGATAACGGCGAGCGTCTCTTCTATGGCATTCCAGGAAGCGAGTGGCGGGGATTCAAAATCGCAGACGATGGTCGAGGCGAGCCGTTCGATCCTACTGACGGTGAAAGAACCTACTCGCCGACCGCACTATCGGCGGCACGTGACTATGTCGAGTTCCGATTCCCCGGCCTCAAGGGGGCTCCCCTTCTCGAGGCGCGCGTGTGTCAGTACGAGAACAGTCCCGACTCACACTTCATACTCGATCGCCATCCACGTTTAGAGAACGTGTGGCTGGTTGGTGGAGGCTCCGGACACGGGTTTAAACACGGCCCCGCGGTTGGCGAACAGGTTGCCGAGCTCGTGCTAGAAAAGCGGACCCCCGACCCATTCTTTTCGCTGTCCCGTTTCGAGAAAGACGGCGATTAGTCACTTAGCCTGCAAGTTGACACACAAACTGGGAAAGAGTACTCATCGAAAAGCAAATGGTGACGCATCATACGCATGAAGGAGTTACCGCCCTGGAGTCGGTATTGAGTCGCGACCGCGCGGTCGTGATGAGTGGCCTCATCGGTGTGTCGCTCCTCGCCTGGACCTACACTGCCTACCTGGCGACAAACCCCGCGCATACATTTGTTGGCACGAGCATCACCCATCCGCACATCGAGGCGTGGAGCGTCCGGGACTTCCTGTTTCTGTTCGTGATGTGGACGGTCATGATGATCGCGATGATGGTTCCTTCGGCCTCTCAGATGATTTTGACTTTTGCGAAGATCAACCGGAAACAACAAACAGATCCCGATCGTGAACCCTTCTCCCCCACGGCGGCGTTCTTGCTCGGCTACATCGTCGTGTGGACCGGTTTCAGCGCGCTTGGCGCGGTGGCTCAATGGGGCCTTCACCATGCGGCACTCGTTTCGGCGGCGGGCGTGAGCACCAATGTGATCTTCGGCGGACTCGTCTTGGTGGTGGCCGGCCTCTTTCAATGGAGTCGACTGAAGAACGCATGTCTGACTCACTGTCGGTCTCCTCTCGCCTTCTTCATGACGTCTTGGCGGCCTGGTAGGTCGGGGGCACTGGTGATGGGGCTCGAGCATGGGGCGTTCTGCGTAGGTTGCTGCTGGGCGTTGATGGCTCTGATGTTCGTCGCCGGGGTCATGAACCTTCTATGGCTGGCGGCGATCGCTGGCTTGGTTCTGGTTGAGAAACTGGCCCCATCGGGGCACCAGATCGGACGCGGGGCGGGCGTGTTGTTCGTAGTTTGGGGGCTGTACTTGTTGAGGTTGGGCCTGATGAACTAGCGACAACGTAACGGCGAAAGGAACGAACGTGAAGAAGGAAGAAGTGGCACCTTGGAAGATCAAAGGAGAGCTGGCACTCAGTTGCAACTGCGAGGTTTTTTGTCCCTGCGTTGTTTCCCTCGGTAAGGCGAAGCCCAGCCACGGTGTTTGTCAGACTTGGTGGGGGCTCAACATCCACAAGGGGCATGCGGGTGACGAGAAGCTGGACGGCCTGAAGGCGGCGGTGCTGATGGAGGTGCCCGGTCCTCTCGCCGAAGGTGGCTGGACCTTCGCTCTCTACATCGACGACCAGGCGAGTCCCGCCGCCGCCAAGGCCATGACCGACATCCTTTCCGGTCAGGCTGGTGGCCCGGTCGGTTGGTTCCGGATCATGATCGCCAACTTTCTCGGCAGCAAGCAAGTGCCCATCAGCTTCGAGAAAAAGGGCAGAGGATGGCAAGTGACCATCCCGAAGACGATCGACGGCTTAATCGAGCCCATCGTCGGAGCCGGTGGCCTAGGCGTCACCGAGATAAAGAACACGAGCTACTGGATGTCTCCGGACGTCGTCGTGTGCACCGGGACCAAGAGCCGCTTTCGCGACTGGGGGCGGAACTGGGACCTGTCCGGCAAGAGCGGCGAGTACGCACACGTCGAATGGGTCGGTCCGTAGCAAGACGGATCGACCGTCTTCCCGCCGCCTATCCTCCACAATGTCCCCTTCCAGGGCTTCCAGAGTTCGGTGGAAGATCCTGGCCCTCTTGGTCGGGTTTAGCTTCGTCAGCTATCTGCAGCGGATGAACATCTCCGTTGCCTCGGCGTTCATGATGCCCGAGCTCGACCTGTCTGAACAGCAGATGGGTTGGGTCTTCAGCAGCTTCATGATCGGCTATACCATCTGCCAGATTCCGGCCGGTTGGATTGGGGACCGTTTCGGGGCGTGGCGGGTTCTATGGGGAGCGGCCTTCTTCTGGGGAATCTTCACCGTCTTGAGCGGGTTGGTTCCCGGTCTGCTCGTTCCCGGCGGGTTCGCCGCGCTAGTTTCTTTGCTCGTGTTGCGCTTCCTCCTGGGGGTCGTCGTGGAAGCACCCACTTATCCGGTAGCGGCCCGGGCGGTAGCAAACTGGTTTCCTTCGAACGGGCGAGCTTTCCCGCTCGCTCTTTTGATCGGCGGGCTATCGATCGGTTCCGCCTTTACGCCGCCCGTGATTTCGTCGTTGATGGTGACAGTAGGGTGGCGTAACGCGTTCTACGTGGCCGCCGGTTTCGCCTTCTTGATCGCCGTGTTGTACCGCTGGTACGCCACCGAGCGACCGGAGGATCACCGCGCCGTGACGCGCGGAGAGCTAGCGATCATTTCCCAAGGTGGAGAAGAAACCACCGTTTCGACGCCCACCGCAGCGAATCCGTGGCTATTGTTCAGGAACAAGAACGTTTTCCTCCTTTCGATAAGCTACTTCTGCTACGGCTACGTCTTCTATATTTCGTATTCTGGTTTTCTTGTATCTGATCGACGTGCGAGGGTTCACGATACTGGAAAGCGGTTTCTTCGCGAGCATGCCCTTCATCGTGGGCGGGATCGCGGCGCCGGTCGGGGGACACATTACCGACCGCTTGTCGATTCGCATCGGACGACGTTGGGGTAGAAGGTGGGTGGGCCTCATCGGGATGACGCTATCCGGCATTACACTCGTGATCGGTGCCAATACCGGGCACGCGGTCCTCGCGCTTTCGTCGTGTTTCGGATTCGGTGAGCTCACCGAGGGCGCCTACTGGTCGTCCATCGTGGACGTCTCGGGGCGCCATGCGGGCTCGGCAAGCGGAGTGATGAACATGTGGACCAACTTGGGTGGCGTCATCTGTACACCCTTGGTCCCTTTGCTGGTTAGTTGGTTCGGCTGGTCTTTCGCCTTGGGAAGCGCCGCTGTGGTGAGTTGGATCGCCGCTCTTCTCTGGCTCGGGATCCGCTCCGACGAAACGTTTCAAGACCGGTGATGTCGACTTGCCAGCAAGTCAAAGTAGTAGTAGAAGCACCATTGAGTCACCAGAGGGTGCCTACGGATTCACTGCACCCTCTGCGAGGAGCCGTCAGCTGTCGCGAAGCCGCTTGCCGGCGAAGCGACGGCGGCCGGGGTGGGGCCCCGCCGCGTTGATGAAGGAGCGAGCCCGGCCCGAGCGGAGCCCTCAGCCCGAGCGCAGCGCCAGCGAAGCGAGAGGCGTGGGGGTGGGGCCCCGCGCCACGAATGGAAGAGTGAGCGCGCACTGATTCACCGATGGAGGGATGCATGCAAGGGAACATGATGAACTACCCTCTCACGTTGACCCACCTCCTCCGGCGGGCTGCGAAGCTCTTCGCTCGAGTCGAGATCGTTTCGCAGGAACCCGACAAGTCGCTCCGGCGGCACACGTATGCGGACATCGAACGCCGGTCTCGAGCTCTGAGCGAGGGGTTGCTCAAAGCGGGTCTCAATCGCGGCGACCGCGTGGCGACGTTCATGTGGAATCATCACGCACACCTGGAGGCCTACTTTGGGATTCCGGCTGCCGGTGGGGTCGTCCACACGCTGAATCTCCGCCTTCACCCCGACGACTTGGTCTACATCGTCGAGCACGCCGAAGATCGGTTCCTGATCGTCGATGATGTCTTGCTGCCACTCTTCGAGAAGTTCGCCGACCGCGTTAAATTCAAGCGTATCTTCGTGGTCTCTCATTCGGAGGACGCGATCCCCGAAGGTTGTGAAAGCTACGAAAAGCTACTGGATCGTGCCACTGGAGATTTCGAGGAACCGGAGATCGAGGAGAACGATGCGGCCGGCCTCTGCTACACCTCCGGCACCACGGGCCGTCCCAAGGGCGTCGTGTACTCCCATCGCGCTCTCGTGCTGCATTCCTTTGCCTGTGCACTCGAAGACATGATGGGACTTTCCCAGCGGGACGTCGTCTTGCCGGTGGTGCCGATGTTCCACGTCAATTGCTGGGGGCTTCCATTCACCGTGACTCTCGTCGGTTGTAAGCTGGTGTTCCCCGGTCCGCACTTGGACCCACCAAGTCTCCTGGATCTATACGAAAAAGAGAAGGTCACGGTCACCGCGGGCGTTCCCACCATCTGGCTCGGGATGGTGCAAGAGCTGGATAAGACTCCGGACCGTTGGACCCTCTCTCCAGGAATGCGGGCCTTGGTCGGAGGATCCGCCGTCCCAGAAACATTGATCCGAGCGTTCGATCGTCACGGTATCGAGGTCATCCAGGCGTGGGGCATGACCGAGACGACACCCCTGGGGACGTTGAGCAAGGTAAAGGCCAGCATGAGGGATCTCTCAGAGGACGAGCGATACGCCTACCGCGCGAAGCAAGGTATACCTTCTCCGCTGGTGGATCTGCGCGCCGTCTCCGAAGACGGTGAAGTTCCGTGGGACGGAAAGACGATGGGAGAAATTCAGGTTCGCGGACCCTGGGTCGCGTCAAGCTACTTCAAGGTGTCCGAGCGAGACCGATGGACCGAAGACGGGTGGTTCTGTACGGGAGACGTAGCGACGATCGATCCCGAAGGCTACGTCAAGATCACCGATCGCACGAAGGACCTTATCAAATCGGGGGGCGAGTGGATCAGCTCCGTGGATCTTGAGGGAGCGCTCATGGGTCACCAAGCGGTTCAGGAGGCGGCGGTCATCGCGATCCCCGATCCCAAATGGCAAGAACGCCCTCTCGCCGTTGTGGTTCTCAAAGAAGGAGCGAAGGCCACGGCCGAAGAGCTCCGCGCTTTTCTCGCGCCCAAATTCGCCAAGTGGTGGATCCCCGATGCCTACGAGTTCGTGGAAGCGATCCCCCGTACATCGACAGGAAAATTCTTGAAAACGAAGCTCAGAGAGCAGTTCGCGGACGGTAAATGAGCGCGGGTTACCGTGGGATCTTCTTCTGAGACGCGACGAACGGCGTCGGTACCACCGTGGCCTCGGCGTCGCCTGAAGGCACGGCGATGGTGAGCTTCGAACCGGCTTCGGAATATTCGGTCGGCACGTTGACGAAGCCGATGTTCTTCTTCAATCGAGGCGAGTGAACGCATCGAGTCACACGTCCGACCCTCTTTCCGCCGACCGTTACATACCAGAATTGATCGTTCCCGGGTAACGGATCGCCGGAGATCTCGACACCTACCAAGCGGCGCTTGACGCCATCTGCTTTGATCTTTGTGAGCGCCTGGCGGCCGATGAAGTCATGGTCGAGATCGACCATGCGATCGAAACCGATGGTGAATGGATTGTCTTCGCGCGTGATGTCGGAGACGTAAGAAAAGATGGCACCCTCGACGCTCCGAATGAGATTCGGCGCGATGGGGGCGATGCCGTATGGTTTGCCTGCCGTCATGACTTTTTCCCAAAGGGCATCGCCCTGGCGGCGATCTCTCAAGAAGAGCTCGTAGCCGAGCTCGCCGCTCCAGCCGGTGCGAGATAAGACAAGTGGAATCCCGTCGAGCTCAGTCTCCCGTAAGTGGTAGTAGGAGAGGTCGAGTGCCCGGTCACCGAAAAGGGCTTGGGCCACCAGAGGCGCCTTCGGCCCTTGAAGCTGGAGTGGTGACGCATCGGGCTCGTCGATAGTGACGTCCATCCCGGAGTTCACCGCGACGCCTTGCGCCCATAGGAGCACGTCGCCGTCCCCCGGGGAGAGCCAGAACTGGTTCTCGCCGAGGCGTAGCAGGACCGCGTCGTTCAGAATCCCGCCGTCCTCTGTCGTGAAGATCACGTACCTGCACTGACCTACCGCGCATTTCGCGAGATTCCGCGGTGTCAAGAGCTGGACGAACCTGGCTGCGTCGGGACCGGTGATCTCGACCTGTCGCTCGCAGGCCACGTCCCATAACGTGACGTTCTTCACGAGCTTCCAGTACTCGTCCACCGGATCGGTAAAGACGGTCGGCATGTACATATGGTTGTAAATCGTGAAGGCTTTGACCCCCCACCGCAACGTGGCGTCGAAGTAGGGTGACTTGCGGACGCGAGGTCCGATGCTCAGTTGGGGAGCGAAAACGTCTTGTGTCATATTCTGCGCTTTTTGCGTTCAGTCGATGATGGCTTGATTGGTGAGGATTTTCATCTCGGCACGGATCGGATACTTGTCGGAGGGCATGAGTTGGGTGAACTGCACGGCGATGAGCGCTTCGCTCCGATCGATCCAGAAGTAGGTACTCGCTACCCCGCCCCAGGAAAAGTCGCCGGTCGAGCCGATCAAGGAGTTCTGAGCGACGTTGCGCACGACGGAGCCGCCAAGTCCGAAGCCCAAGCCTTCGGGGCTCATCCCGTACCAACCCGCGGCCTCGCCGAGCGGCGCGGGCCCCAGCTCGGGTCCCAAATGGTCGAGCATCATGAAGTCTACGGTCTTGCGTCCGAGGATCCGAACCCCGTCGAGCTCTCCACCGTTGGCGAGCATCTGGGCGAAACGTACGAAGTCGCCGACGGTGCAGACCAGGCCTTGACCGCCGTAGGGCACTGGATTCGGATTTCGGAACTCGCTGTTTTTGGGCGAGTCGATGAGCTTCAAGCCACCCTCTGGTGTGGCTTGGTAGTTGGCTGCGAAGCGGTCGAGCTTTTCGTCCGGAACGTAGAAGGCCGTGTCCACCATCCCGAGGGGCAGAAAAATGCGCTCTTCCAGGAATTCTTCGAAACGTTCTCCGGAAAGGACTTCTACCAATCGACCGAGAACGTCCGTCGATACGCCATAATTCCACTCCGTTCCCGGTTGGGCGAGAAGCGGAAGCCCCGCAAGCTTGTCGACGAAGTCCTCAAGGCTGACCGCTTCCCAGATCTCGGCGTCCCGGTAGAGTTGGGGGACTCCGGGCTCATCGGCTCCATAGATCAAACCTGAGGTGTGAAGGAGGAGGTGCTTGATCGTCATCGGCCTCGCCGGCTCCGTGCGCAGATTCTTGCCCAGCCCCCCCCAGCTAGACCGTCAAGTTCTGCAATTCG
This sequence comes from Candidatus Marinacidobacterales bacterium, assembly GCA_965226495.1. Taxonomy (GTDB): domain Bacteria; phylum Acidobacteriota; class Vicinamibacteria; order Marinacidobacterales; family DATDRI01; genus CBDCNP01. The sequence continues at coordinate 5,575,871 of OZ245365.1, read as the reverse complement.
GGGAGGTACTTCGAGACCGGTTCGTTCAAGCGATGCCGCCCCTCCTCATAGAGGATCATCATCGCCACGGCGGTAACCGGCTTGGTCATGGAGTAGATGCGGAAGATGGTGTCGGATCTCATCTTCTTCCCTGGCTCGAGGTCCATCATTCCCAGCTGATCGACATGGACCAGCTTCCCCCGCCGTGCCACGGCGGTGATCATGCCGGGCACCTTTCCCTCATCGACATAGGCCTGCATGACCGGGCGGATGCGCTCCAGTCGCGCCGTCGACATGCCGACATCCTCGGGCTTTGCGCTAGGCAACCCCTGTGGGAAGGACGGCACCGCGAGGAGAATCAACAAAAGGAAGTTGAGGAGTTTCGTCGGCATCAGATGTCCATCGCAGCTTCGACGTCGGCACTCAATTTCGGCGGGGTCGAAGCAAAAGAGATTGTGAAAAACAGGAATAAGGAAACCAGCAACGAAATCGTGCCGCCGTGAATGTTATGAGGGATGCTGACGTCGAAGACTTCGATACCAAAGTTCACGAGCAGACTCGATACGATGGCGACGTTAGCCGCCAAAGGTGTAGCCCGTTTCCAATTGAACCCGATGGCGACCACCGGCACCAGCGCCGCTCCGAAAGTACCCCATCCGAAAGCGCCCAGCAACGCGACAAAACGAGCGTTCTCATAGTAGGAGTACATCGCGAAGAGTAGAGCGACGACCGCGATGACAATCGTGCCCGCGCGAGCCCAGAAGAGCTCGTTCGCGAGGGGACGGCGGAGGATCGCCCGCGGGATGTCGTGGACGGCGGCGGCGGCCCCGATATTGAGGAAGACGTCCGCCGTCGACATGATGGCGGCAAACAGCGCCGCGAAAACCAAACCAGCAAGGATCGGATGGGCGTAGTGTTGGAGAAACTCCGGTGCGGCGGCGTCGGCCGTAGCGAGCTCGGGGTGAGCCCCCTGGAGGACCAGTGCTCGCATCACGAGTCCGATGCTGACCCAAAGTAGTGCGGTCAGGGTGTATCCGAAAACGGAAATGAGCGGAATGTATTGATAGTCTTGGAGCCGCCGGATCATCATGCCTTTGGTCACGATGTGAGGTTGTCCGGCATTGCCCACGGTGAACATGAAGAACCAAGAGAGACAGCCGATCATGCCCAGCGTTCCCCAGGGACCGATCGCCTCTGGATCATCGTTCATGATCATCGTCGTCGCCGCGTTCCCGCCACCTTCGAATACAGAGATGGCAGTGAAAAAAATGAGCACACCCGCCACGACCATCACCGTGCCCTGCACGATATCGGTGTAGACGGATGCGATGATCCCACCAGTGACACTGTAGAAAACGAGGACCGTACAGGCGATCGCCGCGCAGGTCACCAGTCCGATCTCGCCGAGCGAGTTTTGGAGGATCGTTTGCAACACGATCGCCATGGCGAGTATCTGTGTGGCCAGGTAGCCCATGACACCCAAGAGGAGAGCAACCGCAGTAAGAAGGCGGCTTGTCTCGCTGCCGTATCGGGCCGCCACCGCGTCGGGGAGGGAGATGGTGTCGAAGACGCCCGCAAATACTCGTAGACGTTTGGCGACCAGAAAATCGGTGACTGCCCAGCCGGCGGGCACCGTTGCGATCATCCAAACCGAGCTCATCCCCATGAGGTACACGAGGCCAGGGCCTCCCACGAAACCGAATCCACTCATCATGCTGGAGAAAAGAGCCACCCCGGTAACGAGCATGCCGAGGTTGCGACCGGCCATGAAGAAGTCGCGCGTCGACTTCGTTCGTTGGAGTGCCCAGATGCCCATGCCGACGCACACAGCCATGTAGAGGGCGACGCTCCCGAGGACGATCGGGTTTCGCAGTGACTCCATCATTGCTGTTTGCTTTCCATAAGACGATCGTAAGCTGCGAGATCTTGGTCCGAGAGGTACCAACGCTTGAAGCCGAACACGAAGAGAAAAGTGTAGATGGTCGGGGCGAGCCACATTCCGTAGGCCATGATCGCGGTCGATAGCGGAAGTCCCAGCAGGAGCATGTGAGTCGGCTCCGTCAAATAAACACGGTATGTAAGAACACAGAGTGTCCAAACGGCCGTATTCAAGGCTAGGCCGAAGAGAAGCGGCTTCCCGAGACCGCGTAAGCCATGCTGCTTTTTAGCTCCGAAGGCGATGAGGCAGGCGAAGAATACGAGTTGAAGAGTACCGAAGGCCCATCCGAGCCCCATGACGCGCGCGTGCCGCTCCGCGCCGGGGCCGCCTTGCAACAAGCTCGGGAAGTCCGGGTGGGTGATACCGTGGTAGTCCGACCGGTCGGGAACGAGCATCAGTGCGCCGACCAAGACGCACAGGGCTAGCACGAGTGCGAAGAGAGCTTTATCGAGCTTCAAATCTTCACAAGGTTGGGATCTACGATGCGCCTTGCCCGGGCTCCGTCGCGTTCACCAGACAGGCCATGTTTCCGTACGGATGACGGTTCTCATGCATCAATTGATGAGCCTCACCGATCTCGTCGAAAGACAAAGTCTTCGAAAGGCAGGGGTCAACTTTGCCATCGATGACGAGCTGATTGATGGCCGCCGCCTGTTCGTCATTGGACAAGTGGCTTCCTTGAAATCGCTTTTGACGCATCCAGTGATAACGAAGGTCCATGGTCGCGGTGTATCCGGTGGTCCCGGCGCATATAACGACCATGCCGCCGGTGGCGGCGACGAAGATCGAAGTCGGAAGCGTCGCCTCACCCGGATGCTCGAAAACGATTCGTGGATTCGTCCTCTCGCCGAGGGCCTCCCATAAGGCTTTGCCGAAGGACCGCGCACCCTTCGCCCACGCTCCGTACTCAGGGCTGGCCGTGTTCGGCATGGCTCCCCAGTGGTCGAAGTTCTTGCGATTGATGACCCCTACCGCTCCGTGCTCGAGGCAAAACTCTTTCTTGGCATCGTCGGAGACGACCGCGACGGCCCGCCCTCCCGCGGCTTTGACGATTTGTAAGGCAATGCTTCCTAGTCCACCCGCTGCGCCCCAAACCAGTACCACGTCTCCTGACTCCACGACGTTGGGGGACCAACCCATCAGCATTCGATAAGCGGTGGAGGCGCAAAGCATGTAGCACCCGGCTGCATCCCAGGTCAGATGTTTGGGCTTGGGTTGGCATTGATGCGATTGCGCCCGTGCGAATTGGCAATAGCTACCGTAGTTGGTCTGATACCCCCAGATCCGCGTGCTCTCCGCGAGCATGGGATCCTTGCCCGATAGGACCCACGGATCGTCCGGTTCCCACCAACCGCTATGGACGACGACTTCGTCTCCCGGCTTGACGTTCGTGACCTTCTCACCCACTTTCCAGACGATCCCCGAACAGTCGCTCCCGCCGGCGTGAAAATCTTCCGGCTCGCCTTTCTTCTGTCGCTCGGCGATCACGTCCAGGGGTTTGCCAAGAGCGGCCCAGACGTTGTTGTAGTTGATCCCTGTCGCCATGACGTAGACAAGAACCTCTTGATCACCGATCGTGGGCGTCGGGATGACCTCTCGCTTCCAGGCATCGCGCGGTTCTCCGAAACGGTCTTGCCGTACGGTGAATGCGTGCATCTTCGATGGAACTTCTCCCAGCGCCGGGCGATCTCCCAAGTCATAGAGCTCCATGCCGAGTTCTCCTCGTCCGTTTACATTCCTGGCCGGTCTATCCTACCCTCAAGCCAACATGGTTTCGAGCCGTGCCAGCAGTTTCTTCCGCCATTGCTCATATAGGAGGCGAAGGGTTGTTTCTCGTGAAGAGCTTCGAGTAACTCTGCGTCACTGAGGAAGGGATGGCCTTCCGGATAGGCAGCCATCTCGATCTCATCGAATTGATGCTTGGAGTTCCGGATCGCGGCGAGAAGAGCATTGGCGGAGGGGAATTCCCCTCTCGGTTGTTCGGAGTCGCCGCCAACAATGAAGATGTCGCGGTCATCGAGGGCCGCGAGGACCTGTCTGCTCCTCGTTTCGAGTTGCGGTCTCACTTGAAGTCGGTGGTCTCGTAGCCTAGACGTATCGAGACCTGGCGGGCAGCTGCGGTGACGAGCTTTCCCAGATCGGAAAGCTGGTTCCGCTTGAGACGAACACTGGGACCTCCGACGCTCAGACTTCCGACTGGGTTCCCGAGTGGACCGGTGATGGTCGCGCCCACCGCCACGTAACCCTCCTCGAGCTCTTCCGCAGCAATCGCGTAACCCCGCTGGCGCGCCTGATCGAATTCTTTTTGCAGCTCTCGCGAGTCGGTAATGGTGCGCGGGGTATAGCGAGTAAGAGGTTTCTTCAAGAGCTTCTTTCGATCGGTTTCCGGCAGGTGTGCGAGCAACACCTTACCGGTGGAGGTCGCATGGATGGCCCAGGACGTTCCGACCGAAGGAGTCGTACCGACCAAATGCGCCCCCAGCACTTCATCGAGGATCAACATCCAGCCATCTACCAATACTTCGAGTGTTGCCGTTTCCCGAGTGCGAGCGGCTAGCGATTCAAGGTACGGCCGGGCAATCTTACGCAAGTCGTTCGTGCGCAACGCTCGAGACCCTAGAGCGATCGCGGCCGGCCCCAAGCGGTAACCATGGGACAACGGATCCTTGGCAACGAGGTCCTCACTTTCCAGAGCGGACAACAAGCGGTGTGTCGTCGTCCTGGTAAGGCCCACCCGATCGGCGAGATCTGGAAGGTCCATCTCCGGCTTGTCTCCGGTGAAGGCTTTGAGTAACGCGATTGCACGCAATACTGCCTGCGTTCCAGAAGGTGGTTTCTTGTGGCTCATGATGAAACCCGGGTTCCCGGTGAATGGTGGCGGTAGTATAGGACGGGTGTCAGGATCCGGCCACTCCGGCCGACTACCGCTATAATGCCGCGCGTGGAGCGTCTTTCTCACGTCCCGGTCATCGCGATTGTAATCGCCCTACCGTCTTTGTCTCCCGCACAGGAACCCCCGACCTTCCAATTCGTCGACATTACTGCACGTGCGGGAATCGATTTCACCCACGTCACCGGAGCCTCGGGGGAGAAGTACATGATCGAGACGATGGGCGCCGGCGTGGTCTTCTTCGACTACGACGGAGATCTCGACCCGGACCTCTACTTGGTAAACGGAGGTATGCTTCCCGGCTTCCAACGGGAAGAGTCTGTGACCGGTGCCCTTTACCGGAACGATGGCCAGGGACGTTTTTCGAACGTCACAGCTTTTTCCGGATTGACTTTCCCAGGCTATGGAATGGGTGCCGCCGCGAGTGACTACGACAATGACGGTGACGTAGATCTCTACGTCACGGAGTTTGGTCCCAACCGACTCTTCCGCAACAACGGCGACGGGAGTTTTGCCGAGGTGGCGGAGTGGGCCGGTGTCGTCAGCCACCTTTGGAGTGTCGGTGCGAGTTGGTCCGATCTCGATGGCGACGGCAACTTGGACCTCTATGTGTCGAACTACCTGGACTTCGGCTTCGACAACAATCCCGATTGTTCACAGCGTAAAGGAGGCAAGGTTCTTCGCTCCTATTGCCTGCCCGACGCTTTTCGTGGGTTGCCCGATGCTCTATTCCGTAATCGAGGCGACGGCACGTTCGAAGATGTGAGTCAGCAAGCGGGCATCGCACTACCGTCGGGGAAAGGTCTCGGCGTCCTGGCGTTCGACTACGACGGGGACGGTCTCAGCGATCTGTACGTGGCCAACGACACCGTTCCCAATTTTCTCTTTCGAAACCACGGAGGGTTATACTTCACGGAAGAGGCTCTCCAATCCGGTGTGGCCTACGATGGGGATGGCCGAGCCCTCGCTGGAATGGGTGTTGATGTAGGTGATTACGATCGGGACGGTGATCTCGATCTCGTCGTCACGAACTTCCAAGGTGAGCTCAACACGCTGTATCGAAACGACCAGGGTGGTTTCTTTACCGATGTGTCTTCTTATGCAGGGGTTGGTCGTCCTTCGCTCCGCTCTCTCGGGTTCGGAACCGCCTTCGCCGATTTGAATAATGATGGATTTCTCGACATCGTCGCGGCCAACGGGCATGTTCTGGATAACACCTCAGAATTGACCGAGGGTTCGTCCTACCCGCAGCGGAATCAAATCTTTTGGAATCGAGGTAGTGGTCGATTCAACGAGGTCCTGGAGGTCGGCCCGGGTTTCGAGCTGGTGAAGGTCAGCCGCGGTCTAGCGGTGGCTGACCTCGAAGGAGACGGCGATCTAGACCTGCTCTTTGCCAACTCGGGTGACCGGCCGGACTTGCTTGCAAACGAGACATCGTCAGGGAACGCACTTCGTCTTTTGCTAATCGGACGGGCCGCCAACCGCAACGCGGTCGGTGCTCGCCTGGTCTTGGACATTGGAGGAGACGAGCCTATGACGACCGAGGTCCGCGCCGGCTCGAGCTATGCATCCCAGAACGAGCTCGTGGTACACATTGGTCTGGGATCCAAGACCGAGGTTCCGAGTGCGCGTATCTATTGGCCAGGCGCCGGCGAGGAGACGTTGGGACCACTGCGGGCGGGTGAACTGGCTCTCGTGGTCGAGGGGTTAGGAGTCGTCGGTACGTTCCCCTTCCGATAGCTCGGAGGAATTAGGAGAGGAATAGGTGGCATGCATGGAAAAAAAACCCAAGATAGGGACGCAAGCCGTTTGGGCGGGCGAAGGCGGCGAGGGGTGGCAGCACGCGACCCAGGTGCCCGTTGTCCACAGCGTTTCGTTCGGCTATCCGGATCTGGACGAATGGCTGCGCGTTGCCAAGTCCGAGGAGTCGGGACACATCTACGGCCGCCAGTCGAATCCCACCGTCCAGGTCTTCGAAGAAAAAGTGCGCGCGCTCGAAGGCGCCGAGGCGGCGACCAGCTTTTCCACCGGCATGGCGGCCGTCACCAGTACGTTTTTTGGCCTGCTTTCCTCGGGAGACCGCGTCGTCTCCACCAAAGACACCTATGGTGGGACGAGTAAGCTATTCCTCGAGTTTTTTCCGCGCGTCAAGATGGAAGCGACGCTTTGTGAAACCACCGATCCCGAAGCGATCGAAGCCGCCATCGCTCGGGGATGCCGGATCGTATACCTCGAGACCCCGACCAACCCGACTCTGAAGTTGGTCGATATCGCCCATCTTTCGAAAGCGGCTCACGAAACAGGTGCCATCGTTGTTGTCGACAATACCTTTGCAACACCAGTGAACCAGAGACCTCTCGAGCTCGGCGCAGATCTGGTCGTTCACAGTGCGACGAAATTCCTGGGTGGACACGCCGACGCGTTGGGAGGTGTGGTCTGTGGAAGGCACGATCTCGTCCAGCAGATATCACACTATCGAGAGATCACCGGCCCCTCGCTTCATCCGATGGCCGCCTATTTACTGCTCCGAGGAATGAAGACGCTGCACCTCCGTATCCGCCAACAAAACGCCAGCGCTCTCGAAATCGCACGCTTCCTCGAAAAACATCCCACCATCGATCAGGTTTATTATCCTGGGCTCGAGTCGGATCCTCACCATGAGATTGCGCGTCGACAAATGACGGGCTTCGGTGGCATTGTCAGCTTCAAATTGAAGGGAGGGTTCGAAAGCGTTCGAGGTTTCTTACCGCGGCTCCGATACGCACACTTGGCCGCGCACTTGGGCTCGGTGGAGACCATTGCCGGCCCTCCCGCGACGACGAGTCACGTAGAGCTCACGCCCCAAGAGCGCGAGTCATTGGGGATTCCGGAAGGGCTCGTCCGTTACTCGGTGGGGATCGAAGACACGGAAGATCTCATTGCCGATTTGACGCAGGCGTTGGAGGCAGCGACCTAACCGGAGGTCAGGAGCCCATTTGGACGAGACGGACGCGGGCGGCTTCGAACTTCGGGTCTAGTTGAAGGGTGGTTTCGAAGAAACCCCGAGCTTCCTCAGCGCGTCCTAGACGGAGAAGCGCCAAACCGAGGTTGTAGGCGTACTGGGCGTTGGACTCGTCCCGCTTCCATGCCTCCCGGAAGGCGTTTTCGGCTTCGTCGAGTTGGTCCCTTCCTCCCAGCACCATTCCGAGGGAGTTCCAGAAGGACGCCCGGTCAGGCTCGAGCTCGATCGCTTCCTTCAGGCGCCGCACCGAATCGTCTAAGTGACCCAAATCGCGGAGAAGCTCCCCGAGCTGCACGCGAAGGAGGGCGTCATCGGGTGCCAGCGGAAGGGCGGCTTCATAAGCGCGGCGTGCCTCCTGTCCGTTCTTGAGCAATCGCCAAACCCTCGCTTCGCGTTTGAACAGCCCGGCGTCGCCGGGAACGGCCCGCTGACCCTCCTGCAGGGCCGCCACCGCGCCTTCCAGATCCTCGTTGCTGGCGCGGCACTCGGCAAGCGCTTCGTAGGCAGCTGCGTAACTCGGTTGGAGCTCGATCGCCTTTTCGAAGTGAGGTGCCGCCTCCGAGTATCGTTTCGAGGCCAAAAGCCCACGGCCAAGATAGTAGTGCACTTCGAAACTCTCGATTCGTCGACGGAGCAATTCCTCGAACCGCTCGATGCTTTGAGAAAATTTCTTCTCGCGGAAGAGAGTGAGTCCTTCCCGGATCAAGGCGTTCGCGACACGAAACTCTTCGATCTTGTCCTTGGGATCCGCTCCCGGGGATTCCGTCGCCGACGCGCCGGCACCGAGGTAACCGAGCGCCCCCAGCTTCTCGAGAAGATCGCGAGGGACATCGCTCACGTCGGACTTTGCTGTCGCGCGCTCCGCCTCGAGAACTTGAGCGAGACTGGACCGGAGGGAGTCGGCCGCGGACGATTTCGATCTCACCAGATTCTTCGTCTCCCCCGGATCGTTCTCCAAGTCGTAAAGCTCCGGGCGAGGTGCCTCGATGTATTTCCAACGACCTTTGCGGAATGATCGGAGATCGCTCCATCCGAAATGGAGAAGCGGCACCAAGGTTTCGGCATAAGACGATTCCTCGGCGAGGTCTTCCCTTCCCCGCAGCGCACCTGCCAGGCTACGTCCGGAGACGTGGATCTCCGGCGGAATGTTCAAGCCCAGCAGGTCGAGCATTGTTGGAAACAGATCGATAGTTCGCGCGGTCACCGACAGGCGCTGACCGGGAACCACGCCGGGCCCACGAAAGAGGAGTGGCACGGCGAGAGTCGATTGGTAGAGGAAGAAACCGTGAAGGGTTTCCCCGTGGTCTCCCAAGCCTTCGCCGTGATCAGATGTCACGATGAGGAGCGTGTCGTCCCGTAGACCCAATAGTTCTAGTTTCTCGTCGAGGCGACCGAGCAGCTCATCGGACCACGCCACCTCGCCGTCGTAGGGTCGGTCGGCGTATTGAGTGGCATAGGGCTCGGGAGGTTCGTAGGGGTCGTGCGGATCGTAAAGATGGATCCACGCGAAGAGCCTGTCGCCGGCGCTATTCGACTCGAGCCAAGCCAGGGCGTCGTCCATCGTGAGGTCACCACGTTTCTGGACCGTGTTCAGGAAACGCGCGTCGTCACCGTCTTCTTCTTCGAACTCATCGCCGTAGAGTTCGAAGCCTCGGTCGAGGCCGGACTGCGCTTCGAGCACGACCGAAGAGACGAAGGCGGCGGTGCGAAAGCGCGCTGCCTTCAGGACCTCGGCTAGCAACGGGATGTCGGGGTCGAGGCTCGGTGCGACATTATCGCGGATACCATGCTCTGAAGGCAGGAGACCGGAAAACAGGGACGCGTGTGAGGGACGAGTCAGAGGCACATGGACCGTTGCGTCCGGTGCCATCGCTCCTTCTTCCGCCAGCCGGTCCATGTGTGGTGTGGCCACGTCCTTGTTGCCGTAGATCCCGAGACGATCGGCGCGCAACGTGTCGATGGTGACGAGGACGAGGTGCCGTGCCGCTGGTGGTGGCTCATCTGAGAGCCAATTGCACGATGTGGCAAAGAGCGCTGTCACCCAGAGGCAGGTGCAGGCGGCCAACCGAGCAGCGGTTTGCCTTGTCGTCACGGCTATCATTATCATCATCGGTCCGGGCACTGTCCAAGAGGGTTCAACGAGCACGGGGAAGCTATATATCGTGAACAAGCCAAAGGAGCGGACACGGCTCGTGGCCGACGACTATAACCCCGTGCTGTCGCCGCGCTACACGGACATCGCTACCTTCATGCGTGCCCCGCTCGTTCGTGATCCCTCTGAAGTAGACATCGGCTTGATTGGTGTGCCGTTCGACATCGCGGTCACCAATAGGACCGGCGCACGGCATGGCCCTTGCGAAATGCGAAACAGCTCGAGCCTGATGCGCGCTATCCATCACGTCAGCAAGATCGATCCCTACGAGCTTTGCCGCGTGGCCGATTTGGGGTGACGTCATTCTGACACATGGTTACAACGTGGAAGAAGCGCTCGAAGATATTGCGGAGTTCTGCCGTAAGGTGCACGCCGCGCCGTTCCGACGGGCTGTCGAAGAGGGGTTGCTCGATCCCAAGCGGGCGGTGCAGGTCGGCATCCGCGGTGCCCAGAACACAGAGGAAGGTTGGAATAGCTCCGTGATTCAATTATGCGCGTAAGCATCAGCATCGTTACTGGTGTGTTCATTGGTTCGAGCCTTCTCGCACAAGGTTCGGCACGCCGTCCCATGACTGTCGACGACGCCCTGAACATGATCCGCATCGCAGACGTGATCATGGCCCCGGATGGCGAATGGGTCTTCTTTTCTGAATCGGAGCTCGATTGGGACGAGAACGAGAGGAAGAAGAAATACTACATGATTCCCGCCGGAGGCGGGGATGCCACTCAGTTCATTGGGGACGCGGGGGGCGAATCGTTCCAGTTCTCCCCGGACGGGAAGTATCTCTCTTTTTTTAGGTCCATCGATGACGACGACCAGGTCTTTTGGATGAGAACCGATGGTGGCGAGGCCACGAGACTCACCGATCATGAGAACGGTGTCGAGTCTTACAAATGGTCTCCGGACGGGCGTGGGATATTCTTCACCGCCGACGAGGCGCTGAGCGAGGAAAAGGAAAAGGAGCATGACAAGGGGGAGGATGCATACTTCGTCCGTGAGGGCCCGCATGGGCGAGAGGAAGGAAGTTGGCGCAACCTTTGGGCGCTCGACCTTTCTTCCATGGAAGAGATCCGCCTCACGGACGAAGAGCTCGTCATCAGTGAGTTCGACATCTCGCCGGACGGCGAGCGAGCAGTCTTTGCGGCGGAGCGGCAGGAACTCGATGATTACTTCTACTTGTCGGAGCTCTACCTCGTCGATACCGGGAAGCCTGAGATCGTTCGCCTCACCAATAACAACGCTCCCGAAAGCAGCGTTATCTGGTCTCCGGATGGCGAAACCATTGCCTACCACGCCCCTTCCGACGGCGAGTACGAACTAACCAACGGTTTTATCTGGGTGATGAATCCGGAAACAAAAGAGAAGAAGAAACTTCAAGGTCAGAATCAAGGCGAGATCTCCAATCTTACTTGGGCGCCGGACAGCAAGAGCCTGCTGTTCAACGAGACGCGCCGGACGAACAGCAATCTCCAGCGCCTCGACGTCGCGACGAACCGTGTCACCGACGTCACGAGCGTCAGCGGTACCCTCCGCGCTCTCGATTTCTCGAAAGATCGATCGAGAATGGTCTACTCGCTCAACGATTTCAAAACTCCGACCGATTTGTATTCGTCTTCGTTGGATGAGCTCAACCCAGTGCGTCTAACGAACGCCAACCCCTGGATCGAAAAAGAGATTCTGATGGCGAAGGCGGAGATAATCCGCTGGAAGAGCAAGGATGGGATGGAGATCGAAGGGGTGTTCTATCTGCCCGGGGACCATCGGGCCGGGACCAAGCTTCCCCTCATCCTCCACATCCACGGCGGCCCCGAGGATCACTATTGGAACCGGTTCCGGACCGAGTTCCACATTTTCGGGGGCCTGGGGTACGCCTCCCTGGGGCCGAACATCCGCGGTAGCGACAGCTATGGCGATGATCTTCTGACTGCACTAATGGGCGACGTGGGCGGTGGCGAGTACGAGGATCTCATGACCGGCGTCGACTATGTGATTGCAGAGCGAAACGTCGATCCAGAGCGGCTGGCGCTGCGCGGCTGGAGTTGGGGAGGAATTCTTGGGAGCTGGGTTATTACTCAGACCAACCGTTTCAAGGCCGCGTCGCTCGGGGCGATGGTGGGAAGTTGGACGGCAGAGACGGGACCCGGGAACAGCTTTGACCTCAGGCTTCACTATATTGGGGGAGCCCACTGGATCAATCCGGAGGAGTGGCGCCGGGTTTCGTCACTCTGGTACGTCAAGAACGTGACGACCCCAACGATCCTACTCCACGGGGATCGCGATCTGGTCAGTACCGCCAACCAGGCCATGATGTTCTTTACCGCCCTCAAAGACATCGGCAAGGCGCCGGTGCGTTATGTGAGATTTCCGCGCGAGCCACATCGTTTCCAGGAAGCTAGACACCAGCGCACCCGCGACAATGAAGAGATCAGGTGGATGCAGAAATATGTCATGGGGATGGACTGGGAACCGTGGAAACGTGAAAAGCAAGAGAAGAAATAGGTCTCCTTCGACTCGGCCCCGACACAAACTGCGGTTGAACTGCACCTCCCCTGATTCAGCTCAATAACCCATGGCGGCCCCGTCCTTGCGGGGATCGGAGCCTCCGATGAGGACGCCGGTTTCCCAATCAATCCGGATGGCTTGGTATCCGCCATAGACTCCCATGCGCGTCATGGGCCGATGACCCTTTCGGATGAGCTCCTGCAGCACTTCGATGTCGATCCCCGATTCGAAGCCGACGTTTGGACCGGTGAAGTGCCGGAACCGTGGTGCCTCACCCGCCTCCTGCACATTCATCCCGAACTCGATCATGTTGAGGAGCACCTGGACGTGGCCTTGTTGGTTGCATGCTGCCGCCCATCACCCCGTAACAAAACGGTTAGAGCCAGGCGTCGAAATAGAGTGATCTTCATGGCATCTCCTACCCGTTCACTAGCGGGCTTTTTCAAAATAAATATTGTTGATACGACCCGAGCTGACGAGCATGCCTATTCCCGATCTCGATCGAGCTCGCAGGTCAGGCAATGCGGTCCCTGACCGCGCTCGGTGTACTCGCTTAGATCTGGTGCGTAGACAGTTAGCCCCAGGCCTTTCAAGATGTCATTGATATACGTGTTGTCTTTGAAAGAGATAACTCGATCCTTGCCAAGACACAATACGTTGAGGGCGACCTCTCCTTCGGCTTTTTCTACGGGGATGTCTACCAGCTCGCATTCTCGGCCTTCGAGAAATCCCACGAACCAGTCGGGGACCTCGGATTTCACGATCAAAGCCAGCTTCGGGGCGACGGGAGCGAAAAGACAATCAAGATGAGTCCATTTCGGTGGGAAGGGAATGCCATGCACCTTGATGCCTTGTTTGGCGAATATCTCTTGTGCGTTGTGAATACCGGGCCAGGTGCTTCGCTCCCCTGTTCCGGTGGCGAGATTCTTGTCGTCGATGTACTTATTGTCACCGCCTTCCCAACAACCGCGCTCGATGTGTCCGAAAATGTTGTAGCCCAATTTCCGTAATTGTTTTTCGCCGGGAATCTCTTCTCCTCGGCGCTCCGAATACTTGAAGCGACAGATGACGAACCCTTCAGGAGAGTTGACGGCGAAATCCCGCGCGTTGACTGCGTAGTGGCGGGTGGGGTCGGGCTCCTCGGTCCAAAAGACGTCAACCCCTGCATCTCGGTAGATATCAACTAGTTCGTTGTGCTGTGCCTCGGCCTTCTCGTGGTCGACCTTGTCGCCTCGTTCGAGCGCGGTTCGCGCGTAGTCGTCGACTGGAACCAGCTCGTAATAGGTGGACGGACAGAGCAAGACCTTCTTGAGCATGCCGGTGCCGTTGTAGACTGGCATTTCGCGCGAGCGTAACACACTCGGAAAGGAATCTCCCCACGGTGGTTCAGGGCGCTCTACTCTTGCCGGGCTACGTTTCCGTCGGTACAGTTCCGGGCCACGAGGGGAACCATGCCCGAACGCAGCTTAATTCTCATTTTGATCTCGTTCGGTTGTGTCAGCGCTGGTGAAGATTTTGACATCCTCATCAGAACGAACGGAACGTTGATGGTTCCGGAGATTCCGGGTTTCGAGGCGACGTCGGCATCATGGGAGACACCATCGTCGAGATAGGGGAGCTGGCCGGGAAAACGGCCGCCCAGATCATTGATGCTGAGAGTTTGGTCGTCGCTCCCGGATTCATCGATACCCACACTCATTGCGATGGTGGCCTGGCGAGGCGGGCTCTCCCCTTCTGTCGGGCTACTTGCTAGGTGAGGAGCACATCAACGGTTTCGCTGCCGCTTTGGATGTTCGCCACGGCAAGGGTCACGTCGTCCTGCTTGGCTTTCGACCGCAATGGCGAGGCCAATCGTTTGGCACCTTCCGCATCGTCTTCAACTGCGCTCTCTACCATGGTGAGCATGCCGCAAAGGCCGGAGGCAGCCCGAACTTCTGGAGTCCACCTCCGGAGCCCGAAAATCCTGCACCTGAAAAAGCTGAGAAGGATACCGAGACCGCCCGCAAGTAGGTCTAGGTAAAGTGCCGGCGAGGCGATGCCGGTTATCACTTCTCCGATCGCGGTTCGGTCTTTTCGATCACGGGCTGGATCCGCCGGATGTAGTCGTCATACCCGTACATCTTGAAGTTGTCCCAAGTCGAGAACGTAGTGGGGTCGTGGATCCGGTCGACGATGAGGTGCCCGTCGAGATGATCGAGCTCGTGTTGCACGCTGCCGGCACTCAAACCGCGATAGGTCTGTTCGAACTTCTCCCCATGCCGATCCAAGGAGCGGACGCGTACGGTCATGAAACGATGGAGATCGCCACGTAGCGGCACGCTCAAGCAGCCTTCGTTGTTGAGAAAGGTGACGTCCTCGAGAACCTCGAGCACCGGGTTGACGAGCACGGTGAGGGGAAGCGGTGGCTTGTAGGGATACCGCTCGTTCCGCTCCACACTGAGGATGCAGATTCTTACCGGGACGCCGACTTGCTGGGCGGCGATTCCGGCACCTTCGGCATGGCGCATCGTTTCGATCATGTCGTCGATGAGTTGCTGCGTCTCCTCGCCACGGAGCTCTTCGAGGGTAACGGCGGTGGCGGCGGTTCGCAGGATGGGGTCGCCGATCTGTGGAATGGGGCGGATCATGGTTCGTCTCTTTCATAGTGGATGATTCCGTTGATCCATACCTCCGCGCAGAGTGGTGCCCCGGACCAGTACGACAAAGCCGCCGGCGACTTCACGTCCCAAACCGTGAGGTCGGCACGCATGCCGGGCTGGATAACCCCGGTGTCGCCCAAACCGAGAGCGGCCGCCGCATGTCGAGTGGTCCCGGCCAGCGTTTCCTCAGGTGTCAGCCGGAAGCGAGCGCTGGCCAATGCCATCGCTTCTTGGAGGGAACCGAATGGAGCGGTCCCGGGGTTGAGATCGGTTGAGACCGCGATCCGCACGCCGGCGCGACGCATCTTTGCGATCGGTGGGCGTGCTTCCTCGTTCAGGAAGGCGGACGCTCCTGGGATCAGTACCGCGACCGTGCCCGCAGTCGCCAACGCGTCAACGCCTGCATCGGAGGTGTGTTCGAGGTGATCCGCGGACAACGCGCCATACTCGGCCGCCAAAGCGGCACCGCCCGAATCGCTCAACTGGTCGGCGTGCAATCGCACTGCTAGATTGGCGTCGCGCGCCGCGTCGAAGACCCGGCGGACCTGTGCCGGTGTAAATGCAATCCGTTCGCCATACGCATCCACAGAATCGGCCAATCCCTCTTCCGCCGCCGCCGGGATCATGTCTTCGCAGATCTCGGAGATGTAACGGTCCGGGTCTGCTCGATGTTCGGGAGGGATGGCGTGAGCCGCGAGGAGCGACGTCACGATCCGCACCGGCAACGCGTCGCCGAGACGTCGGGCCACCCGCAGCATGCGTAGCTCATGGTGGGCATTCAGCCCGTAGCCCGACTTGATCTCCACCGTGCCGACACCGCTCTGTAGTAGCCAGCGGAGGCGGCGAGCGCCGGAATCAAAAAGTTCGTCGTTCGACGCGGCTCTGGTGGCTGTGACTGTCGAAAGGATGCCGCCGCCGGCACTCGCAATCTCTTCGTAAGTGGTGCCACCGAGTCGTCGCTCGAACTCGGTGATGCGTTCGCCTCCGAAGACGAGGTGGGTGTGACAGTCGATGAGGGCGGGTGTGATCAACCGGCCGCCGACGGACCAACGCTGCTTGGTTTCGGCACCGACCTCCGGACCGAGATAGCTGATGCGGCCATCGGTGATCCCTATGACGGCGTCGCTGAGCAGCCCGTATGGCTCCGATCCAGCCGATCCGGATTGCAAGGTTGCAACGATCCCGTCGACGATCACGGTGTCAACGGAGATTGTCATGACGACACCGCCAAGATTGCCGCAGCCAGACCGGTTGGAGATTGTCCTCCCACGTTTTCACCATTGCGTATGACCTGTTCTCCGGCCACCACCACGTCCGAGACGGCCCTCGGCGTTGCCGCGAACAGCAGCCCGCCGACACCGTCGGCCGTTTCGAACCCGGCAAGTTCCGCAGCGTTCGGGTCGAGCACGATGAAGTCGGCAGGAGCGCCGACCGAGAGCGGCCGCCAGTCGCCCCATCCCAACGCGCGCATCCCGCCGCTTGTTGCGGCCGTCATCAGATGCTCGGGTGCATGAATCCCGCGTCGTTCGAGACGGAGCCGGTCGTTTAACTCCAAGGCGCGTGCCTCTTCGAACAGATCGACGACCGCGTTGCTGTCGCTCCCGAGACTGAGTCGTACGCCTGCGTCACGCAATTCGATGGCCGGGCCGATCCCGTCGCCGAGCTCGCGTTCGGTCGTCGGGCACAAGCAGACGCCTGCTCCGGAAGACCCATAGATTGCGATGTTGCTTTCCTCCAAGTGAGTTGCGTGCACGGCCGTCGCACGCTGGTTCAGCACTCCGGTGTCGCGAAGGAGCGCTGTGGGACTGGTGCCATGCGCGGCGCGACACGCGGCGTTCTCGGCGCGCTGCTCCGATATGTGGACATGGACCGGCGCGTCGAGCTCGTCGGCGAGGGCCGCGACGTTCGGAAGATCTGGTGCCGGCACGGCTCGCACGCTGTGGGCGGCCACACCGAGTCGAACTGTCGGCGTGTCGAGTGATTCGGCGAGTTCTCGTACTCGCGTAGCCCAGTCGTTCACGGTCCCATCGGAGAAGCGCCGTTGCTCGGGCAACGGGGGCGATCCGTCGATGTCGGAGGACAGGTAGCGCGTGTCGATCAACGTGAGGCGGATACCGCTGTCGCGGGCGGCTCCCACGATAGCGTGTTCCATTGCATGCCTTACAGCATACGGAGCGCCGTCGGGCTGATGGTGGAGGTAGTGAAATTCGCCGACTGCTGTGATCCCGGCTCGCAGCATCTCGCCGAACACCTCGGTCGCAAGGCGGCGGTAAGTGGTCGGGTTGAGCCGATTGGCCATTGCGTACATCTTGTTTCGCCAGGCCCAGAAATCGCCACCTTCACCATGCGTCTTCCCACGAAGTGCGCGGTGGAAAGCATGCGAATGCGCGCTTACCAAGCCGGGGAGGACGATGCCGCCGAGTCGGGATGCCTCGGTCGGGTCCGCAGCCGCTCGGATGTTGGTGACTTGCCCATGTTCGACACTGAAAAGGACGTTGCTCGCCAGCGATGGGCCGCCAAGCCAAGCGAGCGGGGCGTGGTAGCTCGTCACTCGGAGTTCGCTGCGATTCTTGGAAAATCCGCGTGTAGCATGCTAACTCCCTCCTAAGTCTCCGTAACTCAGAGGCTTTGACCCCCTTTCTCAAGCGGTCAGAATAACGCAGTCCTAGGACAGCGGTCTTCATTTCGTGCGCGGGCTTTTCCGCGCTTCGATCTCTCGAGCCTTTTCCAGCTCCGCCTCCCCTTCTGCGATGTTCCCGACCCTCTCGAGAGCGCGAGCGAGGTTGCGACGGAGCAGTGCGTTCGCGGGGTTCGTGGTTACACTCCTTCGCAATAGCGTCACCGCATCTTCTGCATCGCCTCTTCGCAGAAGAAGCTCGGCAAGTAGCTGTTGTGCGGAAAGAAGATCGGGATTGATCTCGAGGGCGCGGCGATAGCGCTGCTCCGCTTCCTCGAGGCGTCCTGTGGACTCTAGAAGCGCGCCGAGCCCCGCCTGGGCTCCCGCCAGCAGCGGATCTTTCTGAATAGCCCTGTGAAAATAGGTCTCGGCTTGACTGCTTTGCCCGCTCATGGCGTAGGCGGTGGCGACCTCCTTCAAGAGGGCGGCGGGTGGATCGGGATCGATCGCGATGAGCCGTTGGAAGGATTCGAGCGCTTGCTTCGGTTCACCTTCAATAATGTGGAGCCGACCGGAAAGCCAGAGCGCATCTGGAAGAGGGCTGGATACTGAGACCAAGGTGTCCAGAACCACCCGTGACTTATCCGGCTGTCCCGACGAAAGGAGCCACTCCGCTTGGGCAACGAGAAATGCGGGGTCGTTCGAGTCCTTGGCCAGTGCCGAGTGGATGAGTGCGCCTGCGTCTTCGAAGGCACCGGCTTGAAGAAATAGATTCACGAGCTCGAGCTTCTTTTCTCGCTCTGCAGTGTCGGAGAGTGTTCCGGATGTCACCATGGAGAGCAAGAGATTTACCCTCCGATCCCATTGACGCAACTCTTCGTACCCGCGCAGCAAAGCCCGACCTTGCTCGGCATCGCCCGTACGCAGCAAGAGAGTCCCCAATCGGAAGCGAGCGCTCAAAAGGCGCTGATCCTTGGATAGCGCCCGACGGTAGTGCTGGATCGCCGGCTCAGGCTTACCCAGAGTCTCGAGCGTCCGTCCGTACTGGTATTCCGCCTCCGCTGCGGAGCGTATCGGGTCCGCGGTCGCTTTCTCGAAGTGCGCTTCCGCCCGGCCTGAGTCGTCTTCCTCCAGTGCGAGGAGGCCAAGCTCGAAATATTCTTCCGCACCGAGAGGCTCTGCCTCGCGGAGCAAAGCATGGGCTTCCTTAAGCCATCCCGTCTTTCTCAAGGCGCGCGCCAGGCCTAGCCTTTCCTCATCCGGCACCGGCGCGAGTCTTCGAGCGTTCTCAAAAGCGCGCTTCGCCTTCTCGTCGCGCTGAAGCTGGGAATAGAGCGTCACGAGTCGTCGCCAGGTCTCGGCACGATTCGGATCGAGCGAAGCGGCATTCTCGAGGGAGTCGACGGCAGCCGAGTAGTTCAGCATGCCCGTGAGTGCGAGCCCTTTGCCGTAATGGGCAGAGGCGCGGTCGGGGTTCACGACAAGAAGCAACTCGAATGCGTCAAGGGCGCTATCGTATCTTCCTTGACCGAGCGCTTCGAATCCTTGTCGTTCCAATTGAGCCAAGGACTTCTTCACGGTTTGCGGAAAAGCACCGGGCGCGTGCAAAAGCAAAAGGAGACAGGCGGTGCTCGGTGTAAAACCCATGGCAACGGACATTATGGGCTTAGATTCCCGTCCACTCCATCGGGCGAAAAAAAGCCCCGGGGCCTTGTAGGAGCAAAGCTCGACGTGCGGTCGTGTTTCTTCTAAAAGCGGAACTTCGCGCCAAGCATCAAACGGCGTGGAAGCACGAAGAAGCTAGGAAAGTCAAAGCTTTCCGACGTGCCGAGCGTGCTCAAGACCTCCTCGTTGGCGTCTTCGTTGAACAGATTGAAAACGTCGCCGAAAAACGCGACATTCGTTCCGCCGCCAAGCTCGATGGCATATTGCGCTCTCAGATCGAGGAGGTTCCACGTGGAAACGCGGCGACTACCGTCAATCTGCTCTGCCAAGATCTCGGTGACGAGCCCGGTTCCCTCGGGCCGAACCGTCCTCGCCCATGGCTTCCCGCTCTGAAGCCTCCAACCGGCCGCGAGCATGAGGTTGAAGGGGAACTCGTAGACGAGCGAGGTCTTGAACTCCACCGGTCGGTCGTTGACGAGTCGTCCGTCCGTATTGATGAAGTCGTTGGGATTTTGTCCGAAGTCGCTGAAAACGAGAGAAGCGTTCTGACGACCGAAGGAGTCGATACTAGAAGGCAGTCGTCCGCTAGTCTTCATGAAGACCAGGGAGTTGGTCATTTGCCAGCGGTCGGACATCCGTTTCCTGAGCGTGATGGTGACGGCGTTCACGTCGGTCGACATCCGGTCGTCATTGCCGATGGTAAAGAAGCGGTCGCCTGGATCACTCACCAGAGCCAAGACCGTGATGGGATTGCCGGTGGCATCTGTGCCTTGGTCGTCGATATAGGTGATCTCCTCGTACTCACCGGTGGCGCTCCAGGCGGCGTTGTTCCTCCCCCGCTTGTGAACATAGTTGGCGGAGAACCCCCAATTGGTGGTGAGCTCTCTCTCGAAACCAATAATGAACTGATCGGTGTATGGGTTGGAGTAGTCCGGATCCACGCCCTTGTTCAAACTGGACTCGAACTCTTCTAGGCTTGTGAACTGCTGTGTGGCTAGATCATAGGACCCGGCAAAAGTCGAGGCGGGTGTCAACCCGAGCTCGTAGACAAACTCGCCGGTCACGATGCCCCGGTAGTAGCGACCCCAATGTCCCTTCAGGGCTGTTTTTCCATCCGTGGTCAGTCTCAAGTTGAAGCCCAGCCTGGGTGAGATAGTGTCCCACGTGTAGAGATCCCTCGCGGGGAAGGTTGCACCCGTAAGGTTCCCGGCCGCGTCAGGGACGGAAAGCTCGGGGACCGAGGCGACTTTGTGATCGTACCTAAGACCTAGGTTGAGCGTGAGTCGGTCGTTGACCGCCCAGCTGTCATCGACAAAGACACCAATGGTTTCTGCGATGCCGCCGTAGCCAAAGGCATCGTAGGAGTATCCATAGGCATAGGGCTCGCCGTAGTACTCGTACGTGTAGATGAAGTCGTTGGCACCGTAGGCGCCGTTGTCCACACCGCCCCGGCTGTACTGAGCGCCGAACTTGAAGTCGTGGCTTCCTCCGAGAAACTGATCGGCGTAGTGAGAGACTTTGCCGGAAACGCCGGTCTTGAAAACGTTGCTGTCGTACCAGTAGTAGACCCCTCCCGTAATCTGACCCGTATCGAGATTGTAGAAGCGAGGTTTTACTCGGGGCTCTCCCTCCACTATGGGGTCTCCGTGGTCGGTGCCGTAGAAACCCGAGAAGCGGGCCTCGACGAGAGTGTTTGCCGAGAATATTCCGGTGTACGTCAGATTGGGTGACGGGTTGTTTCCGGACTCTACACCCACAGTGGTGGGAGCGGTGTTGGCATTTTGTTCGCCTGGCAGAAAGTACCAGTCGTTATGGAGAGCGAAGAGCAGCCGGTGGTTGTCATTAATTTGATAATTGACCTTGACGAACATCCGGTCGCTCTCGGTCAGGGTCGGGAAGTCCGGATTGACGCCGGGCTGGGTACTGGAGTCCTCTTGGTGCTGGTAGGAGCCGAAAAACCAGAGCCTGTCCTTTATGATCGGTCCACCGACCTGCGCCGTGAAGTCGTTGTAAAAGTCGCGGTTGAAGGGGAAGCCGTCGTCCTGCGCCGGAGTGGTGTTACTAGCCGCGAATTCATAAAGTAAGTGCAACACAGCTCCCGGATGAGGTGACCTGGAATGTGCCACGATTCCTCAAACAACCAAGAATGGGGACTCGCTAATGACTTATTACCAGATCACCTCGGAAGAACGCTACACCATCGCGGCGCTGCGACGGGAGGGATTTTGCTCGGCCGAGATCGCGCGGCGCCTGGGGCGCCACCGGAGCACCATCTCGAGAGAGGTCAGGAGGAACAGCTCACCTAGTGATGGATGCTACCGGCCGAGCAAGGCCATCGAGAGAACGAACGGACGACGCTCGCGGTCTCGCCGGAACCAGTACTTCACAAAGGCCGACTTTGCCCTGGTGGAGAAGAAGCTTAAGGCCGACTGGAGCCCAGAGCAGATCTCCGGCCACCTGCGCCTTCACGGCGAGCTCTCGATCAGCCACGAGACGATCTACACCCACGTTTGGCGGGACAAGGAGGCCGGAGGACATCTATACCGCCACCTTCGATGCTCGCCCAAACTTAGACGCAAGCGCCACAACAGCTACGACAGCCGAGGCCGCCTGGCCGGGAAGCGTCACATCTCCGAGCGGCCGTCTTGTATCGACAAGCGCCGTGCCGTTGGCCACTGGGAGATTGACACCGTGGTAGGAAAAGACGCGCCGGACTGCGTCACCACGCTCGTGGAACGAAAGACGGGCTATGCGCTGATCGGCAAACTGTCCGACCGCAGCATGTTCGGCACTAGCCAGCGAACGAAGATGTTGCTCCGGCGGGTGCCGGATCAGGTCAAGACCATCACCGCGGACAATGGCACGGAGTTCCACGACTACGAATCCGTCGAGGAAGCGACCGGCGTCAAGTTCTACTTTGCAACTCCCTATCACTCATGGGAGAGAGGCAGCAACGAGAACTTCAATGGATTGCTACGACAATACCTGCCGAAGCGCACCAGCCAAGCAGCGCTCACGCAACGCCACTGCGATGGTATCGCAAAGAAGCTCAACACACGGCCCCGCAAGAGGCTCGGTTACCGCACACCGGAGGAACGTTTCCATGGGAACTAACGAATGGTGCGCTTCAAACTTGAAGTCACAAGCCGTCAAGCCCTCGGATTGGTAGTAGTAATTCACATCCCCGTGGAAGTCGTTACTTCCCTGGCGAGTGGTGATGTTGAAGACAGCGCCGGAGAGGTTGCCGTACTCGGCGGGAGCTCCTAAGGACAGCACCTCCACTTCGGCGATGGCATCGGTGTTGGGCCAGGGCCAGGCGGCCCCGGTAAAAGGGGACGTGAAATCTGTGCCGTCCAGCATATAGGAGTTCTCGTCTGTTCCCGAGCCGAGTGCGGTGGATCGGGAGTCCTGTGAGTCGTTCTGGCTGATGCCCGGGGCCGCGTTGATGAGGTCGAAGAAGGTGAAGCGTGGAAGCGGAGCATTCTCTACCCATTCGCGATCGTAGTTGGTGCTTATTTCGGAGGAACGTACGTCGACGACCGGTTGTTCTCCGGTCACGGTGACCGACTCGGCGACCTGGCTCAACTTGAGCACAACGTTCACTTCGAGAGTCGCGCCGGTTTCCAACCGCAGGTCGCTGCGAGTTAAGGAAGCGAACCCGGTGAGGCTGAAGGTCAGTGTGTAGGGACCGGGCGGCAAGTTGGGAAACCGGTAGCGTCCGGACGCGGTGGACGTCGCGGTTTGAGAAGCCATGAGGTATTGACCAGCTATCGTGACTGTCACTCCCGGCAAAATCGCGCCGGTCTCGTCGGACACGACTCCAACGATGTTCCCGGTGGTGCGCTGGGCCATCACCGGCACGCTCAGGGAAAACAATGCGAGAAAGCTAGCAATCAAAGGAAGTTTTCTAGACATTAATGCTCCTTATCGCGCCAAGCGAAGATTCGGCACAATCGCCGGCCACTCCAGAACATTGCAGATGGACCGGGATGACATTGGTAGACGAAGCATAGGTCTCATGATGTCGACCTGTCAAACCACACCGGCTGCAATAATGCAACAAGCGAGCCAATAGCCCGAGGGCTTGAATTCATAGGTTTACGGTGACGAAGGGGAGTCGAAATCCGACCATTTGGATCTCCGATCTGGAGTTTCGTAGGCGTCTATCTCGAGGGCGTCTGGGTGTTGCCGATTAGTCATGGCGCTACACTACAAATAAGTGACTAAATAGTCACTAGTATATTGACAAAGGCACCTAATGAACCTATATTGCTGATCGTTGATATTTAAAGTGACTTATTGTTCACATGAAAGAAATGTCAGATGACCGCACGTTTAGGGCACTTGCCGACTCCAATCGCCGGCTAATGCTCGATCTAGTGAAAGATCAGCCCGGGATGACCGTCTCCGAGCTTGCTTCTCACTTCTTTTTCACCCGGTACGCCGTCCTCAAACACCTTCGTGTCCTGGAGGACGCAGGGCTTATCGTGCGGCGCCGGAACGGCAAGACCAAGGAGCTCTATCTCAACGCGATCCCCATCCAGGCCATCTCCGACCGGTGGATGTCGCAGTACAGCGCCCGCTGGGCTTCCAGGCTGACGGCGTTGAAAGATGAGCTCGAAAAGGAGGACACCGTGACCACCCAAACCAAGCTGCAGCAGGTTTATGTTCTCTACATCCGCTCGACACCCGATAAGGTCTGGGATGCGCTCGTTAATCCCGAACGGACGCGTCAGTACTTTTATGGCACCGATATCGAAACCGACCTAGAGCCCGGTTCGCCCCTGAATT
This sequence comes from Candidatus Marinacidobacterales bacterium, assembly GCA_965226495.1. Classification (GTDB taxonomy): domain Bacteria; phylum Acidobacteriota; class Vicinamibacteria; order Marinacidobacterales; family DATDRI01; genus CBDCNP01. The sequence continues at coordinate 5,551,695 of OZ245365.1, read as the reverse complement.
ACTTTATGAACGACGAAAAGGGAGAGCGGGTAGCGGCGGTCACGGGAAAGGTTCTCGAAGTCGACCCAGGAAGGAAACTCGTTCACACCTTCTCCTTCCCACAAACCGGAGACAAGCCTTCCCGCGCCTCGTACGAGATCGAGCGCTTCGGGGATACCGACCTCGTGAAGCTCACTGTAACCCATGATGATTTCGACGGGGAGTCCCGGACCTACAAGGAGACCTCGGGCGGTTGGCCCATCCTTCTCAACAGCCTGAAGACATTACTCGAGACCGGCGAACCCTTGCCGACGCACCTGATCCAATAGGCGGGCTACGACATGAAGAAAAGCACATTCTGGTTCAAGCTGGGGGCTTACGCGATGCTGGTGAACCGCGGGGCTTCATATGATCGGCCACTTCAGCAGTGCCGAGCCCGCTAACGAGACCGAGGAGACACTCCCTCGCGCTGATGACCACCTACCGCTTTGACTTCGGCGGCATCGAGCGCTCGATGATGGATTTCCTGCAGGGGTACAGCTTGATCTTCGCGGCAAGTCTGGTCTTCGCAGGATCGCTGAGCCTGGTTGTGGTCCGAGCGCGAGGCGACGATCATGAGTTCCTTCGAACATTGACCTGGATGGACGCCGGCTACACGACGGTTCTTCTAGCCATCAGCGTCGCGTACTTCATCTACCCACCGATCATCACGATCGGATTCATCTTGCTTTGTTTTGTCGTGTCGCTACTGGTGGGTGCTAAGAGGGACCGGAGCCCAAATAGAGCCCAATAACCCCGCCTACGCCGAGGCTCGACAAGGCGGAGAAGGCCTCGACGACCTCGCTGGCCTCGGTCCAGGGGACGAGGCCGACAAAAGCCAGGAGCGTGAAGGCTCCGGTGACACTAAGGTAAGTCGCTGCGACGGTCAACATCGCCCAAATGGCACGCGCTTGATTCATAGGACTCCTCTTCTAGTTGTGATGAGACTTCGGTGGTGCGCCGTCTTGGAAGATAGGGCGGAATCACCATCGAACGATACGCAGTGCGCCGCAGGAAATTCTGAAAAGGTTTGAATTTTGTATTTGATTACATGATAGAGGGCAGAACTCTAGCTGTCAATAAGGAAGGGAAGCTTACTCGTAATGGAGTGCGGTGAGGGGATCGACTCGGGTGGCCCGGAAGGCGGGCACGAAGCTCGCGGCGAGAGCCACACCGGTCAGTAGGGCGGCGATGATGACGAAGGTCAGCGGGTCGGCGGCGTTTACTTCATAAAGAAGGCTCGACATGACTCCAGTCAAAGCTAGTGCTCCCAATACTCCCAGGGCGATCCCGACGATCGCCAAGAGCATTCCTTCGCCAATGACCATTCTCAAGACGTCGGCCCGGCGCGCCCCCAGGGCCATGCGGACGCCGATTTCGCTGGTGCGTTGCACGACCATGAACGAGAGGACGCCATAGATTCCAACCGCGGCCAGGAGCATAGCGATCGCGGCGAAACCTCCGAGCAACCAAAATCGTGCCCGGCGCGGGGCGAGCGAGTCGGCCATGAGATCTTCCATGCCTCGGATGTTGGCGACCGGGATGGTCTTGGCGAGTTCCGCGACGCGACTCTTGATCGCCGGCGCCAAGCTCATGGGCTCGGTAGTCGTTCTGAGCACAACGTGCATCCACGTTCGCCACCAATCCCGCTCCTGCGTGAATGGTATGTAGACGGCCGCTTGCTCGGCGACATCCAACCCGAAGGGCCTCACGTCACCTGCCACACCCACGATGGTGATCCAGTAGAGGACCGACCGCCGCGCCCATCGGAACCTTTGCCCGATGGGATCCTCATCAGGGAAGAGTTGTCGAGCGAGGGCCTCATTAATGATGCCGACGCTCGGGGCCCCCTCTCGGTCTTGATCGGTGAAGCGGCGACCCTTAAGGAGCGGAATGCCCATCGTATCCAAGTAGCCCGGGCTGATGCCGCGATAATAGATCTCGGGCTCGGTTCCTGGATCCATGGGTTTACCCTCGACCACAAAGTTGTGAGGGACGAAGTTGCTTCCCAACGGCAGTTCGGTGGTCGCCGCCGCAGATTCGACACCAGGAAGGGTGCCGAGCTCTTCGAGTAGCCGTTGATAGAAGAGAATTCTTTTGGGTATCTCACGATAGGTGCTGGCGGGAAGAGAAAATTCCATCGTTAAGAGTTTTTCGTGGTCGAACCCGGGCTCGACGTTCTGTAGTTGATAGAAACTCCGTAGCAAGAGGCCGGCCCCGATCAACAACACGACTGCCAACGCCATCTCGGAAACGACGAGTCCGCTGCGGAATCTGCGGGGCAAAACGCTACCCGAGGCTCGACCACCCTCCCTGAGTGCATCGAAGAGGCGCGGTACTGTGGCGTGGGCGGCGGGAATGAGTCCGAACACGATCCCGGTGAGGACGGAGAGCCCGAGTGCGAAGCCCAAGACGTGTCCGTCTAGTGCGATCTCGTCGAGTCTAGGGATGCTCTCCGAGCCGAGCGCCACGACGACGCGCACGATGGCGAACGCTAAGGGCGCGGCGAGCGCTCCGCCGGCGAGCGAGAGAAGTACGCTCTCTGTCAGTAGCTGGCGGAAAAGCCGCGCGCGTCCGGCGCCCAGCGCAGCGCGCAAGGCGATCTCACGCTGTCTCGCCGCCCCTCGCGCCAGCAGCAAGTTGGCGACATTCGCGCAAGCGATGAGCAAGACAAAACCGACCGCGCCGAGAAGGATCACCAGCGTGGGTCTCGCTCCACGAGCAACGTACTCCTGTAGCGGAGCGAGAATGAAACGGCGGTCGAGGTTCTCCTCAGGGTAGAGCTCCTCGAGACGAGCTGCGATATTGTCCATATCGGCCTGCGCCTGTTCGAGGCTCACGTCTGTCTTGAGACGGCCCACCGCTTGAAACATGTGTGCCCCGCGTGCCGCGGAGGCTTCCCGCATCACCACCCGAGTCGGTACCCAAGTCTCGGAACGATTGAGAGGCAGCTGGAACCCCATCGGCATGACCCCCACCACCGTGTATTGATCTCCATTAAAGGAAAGAGGCTTGCCGACGATCTCGGGATCGCTACCCAGATGCCTTTTCCAGAAGCCGTCGCTCAGAAGGATGACACGTGCCCCGCCGGGAACGTCGTCATCGGGCTCGAGTGTTCGGCCTAGGGCGGGGTTGACGCCCAGTAGCGGAAAGAGGCTTCCGGTGACCGCCGAACCCGGTATGCGCTCCGGCTCGTCCCCTTGGGTCAGGTCGAGAAAAAACGTCGCGTATCCACCGAAGTTCTCTCCCGTCCGAGACTGTTGGATCCAGTCGGCCACATCGGGATAGGAGTTGCGGCTCTCGACACGAACGAGTTGTTCCGGATCCTGGAAGGAGAAAGGTTTGAGGAGTACCGCGTTCACCACGCTGAACATGGCCGTGTTGCCACCAATGCCCAAGGCGATGGTGATCACCGCAACGGCAGTGAAGGTGGGTTGTTTCCACAGCGATCGACAGCCGAACCGAATGTCTTGGAAGAACGTCTGCATCATCTGGTCCTTTCCCCGTGATCTAGTCGAAGCTGTTCGGGGTAATCGGTCGTCCTGAGCCACAGATCGAGTTCTCCTTTTGTCCCGGGCAGGTAATCGAGTACGGTGGCTTCGAAGGTCGCCAAGTCTAGCTTTTCGCGGTTAAAAAGGGTCCGGATGAAGGCGAAGAACAAATCGTGGCCCATTTGTCTTCGGAGGTAATCGAAGAACAAGAGCGCCCGGTCCGATAGAAGAAAGGGATCTTTGTAGGCACCGATCTCGTCCTCCTCGATATCGAGAAGCGGTTTCTCTTGGGGCAACGGATGTCCGCGACGATCGGTTCCCGAGGATTTTTTCTCTAGATAGCGCGTCTCGGTCCGCTTTAGGTGCGTCCGGTAGTAGTCCTCGCCCAAAAACTCCGCCATGATCGGAAGGTGGAAGTACGCAGGGAATCCTTCGACCGCCAAAGCCGCCAAGGGGTCGGCACGATTCGTATCAACATGCACCAAGGGATGAACCAGCTCGTGAGCGAGGACTCGCGCGGGGTAAGAGGTTTCATCGAGCTCGACCCACAACTCGCGGTTGATCCCGACTACGTTGCCGCTCGAGATGTCGCCATAGCGGGGCATATCCATAATATGGAACTGGGGAGCATCCGCATCCTTCTTATATACGTTCTGGTAGAAGCCGTTCAGCTGTTTCGCGAAAAGCAGGATGCGCTCTGTCGCGGCCCGCGACACTTGGTCATCATGATGATAAAGAAAGTAGCCGCCGTGAGCGGTGACGGAGTACCGCTGAGCCGTACATTGGGCGTCGATCAAGTTGATCCCCTCCGCGATCCATTCGGTCACTCGTTGGCCGTCCTCTTGGCGCTCTGTGAGCTTGCGGCCCACGAAAACGGATTCGAAATCGGGCGGCGTTCGGAGCATGACCTTGGAAAAGGAGACCGGGTAAGAGTCTCGTTGCGCTTCCAAGAAGGTCGGGAACCAGAGGGAGTATCCATAGGCTCGTAGAAAGACACCGTCCGAGTCGATGCGCATGTAGTCGGTGCGTGACCGAGCTTGCGACGGGTTGAAAAATCCCGAATAGGTTATCGAGAGGCCCTGGTCCAGGTTCTTTCCTTCGAGCTCGAGTCGGACTCTGGTTGCGACCAGGGAGTAGTCGAAGTCGTAGAACACCTGGTCCTGCTCTATTTCGAGCGAGTCCTCGCCGAGATGAACCGCGTCTACCGAGAGCTCGCCGTGGAGGTAGAACGTGAGTGTGGGCGGAGCGCTATCGGTAGGCTCGAAGCGAATCAGAGCGAGGCCTTCCATCGACCTCGTGTCCGGGAAAAAAGAGACGTCGAGCTCGTAGGCGCTGACTCGCGGTTGCTCAGCGGCAGCAACGAGCGTCGACGAGAGGAGGAAAAAAAGCGCCGTCTTCATGCTTCATCGGCCCCGACTTCCGGCATGGCGGCTGGCCGGTGTCTCAGAGGACGCTATGCCGCGCGGTCGTCACTCGTCGTCCGATCCACGAGCCAACATGGAGATCGCCCAAAGTGCCTGTGCGCGGACGTCCCGGGTCTTCGTCCTTGATGGCTTGCGTCAAGGTGTCGAGGGCTCGTCGGTCCTGGAGCATTCCGAGGGCGCCAACGACCTCGGCCCGGACGTCGCTTTAGGAATCGGTGACGGCGGCGATCAGAGGGTCGACGGCGCGGGAATCCTGGATCATGCCGAGCGCCCAAGCGGCCTGTTCGCGGATGTCGGGTTCTTGATCTTTGAGCGCAACGATCAAGGCGTCTACCGAGCGGGCATCCTGGATCATGCCCATTGCCCAGACGGCTTGTTCACGGACATCGGGACTCTCATCGTTTACTGCGGTCGCGAGAGCATCGAGCGCGCTCGGATCTTCCGTTTTGCCGAGCGCCCAAGCGGCCTGCTCACGGACGTCAGGATTCTCATCCTGGAGCGCCTCCTTCAAAGCCGGCACCGAGCCGGGATCTTCGATCATGCCGAGTGCCCAGACGGTCTGCTCTCGGACGTCGGAGCTTTCGTCGTGGATCACGCTCTCCAATGCACCGATCGCGCGAGGGTCCTCGATCCTTCCAAGAGAGGTGGCGGCCGTCTCCCGGATGTCGGGATTCGCAGATTTGAGCGCTTCGGTCAAGGCGTCGATCGACCGTGGGTCTTCGAGTTGCCCAAGAGCCCAGATCGCGCTCTCCTGGACTTCTTCGCTCTCATCGCGAAGTGCGGTACGGAGGGTTTCGAAGGTTCGAGGATCTTCCATGTTTCCGAGCGCCCAAATGACCTGCGCTCGCACGTCCTCATTTTCATCGGTGACGGCTGCCATGAGGGGCTCGACCGCTCTTTCGTCTTCGAGGTCGCCAAGCACCTCCGCCGCTTGCTCTCGAACCGCCGGTTCCGGATCGGAGAGTGCTTCCATTAGCGGGATCAACAAGCGCTCGTCCACACGCTCTCGCTCATCGTCGTCGTCACCATCGTCATCGACGTCGCGAACGTTCACCTGACGGTCGCGATCCGAGTCCACGTCCTGCTCCTTTGTTTCCACTTCGGAAAGCGTTTGGATCCCTCCGTCCGTTTCCCGCCCCTGCAAACGGACCCGTTCGCTCATTTTATTTTCCAACGCACTCTCTTCTAAGAGTAGTAGCGGGTTCGGCGAGTGGGGTCGCAATGTCTCTCTGGCCTTTGCAGACGGCACGAGCGTCGCCAATGGGAGAACGAAGAGAACGACTGCCAGCGTGGCTAACGAGACGGAAAGGCGACTCAGGGCTCGCCGCGGGAGCTTGGGATTCAGAATGGCCAGGAGTCGCTCCTCGAGCCTTGAACGGTGCGCGAGCGTGACCGCGGCCAGGGTAGGAGTCGGGGTCATGGTCAATACCCGAGCCATGTCGAGAAGGTCGTGCGCATAATCGGAAGGGCGGGTACCCGCGTGCAAGACCAGATCGTCGCAGGCTCGCTCGCTCTCGCGCCGTAACTCTCTTGCCGCGAACCAAACAGCCGGGTTGCACCAGTGTGCAGCACAGGTGAGTTGCGCGAACAACTGGACGAGGCAGTCTCGACGCTTCACGTGAGCCATCTCATGAAGCAACACACTCCGCCGCCGCTCCGCCGTCCATTCGTTGGCGTTTTCCGGTAGGAGCACCGAGGAACGAAAGAACCCACAAGTCACAGGCAATGAGGCACGAGGGCTTTCTAGCAGCCTGACCCTTTGCGAGATCCCAAACTTATCTGCGATTTCTTCACACAGAAGCTTCCACGAGGGATCTTTGATCGCATGCGCCGAGCGCACGGCATGGCGGCTTCGAACCAAGCCAACGAGGATGCGCGAAGCGAATAGCGCCAATCCGGCGAGCCAGATCGCCAGGACCCAGGTTTGCCAACCAATGGTCGCCAGAGTCGAGCCGGTGCGATCACCGGCCGGTGCGGGACGCTGGGAGGGGGACGGCCGCGTTTCAGTAGAGGGCGACACGTTGCGTTTGGGTCGAACGGTCGTGGTCGGGGCCGCAGCAACGACGCCGCGTTCAGGAACAAGGGTGTCGGGTGAAGGCGTAGCCGGCAAGAACATTACCGGCAGCGGCAGCTGCCACGTGGGCAAGGCCGAAGACAAGAAAGGCAAGGCCAGAAGACTGATCAGCGCCAACGCCCAAACGACGTGCCGCGTCGCCGCCGAGGCCTGTCTCAGTGCGACGGTCATCAGAGAAGCCACTCCCAGGACAACAAATCCTTTGACGAGAATGTTCGCAGTGAAGAGGGTCCAAGACATGGCTAGGCTCCTTTCGTGCGCGCCTTGTCGATCAGCTTCGCGAGGCGGCTCAGCTCTTCGGACGAGAGATCGGCGGTGGAATCGTCCAAGAGCGTAGCGACGGCCTGCTCGGTCGATCCGTTAAAGAACGTGTGAAGAAGGTGTTGGATAGCAGAGCGCTTGGCCTTGTCCTGCCCCACGGTAGGAGTGAAGACGTAACGCGGACCGTCCTGGTCGTGGCCAACGTGTCCCTTTTCCTCCAGGATGCGTAGCGTTGCCCGCACCGCCGAGTAACCCGGAGGATCGGGCAGGTTGGCCTGCACTTCGGCCGCGGTAGACTGGCCAAAGCGATACAACAAGTCCATGATCTGCCGTTCCCGAGTGCTCAAGCTTAGATACGCTTTTTCGCCCATCGAATGTTTCTTGGTCACGTGGTTTCGCCTCCTCGACTTCCTGCCATGCTAATATTTCAGCATCATGCTGGAAATCTAGCACTGAGACCGCGGTCCCGTCAAGTTTATTTGCTAAATTTTTAGCACTTCGGATAGTTGGGATTTCAAGCGGCAATCGGGCGCGAAATCGGGCGGTTCCTATTATAATGTGTGTGCGACGAGTGGCTTGCGCGGCGTGATGCGAGGCGAAACGTCGTCGCTGAGGACTTAGGAATCGGGACCCACGAAGAGTTGATGCGACACGCCCTGGAGGCGGCGCACAAAGCACTCCACTTGGGAGAGGTGCCGATTGGCGCCATCCTGACTAAGGATGAGGTGATTGTTGCGACCGGGTTCAATCAGCCCATCCACACGGTTGACCCCACCGCACACGCAGAGCTGGTTGCGATTCGCCACGCCGCAAAGGAGCTTGGGGATTACCGACTCCGGGGGTTGACGCTTTATGTAACGGTGGAGCCGTGCCTGATGTGTATCGGAGCCATCGTTCACGCGCGGGTCAGCACGTTGGTCTACGGAGCGAAGGAGCCCAAGTTTGGGGCCGTGGAATCGATTGTGGATCTAGAAAGCATCCGGGTGCCTCACCGGCTGGCAGTTATTTCAGGTGTTCTCGAGCATGACTGCCGAAAACTGATGCAGGACTTTTTCCGCTACCGGCGGGATCGCGTGTAGGAGGAAGCTCCAGAGAAGCTATCGTACCGATAAGGAACGTCGTCGAATCGGCGAGCACTCGCGCGGAGAGGTACCGAAGTGGTCGTAACGGGGGCGCCTCGAAAGCGTCTTGTCCGGTTAATAACTGGGCACGTGGGTTCGAATCCCACCCTCTCCGCCAACCTCCCTGCCTGAATACCCTCAGGAATCAAACAGTTAGAAGGTTATCCGGTCGTTCTCACCAAAAGGGTGGCACTTGTTTCGGAGGCTTGGGCTCGGCCGCCTCGTGCTAGACTGGAAAGATCGCCTGGACGGAACGCGCCGCCTCGGCTTTTTGAGACGAATCACGTGATTGTCGCCCACGGAACATGGATTCCGTCATCTGGAGGAGGAGGGTTCTTCCTCTGGGGAGAAACCGGTTCTCCCGCGCCCCCTCGCGGTCGCACCAAGGCGGATGCCGCGCCCCTTCATCCGTTTCACTCGCCTCGCCGGCAGATCGAAGAGGAGATCTTCGCGGCATTCGGGGAAAACGGTTATCAAGCCAGCTTTTCACGAGGCGAATCGGATTTTTTCCTGCCGAGTCTTCACGGGGAACCGGTGGCGTCCCCAGAATTGATCGTCGACGAGCGCGAGATCTCTTCCGCGAAACGTTTGGCCAAATGGCGAATCCCGGGCCTATCGCTTGCGCCCATGACCGCACTCGGATGGTTGGCGAGCCTCCCCAGTGAGCCTGGTCATTTTGACGAGCTCAGTCAAACTCCGTTACGCGTACGGCTAGGGCAGGATGTGCGCTTTTGGGCTACTGCGGCGCGTATGGCGCTCGAGCTCCTCGCGCGTCAGAGATTCTTACCCGGTGTGGACGGGTCGAATTCCAGGGCCCGCGCTCTTTGGGAGCCTTTGCTGGATGAGGAGGACGAGCGAGTGGAAGGTTTGGCCTCGGCGATGCCTCCGGTTTGCCGCGCTTTCGTTCAAGCCAATCGCAAAGGTGTCGACCCCGACGACTTGTTGAACGATTTCCTGGCGACCGCCGTCGATGTCTTCGTGCGTCAGGCTGCCTCGCGCCTGAGACTGAGACCTCGTGTCATCGATAGCCAAGGTGCTCACTTCGCGGCGGCTCTATTGGATTCCCAGGGCGCGCTTTCCGCAACTGGAAACGAGAGACGCTCGTTGGAGCTCGAGCTGGCCGATTGGCGCCGGTCCTTGGAGGACGAGACCGAAGCGCCTTTTCGGATCGCTTTCCGACTCGATCCACCTGAAGGAGAAGGCGCCGGGGCCGGCGAAAGATGGAGGCTCCAGTTTTTTCTGCAGGCCGTCGATGACCCGAGTCTCCTCATTCCCGTGGGTCGAATTTGGAGACATGCGGGACAGAGTTGGCGTTATCTCCAACGTCGGATGGACCGTCCGCAGGAACGAGCCCTCGAAGCGCTCGGCCGCGCCTCGACGCTTTTCCCACCGATCGAAGAAAGCTTGAAGGAATCTAGGCCCGAGTATTGCGATTTGGACTTGGACGAAGCCTATCTTTTTCTTCGCGAGTCAGCTTTTCTCTTACGCGAAAGTGGTTTCGGCGTTCTCGTTCCGTCCTGGTGGGAAAAGCAGGAAGCGGGTTTCGGATTGAAGCTTCACGTGGCGGCCCCCGAGGATCCCGGAAGGGTCGACTCGGCTCTCGGTCTCGATGCTCTCGTAGAGTTCGATTGGCAAGTCGCCATCGGTGACGAGAGCTTAGACCGTGAAGAGTTTCTTCAGCTCGTCTCGCTCAAGCAGCCATTGGTTCGCCTGCGCGGCCGGTGGGTAGAGCTCAAAGAGGAGCACGTCGCGGAAGCGCTAAAAGTGATCGGCTCCCAACCGGCGCGAGCGGTGATGTCGCTTCGAGAAGTCCTGCAGTTGGGACTCGGCCGCGGCGAAGACGGCTTGCCGGTCCGTGGATTGGAGGCGGATGGTTGGGTCGAAACACTTTTGGGGAGGCTCGGGGGTATGGAGTCTTTGCCAATGCTCGACCCGCCGGGTGACTTCCAGGGTCAGCTTCGGCCCTATCAGGTTAGCGGTCTTTCCTGGCTCACCTTTCTCGGAAAGTGGGGCCTCGGGGCGTGCCTGGCAGATGATATGGGACTCGGAAAAACCATTCAGATGCTTGCGTTCCTCCTTCATCGCCGGCAAGCGGGCGAGCTGAAACGCCCGTTCCTTCTGATTTGTCCCACTTCGGTGATGAGCAACTGGAGGAAGGAGGCGGAGCGATTCGCACCTGCATTGCGAGTATTGATTCACCACGGATTGGGACGCCGTGAGGGAGACGCCTTCGTCCGACAGGCGGCACGACACGATTTGGTGGTCTCGAGCTACAGCTTGGTTCATCGCGATCTAAAACGTCTTTCGGCAGTTCAGTGGGATGGTCTGGTCTTAGACGAGGCACAAAACATCAAAAACCCCGCCGCCAAGCAAACCAAGTCGGTGACGCGTCTAGGCGCTCCGATCCGGGTGGCTCTTACCGGCACACCGGTCGAGAATCGCCTTTCCGAGCTGTGGTCGATCATGGAGTTTTTGAACCCCTCGTATCTGGGCTCTCATCTCTCGTTCAAGCGACGTTTCGCGGTGCCCATCGAGAGGTACCGCGATCCAGAGGCTACCGAAGAGCTCCGCCGTCTCGTGCAACCTTTCGTGCTGCGCCGCGTGAAGACCGACCCCACGGTGATCAAGGATCTTCCACGCAAGAACGAAATGAAGGTTTTTTGCAGCCTGACTCGAGAGCAGGCGACACTCTACGAAGCCGTAGTGCGCGAGAGCCTGACTCGCATCGACCACTCCGAAGGCATGGGCCGCAAGGGCGAGGTTCTCGTTGCGCTCACGCGGCTGAAACAGGTGTGCAACCATCCCACTCATTACCTTGGGGACGACAGCGAGCTCGATGGCCGTTCCGGCAAACTAACCCGAATCACCGAAATGTTGGAAGAAGTGTTAGCCGAGGGCGATCGAGCCCTCATCTTTACTCAGTTCGCCGAGATGGGTCGTATGCTGCATCGGCATTTGCGCGAAGCGCTGTCGACCGAAGTGCTCTTTCTTCATGGCGCGGTTCCCGTGCGCCAGCGGGACGAAATGATTACCCGTTTCCAAGAGGAAGTGCCGGGACCAAGTGTCTTCGTGCTTTCACTCAAGGCGGGCGGATTCGGTTTGAACCTGACGCGTGCGCGTCACGTGTTTCATTTCGATCGCTGGTGGAACCCGGCCGTCGAGAACCAAGCGACCGATCGCGTTTTCCGAATCGGCCAGACACGATCGGTTGCGGTGCATAAATTCATATGTGCCGGCACCGTGGAAGAGAAAATCGACGAGCTCATCGAGCAAAAAAAGGATCTCGCAGATTTGGTGGTGCGTGCCGGAGAGGGATGGTTGACCGAACTTTCCACGGGCGATCTCAAAGAGCTCTTCGCATTGCGGCGGGACGCGGTACAAGACTAGTGGGATGAGACGATGACTTCCGAGCACAGGACACGAGACGATTTCGCAGAGCGATGGTGGGCACAGCGTTGGATCGCCGTCCTCGAGCTTCTCGGCCTGGCCAACCGACTAGAGAGAGGGCGGCGCTACGCGGCTTCCGGTCGTGTGCTGCGGCTCGAGATCGAACCCGGGCGAATCGAAGCAGACATCCAAGGATCTCGCTACGATCCCTATCGAGTGACGTTCCGGGTGAAATCACTTACCCGCGCCCAATGGGAAAAAGCCCTGGAAACTCTTACCTCTCAAGCTTTGTTCGCCGCCAAGCTCCTTGCTGGCGAGATGCCACAGAATATCGAGGACGCATTTCAAAGCGCGGGACTGTCCTTGTTCCCCACTTCTCAGGGCGATCTGGTGACCGAGTGCTCCTGCCCGGATGCCGCGAATCCATGCAAACACATCGCGGCGGTGCACTACGCTCTAGCAGAGCAATTGGATCAAGATCCTTTCTTGCTCTTCCGTCTTCGCGGCCGGGATCGAGAGAAAATCCTCAAGGCACTCCGCGGCCGCCGCGCCGCCGAAGCTTCGGGGCGTACCGGGGTGCGCGAAAACGCGCCTTCGCTACGTGAGTCCATCGACCAATTCTGGCAGGCCGGTGACTCGCTGAAGACCTTCGCGGTGTCGGTGGGTCCTCCGGCAGTGTCTGTCTCGCTTCTCAAACGGCTTGGGGTTCCTCCGTTTTGGAAGGCACACCCGGAGATCCGCGGTGCCCTCGGGCGTCTTTACGCCAAGGTGACCGAGCGCGCCATGGCCCTTGCCTATGGCGGCGAGGGAACTCGTCGAAGCTAAGTCCGCCGTCCTGCGCACGTCGACCCCTTGGCACAACCCTAGTTTGGACGTCCCCCCGTCGGCTCATTTTCCCCCATTCCTGGCATCCAATTTGCCTATGTACATTAGTAAAGACGTACAAGGACGTTCCCGACACAACCTGAGGAGGTGGGGTGATGAAGGTCAACCCATTAAAAGACAAAAGGTTAGCTGTCCCCGGCATAGCCAGGGGCGCGGCGATGCTGGCCTTAGTCTCCTTCATCTGGTGTGGGATTGTGCCTACATCTGTACGAGCGCGTGGTACTTCGACCCCAGGGAGTCCGGGTAGCGAAGATACCCCGGATCTTCCGACCACGGCGTGGCGGTGCGGCCTTCAGGAACCTTTGGCGAGCCAAGTCGACCCGTGTCCCTTTCTCGAGCAGGCGCATGGCCTCGTGCCTCGGCTGACTCGATCGGCGACCGCATACTTACAGAAAGTGGCCGAGGGGTTCGATCCCGAACGCAGCCTGCGGGTACAGCAAGCGCTCTTACGCGAAGATCTGGTTTGGCAGAGTCGAGGCTTCAGTCGACGTCAGCTCGACCTCATGGTCTTCATCTCCGTTGCATTGAGTTTGGAAGAAGCGGAGGGGCGGTTGGCTGAGTTACGCCAGTCGTACCTCGAGAGTGGTGACCCGAAGGATCAGCGACGGATGGAGAGGATCGATATGTATCGCAGCCAGGCGGTGGCACTGCTGGAGCAGCTGTCCACTTCGTTACGAAGCGTCCGCGAGAACGAGCTCCGGTTCTACTTCTAGTAGTGCCGCGGGGCCCCACCCCCACGGCTTGTCCCTTCGCCGACGAGCGGCTGCGGGACAGCTGACGGCTCTACTAGTCGTCGAGATCGACCTCGACGCGCTCGGCACGTCGCAGGCTTACCTTATTGAACTGGAAATAACCCAGCCCGAGCACCATACCGACTGCAAAACCGAACAAGTGCGTGCGGTAGCTCACCGTCGGCTCGAATACCGTTGGCATCAATACGATGAGGCTGAATCCTATCGAGCGCAGAAGTCTTTTCACAGGCGAAAACCGTCGCTCGACGAAAAGATACAGCGTGAGCCAAAAACCCGCCATCAGATACGTGACTCCCGAAGCGCCCACCAGGATCGTCATCGGTGGATACGTCGACAAGGACACGGCCATGACCGCGACACCTCCCGCTATTGCGAGCACCGGATAAGCGACGGGACCAAAATAGCCGTAGAGCAGGTAGCTCAAGATTCCGAAAACGAGGGCATTACTCAGCAAGTGCTGAAAGTTCGCATGCGTGCCGATGGCGGTGAGGAGTCGCCAGTACTCGTTGCGGTCGAAGACCATTTCCGGCGTTGCGGCGAGCTGTGAAGTGAGCCCGAGAAAATCCGTCCAATAGATCGCGGAGACCAAGAACAGCGCGCCGACACTCGCCAGCGCGATCCAACCACTAGCGGCCGCCGGTTTTCCCGAGAGGTGAGTTTCCCGGACGATTCTTGTGGGTGTTGCGGGAGTCGGTTCTAGAGGTGGGTAGAAAGAGCTCACGCGTTTTCGAATCGAGAGACGGAAAACGGAGAAACGTCGAGCTCCGACGTCCCATGGGCGATGATATCGGCCGCGATTCGAGCCGTAACGGGAGCTAACAGAATGCCGTTCCGGCAATGACCGGTCGCCACGTGGAGTCCCTCGATGGGAGTGGTGCCGAGGATGGGTAATTGGTCGGGCGCGCAAGGTCGAAGTCCCGCCCAGGCGGAATCGAACTCCGCACCTTCTAGATAAGGAAGAAGCCCGAAGCACCTCGTCATGAGCTTCTGGACACCGGCTGCCTTGACAGTGCTATCGAAGCCGGCGAACTCCATCGTTGCTCCCAATAGGATACGACCGTCGAGTCGGGGCACGACATAAAGTTCGTGTGAGTAGACCACATGCCGCGGTACCGGCTGTCCCCTGAGAGCCACGATGTCCCCCCGGGCAGGGCGAATCGGAACCGCAAACGGCAGCGTCGAATCGAAACCCGACCACGCCCCCGCGGCATTAACGGCTTGGGCGCAGGCTACGAAGCCGTTCGCCGTTTCCACACCGGTCACTCTACCGTTTTCGTGCAGAATCCGCCGAGCAGGGTTTCCGGACTCGAAACGTACGCCGGAGCTAGCGGCGGCTCGGATCACGGCCTCGGTAACCCGTGGACCCACGACATGACCGTCGTTCGGAAAAAAGATGCCTCCCCGTAGGCCCGGGCGAAGTGACGGTTCGAGCTGGGTTAGCTCTTTGGCCGACAGTCTTTCCACCGCGAGCCCTGCCCCGCTCTGCCACTGGAACCGAGCGGCAAGTTCCTCGTCCTCGGTTTCGTTCTCCGCCACCGAGACCACGCCGTCCAGTCGAAGCTCCACGTCCATGCCCGTCGTTTCCCGGAGCTCTTCGGCAAAGGATGGATAGAGCGCTCGACTCGCGTGCGCGAGCTGGAAGAAGGGGGTCGGGCCGTTGGACTCCGCTTGCGTGGACAGAATTCCCGCCGCGACCCCTGAGGCCTTCCGGCCAGGCTCCGATTGATCCAGTACCGTGACGCGGAGTTTTTCCTGGGCCAGGCGGAGCGCGATCGCCGAACCGATGACGCCGCCTCCTATGATGACGACATCGGGCGCTTCGCGGGTCATCTCAAGGGCTCCAGTCGGCGATGAAGATGTTGGTCTCGCCGCGCTCGCGGGAGTCATGTTACCACGCTGGCTAATGGGCGCCCGGCCAAGTCGGTAGGGCGACGGCACATTTTGGCGCCAGCCAGGATCGCGAATGCGCCCATTTTGCTTTTTGCATTTCGGCCAGGATGGTCTAGAATCCCCAGGGTCTCTCTTAGGGTGAAAGCATACTTAGTACTGGAGGATGGGCACTCATTCGAGGGTCGGTCCTTTGGTGCTGCCTGTGACGCTACGGGCGAAATCGTTTTCAATACGGCACTGACTGGTTATCAAGAAATCCTCACCGATCCCTCCTACTGCGGGCAGATCGTCACCCTTACCTATCCGCACATAGGCAACTACGGGGTCAATTCCGAGGACGTCGAGTCCGACCGTCCGCAAGTCTCAGCCCTCGTTGTACGTGAGCCTTCCCCGGTGGCGAGCAATCACCGTGCCGAGGGCACGCTGGGGAGTTACCTGACCGAACACGGTATTCCTGCCATTTGCGGTATCGATACCCGCGCCCTGACGCGGCACATTCGCTCGAAGGGGGCGATGCGTGCGGTCCTGACGACGACCGAGGCTCCTGTCCGAGAGCATGCGGAGAAGGCTCGCAGTATCCCGGAGATGATCGGCGCGGATTTAGTGAAGGTTGTGACCTGCCGCGAGCCATATTTTTGGCCGGCTACTGCGCAAGAACGATTCCACGTGGTGGCCTACGATCTGGGGATGAAGCGAGGAATTCTCCGAAGTCTCGCCGCTTGCGGCATTCGCACCACGGTCGTACCTGCCCAGACCCCGGCACGCGACGCGTTATCTCTCGAGCCCGACGGCATCTTCTTCTCCAACGGGCCCGGCGATCCGGAGCCGCTCACGTACGCTGTCGAAGCCGCCAAAGAGCTCGTGGAACGCTTACCGGTCTTCGGAATCTGCCTCGGACACCAAGTGCTTGGCCTTGCGGTCGGCGGCAAAACCTTCAAGCTACCGTTCGGCCATCACGGGGCGAACCATCCGGTGAAGCGGGCTTCCGACGGTGCGGTGGAGATCACTTCGCAAAACCACGGATTCGCCGTGGAGGAGGATTCGTTACGGGGTCTTTCTGTGGAACTCACTCACTTCAACTTGAATGACGGCACACTGGAGGGCTTTCGCCTCAAAAACGCCCCGACGATGAGTGTTCAATATCATCCCGAAGCTTCACCAGGCCCACACGACGCGCATTATCTTTTCGAAGACTTCTTGAAGATGCTCGAGGATCGGAGAGGCTGAGTATGCCCCGAGACAAGAGTATCGGAAGCGTTTTGGTGGTGGGCTCGGGCCCGATCGTCATCGGTCAAGCCGCCGAGTTCGACTACGCGGGGACGCAGGCAGTGAAGGTGTTGCGTAGCGAAGGGGTTCGGGTCATCCTCGTGAACTCGAACCCGGCGACGATCATGACCGATCCGGGGCTCGCCGACCGCACCTATATCGAGCCTCTAAACGGCAAGTTTGTCGAACCCATCATCGAACGGGAACGGCCCGATGCGCTCCTTCCGACCGTCGGTGGGCAGACCGGACTCAATCTTGCCGTGGAGCTCGCCGATTCGGGTGTGCTCGATCGCTACGGTGTCCGCCTCATCGGTGCCAATCTCGAAGCGGTGAAACTCGCCGAAGATCGACAACTATTCAAGCAAGCGATGACCGAGGCGGGTCTCGACGTTCCGGAGAGCGGTGATGCAGGGAGCGTCGAAGAAGCCGTCGCGCTCGTCGAAGAGATAGGTTACCCCGCGATCATACGGCCGTCCTTCACCTTGGGTGGGGCGGGCGGAGGCATTGCTTACAACTTGGACGAGTTCATTGAGCTGATGCGACGCGGGCTCTTCCTCTCGCCGGTAGGGCGTGTACTGATTGAAGAGTCCCTGTTGGGCTGGAAAGAGTTCGAGCTCGAAGTAATGCGGGACGGCGCTTCGAACTTTACCGTTATCTGTTCGATCGAAAACCTCGATCCGATGGGGGTTCATACCGGGGACTCCATCACTGTTGCGCCAGCGCAAACGTTGACCGATGTGGAATACCAGCAGATGCGCGATCAAGCTCGTCGTGTCATCGATGCGGTTGGCGTGGAGACGGGGGGCAGCAACATCCAGTTCGCCGTCGAGCCTTCGACGGGGCGCATGGTGATCATCGAGATGAACCCGCGTGTCTCTCGCAGCTCGGCCTTGGCCTCCAAGGCGACCGGCTTCCCGATCGCCAAGATCGCCGCGAAGGTTGCGATCGGCTATCGTTTGGACGAGATCGAGAACGACATCACCCGCACCACTCCCGCAAGCTTCGAGCCCACCATCGATTACGTGGTGGTCAAGATGCCACGGTGGAACTTCAAGAAATTTCCCAAGGCTGACCCGACGCTGGGGACGCAAATGAAATCGGTCGGGGAAGTCATGGCCCTCGGGTCCAACTTTCGAGAGGCGCTATTGAAGGCGCTCCGTTCGCTCGAGCGGAACGACGAAGGGACCAGTGTCTTGAACGCCGAGCCGGTGGATCCTAGCAAGCTCCGACAACTCCTTCCGGTACCGACGCCGGATCGGCTGGCGCAGTTGATTGGCGCTCTGTCGCAAGGGTTTTCGATTGAGGAGATTCACCGACTCAGCAAAGTCGACCCGTGGTTTCTAGAACAGCTCCGTATCATCGTTGAGCTCAAGGACCGGCTTGTTTCGGAGGGTTTCGATGGGCTTCTCGCCGAGGCGAAGGCCTGTGGTTTCTCAGACCGACAAATTTCAGTTCTGACCAACACCAGCGAGGAGTCGATCCGACAAGAGAGAACAAGGCAGCACATCGTGCCGGTTTTCAAGCGGGTCGACACCTGCGCTGCGGAGTTCGCTTCCCACACGCCGTACCTCTACTCCACATACCAATCGGAGAGCGAAGTGGAGCCGAGCGATCGGCGCAAGCTAGTGATCTTGGGGAGTGGCCCCAATCGAATCGGGCAAGGCATCGAGTTCGACTACTGTTGCTGTCAGGCGGCTTACGCGCTTCGGGACCGAGGAATAGAGTCCATCATGGTCAACTGCAACCCGGAGACGGTCTCGACGGACTACGACACCTCGGATCGACTCTACTTCGAGCCGCTCACTTTGGAGGATGTCCTTCACATCGTGGACGCCGAACGGCCCGAAGCGGCCATCGTGCAATTGGGGGGACAGACGCCGCTCAAGCTGTCGCGTGCGCTGGAAGCTGCGGGAGTATCCATCCTTGGTACTTCGCCGGACAGCATCGACATCGCAGAGGACCGCCAGCGGTTTTCGTCGCTCCTAGCCAAGCTAGGAATTCCACAACCCGAGAGCGCCACGGCCAGCTCGATCGCGGAGGCCCTCGAGGCGGCGTCGGCCATCGGCTACCCCATCTTGGTGCGCCCGTCTTACGTGTTGGGCGGTCGTGCGATGGCTATCGCTTACGACCGTGAATACCTCGGGGGATATATGAGCCATGCCGTTGCGGCTTCACCTTCTCATCCGGTCTACATCGACCGCTTTCTGGAGGATGCGTTCGAGGTCGATGTCGACGCTTTGTCCGATGGGGTGGACGTTGTGATCGGCGGGATCATGGAGCATATCGAGGAAGCGGGGATTCATTCTGGGGATAGCTCGAGCGTCCTACCTCCCTATCTGGTAGAGCCGGCGCATCTCGACACGATCCGAAACTATACGCGAGAGATAGCGCGAGCGCTCCAAGTGAAGGGACTCATCAACGTCCAGTACGCGATTAAAGATGGGACAGTCTACGTGCTCGAGGCCAACCCGAGAGCGTCTCGAACCGTTCCGTTCGTAAGCAAGGCGACCGGTGTTTCCCTCGTTGAGGCGGCGATTCGGGTCATGTTGGGTGAATCGGTGGCTTCCCTGGGGCTACCCCCAGAGCTCCCGGTCCCGCAAGTCTCCATCAAAGTTCCAGTGTTTCCCTTCGTGAAATTTCCCGGGGTCGATACCCTTCTCGGACCCGAAATGAAGTCGACCGGTGAGGTCATGGGTATCTCCTATGATTTCGGATGCGCCTTTGCGAAGGCGCAAATAGCGGCCGGCCACAAGGTGCCGACGTCTGGAACCGCTTTCCTCTCCGTAAACAATAATGATAAGACGGGCCTAGTGTCGGTGGCGCGACGATTATCGCGACTGGGGTTCCGCCTCGTGGCCAGCCGTGGGACGGCGGCGTTTCTCGAGTCCAACGGGCTATCCGCCGAGCGAGTGTTCAAAGTAAACGAAGGACGTCCGCATATCGTCGATCATCTGATCAGCGGCAAGGTCGACCTGATAGTGAATACGCCCCTCGGAAGAAAGTCTTTCTATGACGAAGAAGCGATTCGCATGACGGCCATACAGCATGGCATCCTCTGCATCACGACTCTCACCGGCGCCAACGCGACCGTCGCCGGTATCGAAGCACTGAAACAAGGTCGATTCGATCCAAGAAGCCTTCAAGAGATTCACCAAGAAGTCATAACCAAGCCATCACAAAGGTGACCGGTGTGTTAGGGAGATGGAATAAACGATGACGAAAGACGTGGCTTTGTTGGTGTTGCGTTTGGCCGGTGTCGGACTTGCTTTGGCGCATGGTTGGGGAAAGATCGCGGCCCTTGTTTCGGGAGACGCTGCTGGCTTCATCGAGGGGGTTGCTCGGTTGGGGTTTCCACTGCCCGGTGTGTTCGCCTGGGCGGCGGCGCTCGCGGAATTCGCGGGCGGTCTTCTCGTCGCGTTCGGACTCTTTACTCGCTGGGCAGCGTCCTTTTCCGCTTTCACCATGTTGATCGCTGGGACCTTACGTCACCAATTTCAGCTGCACGTACTCGTCTGGCTCGGCCTCTACCAAGCATCGGAGGAGACCATCGAGGGCTGGCGAGATCCAGAGAAGGCGCTCCTCTATTTTCTGATCTTTGTTGCCTTGGTTTTGATGGGGGCGGGCCGCTTTTCGCTGGATCGTATCGTGAGAAAGAAGAGCTAGGAAAGAAGAAAGGGCGCAGCCGCTCTACCCGGGCGGCTACGCCACTCTGGGGACAGCGGTATCTAGGAGCTCGGGACTTCGACTCCCACGTCGATCGGAGCGGAGAGCTTGCGCTTGCCCCATTGAATATCCAACGACGCCTTCGTTAGGTCGTTTTCATTCTTGGTTAAGTTTACCGTGAGCCTTGTGGCAGGTTCCGCAGTCATGCTCGCTTTCAACGGAGCGTTGATGCCCCCGGAAGTCTCCTCCGCCCCAGAGGCAGCCATCTTTTTCTTCTGCAGCGGTTTGGGGTCGAGAATTACCAGCGACCAGTCGTCACCCTGGCCGCGCTCGAGGACGAGGTAGTAGTAACCCGGGCCGACTTTGGCTCCCGCAATCTTGAGCGGGATGTTCGTATCCAAGGTCGTCCAGGAATTGCTCCCGAAGCGCCACCGCTTTCCTTTGGTCAGTTCATCGAACTGAGCGTCATACTCGGCCTTCCACTCGGGCCGACCGTACGTGATGACAAACCCTCCCTCCGCATTGAATTCGTCCTCCGAGGGTTGGCTGAAATAGGCGATGCTGGTGCTACCGCGTTCGGATTCGCCATCGAATGCATTGAACTTCGCGTCCTGGGCTAGCAATAGTGACGTGGAAAGAGCCAAGCCGGCGACTGCCATGCTCAGCAGAATTGATCTCTTCGACATTTTCTCAACCTCCATGAAGCTCCCCTACGGAGGCGAAGCCTATAGCTTCTCTTGGGATGAGTCAAGGTGACATAATGCCCTGAAAATTCTCCCTCTCCCTCTGGGAGAGGGATGGGGTGAGGGCAATTGATCTTCTCCCTCTCCCTTGGGGAGAGGGTCGGCGTGAGGGTAAGGTAAGCAACTATTGGACTATTCCTCGGCGGGAGTCGATATCGATGCGGCGGCCAAAACCATGGAGAAGATCCGCCGGCTGGCTCGTAAGACCTTCACCCCTGGAACCCTTGGAGACATCGGAAGCTTCGGGGGGCTCTTCCGTCTGGACACCAGCAAGTACCGCGAGCCGGTCTTGGTCGCCAGCGCGGACGGAGTCGGGACGAAGCTGAAAGTCGCTTTCTCCTCCGGCCGTCACGACACGGTGGGTTACGATCTCGTCTCCCACTGTATCAACGACATTCTTGTGCAGGGGGCCCACCCTCTCTTCTTCCTCGACTACTTGGCGATGGGGAAGCTCGTGCCCGACGTGGCAGAGGCGGTGGTTTCCGGAATCGCTCGGGCTTGTGAGGAGTTTGGGGTGTCGCTCCTGGGCGGCGAGACGGCCGAGATGCCCGGGTTCTATCAGGATGGCGAGTACGATCTGGCGGGGACCATCGTCGGTGTCGTGGAGCGAGAGAACATCATCGATGGGTCGAGTGTCGTGCCCGGCGACGTGCTGATTGGACTCGGCTCCACCGGTCTCCATACCAACGGATACTCACTGGCCCGGAAGATTCTCTTCGACCAGGAAGCGTTGAGTCCAGATAGCGTCGTGGAAGAATTAGGTGCTTCGGTCGCCGATCTCCTCCTCGCGCCACACCGGTGCTACCTTCCTTTGTTAGAGCCGCTTCTCGAAAAGCGGTTGGTCAAGGCGATGGCCCACATTACAGGCGGCGGCCTCACCGACAACATTCCGCGCGTCTTGCCGCGCGGCACCTCGGCTCGGGTTCGCTTGGGCAGTTGGGCGCTCCCGAAGCTCTTCGACTACCTGAGGCGTAAGGGCTCCGTTTCTGAGAGCGAGATGCTGCGCGCGTTCAACGTGGGGATCGGCATGGTGGTCATGGTGGCGAGCCCGCATCGAAAGGAAGCCCTCGAGCTGCTGTCGAGCCACGCGCCGTTGGTGATTGGAGAGATCGTTACCGGCGACCGCGAAGTCCTTTACGAGGGATCGCTTTGAGCGCGGACGGCCGTACGCTCGGAGTCTTGATCTCTGGAAGGGGCTCGAATCTCCTGGCCATTCTCGATGCGATTCGTCAAGGTGAGCTGGACGCGCGGATCGGGATCGTTCTTAGCAATCTGGCGACGGCGGCGGGGCTCACCCACGCAACGGAAGCGGGGGTTCCGACTGCGGTCGTCGATCACAGGAGTTTTTCTTCTCGGGAAGAGTTCGATCGAGCCGTCGTCGACGAGCTCCTACGACATGAAGTGGACCTGGTGTGCCTAGCCGGCTTCATGAGGCTTTTGTCTCCGGTATTTGTGCGCACGTTTCCGAATCACATCCTTAATATACACCCCTCGCTTCTGCCGTCTTTTCCTGGGCTCCATGCCCAACGCCAAGCTCTAGAGCACGGCGTCAAGGTTTCCGGCTGTACGGTGCACGTCGTCGACGAGGAGTTGGACCATGGTCCCATCGTGCTCCAGACCGCGGTAGCCGTTAAGGACGACGACACGGAAGAGACACTCTCCGCTCGTATTCTCAAAGAAGAGCACCGCGCTTACCCGAAAGCGGTCTGCCTCATGCTCGAGCGAAGTTCACCCTCTCCCTCTGGGAGAGGGCTGGGGTGAGGGAGAACGAACAAGCCTTGAAGAAGCTCTCCATCGACGAACAGATTGTCTATCTCACCAAGGGGACGGTGGATGTGGTGAAGGTAGAAGAGCTCCGGGCGAAACTTACAAAATCGGCGAAAACAGGAAAGCCGCTCAAAGTAAAAGTTGGTTTCGATCCTTCCGCGCCGGACATACATTTGGGCCACACCGTAGTCATTCGGAAGATGAAGCACTTCCAGGATCTCGGACACATCGTTTACTTTCTCATTGGAGATTTTACGGGCCTCATCGGCGACCCAAGTGGAAAGTCGAAGACGCGTCCTCAACTGACCCGACCGCAAGTCGAAGAGAACGCCGAGACCTACAAGCAACAGGTTTTCAAGATCCTCGATCCGGAAAAGACCGAAGTGCCTTTCAATAGCACCTGGCTCAACGAACTCAACGGCGAGGCGATCGTGCGTCTCACCGCCAAGTACACGGTGGCCCGCATGCTCGAGCGCGACGACTTCAAACGTCGGTACGAGGCCCAGGAGCCGATCGCTATCCATGAGTTCCTCTACCCCTTGGCCCAAGCCTATGATTCCGTACACCTCGAAGCAGACTTCGAACTAGGGGGGACCGATCAGACGTTCAATCTTCTCGTCGGCCGGGACATCATGCGCGAATACGGACTCGCACCGCAGGTCATCATGACGATGCCCCTTCTCGAAGGCACCGACGGCGTCGAAAAGATGTCGAAGAGCCTCGACAATTACGTCGGCGTCACCGAGCCACCGAAAGAGATGTACGGGAAGCTCATGTCGATCTCCGATGACTTGATGTTCCGGTATTACGAGCTTCTGACCGACAAGAGCGTCACCGAGATCGGAAAGCTTCGTCGAGAGATCAAAGAAGGGAAAGTCCATCCCAAACAAGCCAAGATGGATTTGGCGCGCCAGATCGTCACCGACTTTCACTCCCCGGAAGAAGCCCGGCAAGCTGAGGAAGGCTTCGAGGCGGTTTTTCGTAAGGGGGGCCTCCCCGACGATATGCCCGAGTACCGACTCCCCAAGGGTGCCAAGGCGACGATGCTCTCACGCCTGATGGTCGACGCCGGTCTGGCTTCGTCGAAAAGCGAAGCGGGTCGTCTCCTCACCCAGGGGGCGGTCCAGATCGACGGCGATCGGGAGCCGGCGGACCGAGAACTAACACTGGAGAGCTCCGGGCCGGTCGCAACGAGGATGGGCTCTTTCCTCTCCGCTCCTTGGTGGTAGCTCCTCCGACAGACACCGTCGTATTGAAGGTCGGCAAGCGTCGATTGGACGCCCGTCTGCCGGGTGGTCCACGAATAGCGGCTCCCTCACCGGTATTGGACTTGGCCCACGCCGGGGGCCTGGGATAAGCTCTCCTAGTTGCCCCGACCGTTCGAGGTGGCCTAATGAGATGTCCTGACTGCGGCCACAGCAATTCCGAAGAGCTCGAAAAGTGTGAGAAGTGCGAATCGCTTCTCGACGATTCTGAAGAGACTGGAATCCGACCCGTTCCGTCGGCCGATGATTCTGATGTGACCGGGCTCCGCCCCGCGGCGCCCGCAAGCTCGGAGGACCCCGCTTCTGAATCCGAGGCCTCGACAGGGTATCAGCCTTCTCCTTTGCCGGACGTAGCCTCGCGCCCGGGCACGCCTTCGCCTCCAATGACACCCTCGCCAGGATCATTGTCTGCCGGAACGACGGGAGAGCTACCCGCCTATGTGTCCTTTGGGAACCGTTACGAAATCCTGGAGCTTCTGGGGGAAGGCGGTATGGGTCGCGTGTACAAGGCCTGGGATCGCGAGCTCGAAAAGGTGATCGCCCTGAAGACAATCCGCGGAGAGATGTCGAACAATCCCGAGCTCGTGAAGCGTTTCAAACAAGAACTGCTCCTAGCCCGCAAGATTACGCATAAGAACGTCATTCGTATTCATGATCTAGGCGAGTCTGAGGGCGTCCGCTTCTTCACCATGGAGTACATCCCTGGTGAGAGCCTGAAGCGGATGGTCGAGAGGTGCGGGAAGATCCCGGGCGAGGAGGCGGTCCCGCTCGTGAAGCAAATGCTTAGCGCGCTCGAGGAGGCCCACAGTCAGGGCGTGATCCACCGAGACCTAAAGCCAGAGAACATCATGATCGACCCCGAGGGTGTGTTGCACATTATGGATTTCGGCATCGCCCGTTCGGCCCAAGACACCGGAGGCATGACCGCTCAGGGGATGATGATCGGGACTCCGGACTACATGTCTCCCGAGCAAGTGCGCGCGGAGAAGGCGGACGCACAATCCGATCTCTTTTCTTTCGGGGTGATCCTCTACGAGATGCTGACTGGAGAGCTTCCTTACCAAGGAGACACAGCTGCCTCGAGAGTGATGATGCGCTTGAGTAAGAAGCCTCCCCCGCTCGGCGAGCTTCATGGCGAGATCCCAAAGTTTCTGGAAAACATGGCGGTCAAGTGCTTGGAGATCGACCGCGAGCTGCGGTACAAGAGTGCGCACGAAGTCCTCCAAGATATAGAACGAGAGTCGGTGGACCGCTCGCTTGCTCTGAGGGCGGTAAGGGCGGTCACACAAAGCAAAGCGGGAATCGCCGCAGCGGTTGCGACTGTGCTAGCGGTTGGAGCGACTCTGTACCTTGTGAGCCCAGATAAGTCGCCATCGGTTGACTCGTTGGAAGGTCCTGTAACGACCCTTGCCATTCTGCCCTTCACGAACGCTTCGGGCGCGGAAGAGCTGGAGTGGATGCGCACCGGACTTTCAGAGATGTTGGTGACCGACATCTCGCAGTCCCGCTATCTGCGGCCCGTTCCGGGGGGTCGGGTGATGAAGGTTTTGACCGAGCTTGGACTAAGTGAGCAGACCCGTTTTGACGATGCTGCGCTGCAGTCCGTCTCTCAGCGGGCTCCTGCACAGTCGGTGCTTCATGGGCAATTTGTCGAAGTGGGAGGCACTCTTCGTTTGGATCTCACCCTCCGCGAGGCTGGCTCGGGAGTTCCCATCCCCATCAAGGTAGAAGGAGCCTCGTCCGAAGTCTTTGCGCTGGTCGACCAAATCACAGAGCAGGTTAAGCAACACCTCGATCTCACGGCTGAGCAAATCAGAGAGGATACCGATCGGCCCATGGCCGAGGTCTCGACGGGTTCGCTCGAAGCTCTCCAGGCCTATCAGTCCGGCCTAGCCCATCTCCAGCGCGGCGCGAACCAGGCGGCGATACCACTCCTTAAGGAAGCTACCGTCGAGGACCCGAGCTTTGCCATGGCCTATGCCAAGCTGGCCGATGCCTATTTGGATGCGGGTGAGCATGAAGAAGCCGAGGTAGCCATCGAACAGGCCCAGACACTTTCTGAAACAGCTTCTCTTCCGCTCGTCGAGCGCTATCAAATCCATGCCATCGCCGCTCAGGTAAAAGATGATTACGAGGCGGCATTGGAAAGCTACCGCGAGCTGGCAAAGTTGTATCCGGACGACCCGGACATTCAGCTCAGCTTGGGACTCTTGTACGAAGGACTGGGGAGGTTCCCGGAGGCGAGTGAAGCCTACGCGCGCTCGCTGGAGCTGGCTCCTCATTACGGGGAAGCACGCTTCGGCCTTGCGTACGCACAGGTTTTGACTGGCAAACTCGACGAAGGTATTCAGTTGCTCCAGAACACGCTTGCGAGCGGCGAATACGAAGGAGATCCTGAGGCGATGGGCATGATTCATTCCATTCTCGGGCTCGCCTACCGTGAGACGGGCGATCTCGATCAAGCCATCGAACATTTCAACCAATCGCTCGACTTCCGAGTTGAGGCGGGAGATACGAAAGGCCAATCAACGACGCTCAACAACCTTGCGGTCGTTTATATGATTCAGGGCGATAGCCAGAAATCTTACCAGGTGCGAGAAGAAGCGCTCAGCATCGCACGCGAGATGGGCGATCTAGAGGACGAATCGCACATTCTCGCGGACATCGGTCTCGCGCACGAGATCACCG